>CAVPNR010000046.1:0-219197 GCA_963706645.1 uncultured Acidobacteriaceae bacterium
AGAAAATCCTTGCTCGTCGGCGTCATCACTTCACAACCGCCGGCGGTAACCGCTACCATGTCCTCGATCCTCACGCCCCATTTGCCGGGGAAGTATACTCCCGGCTCGATCGTGATGACCATACCGGGCTGCAGAATCTCCTGCTGTCCGTTCGCGACTCGCGGGATTTCGTGAATCTCGAGCCCGACTCCGTGCCCAGTCGAATGTGTAAAATAGCGCGCTAACCCGGCTTTACGCAATACCTTACGGGCAGCAGCATCGACCTCGCCGACCGGAATGCCGGGTCTTACAGCAGCGATCCCTGCCTGCTGCGCCTCTCGGACCGCCTCGTACGCCTCGCGGGCTTCCTTGGGAACAGACCCTACCCACACGGTACGCGTCTGGTCGGAACAATAACCTGAAAGTATAACACCGAAGTCGCAGACCACGAACCCTCCGCGTGCAATCGCCTGATCGGAAGCGCGCCCGTGGGGCAGCGCGGACCTCGCGCCCGAGGCGATAATCGTGGGGAACGACATCTCTTCTGCCCCGCCCCGCCTCGCGGTTAACTCCATCTCCGCAGCGACCTCGGTTTCCTTAACTCCAGGACGAATCACTTCGACCGCCCGGTCAAACAGCTTGGCTCCCAGGCAGACGGCAGCACGAATTTGCTGCAACTCGTCAGCATCCTTAATCATGCGCGCCCGTTCAACCATGGAAGGCGCGTCTTTCAACCGGACTCCAGCCGGCGTTACCTGTGCCAGACGCTTCTTTTCGGCGATCGTGAAGTGCTCCGCCTCTAGGCCGATGGCCCATCCCCGGGCGCGCTTGCGCCGCGCCTTGAGGAACTCGCCCAGAGCGCTCAGCACTGCTTTCTTCGCAATCACTACCTTCGCACCCTTCACCTCTTCATGTGCCTGCGTGTCATAGCGGACATCGGTGAAGAAGACGCTACCGCCTTCTTCCACTAGCAGCAGCCCAGCACTGCCGGTGAACCCGCAGAGGTATCGGATGTTGCGGAGATGGCTTATGAGCAGCGCATCGAACCGGGTGGTGGCGAGATGCTCCCGAAGTTTCTTCTGGCGCGCAGAAAAGTCCATTGCACGGAGAGTTTATCAGGAGGGGAGGAAGCTCCGAGTGCTCCAAAAAACAAAACCGCCGTCCTGACAGGTTCTTCAGGACGGCGGCTTCAATCTTCGAGCTACGCTGCTAGGTCTGACGCTGCTATGTCTGAATGATTCGCGGCGTGATGAAGAAAATCAGCTCCTGGTTCGAAGTGTTGACCTGCGTGTGCTTGAACAGGTTGCCCAGGTAGGGCAGGTTGCCAAGCAGCGGAACTTGCGAGATGTTGATCGAGTTCTGCGTCTGGATGACGCCGCCGATCACCACCGTGCCGCCATCGGTCACCAGCACCTGCGTGGTGGCCTGTTGCGTGATCAATTCCGGGTTGCCCTGCACTTCCTGACCGAAGTTCGGAGTGGTGTTTTCCACGTCCACGTTCAGGAAGATGGTGTTTTCCGACGTGATCTGCGGAGTCACCGTCAACCGCAGGAACGCGTCGACGTAGGTCACGGTCGGAGGACCACCCAACTGCGCCTGCGTGACGATCGGAACGCGCACGCCCTGCTTCACCAGAGCTTGAATGTTGTTCTGGGTTACGACTCGCGGACGAGAAAGCACTTTCAGCAAGCCGCGGGATTCGGCCATCGAGAGGACAGCGTCGATCCGCACGGTGTTGCTGGCATTGATGAAGGTCAAACCGCTCGAAGGCGACGTAACCCCCAAGTTCGAGAACAAGGGAATCGACGATCCGGTGGATCCGCTGCCGGTTCCGGGCACCGTGATGTAGCCAGGAGTCAGGCCGTTGACCGTGGTCGGAGAGCTGCCCGCGCCGGCGTTGCCGCCGATTGCGCTGGCGCCGTTGCCCCAGCCAAAGCCCAACTGCGTGCCGATATCGCGGGCAAACTGCCGGGTCGCCGCCACTACACGGGCTTCGATTTCAACTTCCTGCGTCTTGCGGTCCAGCTGCGTCAGCAGGCGGTCGATGGTCGGAATCGTCTTCGGAATGTCGTTGATGATCACGGCGTTGGTGCGGTCATCCGCCACCACATCACCGCGCTGCGAGAGGAATTTCTTTACCGTGACAATGACGTCTTTCGCCTTGGCATAGCTCAGGAAGCGCGTGACCGAAACCTTTTCGACGGCCAGGGATTCGGATTCGATCTGCGCCCGGCGAGCGTCGGCTTCATGCTTCAGAGTTTCCACCGTAGCGATGCGCAGGACGTTGCCTTCCAGTTCGCGCGCCAGGTCGTTGTTCTTGAGCACGATGTCGAGCGCCTGATCCCACGGCACATCATCGAGCACTACGGTCAGCGTGCCGTGCACGTTAGGATCGAGCACGACATTCAGACCGCTGATTTCGTGGATGAGGCGGAAGAAGTCTTTCAGGTCGACGTCTTTCAGGTTGACCGAGATCGGCTCACCCGTATACTTCGGCCCGGTGGAGGCGGGTTGCTGTCCGGCTTGAGCTTTTTGCTCCGCCGCCAGGTTCACCGCGGGAGTAATCCCCGTCGAACTCTGAGCCTGGGCTGCATGGGCACTCACCGGAAGCAGTTCCGCGGCAGTCTTGTCGGAGAACCGCGCGGCCGCTTCCTGGGAGCGAACCGTAGGCTCGGCGTCATCTTTCTTCACGTCGCTCGCAACCTGGTTCTTTGCCTGGTAGGAAGGCTCGACAAATACGAAGTCCGTGGGCTTGGAGTCCGTGGCCTTAGCCACTGGCGCCGAGGGCGACGATGCCGGGCTGGCCGGAACCGGCGAGCTGGCACCAACCGTCTTTATCTGCGCCTCAGGGGCGGCCTTAGCCACCGCGTTGGCGTGCAGGGTCAGCACCAATTTCCCTGCGGGGCCCGGCGTCAACTCGTAGGCGCAAGCCTTGTCGAGGTCGACAACGATGCGTGTGGTCGGGTGTGCCTGGCCATCCATGCCAATGCGCACGCCCTTGACCCCAGCCGCGCCCACTGCGATGCGGGTCTGTCCGGTCGCCATTACGGTCTCCGGCAGATCCACCACCACGCGAGCAGGCGAGTCCAGCGTGCTGAGCTTCGGCGTCAGTGTGCCGTGGGAGCTCATCTCGACCCGGATGTCGTCCGTGCTCCGGACTACGTTGACTCGATCGAGCTGGTTCGGGGTCTGCGCCACCGCAGCCACCGTCAAGGCCAGCGCCGATACGAACATTGTCAATTGTTGCTTTCGCATTTCGCCTCTCCCCACCCGCGGGCCTGGCCCGCGTGTCCTTCTGCAAACTTGATTTCGGCGTTCCCGGTTTCCGGTTGCGCCGTCCTGCACTAAACCGCCGGAGTAAAGATTCTCTTCACCACTTCACGCGTAAACGGCTTGCCCAGCTTGTCCTGAATCGTTTCCTGGAACACCACCGAATCTCCCGTGATCTTCACTACGTAACCGTTGAATACGGGATCGTTCTCCCGCAGAAAGTAAGCTTTGTTCAGGTTGTTGGTGACCACCGCGATGAAGCCCGTATCGGACTTCACCACGCCCCGCAGATTGATTGCGCCAATCTCCAGGCACTTCTTTCCGGTCGAACAACCGGAGCCGTTGGTCTGAACAACAGGGCTGAAGAACGGATCGCGTTTCCCATTCATCGCCCACTTCTTCTCTTCCGGCTTGGGCGCCTTGGGTGCGGTCGCAGCCTGGGTCGCAGCCGTGGGCGCGCTCACCGCTGGAGTGGTCTTCGCGGGTGCAGCGGCCTTTGCCGTAACCGGTGCAGCCTGCTTGGCGGACTGTTTCGGCTCGGGCTTCGAGGCTTGAGTGCAGGCTTCGTAGCGGGCTCTTTCACCGCGGCAACCTTCGTCAGGGCCGGAGCCGTCTTCGCTGCTGCCTGCGACTGGGTCGCTGGTGCGGAAGCCTTTACCGGAGCAGCCTTGGCGGGTGCTGGAGCATTCTTAGCAACGCTCGGAGCGGCTCCCTGCGAGTGCAGAGTCAGGACTACCTTTCCGGCAGCTCCCGGAGTCAACTCATAAGACAAGGGCTGCGTGAGATCCACCACGACGCTGGTCGTTGGAGGAGTCTTGCCGTCCATTCCAATGCGCACGCCCTTTACTCCGGCAGTGCCCACGGGAATCTTGTTCTGGGCGGTAGCCACCACCGTCCCCGGCAGTTCCACGAGGAGTCGGTCCGGCGAAGTCAGTTTGGTCACCTGGGGCGTCACCGCCTGGGTGGAACTGATTTCGATCTGGAGACCGCCCGCCGCGGGAACCACATTCACCCGCTCGAGCTGGTTGTGCGACGAGGATGCCGGTTTCGCCGCAACCGCCGCGGGTTTCGCCGCGGAAGCCGGAGCGCCCGGTTTCGGCTTGGCTGCCGCCGGAACTGTGGCGGCCTTCGGAGCCGGGTTGGCCTGCGTCTGCTGCAGCGATTTTGCCGTGCTGCGCGCGTTGTCGATGGCGTCCGGGCTCTGAGCCCATGCCGCGCCCGCCATCATTGCCATTGCCAAAATGCCTGTCGTTAACTGGATCGTCAGCTTCATAGCCATCCCTACTTCGCCGCAGGCATTCCCGGTTTCGTCCCGGCGCCTGCCGCTGAAGGTTGTAGATCGTGACTGAAGTATGTGGTCGCGGTAAAAGTCGCGATGATGCTTTCGTTGGGCGCGTACTGGTACGTATGCTTGGCTTTCGCCCCGCTCGGATTTTTCGTCGTCGCCACCAGCAATCCGCTGATGTTGACAATCCGCTCCAGCTTGCTGACCCGGTCAAAGAAATTCAGCGTCGAATAGTACGGACCGTCCAGTTCGATGTCGAAGGGCACTTCGGTGTAGTACTGTTGCGCCCTCGTATCCTTCGCCATGTAGCGCCGCAGTTCTACGCCCGCCTTCTGGGCCTCTGCGTCGAGCATGGTGATGAAACCATCGACCTGCTTGTCATCGGGAACGATGCGCTGCTCGATTTCCAGCTGCTGTTTGAGCTCGGCCAGCTGCTGTTCAATCTGCTTCAGCTTGGGCCGGTAGGACTCGAGTTCGTTGTTTTCCCGAATCTTGTCTTCGAGGGCATGCTGCGCGGCCGCATTGTGGTCGTTCTGGCTCTTGAACAGCGTGAAGTACAACGCCGCCGTCACCACAGCGCCCCCAATCACCACGGTTGCCCACTGCTTGATGCCCGACATTTCGCTAAAATTCGCCATAGGTCCGCCTTTACGACTTTCCCTTCTCGCAAGTCAGCGTGAACTGGAATGCCTGCATGTCCTTGATCTGGTCATCCTGATACGTTTCCTTGATCTCGACGTTCCTGAAGAAACCGGTCTTCTGCAGGTTCGCGATCAGATTAGCGACAGCATCCGTGCTCAATGCCGTTCCTTCCAGGTTCACACTCGGCCCGGAATCATCCATCTTGCTGAGCCACACCGCTTCGGTGTTATTGACCGTCTCGCCCAGCATCGCCATCAGGTTGACCGGACCACCGTTCTGTGCCGCGCGCAACCCGTCGATTACATCCACGCGCCGCTTGTAATTGTTGGCTTGCGTTTGGCGCTCCAGAAAGCGCGCCTTCACATCAGCCAGTTCGCGGTTCTTCTGCTCGGCGACCTTCATGTGCACCTCGATCGCCTTCGCCTGATGGTCCAGCCGGTACCAGTAGCCCAGGTTGAACAAACCAGCCACCACCAACACCGCCAGGACTTTCAGTTTGGGCGAGCCCATGTCGCCCATTTCCATCGTGGGCATTGACGGTCCGCCGCCACCGCGCTTGCTCTTCCCCTTGGAATTTTCCAGCAGGTTGATTTTGATCATAGGGATTCAAAGCTCCTCAGGGCCAAGCCCACTGCGACTGCCATCTGGCCGGGATTCTGTTCCACCAGCTCCGCTCCGTGTCCTTCGACCGGAGGCGTGACCCGCTGGAACGGATTCAACAGTTCCACCGGCATCGAGAACTCCTGCCGCAACGCTTCCACCAGCCCGGGCACCTTCGACGAACCGCCCGCCAGGTAGATCTTTTCGATGTGCTCGCCGGCCGCGCTGGCCCGGAAGAAATCGAACGTCTTCTGAATTTCCAGCACGATGATCTCGGTGACCTGCTGCAGGATCGGCTGCTTCGCGTCCTCGCTCACTGTGCCGACCTTGTTTCCCAGCTTGAGCGACTCGGCGTCTTCAAAGCTCAGGTCCAGTTCCTTCTGCAGCGAGTCGGTGTACTGATGCCCGCCCACGCTGACGTCGCGCGGGAACAGAGGCGTCGTACCCTTCACGATGTTGATGTTCATCACGCTCGCGCCCAGGTTCAGAAGCGCGACCACCTGGCCCGGCGCCGGCTGGTAGTTGTACTCGTAGCAGTTCTGCAACGCCAGCGCGTCAATGTCGACGATAGCCGGGGTGCGCCCTGACATCGAGAGTACGTTGGTGTAGTTCAGAATCTTGTCCTTCTTGACCGCGACGAGGAGAACGTCCATCTGCGGACTGCCCACTTCATCGGAAAGAATCTGGTAATCGAGGCTGACGTCGGCCAGATCGAAGGGAATATGCTGCGCCGCTTCCTTCTCGATGGTCTCGGCCAGTTCCTGGTCGCTCATCGAAGGCAGCGAGATCTTTTTCACGATCACCGAGTGACCGCTTACCGCGGTGGCCACGGCCTTGGTCTTGATCTCGTTGTCGAGGAACAGTTTCGAAATCGCGCTCGAAACCGTGCCCGAGTCCACGATCATCGAATCGACCACGATGTCGGAAGACAGCGGCTCCAGTCCGAGGTGCGCGACTTCAATCTGCCCACCCTTTTTCTTCAGCTCGACTGCCTTGATGCTTGAAGAGCCTACATCCAGGCCAACAATGGACTTCGATCCCAATCCAAACATGTGCCCACCTTTTGTGTGGCGCGGGCACTGCTGCCCGCGACGTTTTTGTCTAACTTGCTTTCCTAAATCTGTCCGGCAGCTTTTCCTGCCGCCCGTGGTTTGCGTTTCGCCTGCGGTTCCATCTCGCTCGACTTCTCTTCCATCCACTGGTCCAAACGCGATTTCTTGAAGCGCCAGCGGTTGCCTAACTTGAATGCGGGAATCTTCTGCTCGCCTACGTACTTGTAAAGCGTGTCCGGGCTCACGCCCAGGTATTGCGACGCTTGCCGGATGTTCATCACTTCTCGCGAGTCAGCCATGGTTCCCTTTACCTTTTCCGCTACGTGCTGCCCACTCCGGCTCCCCGGCCTGTGGGCTTTCCTCCGAACGATGCCTCACCCTCAATATCGGCTCCGAGGGCTTTCGGTGTTCCGAGCATATCTCAACCCTGAAAAACCCCCGCTCGAAGCGAATATCCGCGTTTCTTTGGGTTTTTGGCCTGTTTCTTGGAATTCGGGGAGGGGACACCTAGAGATTAAACCACATATTGTGGTCATCGTCCTTGAGGATACTATTAGAAGGGGCTCGCGTGCAGAAGGTGCTCGGTCACTTGCGGACCGGTAACTGAAGTACTAGGCACGGTACGGAGGTACTATATCGCTCGCTCAAAGTGCTGTATTCGAAGGGCCTTAATCGAGAAGAGGTAAAGTTACCGCGCATACAATTCCACTTGACTGCCCGCTTCATCTGCATCATTTATCGTGCGATCGTGACGCAACTCCGCGGCTTAACGAACGCGACAAACTCTACTGAACGTCCGACACTTTGCCATTCACAAACGTCACCTTCAGATCTTTGTACACATAGATTTGCTTTGACCCGAGATTCACGACCTTGTCGGGCTTGCCCAGAGCAGACTGCACTTGGTCAGTAGTCTGTCCCTTCTCGATGGTCTGCGGTTCGGCCTGCTGTTGCTGCTGCTGTGGCGGCGCCTGTTGTTGTGCCTGCTGCTGGCCGCCTTGCCCGCCTTGATCCCCTTGCTGCTGTCCCTGATCCTGCTGTGTGTCTTCGGTGATCGAGAGCAACTGTCCGATCGTGTCCTCGATGTCGCCGGCGCTCGCCTTCGCTAACGATCCCTTGGGAAACTGGAACACAACCTTCGCCTTGTTGTAGGTCGGAGGATCCGTCTTGTTGCAGGTATCGCACGCCACAATCGTCATGGAGACATCGTCCTTGTTCACATCGACTTCAATTTTCGACGGATACACTTTGTCGCCAGCGGCGAACAAGTGCGTGGTCTGCTCCTTTCCAAATTTCTTCATGCCGAAGCCGATGCCCTTGGTCAAGAGGGCGTTGGGAGAGTGCACCGTGCCACCTTCGTACTTCGTGGAAAGGATGCTCGAGTCGGAATAGGGCACGCCCAGAATTCCGCCCTTCTTGATCTCCAGCAGCGTTCCCGCGTCTACTACCGAGTAGCCGCTCGTATCCGATCCCATCTTCACTACCTTGTACTGCGCTGTCAGCTGCTCCTGCAGCGTCGGCGCCTGGGCATGAGCCAGCACAGCGGTCATCAGAACCAACGCCAATGCCGGAAGAAGAACCTTGAACCTCGTCGACATCACGAAACCCTCCTGCCAGTTCTCTCTGAAATGTGATCGCATCGATATTGCGAGAATCGTTAAGAGTTGACGAAGGGAGCATCGCGGAACGGCGACGCTCCCTCTCTCATCACTCGCGCGCGCTCACTGCGAGCCACCGCCCGAAGAACCCGCCTCCTGCTTGACTTCCGTCTCGGTCTGGTCGGCTGCAGTTTGTTGGTCCTGCAGCGTCTTCTCCACATTCTTGTCCGGCGGAGGTGCCGGGACATCGCCCTCCGACGTCGAAGTATCCGGCGCCTTCGGCAGTCCTCCCGTCCCTTGCTTCTTGGCCAGTTCTCCCATCCCGTCTTTCAGATGCTCGCGGAACTGGTTGTACATTTCCTGCAGATCGTCCGTGGAGACCGGTCCTTCCTTGCCCACGGCGCAGTCCTGTTTCGTGCTGGCGACGACTTTCACATTCACGTTTCCATCGCCGTCTGGAGTTTCCGTGGTCCGCGAAATCACATCTCCCTGAGAAAGCGGACATTCTTCCCCCTCTGCCACAAGGGTCATGTCCGAGGAAACCACGAACACTTTGAACTTGGGATCCAGAGCTGGCGGTGCTTCATTGGAATTCGCCGGTGCGGCGCCGGGAGATGTACTCTTCGGTTTCGCGGCTTCAGCCTGTTCCGCGGCCAGCGTCAGTTTCACCTCGTCGGCGATCTGCTCCTTGACTTCGGGAGTGAGCTTCGCCGTTTCTGCCGGTGCGCCCATGGGACCGAGACTGGCCCACAGCATCCCGTCGCCTGCATCGGGGCGGAGCCAGGCATTATTCTGCGCTTCGTAGGCAGCCTGCAGACTGGCAGCGATCATGAAATCGGTCAGCCAGAAAGCGGCGGAAGGATATACCGGGTACGGTTGGTAATAGGCGGGACCATAGTAGCCGTACCATGGCGCTCCACCCCATCCCCATGCGTACGGAGCCGGAGCGGGCCATGGGTTATAAGCCCAGCCGTAATACACGGGATGGTAGTAATACGCGGGGTAATAGCCATAGTAGGGGCGTCCGCCGTAGTAGTAGCCGCGATAGACGCCGCTGCGATAAGCCCCGTGATAATAGTACGTGCGCGAATAGTAAGTGTGGCCACCGCGCGTCACATAGGTGCGCTGCACGTACCCACCGTGCCGCCCTGTGGTCACGACTCGAGCTCCGTTATGCGTGCTGACAACCGTGCGCCCGCCGTGCATTCCGTGCTGAATCTGCATTCCATTCCGGTTGACGGAGCGGATTTGGCCGTTCGGACGAATATTCGCCGACCCGCCACCTTTTAGTGAAACCTGTCGACCAGGAGCCGTATGGCTCATCGCAGTTTTGTTCGGGGGCGCGCCATTGGGGTGGCTGTTGTTTGTTGCGCCCGGTTTACCTGCCGTATTTGTGGTTCCCGGGTGTCCATTCGTGCTCGTGTTGGGGCGGCTGTTCGCGCTGGTGCCTGATCGGCCATTCGTTGTCGTGCTCGGGTGGCCGTTCGTCGTCGTTCCCGTGTGGCTCGCGCTGCTGCTTCCAGGCCGTCCCGGTGATGCCGTGCTCGGATGGCTGCTCGGACTATTCGTATGGCTCGGCGCCGAGGTGTGCGCCGGCGCGCTGGCATGCGGTGCGGGTGCGCTCGGCTTCGGGGCGGGAGCGCTTGATGTTTTTTTCTGGCCCCAGGCGAGGGCCGGAACCGTCATCACGAGCAAGTAAAGAACCGATACGCGCAGGGCACTTCCCTTCCATCTGAAGTTCATCAGGCACTCCTCAAGTCGATAGTCTTCAGCCCACGGCTGACGGACAAAGCGCAACGCCAGTCCGTGGACGAACTACGTTCCGAATCAGTTTTCTGGGGCCCTGGGGGAGAAAGACCGGCAAGATGCGAGCGACGCACATCAGAAACTTTCTGCTGGCACCGTTGCGGCGGAGCAACGTTACCAAAACGCGGCGTGAGGCGCAATCGTTTTCTGGAATTTCCCCTTCGTCCTCACGACAGGCCTCTGCTGCTGTAATCTATCTCGTCGGTCCGGAGGAACATTTTGCGCTATCTCGATCGCTTGCAGCCCCTCGCCCTTCTTGTCATGCGACTCGCTCTCGGCATCATCATGCTTGTACACGGCTATCACAATGTCTTTGGAGGCTTACAACACCATGCACAGTGGATTGCCAGCCTCGGCGTGCCGCGCTGGCTAGGGTACGTCTCGTCGTTTACGGAACTTCTGGGCGGCCTCTTGCTTCTGGCAGGATTCTTCACGCGCATTGCCGCACTCGCCGTGTGTATCGACCTCGCGGTGGCCCTCTGGAAAGTGCACTTACACAATGGGCTGACGGGATCGCCGGATCGGCCCGGATACGAGTTTCCACTCGCCGCTGCAGCACTGGCGTTCGCCCTGATTTTCTTTGGCGCTGGTCCCATCGCCCTCGATCACGTTCTCCGTGGGGGCGGCAGCGGTGGATCCAAACGATAGTGGGGTACCGAACCTCCCGGCCCTTCTGTACGAAGCAACTTATTCCACAGCATTGGGTTGGATTCTTCAGGATAGCGAGGGTCTCCGAGGGTCTGTTTCGCCGCTGGAGTGTCAGGAGCGCCCAGGCATTGAATTCCTACGCTGTTGAAACTAAGATGAGTGCATCGTGCATGCGCTTGCATCCAAACAGGTTGGCGGTCGCATCTTACCGCCGACATCGATTCTTATAGGAGGTTCCTCTTGAGAAAGCTTGCCTACCTCGCGACCGTCATCGCTGTCTTGGCCCTGGCCAGCGTCGCTTCCGCCCAACAGGGCGACGCCTATTTCGGCTTCGGAACACTCATGTCACCGGGGGCCGACCCTTGCCGCCTGTCATCGTCCAATGGTCTGTTTGTAGTTTGTCCGGAAAAAGGTGGCCTGTACACCAACATCGGCGGCGATGTGATCTTTCACAAGCGTATCGGCTTCGCATTTGATGCGGACTGGAGGGCCAGTCAGGGGAACTTTGGAGGCATTGGTCAGCCCTACCGCCCCATCCTTTTCTCCTTCGATGGCATGTATCAACCGCGCCTGGGCAAGAAGGTTGGGTTGGACTTGATGGGGGGCATTGGCTGGCAGACCACTCGCTTCTATCTTCCGTACTGCACCAACGGTTTCACTTGCAACAATTACGTCAGCTCCAACCATTTCCAGATCAACGCTGGAGCCGGAATCCGGTACTACGTGTGGGGGCATGTATTCATCCGCCCCGAAGTGCGCTACTACAACGTAATCAACAACACGGACTACTACACCTCCGGCAATCTCTTCCATGTCGGAGGCTCCATCGGCTACACGATTGGTCCAGACTAGGCTTTGATAGAGAGGCGGCCGCGAGTGTGGCTCCGGCCGCCGCTTTTTTGTGCTCGCTCATTCACTCGTGGATGATTCCGCCGGGCGCTCGATCCATCCAGCGTATACACTTCAAGGTCGGGACGAAACACAAAGGGGGTTGTATTTGAGAGAGTTCGTGCGAATCACGTCCGTGTGTGCGCTTCTTCTGTTTGCCACAGTGGCCTCCGCTCAGCAACTGGACCTTGTGGCTGGCGGCAACACTTTGTTCTCCACCACCAACAATACTGCGTCTCTGGCCTACCTGCCTCCTCCAGAAAGAGGTGGTCTCTATCCCAGCGCCGGTTTCGATCGCATTTTTAAGAACGGGCTGGGCTACAGCGGAGAGGTTACGTTTCGCTACAAGGAGGCGTTCTACAACGACTATCAGAAATACCGCCCCATTCTTTACGACTTCAACGTGGTATTAGCACCCCACTTCAATCCGTTCCCAGCCCGCATCTCGAAGCGGACCAGCACTATCTTCACGGCTGGCGCGGGCGGCCAGACCGTGATTTACTACAACCCATACGGCAATTGCGTCAATGGGAACGGCTGCTCCACCCATCTGAATAGCAATCATTTCCTGCTTCACGTGAGCGGCGGGTTCAATTACCGGTTCTGGCGGAGTTTCTTTATCCGCCCCGAAGCGGATTACTACTACATCATCCATAACACCAACGACTTCCACTCCAACAGTGTTCTGCGCCTGGGTGCTTCGGTCGGCTACACCTTCCACACTGACTAAGCGCCTGTCGGCGTTCCATCTGCACCGTGAAACAAAAAAGGCAGCGTCCGGGACGCTGCCTTCGTCATTTCTCTTGCCAGCCTGACCTACTTCATTCCCATGCAAATCTCAGCTTCGTGGATCGCCTGGTTGAGATGCTCAATCGACTTGACACGGTGGCCGTCGAAATCGTGCTCTGCAATCTCCAATTGATGCTTGGCAGCCCGCATCGACTCGAGCGCTTCGTCAATGTGCGGATGCCGGTCGGGGACCGGAGCCACCGCCGCAGCTGGCACCGGGGCAACGGCCGGCACGGGCGCCGCCGGCGCTTTGGGGCCAGCTGCTGCCGCCGGAAAGGCCAGGCCAAACACAAGTGTCGCTGTAATCAGCAGAGTCAAGAAACCGATCTTTTTCACGTGTTCCTCCTCGTCCGAATTTCGGCTCGGACGCAACCAGTGTGAGTCGTTTCTGTCACGGACATTGCCCCGTATGCCCCGAAAAGTCCGCGACACCCGCACAGTATAGCCGCTCGCACCGAATCCGCCGCCCCGCAAAAGGTTACTCTGCAGGTGCGCTCAACGCTCGCGACGGCTGCGCCGCCACAGAAGCCCCAGTCCCAGCAATGCAAGAATCGCGGCTGCCACATCGACGCGCCTTATGCCGCGCTCGAGCCGGCCGAGATGTTGACCAAACAGGTAGCCCACGCTGGAAATCATGGTGACCCACACTCCCGCTCCGAGAAAGTTGAAAATCGTGAATTTCCGCCAAGGCATGCGCAGCACACCCGCCAGTGGTCCCGCGATGATTCGCATCCCGAATACAAAGCGAGCAAAGAAAATTGTGACCGAACCGTAGCGGGCAAACAATTCCTCTCCGCGCGCCAGAGTCGCATCCCGGATTCTGAAAACAGTCTGGTAGCGCTCCAGCAAAGGACGTCCGCCGAAGCGGCCAAGCACAAACCCTATGTTGTCGCCGAGCGTGGCGGCAATGGTCGCCACCACAATGATCCATGGCAGTTGCAGCTCGTGCTGGGAATAGGCCAGGAAGCTTGCCAACAATAGAATCGTTTCGCCCGGCACAGGCACGCCGGCATTCTCGACCAGCAGGGCTACGCCCACGGCCCAATATCCGTAATGCACCACCGCATTCCGCAGCAGATCGAGAATGGAGTGGGTCATGTTTTGAGAGTTATAGTCGGGTCAGACTGCGGATGCCCGATCTCTCGCGTTGGTTACGAGAAGTGGGGATGTTTTCTCTGGAGAGGTAAGGAACTTTATGAGCGCCCGGCTGAATTCCTCGGGGCACTCCTCATACGGCAGATGCCCAATTCCCGGAAAGACAATAGTCTGCACGTCTGCAAAGTGCCGCGCCAGCGGCACCATCGACGAAGCATACACTGCCGGATCTTTGCTGCCCCACATCAGTAGCGTCGGAACGGATGCCAACGAAGGCAGCAGCTTCTTCAATTCCTGCAAATCAGCCGTCCACGTGCGGACAATGCTCAGCGCGTGCTCGAACAATCCCGGAATTGCCAGCGGCGCCTTGTAGCCGTCAAGACTACCTGGCGGAATCTTGCCGCGGTCGCCATATAGCCGACCGTGCCAGTAAGGAAAGAAGAACGGCAGGTGTTCCGCGCCAAAACGAAACAGCGCAGCGCCGGTGCCGGTACCAAAGAATGGCGCCAGCCAGGTCCCATGCGAAGAGTACGGATTCACCGGACACACTAGTACCAGCCGCCGCAACCCTCGCCTCGAAGCACCCGCCTTCACGCATTCCGCGGCTGCCGACATCGCCACCGCCCCGCCTCGCGATGTGCCCAGCAAATCGAACGACGCGAGTCCCAGTTTGTCCACAAACCGCAGCACGCGCAGAGCCGTCCCGCGCATCGAGTGGTCGATCCCCCGTGGCCGGTCCGAAAATCCTGCACCCAACATATCGGGCGCGTAGACGGTTGCATACGGGGCCAGGGCCGGCAGTGTGTATCGCCAGGAAAACGAATATCCCAAAAGCCCGTGCAGCAGGATTAGCGGCGGGCCGGCGCCCGTGCGGAGATAACGCATGCGGGAGCCATTAAAATCCATCCAGCACTCTTCCACGCCTTCGCTCGAGGCCGAAGCGGCCCGGGTCGCAATCTCCTGAATTTCATTCGTCACAAGAATCTTCTGACTCGGACAACCGTTTCACTCTCGTCCGACTCTAGGTAAGGGAACGCCTCTGTCGCTTCACTTGGGGAGCTTCGGCTCCCCGTTTTTCTTCTGTTCGGCATTCGGCTCTCGGCTTCCGGATCGTGTTGGATTACACCTTTAAGAGGGTTGCCCCATCCTTGTCGCGCTCTTTGCGATAGGGTAGGGATTTTGACTCGGTAAGCCGAGGGCCTCATTTCTCACGCTCTTGCGAGAAGGGGAATTTACGCCGCGGCTTTCCGTTTCTTTCCCAACAACTTCTTCAGCACCCGAATCCCCTTGTCGATGTGCTTCTCTTCCATCAGGAACGGGGGCAGGAATCGCACCACAGTATCCTGAGTACTGTTGAATAACACTCCCTCGGCGAGCGCGGCATCCACAATCGGACGCGCCGGAATCTCCAACTGAATCCCCTGAATGAATCCTCGCCCGCGCACGCCGATTGCGGCCGCCCTCATCTCTACCAGTCCCTTCAACTCCTGCTGCAAGTACGCCCCAACCTGGTTGACGTTCTCCAGCAGTTTTTCTTCCTCCACAATCGCCAGAAACTCAAGAGCAACGCGGCAGGCCAATGGACCACCGCCGAATGTCGTCCCGTGCTGTCCCGGTGAAATCGCGGTTGCAAATTCTTCCTTCGCGATGAATGCGCCCAAGGGCAACCCAGCGGCAATCGGCTTGGCGATCGCGACAATGTCCGGCGTCACACCAAAACTCTGAAACGCGAACATCGTTCCCGTGCGCCCGAGGCCACACTGAATCTCATCAAAGATGAGAGCTACCTTGTGGCGATCGGCCAGGACGCGGCACTCCCGCAAGAATTCCACGGAGCATTCGTAAATTCCGCCCTCCCCGAAGATGGGCTCCAGCACGATTGCGCAGGTATTGTCATTCACCGCAGCGCGCAGCCCTTCCAGATCGTTCTGCTTCACAAACGTTACGTCTTCGAGCAGCGGCTCAAATCCCTTGCGATGCTTGTCCTGCCCCGTCAGCGACAGTGCCCCGAAAGTTCGACCGTGATACGACCCCTCCAATGCCACCAGCCGGCTCTTCGCTTCGCCACCTGCGCGATGTCCCGCCAGTCGCGCCAGCTTGATCGAACCCTCGATCGCCTCAGTCCCCGAGTTCGAGAAGAACGCCCGGTTCAGCCCGGAGAGTCCACACAACTTCTCCGCCAGCGGGCCTTGATACTCGTGGTAGTACAAGTTGGAAACATGTACCAACCTCGCCGCCTGCTCGCGGATCGCCTTGACGATCCGCGGGTGCGCGTGCCCCAGCGCATTCACTCCCAGTCCGGAAACGAAGTCCAGATAGCGCTTCTCCTCGATGTCATAAAGAAACACTCCCTTACCGCGAGTGAGCACGACCGGATAACGGTTATAAGTCTGCAGCAAGAATTGCCGCTCACGTTCAGCGATTTGTTCAAAGGTATTCATAGGAAGATCCAATTTTACCGGAAGGAGAGGCTCGAAGCGGGCACGCCGAAGAAATCCTTATTGCTCGCTCGATGGCAAGTAGACAGCCATGTGTACGCCACCGTACAGTGTACGCTGTATGTCATTGCCCTGCGCGAAGACTATGGTGGAAACAGTTATCTCCCGGCGGTGAACTCCCGACTGGTTGATGTGAAAAACGACGAGCGTTAAGGCATGCAAAATGAATCGCCTCATTCCGAACTCGCCCGCCTGCGGCGAGAGCAATTCAAGACCCGCCAGGACGAGGTCTTTGGCGGCTTATCCCTGGTGGAACGGGCTGCGTATAAGCAAAAAGAACTCCGCATTCAGGAATTGGAGCGATCCTTATCGCGGCATCAAATACCTCAAGATCCGGTGTCTCGCCCTGATGATGCCAACGGCCACCACGGTTCTTGACGAGGCCAAGAAACTATAAAGACGAGACCAGTCGACGCCGCGGTCTTCCGTCCTCCAAGAAACCCGCTTCGGCCCCTAGTACAGCCCCGGTTGCCCCTCGGGCCGCGTCTTCCATCGCCGGTGCACCCACAGCCACTGCTCGGGATATCTACGCACATAGTCCTCAATCACTTTGGTAAACATCTGCGTGTTCGCGATGATGTCAGCCTCGAGTTCCCCGGTTCGAATCAACTCCAAAGCTGGATCAAAACGCAGCCGATATTTCTGGAGCGCCTCGTCCCAGATCGTAAACCCTGGCAGCACGGCAGCATCCGTGCGTAAAGCAATGCGCGCCAGTCCACTTGCCGTGCAGGCGGGAATGCCAAAAAAGTCCACAAAGATTCCCTGCGGCGGCGTCATGTTCGTATCCATTAGGATTCCGACCGTCTCTCCCGCCTTCATTGCCGCCAACAGACCGCGCACGAAATCGTCCTTCGCCACCGTCTTGTTGCCATACATCGTGCGATATCGCTGCAGCAGTCGGTCGAGATACGGATTGTCCATGGGACGCATCACCACGTGCAGCCAGTGCCCGTGCAGCGAATGAGCAAACGCAGACAGCTCCCACCCGCCGAAGTGTCCCGTCAAGAACAGAACGCCCTTGCCGCGCGCGTAAGCCCGCTCGTAGTTCTCCAGTCCGTCATACACCACAACCTGGTCGATATTCTCCGGCGTATAGCGGGGAAACTGGCACAACTCGGCAAGCTGCCGGCCGAGCGACGTAAACACTCCGCGCAAGATGCGCTGTCGTTCCGCTACGCTCTTTTCGGGAAAGACCATCTCGAGATTGCGCATCCCGACCTGTCGCAAACGGAAGTGCAGCAGATAGACCATCTGGGCGAGTCCGATCGCCAAGGCGCGAGAAAGAGATCGCGGCAAAATTCCTAGTATTTTGATGAACGGCCAGGCCGCCGCGTATTCGAGTTTCCGCCGCATCAGGTGTGGGGACAGCCCTCGGCTGTCCGTTGAGCGATGATCGACAGCTCGTAGCCCACTACTTCGCCGCTTCCTGCGCCCACTTGGCCAGGGTCGTCAAAAAGGAATTCGCCGCGGGAGGGGGTTCCACTTCGCCCGTCAGCAAAGCTTTGAAAGTCACCATGTGGCCGTAGAACTCACGCGTGCTGTCCTTGTCCTGGTTCATCACCGCGCCGTTCAGGCTCACTCCGGCAAACACTCCACGTGCCCGCGAATAGGTCAGGACCTGAGCACGCATCTTCCAATCGGTATTGCCTTCGGCGTGACGTCCGACCGGACCCGCGGCCACCGATGCGTCCGCGCCCAGAGAGACTTTGCTCGACAGCAGCCGCTGCATCCCGTCGTTGTTCATGATCAGCATGACCAGGTCGACGGCCTGCCCGCCGATCTGGAAGCCGAAGCTGCCTCCAGCAATGGTGAAGAATGCCGGCGCGCTCCAGCCCTTAGGATTACGGCAACTCGCGATGCCACGCCCATATTTTCCTGCCACAATGAATCCGCCCTTCAACATCGACGGAACCACGGCAACGCACTCCGCTTTACTCAAAATGTCCTGGGGAATGCCCGAGTCGGGCGCCGACTGGATCTGATTCAGCACGTCCGCCGCCGCCTGCACGCGATCAGACGCCTTCGATGCTTGCGTTTCGTCATCCGAAGCCACCGCGAAGCTGCCAAGGCACACCATTAGGGTCAGCAAAACAAGTCTTTTCATCGTTCCTCACCACAGAAAAATTGAACTGGGATCACTTAATTCGATTGTAAATGAAGTCGACGAGGACACGGACGGGCCGGGTTGACTGTGGATCTCGGAGGCTTCTTCAGGAAGGGATCCGTGCGGACAAAAAAATGCGGGGCTGAAAGCAGTGACCCTAATCGCCACTCTCAACCCCGTCTCCCAGGTTCTGTGGTAGGTGAGGCGAGTATGTCTTACGCCCTCAAACCCGACAAGATTACGAAGGTAAGTGCCCCGAAGTTACGATGAGCTTGGGCTTGCTCGCGACTCCCAGCTCGGAGCTCGAAGCTCCCTACTTTGTCGTCACCAGCGAATGCGTGATGGCATGCACCGACAGCGCGATCCGGTTCTGCACGCCCACCTTGCGCATTAGTTTTGCGACGTGCGCTTTCACCGTGCGTTCTTCGATCCCTAACTGACCGCCAATCTCTTTGTTGGAGCGGCCAGCCACGAGCATCTCCAGAACTTCTTTCTCGCGGTCGGTGAACGTCACCCGGCCCGCCGGGAAAATTCGGCCCGGAGCCGAGGACACTCGCTCGATGAACATCGAAAGCACTTTGCGCGGAGCCCAGACCGATCCCTGGTTCACGATGCGAATCGCCTGTGCAAACTCCGCCGGCGAAGCCGCCTCGTCGACATATCCCTTGGCCCCAGATGCAATCGCTTTCAAAATGGTCTCTTCGTCGATTCCAGACCCGGTCACGATAATGCGCAAATCCGGCCGCGTGGCCTTCAGGCTGGCCATCACGTCAAACAGGTTTTGTCCGGAACGGTTGCCGAGCAGGATGAGATCGATGCCTTGCAGCGTGCTGATCTCGGGCAGTGCCGCGGAGACGAGTTCGAACTCCGGCTCGGAGTCGAACAATGCGCGGAACCCAACAAAGCGCAATGGATCGCTTTCCACCACCGCGATTTTGATGACTGGTTTTCTAGCGACTGCTGCTTTCATAGTTTTCCCTGTAGGGTCTGATTTCTTGTATCCAGCATAGTGATAATTCATCTCGAAGCAAAGAGAACGTGACCGAAGGGAAATTACGGGAGTAACATGGAAAAATAAGGCTGAGCTCAGCTTTGGCAGCCGAAGCTCAGGCTGCGTAGGCTAACGTCTTCAAATGCGTAACCCAGGTAACTTCATCGGAGAAAGCCGCACGCATGATTGATCAGATCAAGAAGTCGCTGGCACGATTCGCTATCATCACCACAATTTTGCTGGCGGTGTGCACTCTGTACGCCCAGGATGCTCCGCCCGCCCCGCTTCCCCCAGAGCAAAGCGCTCCCTCGTACACACCCAAATTCCACGGCGACCCCGCCCACTCCGATTCCGAAGCCGCCGCCCTCGCCTACATGCGAGTCGTCATGCGCGCGCAAGTGCTTTTCAATAAGCAGTACGGCCACTACGCGACCTCTCTTTCTCAGTTGGTTCATACTGGGACGTTCACGCAGCGTTTGGTCAACCCCGAGCGCGGCGACTACACGGTCGGCTTCAAATCAAAGAAAGACGACTTCGTGCTCACCATGACGCCGAAAAATCTCGACGTCCAGCACCGATCTTTCTACGCCGAGAACGACGGCAAGATCCACGCCGACGAATCCAAGCCCGCCGACAGCAGTTCGCCTGTAGTGGAGACTCATCACTGGTAAGCGAGTAAAACAAGAGAGCGAGGGTGCCCCATTCTTGTCGCGTTTTTTGCGACAGGATGGGGATTTTGACTTCAGACTTCGCGAACGACAGCTCTACTGCTGTTCCTCGCTCTCCGGAATCACTTCGAGGCGCAAGCTCTTCCGGTCCCCCTCGCCCACCCGCCAGGCGCTTCCCTGCCCCTCATAGCTCCTAACAAATTCCGGATTGTAATAAGCCTCGCCGTCCACACTCTCCCAAGCAAGCACCGTGTAGTCCCCGGGAGCAATCCCCCGCAGCGCGAACCGCCCACTCTGATCGCTGACCGTCTTGCGATAGCGCTCCACCCGTCCACGCAGCCGCATCTCCGGCACCGCCACGATCACCGCATTCGCAACCGGCTCGCCCTTGGAGTCGATCGCCACCCCTTCGACGACTCCACCGTTCGCACTCGCCACCAGATCGAGCACCACCGTGCCGCCTCTGACGATGATCCCCGCGTCGCCCGCGTCCCGGCTCCCCGTCAGAGCCGATTTCAGAAACAAGTCGGCATTCGCGCCGCCCTCACCCGCTAGCTGCAAGTAATAAGTTCCCGGCGGAACGCTCTTCCATTCAAAGCTCCCGTCAGGCGCGACATGCGTCAGATGCGAAAATCCGTCGCCCATGCTAAACCCGCTCAGCGCCTCGTCGTCGCCATCGGCCGAGCGCAGCTGCAAGAAAATCTGGCTGGCATCGAATCGCCCACCGCTCTTACTCTCCAGCCGCAGCCGCCCATGAATCCATCCTCCCGGCTGCGGCGCCAGTCGCAAGTCGTCCACGTTGTTCGAGACGATTTGCAACGCCTGCCGCGCCATCATCGGCACTGGAGCATTCTCCACCGTCGCGAGGATCGTATATGCACCCGGCGCCACATCGCGAATCACGAAGCTTCCATCTTGATGGATCTCCGCTCCGTTCAGCACCAGGCTGAAATCGCGTGACTGCAGCATGATCACCGCCGATGACCGCGGCGGCAAGTTCACCACCGACCCGCGAATACTCAGACTCGGACTAGGCGTCAACGAAAAGTTCACCGGAAACTCATCGCCCGCGTGCAACTCGACCGGCGATGCCTGGCTGCGATCCGCAGTCCCCGGATAGTACGTCGTCTGATAGGACGTAGCGGGCTTGTCCGGCGCGCTCGCATTTCGCGCGTCCGCGGCAGCCACGCCCGCCGCCTCGATTAAACTCTTGAAATCCGGTGGTGGGCTCACTGACACGTAGTAATTTCCCGCCGGCAGCCCAGCCACGCGGTATTCCCCCAAGTCGTTCGTTCGCTCCGCCCCAGCCTGCTCCCACCGACTTCGTCCCGAAACGTACGTTTGGCGCAACACCGTCACCTGCGCGTTAGGCAACGGATCTCCGTCTTCATCAGTGACGCGCCCTCGCACCACAGCCGCCGCCTGCAGTCGAATCTGCAGATCTTTGAGTTCCTGCCCCGCCCCCAAAGTCAGCATTCGCCCGTCGGCGCGCGTCCTATGCTTGTCGACTTCGAGCATTCCCGTGCGTTCGGCGAAAAGATGGTAACGCCCGGGGACGATGCCTTCGATGCGAAACTCGCCGTCTGGACCACTGACCGCCGTGTAGTCTCCGCCCTCCGCCTGATTCTCGGCGATGAGTTCGATCACCGCCTTCTTCACCGCCTCACTCCCCGGCTCCTTCGTAACCATGCCTTCAATCACGGCACGCCCCGCAGCTTTCGTCGCAGCATTGCCGGGGACTTGGGCCAACGAGCTCGCGCCGAGCAGCAGGATCAGGAACCATACAGAGGCTGGCCTGATCGCAAGTAGCTGGATGGAAGTTGTTTTCATGGACTCAAATTGGGAAAGCCAGGAATGATCATCCCGAACGGCCGCGAGGGTCAGCCAATGATTCCCCTCCATTCTATCCCGTAATCAACGCTCGCCCAAGCACTGTCTGGGTTCCATAATCGGCCGCACCTTCGCAAAGACATCCTGAAGGAAGCCGTTTTTCAGGCAAAGTGAAGGATCTTTAGAATTAGACCCATGTGCCCCAGCCCCAATCGATATAAGAGCCTTGACATTACATACGTTCTTGTATTTAGATAATAGTCTAATTACACGGCGATCTAACTATGGCCCGATCCTCCAACGAAGCGTTCAAGGCAATCGCGGATCCCACCCGCCGCGAGATCCTCCGGCTCCTGCGCCGTGGCGAGATGACGGCCGGCGACCTCGCCGAACGCTTCGATATGACCAAGCCCACCATGTCGCACCACTTCGCGGTCCTGAAAGACGCCGATCTACTTACCAGCCGCCGTGACGGCCAGCAGATCTGGTACAGCCTGAACACCACCGTGGTCCAGGACTTGATGGCCTGGGCCATGGATTTAGTGCGCAAGGATGAGCATTCGAAAGACGATGGGTCCGAAACGAAGAAGTCCAGCGATGAAGGCGCTCAATAACGATGAAATCGATGACTCTCAATCAGAAGTACTATCTGGGCGCAGTCGCAGTCATTCTAGCCACGCTGGCCGGCACCCTCGTGGCGTACCCGTCGCTCCCCAACATCGTCCCCATCCACTGGGATGCGCATGGACAAGTTAACGGTTGGGGACCGAAGTGGTCTCTATTGGTCTACGGTCCGGGAATGATGGCCTTTGTGGCGCTCGCCACCGCCGCGCTTCCCTGGCTGTCTCCAAAAAAATTCGAAGTCGATTCTTTCCGCGCCACCTACCTCTACATCATGATTGTAATCGTTGCCATTCTTGCCTATATCCAGATCCTGATCTTGCTATCGAGTTTGGGGACGGCGCTCGATGTGGGCCGCGCCATCGAAGGCGGAGTTTGCTTGCTAATTACGTTGCTGGGAAACGTCCTCGGAAAAGTCCGCCGCAACTTTTACGTAGGCATCCGCACCCCCTGGACGCTCGCGAGTGATTCTGTCTGGAACCGCACGCACCGTCTTGGTGCTAAGACTTTCTTTGCCGGTGGCCTGCTGGGCCTGCTTGCGGTGATCCTAAGGGCGCCTTTCTGGGTGCCTGTGATCGCAATCCTTGTCGCGGCCTTCGTCCCCGTGATTTATTCACTCGTGTTCTACAAACAACTGGAGCGCCGTGGAGAACTAAATTAAAGAGGGAAGCTCTTAAGGAACTTCCTCGACGAACTGTACGCAGCGGACCGCCCGACAATGTGTGAAGTGAGACTTAAACCAACTCAGTTGAAGAATGAATTCATGGAGAGAAAATGAAGAGATTCCTGACGATCGCAGTCCTGACATTTCTCGCAACAACCTGCGCGCACGCACAAGATATCGCCGGCGATTGGCAAGGCACTATCAAAACCGCTATGGGAGAACTTCGCCTCGTCCTGCACGTGACCAAGAATGCTGACGGAACACTCAAGGCATCGGTTGACAGTCCCGATCAAAACGCCGCCGGCATTGCCATCGAGTCGATCGCGCTCGACGGAAACAAGCTGAAGTTTGCATCGGCTCCGCTCAAGGCGTCCTATGAAGGCACGCTGAAGGGTTCGGACTCCATTAACGGGAACTGGACACAGGGACAGAAGTTTCCTCTCGATTTCAAGAAGACGACAAACCCCATCAAGACTGTGCACAAACCCGCACCTCCGTCCGATATTGACGGCAAGTGGGAAGGCACCCTCGATATGGGCCCAAGCAAGCTGCGCATCATCTTCCGTGTGACCAACACCGAAGACGGTCTCATGGCCGTCATGGATAGCCCAGATCAAAAGGTCACCGGGATGCCGTCCACTTCCGTCTCGCGAAAAGGTTCATCGATCAAGATCGAGATGAAGCAGATCAGCGGCTATTTCCAGGGCAAGATCGACAAGAACATGGATGGCATGTCTGGCGACTGGAACCAGGGTGGTTCAGGTACTCCGTTGCAACTCAAACGCGCCAAGGACGAACCGGCTGCCGTCGGACACTAGAACATCAGCGACACGCAAACGCGGAACGAAGAAAATAAAGCGATGGAGGAAGTGATGAAAAGATTCATGGTTGTCCCGGCGCTCATATTTCTGGCAGCGACCGTCTCGCGAGCGCAAGACATTGCCGGCGACTGGCAAGGCACTCTCAGCGCGGGCGGTCAGGAACTCCACCTCGTCCTGCACATCACGAAAGCGTCCGACAACAGCCTTAAAGCCACACTAGACAGCCTCGACCAGCCAGGAGGCAATGGCATCCCTGTGAGTTCCATATCTTTGAAGGATTCCAAACTGAACATGGAGGTCGAAAAGGTCCACGGCACTTATGAAGGTAAACTTTCGACGGATGCGAAGACTATCACTGGCACATGGAGCCAGGGCACGTCCTTGCCCCTCGAATTCAAGCGCGCCACCGCTCCCATTAATACTGAACACAATCCCATCAAGCCTTCAGACATCGACGGCGCATGGATGGGCACTCTGGACACGGGAGCCGTCAAGCTGCGGGTCGTCTTCCACATCGTCAACGCTGAAAACGGCCTGACCGCCACACTCGACAGCCTCGATCAGGGCATCATGGGTATGGCGACAAGCTCCGTCAATCGTGACGGCTCCTCGCTGAAAATTGAAGTACCGATCGTCCACGGATCCTTCGAAGGCAAAATCGCCGCCGACCTCTCCTCCATCGATGGCAAATGGTCCCAAGGCGGAGGCACACTTCCTCTGCTTCTGAAGCCGGTGAAAGATAAGGCCGAACTGGAATTGAAGCGTCCGCAGAATCCGGTCAGGCCCTATCCTTATCACGATGAAGACGTCTCGTACGAGAACAAAGTACAGAACGTGACGCTCGCCGCGACGCTCACGATTCCGCAGGGCAAGGGTCCGTTTCCGGGAGTCGTGCTGATCACCGGCTCCGGCCCGCAGGACCGCGACGAGAGCCTGCTCGGCCATAAGCCATTTCTGGTTCTCTCGGACTATCTCACGCGCCACGGAATCGCCGTACTGCGCGCCGACGACCGCGGAGTCGGCAAGTCGACCGGAGTTTTCGCGAAAGGGACGACCGCCGATTTCGCCACCGATGCAGAAGCTGGCGTCGCCTATCTGAAGACGCGTTCTGAGATCAATCCTCACAAGATCGGCCTCATCGGCCACAGCGAAGGCGGGGTGATCGCGCCCATGATCGCCGCTCGCAACAAAGACGTCGCCTTTATCGTCATGATGGCTGGCACCGGCGTCCCCGGAGATCAGATTCTTCCTGCACAACGCGAGGCCATCGAGGTTGCGATGGGCAAGAATCCCGAAGAGGCTGCCAGGAACGCTAACAAGGAAAAAGAAATGCTCGCCCTGGTAGAGTCTGAAAAAGACGACGCCATCCTGCAAAAGGAATTGAAAGAGAAAATGGCGGGCGACGTCCCGGAAGCGCAAATCGGCTCAGAGATCAGCCAGATCACATCCGTGTGGTTCCGTTACTTCCTGACATACGATCCCGCCACGGCACTGCGCAAAGTCACCTGCCCGGTCCTCGCCATCAACGGATCGCTCGACAAGCAAGTGCTGCCCAGCCAGAACCTGCCCGCCATTCGCAAAGCGCTCGCGGAGGCAGGCAACCACCACGCCGAGGTCGACGAACTCCCCGGCCTGAACCATTTATTCCAAACCGCCAAAACCGGCGCCCCCAGCGAGTATTCCACGATCGAAGAAACGATCTCCCCGGTGGCGCTGGACAAAATGGCAACCTGGATCCTGAAGCAGTAGGAGTTTGTTGATGTATGTGGGGACAGCCGCCTTCGGCTGTCCGCGGCGAGCTACCCGAGCAGAGGAACCGCGAAGTGACCTAGCTATCTTTGCGGTACAGCAGATCACGCATCGCTTTTCGGCGAGCTTCGTTCGCTTCTGCCAGAGCTTTGCGCTCATCGGCGTCCATGCTCCGCTTGGTTGCGGGCTCATCGGCCTCAGGCTCACTGCAAGCAGGACAGCGGTTGGCAAAACCGGGCTTCCCCGGCTTCAGCTCAAACTCTTCCCCGCAGGCCGCGCAAATTTTGATAGGAAATGCCATTCCGCTTTCTTATGATAGCAATCCCCGGACAAAACTTTCACCTCCGACGCATGTTGTATACTCACCTTCCAATCGTTTGATTCCGTCGGCAATGTCATTTTCCAGTGAGACCCGCCACTCACGGTGGCCTGTAGTTTTATGCGCACTGCTGGCTCTGGTCGCGGTTGTGCGGATTATTTCTAGTTACGCTCTCACTTCGCAAGCCTTCGATGAGCCCTGTCATATCGCGGCAGCCATCGAACTCCTGGCCCGGCATACCTATAAACTCGATCCCGTTCACCCGCCGCTGGCCCGCATCGCCATTGGCCTGCCGCTCTACCTCGCGGGAGAGCGTTATCCCAAACTCTCTCTACCGGACGAACAGATCACCTATCACGATGTAGGCAACGCGGTTCTCTCCGACTCGGGGCACTACTCCCGCAATCTGGCGCTGGCGCGCATGGGCGTGCTGCCATTTTTCTTTATGGCGACCGTGATCGTGTTTCTTTGGGCGCGCCGCGAGTACGGGGACTTGGCCGCGGTGATGGCGGTCGCGTTGTTTACTACCTTGCCCAACGTCTTGGCGTTTTCGAGCATCGCCTACACCGACATCGTTGCCGCAGCTACACAAGTGGGATTGTTTTTCGCCTTCGTCTGGTGGCTCGACCGCCCGACAAAACGTTCCGTTCTATGGTTCGGCTTGGCCGCAGGGTTGGCGCTGGCCTCGAAAGCCACGACAGTAATTTTCTTTCCCGCGGCAGCCGTCGCCATCGTTCTCGGAAAATGGGTTTGCACGCGCACGCTCATTGGCGAAAATCTCGCACCGAAACGGATCGTGCGTCACCTCGCGATCGTGGCCGCGATCGCCATCTTCACCGTCTGGGCGTCTTATGGCTTTGCGGTCGGGCACGTCAGAGAAGGCATGAACCTCTCTGCCGATTCCATCCCGTCCTTCCGTCAATTTCCCGCGCCGATCGCAAGAGCCGGACGCTGGCTCGTCGCGAGCGATCCGCTTATCCCCGCTCCCGCTCTAATCAAGGGCGTTGCCGACGCCTGGGTTCTGAACAAAGAGAAGCCCGAAGCTTATCTGCTGGGGCACATCAAAGGAGGAGGCTGGTGGTACTTCTTCCTTTTAGGTGTGGCCGTGAAGTCACCGCTCCCGTTCCTGGTTCTCGCAGGCGTGGGCATACTTAGTTTGAAAACATTTGACGCGCAGCGACGATGGCGCGCGATGGCTCCGCTATTGGCAGCGCTAGCGGTTCTGCTGGTCACGATGCCGGTGAAATACAACGCCGGCGTTCGCCATGTGATGGTGGTCTTTCCCTTGCTCGCAATCGTTGCCGGCAGCGGATGTTCTTATCTGTGGCATCAGCAGGAACGTTGGCGCCTGCCGGCGCGCATCGGTTTGATCGTGTTGCTCTGCTGGCAAGTTGTTTCCACCGTGCGGGCACAAACCGACTTTCTGGCTTACTTCAACGAACTGGCGGGAAGCGATCCCAGCAAAGTCATGGTGGCGGGATGCGACCTCGACTGCGGTCAGGATCTTGATCGTTTGTCGCGCGAACTTCAGGCCCGGAACATCTCACATGCCACGATCGCGATCTGGACCAGCGCCGACCCGAGGCACACCGACTTGCCGACCTTTGACGTTCCGCAAGCCTATCGTCCTGTCACCGGATGGTTCGCCATCAGCCTGCGGGCGTTGCGGTTCGGAAATTCGTTTCACACGCAGTATCCGGTGGGCGCGTTCGACTGGTTGCAGGCCTATCAGCCGGTAACTCGTGTGGGAAAGACGATCTTGCTTTATCACATCCCTGAAGATGGCCTGCCTCACACGCAAGGACCGTAAGGGCGGAGGAATGCGCTTACCGCGCCTGTCGCACCATCTCGACCAGCACCTTCCGCGTATCCCCTGAATTCCTCACCTCGTGCAGAAACGCGATGCGGGCGCCCTTCATACCTTCTTGCGTCTTCAATCGCACATGAAACCCCAGCCGATCGACCGCCGTCATCGTTGCTTCGAGCGCCTCGATGTGAGCAAACTTCCGCGCCAGCAGAACCAGAGCGTCCTTGTGATCGGCATTCATGTGCTCAATAATCTCGCCCATCGAGCCAGCGAGAGGATCAGGCTGGCTGCTGCCGTATTCCGAGGCGGTCACCCATCCCATTACCCCGAAGCCTCCCACGAAATAAATATCCACGATCTCGAGCCGGTAGAAAGAGAAGTCCTCAAAGTCCACCCAATATTTGCTATTGGCATGGCGTGACAAGTACGCCTCGCGAGCCGCAGACACATCCGCCTCCGGCACGAGCACGACATTTCCTACCAGCGTGACTCTGGATGCTCCCAGCGGATCTCCGTCACCGCTCTCCTGCGTCACTAGCAAACTGGCGCGCGGGTCCGCTTTCAGATTCTGCGTATGCATCGCCATCGTGCTGATGAGGAAGATAGGACGCCCTTGCTCATCCAGCCCGTACGGCATCACCGACCCAAACGGAAACCCAGGCTGCTTGCGCGAAAGTGTCGAAAGGCTGCCGAGTCGCCCCAGATACACCAGAGTTCGCACCCGCTCGGCAAACGATGGCTCCGGAACCGCCGGCTGGTCGCTCGGCCCAGGTCCCGCGTGTTTTCTGATCGATGACGATGAGGAAGAAGAGGACATGAAATCGCGCCTTATCGGCTGTTCGTGATTTTCGGTTGGTGGTTTATCGGCTGTTGGTCGCTTATTGGCCGAGACTGGTTTTGGGTGGCGCAGCGCTTTAGCGCTGCGATCAACGTTTCTTTTCGACAGGGCTTTGAAGTGCTAGTTCAGGAAGTACTGCCGATAAAGCGTATCTCTCTGCGCGGGACGGAACCCCGCGTCGCGAATAATCCGCCGCAACTCTTCTTCGGTCGTGCAGTTCGTCACGCCCGCCGCGCGCACCACGTTCTCTTCCAGCATCACCGAGCCCACGTCGTTCCCGCCAAACCGCAGTCCCATCTGGCAGACCTTCAATCCTTGCGTCACCCAACTCGACTGCACATTGAGGAAGTTCGAAAGATACAGCCGCGAGATCGCCAGCACTTTCAGATAATCAACCGCGGTCGCCTCGTCCCAATGTCTCCCGCCCAGCGCTGTGTTCTGCGGCTGAAAGCTCCACGGGATAAACGCCGTGAAGCCACCGGTCTCTTCCTGCAATTCATAAAGCCGCTGAAAGTGATTGACCAGGTTTTCGTAGTTCTCGCCTACGCCAAACATCATGGTCGCCGTCGTACGCATCCCGATCTGGTGCGCGGTCCGATGCACGTTGAGCCAATCGTCGGTCAGACACTTCAGCCGCGCAATCTTGTAGCGGACTTCGTCGTCCAGCACCTCCGCGCCGCCGCCGGGAATCGAATCCAGCCCTGCGTCGCGCAGCCGCAGAATCGTGTCGCGAATGGAGAGAGAACTGTATTCCGCAATCGCAATAATCTCCGAAGCCGAATAGCAATGCAGATGAATCTTCGGAAAGCGCTCCTTGATCCCGCGCAGCATCTTCTCGTGCCAGTCAATCTTTAGGTCGGGATGAAGTCCTCCCTGCATCAGCACGCCAGTTCCGCCGAGTTCGACGGTCTCGCGGATCTTCTCGTAAATCGTGTCGAAGTCGAGGATGTATCCATCCTTCGCCGCGGGCCCTTTCAGCGGCCGGTAAAACGCGCAGAAGCTGCAGTACTCGGTGCAGAAGTTGGTGTAGTTGATGTTGCGATCGATGATGTAAGTGACAGTGCCTTCCGGATGCAGCTTGCGCCGCACCGCGTCGGCTTCCATCCCAATGCCGATCAGGTCATCGGACTCGAACATTTCCAGTGCTTGCTGTTTGGTCAGGGACATAGGAGATCACAGAACCTTTTTTATTGTAGCGAAACCTGCGGAAAAAAATTCCTGACAGCGGCGCCGATGAGCGCTTTTTCGGCGAGTCCATTTCGGGAAAACGGCAGGTCTCGGGGGTACCCCCGCTCCCCCCTCCCCCCTCTGAAAGCCGCGACTGGCGCGGGGTTTGCAAAAGTCGTCTGCAAAATCTTGAGCCCCTAGGGTTTAGAGGTCAAAATCTTGCGAACAAAGGAGTTAGCGCGTTGCTCACGGGTTTCGCGTATACCGCCTTTGCCTTCGCAATCATCTGCTCTTTGAATTTCAGGGTCAAGGTTAGATGTCACATTCGGTTGTGGAAAACTAAGGAACGGTCTCGCGAATCCCGTCCTTCGCAAAAGGCGCGGAGAGGATGGGCGACCCCGCACACGGCCTCTTCGGTCGGGAGGCTTCGGGGCAATTCAATGCTTTGACTTGACGACGATTCCCGAGAGGTGTTGTTTCCAATTGGGATCTTTTAGAACCGAGTACTTGAACCAGATGCTGTCACCGTCGCCGTCGGTGATGCGCCGTGCGCACCACGCAAATGGATACGACTCGCCCGCGTTCCAGTGCAGCGGATAAGACTTCTCCCCCGCAACGTCGCTATCGCGCGCCCAATACGCGTTTCCTTCATTGCGGCGGATCACCTCACCCACGTACGCGCCGTATTCCGCCGACAGGCCGCGGACGTGGATCGAGGAAGGATTCTTCAAATAATTCTCATGAACCCGCCCGAGAATCGCATCGACCTGCTTGAGTGATCCGATGCTGTAGTCGAGCGTGATGTGATCGTGCTTCGCAGCATCCGCGACGGCCTGGTCGCAGGCATAGCTGATGAACTGCTCGGTAGTCGCGAGGCTGGGATGAGTCTGCGCGCACCTCTCCTGCACCGCTTTCCACACACCGATACTCCCGCCGACGATTAGAACGATAATCAGTATTGTCCGGTTCACGTCAATGAGTCTGGCGGAGTGTCCAGAGAAACTCCAGTTACCAAGGTCTGGCCCGCGCCTTTGACTCGCTTCGCTCGCTCGGGAAGGATCACGAGCGAAATCGGGCCCTTCCTGGGCTTTGTTCAAGATAACGGTGGTGATGGCGTGCTCGACGGCCCGGCGGTTGTCCCCACAAGAGCATCGCGTGCTACAGGACCGAGCTCTCCCGGCCGCATTGCCCCCTTTCGCAAGGCGTGTCTAGTCCCAACACATCCCTTCCATTTCGTCCCTAAGACATCCTTTACAGTTTTGGGTGTTCGGGCGACTCGTGGAACCCGCGCGAAAAGATGGGCACCGTCATTATCTAATCACCCAAATCATTGAAATCAATGCGATTGAACGTGTTCAACTTTTCCCTTGACGCACCCGGGAGCCCAACGCTATATTGATTTTGAACACGTTCAACATGCTGAAACGGGGGAGGAGCACAACATAAATACCGCCAACAACATCATCGTCGCCACTTACCTGGTTTATGTCCTGATCAGCGTCTCTCTGACGATCTGGGTCGCCCGCACCTTGTATAAGCGCGGCGCTATTTTCCTGGTTGACGCCTTTCACGGCAACGCCGAACTGGCCGACTCCGTGAACCACCTGCTCGTGGTCGGCTTTTATCTCATCAACATCGGCTTCGTCTCTCTCGCCCTGAAGACGGCCGACACCATCAGCACCTCACGTGCCGCCATCGAATTGCTCAGCGACAAGATGGGCATGGTCCTGATGATCCTCGGCGGCATGCACTTCTTTAACCTCTACGTTTTCTCCCGCATCCGCAAAAGTGCGCGGACCGCACACAGCCCGCTGGTGCCAACTCCGCCGGTCGCGCCCGACGCCGTGCTGAAGGTTGCGATTCCCCGCTGAGTGCTTACAGCGAGTGCTAGACGGAAGGAGAGGAGGTACGAATATGCAGAAGCTCTACGTGCTCTACGATCCGAAGTGCGAGATATGCCGGCGCTTGAAAGACTGGATCCTGGTACAGCGTTCGTGGATCGGCATCGCCGTGCTGGAAGCCGGTTCGGAGAAGGCCCGGCGCCTGTTCCCGGAACTCGAGCAGATTGCAACCAAGGATGATCTGGCCGTCATCAGCGATGAAGGCGCGGTGTACCTGAACAACAACGCCTGGATCATGGTTCTCTATGCGATGGTCGAGTACTGCGACTGGGCGGCCCGCCTGACGCACCCGCTATTGGCGCCTCTGGCGCGGCAGGCGTTCGTCGCCTTGTCCAAGAACCGCCATCGGCTCTCCAGTTTCCTGAGCACGGAGACGATTGCCGAAGAACTGCGCCAGGTCGAACTCGAACCCTGCGCCCTGCCTGCCGGCAACGCGCCGGTCTCAACCGTAAGGGAGTTCCTGCAATGACGACCACGTCTCTCAAGCCGAGGACCACGCCGCGCGCGGAGGATACCCGCCGCAAGATCTATGAAGCCGCGATGGGCCTGTTCCGTGAGAAGGGATTCGAACCGACCACCATGCGCGACATCGCGGCTAAGGCCGGTGTGGCCCTCGGTGGCGCTTATTACTACTTCTCCTCCAAGGACGCCATCGTGCTCGCCTTCTACAGCGAGATGCAGGCGAGCAGCAACGCCCCAGTCTTGGACGCTCTCGCCGGCCACAAGAAACTCAAGGAGCGGATTCGCTGCATCCTCGAAAAGCGACTCGATCTGCTGGAACCGAATCGCAAGTTCTGCGCGGCGCTGTTCCGTCATGCGCCGGACAGCGATGACCCGCTCTCCCCTTTCAGCGATGAGACCCGCGCCATCCGCGAAGGAGCGATCGAGCACATGCGCATTGCCGTCGAAGGCAGCGACGCCAAAGTGCCTCCAGACCTGCAACCGCGCCTTCCCTACCTGCTCTGGCTATATCAGATGGCGCTCATCATGTTTTGGCTCTACGACCGATCTCCGAATCAGGAGAAGACCCAACGGCTGATGGTGAAGAGCCTGGGATTGCTCGCGAATCTGCTGCGCATCTCCACGTTGCCGCTGATGAAGCCCCTGCGGAAGGCGGTTCTGGAACTGGTGGAAACGAGGGAGCCTGAGTCGAAGGGAGCGGCACCATGCTGAAAGATGGAGATCCGATCGGTACAGTCGCGATCACCGGAGCATTCAGCTACACCGGTAAGTACGCGACGAAGCTTTTGCTCGACCGCGGATATCGGGTGCGCACCCTGACGTACCATCCTGACCGGGAGAATCCTTTTCGCGATCGAGTCGCTGTCTTTCCTTATTGCTTCGAGGATCCCGACAGGCTCAGCCAAATTCTTCGCGGTGCCTCCACTCTGATTAATACGTATTGGGTGCGGTTCCCGCGAGGAAAGTCCACCTTCGAGAGCGCCGTTCAAAACACCCGCACGCTGATCACGGCCGCGAAAAACGCCGGCGTCAAACGCATCGTGCACGTTAGCATCGCGAACCCTTCGGCCGAATCTCCTCTTGTCTACTACCGCGGGAAGGCCGAAGTGGAACAGAGCATCATCGACTCCGGCATGTCGTACGCAATCTTGCGACCGACGGTAATCTTCGGGATGGAAGACATCCTCATTAACAACATAGCCTGGTTCGTCCGTCGCTTCCCCATTTTCGGCATTCCCGGGAATGGCCGATATGGCGTTCGTCCGATCTACGTCGAGGACATGGCACGACTTGTCGTCGACTCTGTGGATCAGTCGGGAAACTCTGTGCGCGATGCGATCGGCCCTGAAACCTTTACGTTCGAGGAGTTGGTCAGGCTCATTGCGCAACAAGTGGGGAGTTCGGTCCGTCTCGTTCACCTGCCAATGACGTTGGCATACCTTTGCACGATGGTGAGCGGCTGGTTTGTTGGAGACACCATTCTTACCTGGGAGGAATATCAGGGATTGATGGGCGACCTTCTCGCCCCCGCCGGAACTTCTTCGGGGCAGACTCGCCTGAGCCCATGGCTGGCCGACAACCGTGAGCGAGTTGGGACGCGGTACGCCTCGGAGGTGGCGCGTCACTACAAGCTGGACGCCAAAGTGGAGGGATCAATTTTGTGTCGGAAGCACCAAAATGCGGTTTGACACCTTTCACTGGCTTACCTAGACTGCCTGTGTAGAGCTTCGCGAGGACCATACATGGGCTGGCTGCAAAACAAGTTCGAGAAGAATTTCATGATCAGCACAGTTGATTACGTCTTCAACTGGGCGCGCAAGTCGGCGGTTTGGCCCATGACATTTGGGTTGGCCTGCTGCGCGATCGAGATGATCGCCTCTTCTACGTCGCGCTTCGACATCGCGCGCTTCGGCTCGGAAGTGTTCCGGCCCAGCCCGCGGCAGAGCGACCTGATGATCGTCGCCGGCACGGTCACGCTGAAGATGGCTCCGGTCGTGAAGCGCATCTACGATCAGATGCCCGACCCGAAGTGGGTGATCTCGATGGGCGCGTGCTCATCGGTTGGCGGCCCGTTCAATACTTATGCGGTGCTGCAGGGCGTCGACAAGATCGTCCCGGTCGATGTTTATGTCACCGGATGCCCGCCGCGGCCCGAGAACCTTTTCTACGCGCTGCTCAAACTGCAGGACAAGATCGACACCATGACGCTGGCGAAGAAGCCCACCGAAGTCCGCCTCGACCCCAACATGGTCGAGAACTTCAAGCGTCAGGTGATGATCGCGCAAACGCTGCAGCCAAAATAGCTGACAGCTCTCAGCTGTGAGCTGTCAGCAAATCAGATCCATGTGGGGACGGCCGCCTTCGGCTGTCCGTCGAGCGCGGCTCGGCAGCTCTTAACTGTTGCGAGATGTCGCGAGTCAGATGATTGAGAGCCGTGACATCATCGCCATCTCGGAAGGCGTGCTTCTGGCCGGCACTTGGGCGTGGGTTCTTCGAGTCAAACGCGTCGGGTCCGGATGGCGGGAGAAGGCGGCGCTGTCGGGTTTTCTTTGCGCGACGATCTCTGTAGTGTGCGACCTTGTCCTCACCGTTGTGATGCACGTTCGCGGCGACAACCCATTCGCTGCGACGCTCTTCGTGGTTGCTGTTGTGGCAGGACTCCTGTTGGGAACAGCCGGTATCGTTTTAGGTTTCTTGGGAAAGGGGCCTCTAAAGGCTCCGGCCCTCGTCTGGTCATGCGTCGTCCTGCTATCGGTTGCAATCACCGTGGTCGATAGCATGAAGGCGATGACGCAATAGTTGTGACGTGCATCTTGATTATGTGACATTCGAACCCATGCCGAACTTCACCAAGCTCACGACCGAATCTGAACTCCCCGCCGCCGACACCGCCAAGGAGTTTCCCTGTGGCGACAAGATGATCTGCGTCGCCAACGTGAATGGGACCTTCAGCGCCATGGACAACGTCTGCCTGCACCGCGGCGGCCCGCTCGGCGAAGGTATGATCGAGAACGGCAAGGTCGTTTGTCCGTGGCACGGCTGGGCGTGGGATCCGAAATCCGGCGAGGCGGCCCATAACGCGAACGCGAAGGTGGCGGTGTATCCGCTCAAGATTGAGAACGAAGATGTGCTGATCGAGATCTAGTGGTCACTACCCCAGCACCTTCAGGAACTTCGCGGCCTGATTGTCGTAGCCCGGGAACACGTTCGCGAGGTTCTTGTTGCCCATGTGGCGGGATACTGCTTCTCCGATGACCTGGCGGAAGTCGGTGGTCAAGGCCAGGTCGCGGCCTTCGTAGAGTTGCGACTGGTCGAGGCCCGGCCAGCGGCCGTAGACTTTTCCGCCCGTTACCGGACCGCCCATGACGAACATCACGTTGGCGTGGCCGTGATCGGTGCCGCGGTTGCCGTTTTCGCGCGCCGTGCGCCCGAACTCCGACATCGTAACGACCACTGTATCTTCCATCAGATCGCCGAGATCAACCCAGAATGCCGCGAGCGATTGCGAGAACTCGGTCAGCACGTTAGCCAGCTGGCCTTCGGTCGAGCCTTCGTTTACGTGATGGTCCCAGCCGCTGATGTCGGCAAACGCAACCTGCACTCCTAGGTTCGCTTTGATCAGCTGTGCGAGCTGCCGCAGGCTGTCGCCGAAGCGTCCCTTGGGATAGTCCGCGCCGGGAGCAGCCGCATATTTTCCAGGATCGGCGGTCTTCAGCATCTTCACCGCGTCGAAGGTTTCTTCACCAGTGCCGTGCAGAACGCTGTCGGAGGAGTGGTCGTACATCGCTTCAAACGCGGTCGCAGCGGGGGACGCTTTAGGATTCTTTCCGCCGACCGAAAAGTCGTTGATGTTGTTCATCGCAACGGCGGGCTCAGAGCCGCTCAAGATGCGCGGCACTGACGGCCCCAGAGCAATCGCGCGAAAGGGCGAGTTCTTCGGCATCGAGGGCATGCTTTGAAGTGAACGATTGAGCCATCCGTCCTCCGTGATCTTCACCCCGGGCGTGCCGGTTTCCATGAAGTCCTGCGCGTCGAAGTGGGAGCGCGTCGTGTCCGGCGACCCGGCGGCGTGAACGATGGCTAGATGTCCCTGTTGCCAGAGCGGCTGAAATGCCGACATCGAGGGATGCAGCCCGAAGAATCCATTGAGATCGATTACCGACTTGCGCGGAATATTGATGCTGGGCCGCATCGCGTAATACTGAGATTCGGCATACGGCACAACGATGTTCAATCCATCGGCAGCGCCGCGCTGGAAAATGACGACCAGTCGCTTGTTGCGGCCGGGCATCTCGACAGCGCCGAAAGCCGCGCGGGTCAGAAAACTCGGCACCGCCGCCGTCCCGACGACGGCCAGCGCGCTGTTGCGAAGAAAGATGCGACGAGTGATGGACATGAGAAACAGCTCCTAGCCTCTAGCTCCTTACTAGCTCTTCGGCTGCTGCTGGTTGGCTAGCAGCTAGGAGCTAGCAGCTATCTTTTCTGAAACTCCGGCGAACCCAACAGCAGGCCCGCGATCGTGCTCGTGTCGGGCGGTCCGGCTGGTTTCCCCTGGGAAGCCTTTTTGTCTTGCGCATCCGACGTAGCGTCCGGGCTCTCAATCTGCGCCACGATCGAATCGTGCGTCTGCTTCGATACGTCTCCCGCGAGCAATTTGGCTTCAAGTGCGGACAGCGCCATGGTCGCATCTGCCGGTGGAGGCGGACCTCCGGCTAACTGCACGGCATCGACTTTTACACCACGGATCTTGCCCGAGGTCATCCCTAGCGCAAAGTTCATCCGTCCCAACAGAGCCGATGAACTCACCCAGGTGTCCGCCTTCATCGAATAACCCGTGGGCGGCTGCGCCGAGTAGAGTGGCATGCCCAGGTTGGCGATCTGGCGAGTGAGGGGGAAAGCATCGTCTACATTGGCCCCGGTGGCGCGCACCGCCGAGGCGACAAACTCAAGTGGCGTTTTGACCTTTGCACGATATGTGGTGTCGGCCCAGAACTCCGGCGAATGGAACAGAGTGGTTAGTACTTCGCGAATGTCGCCCTTCGACTTCTCGAACGTCTTCGCCATGCGGTCGACGAGCGCGGGCGGCGGATCATCGGAGACAAAGCGCTGCGCCAATTTTAAAGAAATAAAGTGAGCGGTCTGCGGGCTGGTCGCCAGTATGTGCAGCACTTCCTTGCCTTCGTCTTCCCCCTTGGGCTTGATGTGATGCCCGAGGACAAACTTAGGCCCCGGTTCGTGCATGCGCGGCTCGTACTTGAAGCCTAGCCCTTCATAAGGCTTCTCGATCGTCCAGCCAGTGAAAACCTTGGCGACTTCAGTAACATCGCGCTGCGAGTAGCCGCCGTTCACGCTGAGGGTGTGCAGTTCCAGCAACTCGCGGCCGTAGTTTTCGTTGAGACCGCTGGCCTGTTTGCGTTTCGCGTTTGGATTCGGCTGCTGCGGAAAGCGTCGCGGACGGCCATAAGGTCCATACGGATGCATCGGGTGCGCAGGAACGCCTTGCACTTGCGGAGAATTCGGCCCGACACTCATCCAGTTGTCGAGATAGAACATCATCGCAGGACTCTTCGCTGTCGCGACCAACAAGTCTTCAAACTTGCCCAGCGCATGCGGGCGGATCACGCTCTGCTCGTAATTGGTGACGAGCACGCGCTCAGGGCCCTTGCCGACGAATACGTTGAAGTGATTGAACCAGAAGTCGGTCATGACTTGCTCGAGCTGCCGATCGGAATAGATGGCCCGCAGCACTTTGGCCTGAACCAGTTCCGACAGCACGGCAGCTTGCGGATTACTCATGGCCATCAGCGTTTCTTTCTGCTTGGGCTCCATACCGTCGAGAAATTCCTGGCCTTTACCGCCGCGAATGGACTCGGAGAAAGCGACTTGGTCGGCGGTCGTCATTGCCATGACCTTCTTGTAGCGCTGGTCGGGCGAGAGATCCATGAGTCCTTGAATTTTTAGGTCGGCGTAGAGTCGATCCTCGCGACGGCGGGCTTCAGCATCGTCCGCGGGAGTCGCCTTGGGGTTCGCGGGAGCCATGGACGTTCCAGTCGCGGGCGACATGGAGTGGTCTTCGTTGGTGCCGTTTGCGCCGTTCGCGGCGCTCATGGCGTTCATCGAGTTGCTATCAGCGGGCGTGGCATCGGGACTGGCAGCGGCCGCGGCGGCGAGTTCTTCCGCAGTCTTGGCTGTGTCGCTGGCGGCGGGTCCTGCCGAAACTGGAGCAGGCGCAGACGCGCTGCCTTCTTCTCTCGCGGCGTTCTGATTCCGCCGGTTCTCCGTTTTTTCTGTCCTCTGCTGTTGCTTTTCCTCAAGCCGCGCGATTTGGACCTCAATCACAGCGCGCTTTGCAGGATCGGAAGGCATGGACTTTTTGCCCTCCATGTACTGCTTGATCATCTGGTTGTCGGGGAATTCCTCGACGATCTCCTTCGAACTCATATGCAAGGTGCGGAAGGGCGCCAAGCGCGCCTCGATGGCATCATCTGAGATTTTCTCGGGATGCAACTGGAGATCAATCCAGCGATCGACACCCATCGTCGTAACCTGCTGGACATCGCCGGGTCTCGGGCCAAATGTGAGGCGATTAAGCGCCTGCACCGCGCGTTTCTGTTCGGCCTGGTTGGTCTCGGCCTTATCTTTTTTCTTGGCGAGCAGCTGCGGAACTGCGCACGCCAGGCTCAGACAAAACAGAAGCAGCAAAAGCTTCCCAAGGCTGAAGCGCCCAAGACTGGATCTCATCGAGACTCCCCCACGGAGCAGGTCTTCACACTTTGATCTCTAGATTATGAACCCTCATGGGCGAAAAAGTTGCTATTCATTGCTACTCCATGTGATTCCGGGAAGGCTTGAAAGTGAATGCGAGACAAGGGCTTCGGAGGGGCCACCGGCTGCAGGGGGGAACTAGGAGCCACTTTCCTTGGTCAGATACATTCTGCCGCGCGAAACCTTGTGCTGCAACGTGGCAGCCAGTTGATCGATGTCGGTCGCCGCAATGTTCACTTGCATGGAGTCGAGCAGCGGAGTTCGGTTGCTGCCCACGGCGTCGCGGCGCACTTGAATTAACAATCCCTGCACCACGTTGGGATCGAATTTATCGGGAGCCATGCGCACCAGATCACTGAGGGCGCTGCCCACCGACAACGGAGCGCGGTACGGACGAGCGCTGGTCATGGCATCGAACGAGTCGGCAACTCCGACGATGCGGACTGCCATCGGCAAATCATCTTGACCGAGTTTGTCTGGATATCCGGAGCCATCGCTGCGCTCGTGATGCCAGCGCACGGTCTCAGGAATCCTGGGCCAGGGGAATTGCACGCTGCTGACAATCTGGTGGCCCACGGTGGTGTGGTCCGCCATCTCTCGAATTTCTTCCGGATTGAGCGCTCCGGGCTTACCGAACAAGCGGCGATCGACGGCGACCTTCCCAATGTCGTGCAGGTATCCGGCACTCCGCAGAGCCGCCACGTCGCTCGATTCCATTCCCATCGCTTCACCGATGGCTGCGGAATAGCGACCAACACGCAGCGAGTGTCCGTGGATGTTGACGTGTTTGACGTCGATGGCAGTGGCAAAGGCTTCCAGCGCGTTGTCGTAGAAGCCGTGCAGGGATGCCATGAGCCGCAGATTTTCAGAAACACGCTGCGCGATGGTTTGCGTCAGAGCATGATTCTGTACGGCCAGAGCGATGTAGCTGCAAAGAAGTTCGAGGGCATCGAGTTCGCTGTCTTCGTAGAGCGCGTCACCCGGACGGCGGCCGAGCGCGACGACCCCGGCCAGGCGACCTCCTGCTTTTAGGGGGGCGAGGCACTTGAACAGTTCCGGAGCGACGTTGCCGTTGGAACTCAGAAACACCGAGTAGGTCGACGAGTTGAGAACAATCGGACCACGCGCCGCCGTGAGCGCATGCACATGCTTTGGGAGGAGAGGAATGAAGGCGGGATCGGGCATCAGGGCGAATCCCTGTGCCGAGGCCGAGGTCAGCATGGCGGGCTTGTCATTGAAGAGAAGGAGCACACCTTCGCGCGCGCCCGCTGCTTCCATAATGGCCGACAGCATCAGCCGCGACGTTTCCGAAAACTCGCGCTCCGCCGTTAGCGCGGGACCAAGTTCGGATAGCGCCTCAACCGTGTGCAACAGCCGCCGTAAATTGTGTGTCTGAATCGCCACGGACGAAGTGGGAGCCAGATCGCAGAGCAAGATGAGGGTAACATGCGGGAAATGCTCCATGCGAGGACGCGTGTTGGTTAGTTAGATGCGGTAGTGACGAAGATGAAAACACCGTGACGATGCTGATTCCGCCACTGGCGCGCCATGGCGGGTGCGGCAACGTTGCTTTTACACCGTAAAGGCATTCAGCACAGAGGACACGGGGGACACAGAGTTTTTATTTCTGAGTCCTCTGCGTCCCTAGTGATTAGGAATGCTAGAAGTGCTCGCGGAGTTCGGCGAAACGGCCGACGATGAGAAGCCTCTGCTGGGCAGGCGCCGGATTGACTTCTTCGTGCTCCAGTATCCAGGTGTTGCCGTGCGGGACGAAGACGGCGTGCAGACCGGCGGCCATGGCGGGATTTATGTCGGACTTTGGGCTGTTGCCGACCATCCACGTCGTATCGGGCTCGAGGTCGTGCTTCTCGACGATGCGCGCATAGGCTGCCGGATCTTTTTCGGCCACGATCTCGACCGACACGAAATATTCCCGCAGACCGGAACGCTCGACCTTTCCCGACTGTTCGGCGATCGCTCCCTTGGTCATCAGGATCAGGTCATGGCGCTGCGACAAGTACTGCAGAGTCTCCGGCACCTCCGGCAAGAGCTCTACGGGATGCGCAGCGATCGTGTGCGCGAAGCTGTGAATCTGGGCGTGCGACTCAGGAGTCACCGGACCGAGGCTCAGGCGTTCGAAGGTGTCAACCAGCGCATGCGCGAAACTATGCAGCCCGTAGCCGTGCTTCACGATGCATTCGCGCTCCACGTCGTTGAGCACTTCGCGCACCTGCTCGGGAGAGAACTCGTGGTGGTTGAGGAACGAGATAAAGCGCTCAATCGCGCGCTCGAAGTAGATGTTGTTCTCCCAGAGCGTGTCGTCGGCGTCGATGAGGAGGGTTTGGGGAAGCAAGCTTCTAGCTCCTAGCTTCTAGCAAGACACAATCCGCGGATGTATTGACCTCGGGCGGAATTCAAGACGCAGATCGGCAGTCATTAGTTAGAAGCTAGGAGCTAGCAGCTAGAAGCTTCCTACACCCAATCCACTTTCGCTTCCGGCCCGATGATACCTGCCTTGTGTCCCATGTCGAGCAGGCGGCGGACGGCTTCGCGGCCGTCGGGACCGTAGTCGAGGGTGCGCTCGTTCACGTACATCCCGATGAATTTGTCGGCCGACGACGTGTCGAGATCGCGGGCAAACTGCATGGCGTAAGACAACGCCTCTTCGCGGTGATCGAGTCCGTACTGGATGCTCTCGCGCAAAGCAGCAGTGACTACCGGCATCAGTTCGGGACCAAGGGCCCGGCGAATCGCATTGCCGCCGAGGGGCAACGGCAGACCAGTTACCTTCCCCCACCACTTGCCGAGATCCACGATGCGGTGCAGCCCCGACTTGTCGTAGGTCAACTGGCCTTCGTGAATGATGAGGCCGGCTTCGTACTTGCCTTCGAGCACCTGCGGAATGATCTGATCGAACGGAACGACTTCGGTTTCGATGCCAGGGGCAAACAACTGCAACGCCAGGAACGCAGTGGTCAGTGTGCCCGGAACAGCGATGCGCTTAGTCTTGATTTCGGCAGCGGTGAAGGGGCGCGGCGACACAATCATCGGCCCATAGCCTTCGCCCACGCTGCCGCCGCAGGTCATCAGCGCGTACTTGTCCTGCACATATGGATAAGCATGGAACGAAATCGCGCTGACGTCGTAGACGCCTTCACGCGCCTTCTGGTTCAGGGTTTCGATATCGCAGAGTGTGTGCGTGAAGCGCAGGCCAGGCGTTCGAACTTTGTTCGTGGCCAGTCCGTAAAACATGAAGGCGTCGTCGGAATCCGGGCTGTGGGCCACGGTAATCTCGCGCACCTGCCCGGCGGAACTTCCGCCCGGCGCTTTGGTTGCTTCGGATACTACTGTCATCTTGTCTCCCAAGAATCTACTGCTTGACTGAGCTTCTTTGTGCGCCCCCGCGCCAGCGAACAGCAATGCCGGCGGCCAACATCACTTTGATCACTTCAGCGGCCAGGAACCAGTACAGGCCAAGATAGGCGGCTTTCGCCAGCGAATGCGTATAGACGTAGAGCCAAGTCAGGCCTCCGACGAAAAGCAAGAGCTCGGCCAGTAGTCCGGCGATGGCTGCGCGCGGGAAACTTTTGGTGCCGCGCTCGAAAATGTAGCCGGCCAGAAAGGCGACGAAGGGGTAGGCCATCAGGAATCCGCCGGTCGGACCAAGGATCTGCGCGATTCCGTGCAGGCCCACGGCACTTGCGCTGAACACCGGCAAGCCCACCGCGCCTTCCATCAAATAGAGCACGAGGGCGGCGAAGCCGCGCCGACTGCCGAGCATCAATCCGACCAGCAGCACGCCCATGTTCTGCACAGTGAGCGGCACTGGCGTTAGCGGCATCAAGGGAATTGTGATACGGGCGCACAGAGCGACTACCAGGCTCGCGCCCACGACCAGAGCGACCTGGCGCGAAGCCTCAAGAGCCCGCTCTTGCGGGGTGCTTAGAATTTGAATTGTTGACTTTGCCATAACTCGATCTCCAAATCGCAGCCAACTTCCGTGTTCAATGCTGTTCGGGCTGGCGCGGGCGCTCCCCGTCACTTAACGGAGCGTCGTGCGACGCGTGCTCCTTCTGCAGATGCCGACGCAAGCGGACATACAGGGCGATGGCCACGCACACTACTACCAGCGTGCTCACGCCTAGTATCAGAAACCACCAGATCATCCGCACAGCCAGTTAGGATAACAGATGCGGCGTCGTGGAAAGTGATTGGGCTCACAGGAAATGAATCTCGCGATGCGACGAGACTCGAACCACGGGAAGCCTAGCTCGGCTTCCGCTCGGCGCGCTTCTGTCGCAAGATCTCCACGCGCTTGAGCATGAATTGCAGGCGGTCGCGGCCCCACTTCGTGTGGGTGATGACTTTCTCGATGTTGAGGAAGAACTGGGGATCGCCTATTTTTTCACGCAGTTCTTTGATGTAGGGATGGATCTTCGCGAAGATCAGGAACATTTCGCCGCTCACCGACGGTTGCAAAAACAACTCTTCATTCAACGCGCCCAGCAGGACGAACGAAGCCGCCATGTTCCAATAGCCAGCTACCTGGCGAAACCAGTTATTTTCCTGCGCTCCCGCAGCAAAGGCGACATTCATCACGTCGTCCGCGCTCTGGGGAAAGAATTCGCCGCCCCACCAGTTGCGGGCTTTGCGCATTTCGGCCTCGCGGCGCAGTTCGTAGAGTTCCAGAATCAAGTGGGCATCGGATAGGGTGGGTTTCTTGGCCATTCTTCTCTCCGTTTCAGTAAACACCGTTGGAAAACTTAGACGAGCAGACGGGCGTCCGAGCATCAAATCATTTTCGGCGATTCCCTACACCGAGGTCGCCGCCGCATCCGGCTGCGGCGCGGCCCGCTCGAAGTCGCATTCTTTGTTGGGACACGCGATCACCGGGCCGGCCTTCAGATTCTTCTCGACCAGATATTCGCTGCCGCAAGCAGGGCATTTCTCCGCGATCGGCTTGTGGGCCGAAGTGAACTTGCAGTTGGGATAATTTCCGCAGCCGTAGAACGTGTTCCCCTTGCGGGCGCGCTTTTCGACCAAATCCCCGTCTTTGCAGTCGGGACACTTTACGCCAATGAAGTTCTGCTTCACATACTTGCACTCGGGATATCCGCTGCAGGTCGTGAACTCGCCATAACGCCCGTGGCGGATCATCATATTGCGTCCGCACTTCGGACACAGTTCATCGAGCGGAATGTCGGGAACTTTCTTGCCCTGATCCAGACGCCGCGTTGTCTTGCAGTCGGGATATCCCGTACAGGCCATGAACTGACCGAAGCGCCCGCGCTTCAACACCATCACGCGGCCGCAGTTCTCGCAGTATTCCTCTTGCGTGGTCTCCTGCACATCGGCCGAATCGAGGTCGGGCAGGTTGATCGGGTTTTCTTTGGTGAAGGTGCAGGTGTTCTTGTCTTCTTTATCGTAGGTGCTGCAAGCGTAGAACGATCCGTGCTTGCCCCACTTGATCACCAGCGGCGCGCCACAGCGTTCGCATTTCTCGTCTGTGGGCTTCTCCATCCGCTTGATGTTCTCCATATGCTTTTCGGCATATTTGAGATCTTTCAGGAACTTCTTGTAGAAATCGCCGAGAGTGTCCTGCCACGTCTCCTTGCCTTCTTCGATCTGGTCGAGTTCTTCTTCCAAGTGCGCGGTGTACTGCACGTCGAAGATGTCGCGGAAGTTTTCGACCAGCAGATCGGTGACAACCAGGCCAATCTCGGTCGGAGAGAACTTTCCACCAACTTTCTGCACATACTGACGCTCTTGGATGGTCGTGAGAATCGCGGCGTAGGTCGACGGGCGGCCAATGCCGCGCTCTTCGAGTTCCTTCACCAGCGACGCTTCGTTGTAGCGCGGTGGCGGCTCGGTGAAATGCTGCTCCGGCTTCAGTTCCTTGAGCGTGAGTTTCTGTCCGGCTTCGAGCGCTGGCAGTTTGTGCTTCAGTTCCTCGTCTTCTTCGTCCTTGCCTTCCTTTGACTCTTCGTAGACGCGGAGGAAGCCGTCGAACTTGAGCACTGATCCGGTAACGCGGAACCAGAAAACTTCGTTACCGTTTTTGGCGTCGATGTCGACCGTCGTCTGATCGAAAACCGCCGGGTTGATCTGCGATGCCACGAAGCGCTGCCAGATCAACTTGTAAACCTTGAACTCATCTTCCTTCAAATACTGCTTGAGCTGGTCGGGATGGCGCATCGCCGACGTCGGGCGAATCGCCTCGTGGGCGCCCTGCGAGTCCTTCTTCTCTTTGAAGGTGTTGGGCGTCTCGGGGAGATAGGTCGGTCCGTATTCCTTGCCGACGTATTCGCGCACTTCCTGGATCGCCTCAGGCGCGACGCGGGTCGAATCAGTACGCATGTAGGTGATCAGACCGACGAGTCCTTCTTCACCGAGCTCCACGCCTTCATACAGACGTTGTGCGATCATCATGGTGCGCTTCACGCTGAAACGCAGCTTGCGCGAGGAGTCCTGCTGCAGTTTGCTGGTGGTGAACGGAGGCGCAGCATTGCGGCGGCGCTCCTTCTTGTCGACCGATCGGACGACCCAATCCGCACTTTCCAGGGCAGCACGAATCTTTTCGGCGTCTTCGCCGTTGGTGACTTCGACCTTCTCTTCACCCTTGCCCACAAAGCGGGCATCAAACGCTGGCGGCTTGCTGGCTGCCAGATGCGCGTCGATGGTCCAGTACTCGACTTTTTGGAACGCTTTGATCTCGCGCTCGCGTTCGACGATCAGACGCAGAGCAACGGTTTGCACGCGGCCGGCCGAGAGACCGCGGCGGACTTTATCCCAAAGCAGCGGAGAGACCTGGTATCCCACGAGGCGGTCGAGCACACGACGAGCCTGCTGCGCGTCAACCAGGTTCTGATCGATGGCGCGCGGATGTTCAAACGCTGCCTGCACGGCGCGCTTGGTGATTTCGTTGAAAGTGACGCGCTGAATGCGCGGAGGAGGCGCTTCCTCGCCCTTCTTCAGCTTCTTGGCTTTCTTCTTCCCCTTGCCGTTGTCGCCGAGTTCGAACGCGAGATGGGCGGCAATGGCCTCGCCCTCGCGGTCAGGGTCAGGCGCCAGATAAATGGAGTCCGACGAGGCCGCCAGCTTTTTCAGCTTGGCGACAACCTTCTCTTTGCCGGGGATGACGACGTAATCCGTCTCGAAGCCGTTCGTGATATCGACGCCCAGAGTGCTCTTGGGCAGATCTTTCACGTGGCCGAGCGAGGCTTCCACCGTGAAGCCCTTGCCCAGATATTTCTGGATGGTCTTCGCCTTGGCCGGCGATTCGACAATGACTAAACCTTTTGACAATGGAACCTCAATTTTTCTGTAGTGTCCGGTTTTGACGCTAGCACGAATGGGCGGAAAGCTACAAGTTACTGGACGGAAGCTGTCAGCTGTCTGCTATCAGCTCTCAGCTTTTGCATTAGCGATGCAAGCATCCTCTTCACCTCTTCTGCTTCATCCGAAAGTCGCTGATAATCAGAGGCTTTGAGCAACTCCAGATCACGCGCCAAGAGCAGGTGATACTCCAATTCGCTAGCCGAACCCACGGCAATCTGGAGGAAGCGCGCAAAATCGACATCGCCTCCTCTACAGACACCCTCCGCGATGTTCGCGCCTATCGAGGCCGACATTCTCCTCATCTGATTCGTCGTGCCATGCATTTCCTCCCGTGGGAAGGGTTTGCTGGTTCTATAGACATCGAGATCAGAGCATGTGCTTTTTCCCAAACCTTCAGATTCCTGAAGTCCTGCATACCAACTCTTCTTCACGATGACCAAACTGAGAGCTGACGGCTGATAGCTGACAGCTTTCAGAAGCTTTTCACAAAATTCTTCCCTGGCATTTGCCTGACTTTACCAGCCAGTTCCAGTTCGAACAGGGCGGCAAAGATTTCGGAAGACGACAAATCGTTCTCCAGCTTTTCGACGATTTCGTCGATGTGCGTGGCTTCGTCGGCCTTCAGCAGGCGCAGGATTCGCTTTTCGTGAGGAGGGAGCCCTTCGTCCGGGAATAGAGATGCGGAGGATGCGCCAGAGGATTCAGGCGAGGCGGGCGGAGTCAATGCAAGTCGCACTTCTGCCGGAAGGTCTTCCCACACATCTTCCCAGGTCGCAACCAGCTTGGCACCCTGTTTGATCAGTGTGTTCGGTCCCCAGGAATTCTTGTTGGTGACATTGCCGGGCACGGCGAAAACGTCGCGATTCTGTTCGAGAGCACAGCGCGCGGTGATGCGCGTGCCGGAATATTCGGCAGCTTCAACCACGAGCACGCCGGTCGACATTCCGCTGATGATCCGGTTGCGGATCGGAAAATTCTGTGGCGCGGCAAACGTTCCCAAGGGAAATTCGGAAATCAGGGCGCCGCCGAAGGCCAGAATCTGCTCTGCTAGTCGCGAGTTTTCCTCTGGATAGATGACGTCGACGCCCGTGCCAAACACCGCGACCGTCTTCCCTTTGGCAGTGATCGCGCCGCGATGGCTGGCCGTGTCGACCCCGCGCGCCATCCCACTAATAATGACCAGCCCTTGCGCGGCCAGATCGCAGGCCAACCGCTCGGCCATTCCTGAACCATACGGCGTGGGATGGCGCGTCCCAACCATGGCGATGCCGGGCTTGGTCAGCACCTCGGCATTGCCCCGGACGCGCAGGATCAGCGGAGGATCGTAGATTTCTTTCAGGCGAGGCGGGTACGAGGGATCGTCCATCGAGAGCAGCGTGATGTCCGCTGCAGCGGCCTGAGCGATCTCTTCCCGCGCCAGTTCCGCTGACTGGCCTGTGGCCAGCGACTGGGCAGAAACGACTTGAATGCCAGTGGCCTCAAGTTCGGTCAAGGAAGCGCGGAAGACCGCCTCCGGGGAACCGAAGTGCTCAACCAGTTTGCGCGACTTCGTCGGTCCCAAGCCGGGGGTCAGAGCAATGGCCAGCCACTCCATGAGATGAGTGGCTGCGGGGGATACTGCAGCGTTCGACACATTTCACTCCGAGCGGACTCCAATTAGACTCAGCGCCCAGGCGGGCCGTCAAGGTCACATGTCACAATGGGTTTGTTAAAATTGTGGAAAATGCGACGTTTACTTCTTTCCGCCATTTCTTACCTCAATACAGCGCCCCTGATGTGGGATTTCGAGCACGGAGACGCCGGCCGCGACTTCGATATCTCCTACACGCTGCCTTCGGTTTGTGCCCGCGCCGTGGCCGAGGGGACGGCTGACATCGGCATCATTCCGGCTGCTGCGTACGCGGAGATTTCGGGATTGCAGGTGCTGCCGGAAGTCGCCATCGCTTCACGGCGGGCGGTGCGGTCGATTCTGCTGGTGAGCAAAGTCCCGATCGAGAAGGTTCGGACCGTAGCGCTCGACACTTCGTCGATGACCTCGGTAGCGCTCATGAAGGTTCTGTTCGAGAGGTGGCTGGGCGGGGGTAGAACATACACTGCCATGAAGCCGAATATCGAAGCCATGCTGGCTGGGCACGATGCAGGGCTCGTTATCGGCGACCCGGCGTTGAAGGTCGATCGCGCCCGCTACGAAACCATCGATCTGGCGGAAGAATGGATCCGTCTCACGGGCAAGCCCTTTGTCTTCGCGTTCTGGGCCGTTCGAAGCGCGGCATTGAAGGAAGCGTCTCCGTCGCTGGATTTACCGGCGGTGTTTCAGAAGTCGCGCGATCGCGGGCTGGAGCCAGCCAACTTGAATCAGATCGCACGCGAATGGGCGCCACGGCTGGACATCGGCGAGGCCGAAGTGAGGAGTTATCTGACTCAAAATATCCACTACCAGCTAGATCCGGGCTGCCTGGAGGGCTTGCAGCTGTTTTATCAATACGCGGCAGAGATCGGAGCCTTGCCTGCGGCTCCGGACCTGCGTTTTGTGGAGATGGCGAACGCGCTCGCAAAACGAGGGTGACGCCTTAGTGCCAGTCTACCGACAGTGCATAGACTTCTTCGGTGCCGATATCCCGAAGCACAAGGACGGAGTTGTCCGGGGTGATGTCGAGCTTGGGGCCGATATCGAAATCGCTGACCAGGCGTACGTTCTTGAGCTTCAGCACTTCCTCCACGGCATCATCGGACAACCTGAGCCGAAAAACAGTGGGATCGCTGCCCCCGGTTGAATAATAAAAGTACTTACCGTCAGGAGAGGTCATCCAGTTCACAAACTTGTCAGGGCTACTCAAGATATCGGACCATTTCTGAGTCTTGAAGTTGTAGCGCACGAGTTTAGATTGATCATTCGCGGTTGCGATCAACGTGTCTTGCGTGGCGTACCAGGGCCCGAGCGTGTCTTTGGAATCCGGGACTACCGTCACGTTTCCGTTGCGCACATCGATCACCCGTGAGCGATACGCTCCGTCCATGTAGACAGTAGTTGCCAGAAAATTGCCGTCGGGTGACCAGTCAGGAGCGACTCCATAGTCAGTCAGCTTCTGTGGTGTTCCTCCATTGATGCTGACAAGATAAGAGACTCCGTTCGAATCGCTGAAGGCAACTTTGGTGCCGTCGGGCGAGATGCGCGGAAAAATAACCATCAAGGGGGAATATGTGAGCTGCAGGCGTTCGCCGCCATCCGAACGACTCCGCCACAGCGTGTGCTCTGGGTAGGACATATAAGCCATCCATTTTCCGTCGCGCGAAAAAGTCGGATCGGCTGCTGAGATGCCACCCAGGTAAGGCAGAAACTCTCGGGTCTTGGAGTCGTAGCGAACCAGTTCGCCACGGCGCTGGGCGCCCACCGCAAAGAGCTGTTTTCCATCGGGGCTCGCGGCAAAGGAACTGTAAGAGATCGGTCCGTTGGTCAGCCGGAGGGGGGCCTCGGCTGAGCGCAGGAAGTGCTTCTCCTCAGAGAATGCCCAAAGGTCGGATCGCCCGTTGGCTGTGCCAAGGAAGAGCAGATACTTTCCATCCTCAGTCCACCTGAGACAGCAGATATCGGCCGGCAGTTCTGGTTTCCACTTGAACACCGGGTGAATTCCAGTTCCATCGCTGGCCGCCTCATTGATCGTCCAGGAATTCCCGTTCCCGTCATAGACAAGAAACACGAGTTTCGTCCCGTCTGGCGAAATTCGCGGGGACGAGAGCTTCTGGGGAAGCCCTTCCAGCTTTTGGGGGCTCGACCCGTCCTTTCCCGCAAAGAATGTTCCTGAGTCCAGCCGGTAAAGAAGACGACCGTCTGGAAAGAGTGTCGCGCCGCCGAAATCGGTGTCGCCCAATTGCCGCGCTTCGCCCACTGGCAGAGGAACCAACCACATGGTCCGCCGCGTCGCAACAAATGATCCGGTCAGGACCAGGAGATTGGAACCATCGTGAGTGAGCCCGGCAATTTCCGGGTTGAGAAGGTTCGACGGAAGTTCACCCGTCTGCCCTCCTTGGACCGAAACCTGGGCAATGCGGTGGCTTCCTGCTGGCCCCTCGTTGAAGTAAATCCGCGCACCGTCGGTCTCCATTGAGCCGGTCTTGGATTGCCCGTCGTTGGTCAGTTGGACGACAGATTCGACCACCGGATTCGCAGGCGAGCGATTTAGCCAGAAGGCAACACCTGCGACGATCGCAACAACAAGGCCCGCGGCGATCATCCAAAGGCCTCTTCCTCGTCGGGCGGACACGGCGAACGCTCCGGCGGGAGCGCTGCCCGACTCTGACAGTGCTTCCAATGCAAATGCCAGGTCGGATGCCGAATGAAAGCGTTGTTCGGGAGTCTTCTCCAGGCAGCGCTGCACCACCCTTTGCAGTGCGGGAGGAATCCCGGACGTGATCTGAGAGACCGAGGGCGGCTCATCGTTGAGAATGGCGGTCATCGTCTCGGCCGAAGTGGGCTTGTGGAACGCTCGCTTGCCTGTCAAGAACTCGTAGAGAATCGCTCCGAGTGCAAATAGATCGGCACGATTATCGGCCGTTTGACCTCGGACCTGTTCCGGCGACATATAGCCTACTGTGCCGAGGACAACACCGGTTTCGGTGCCGTCGGTCATCGTAGGCGAACCCGGATCGGAAGCGCCAGGATTTTGGATCAGCTTTGCTAGACCAAAGTCGAGAATCTTGATTCGTCCATCTTTGGTCAGGAACAGGTTCTCCGGCTTCAGGTCGCGATGAACGATGCCTTTCTCGTGTGCCGCCGCCAGGCCGCGCGCGGCTTGAACGGCATAATCAACCGCCTTCCGGACCGGCAGAGTGCCGCGTAACAATTGGTCGCGCAGGGTGCTGCCCTCGAGCAACTCAGAGACGAGATAAGGCGCGCCGTCGTGGGTTCCCATCTGGTAGACAGCGAGAATGTTGGGATGGTTCAATGCCGCCGCAGCGCGAGCTTCCTGCTCGAAACGGCGCAAGCGGTCAGGATCACGAGACAGAAATGAAGGAAGAATTTTGATCGCGACCTGTCGCCCCAACTGTGGGTCGCGCGCGCGGTAGACTTCTCCCATGCCACCGGCGCCTAGCGGCGCGATGATCTCATAAGATCCGAGTTTGGCACCGGGCGTCAATGCCATTGGTGCGGGCCATTATAGCCTCAGGTGCGTTGCGTGCGCTTGGACGTTGGGAGTACTGCAGCCACAATGGCAAACCTTGAGTTAAGCTGAAACCTGCACTCGAGTAACGCACTTCGATGAGCCTCTTCCAGCCCATTCCGAACGCCGGCAACGCGGCTGACACAACTCGTCCGCTGGCGGATCGCATGCGTCCGCGAACGCTCGACGACTACGCCGGCCAAGAGCACCTGATTGGCCCTGGCAAGCCGTTGCGCGTGCAGATCGAGCGAGACGACGCCGGATCGCTGATCTTCTGGGGGCCTCCGGGCACTGGGAAGACCACGCTCGCGAAGATCATCGCAAACATGACCAAGGCGGAGTTCATCGAGTTCTCCGCCGTGCTGGCAGGAATAAAAGAGATCAAGCAAGTGATGGCTGATGCCGAGCGGGCGCGCCAATATGGCACGCGGACCATCGTCTTCATCGACGAGATTCACCGCTTTAACAAGGCGCAACAGGATGCGTTTCTGCCCCACGTGGAGAAAGGCAACATTCGACTGATTGGTGCGACGACCGAGAATCCGTCATTCGAGATCAACTCGGCGTTGTTGTCGCGCTGCCGCGTCTACGTTCTGAAGCCGCTCACCGAGGATCAGATTGTGCTTCTGCTGAGACGGGCGCTGACCGATCGCGAACGGGGGCTTGGCGACAAGAATCTGGCGGTGTCGGACGATGTGCTGAAGAAAATTGCCAGTTATACCAGCGGCGACGCGCGTAGCGCTTACAACGTGTTAGAAGTGGCCGCCGGGCTGGCGCAGAAAAACGCGCAGGGCGAACTGGAAATCACTGACGAGATCGTCCACGACGCGCTGCAGAAGCGCATCCTGCTCTACGACAAAACCGGGGAAGAACACTACAACCTGATTTCCGCGCTGCATAAGTCGGTGCGCAACAGCGATCCCGACGCGGCCCTGTACTGGCTGGGGCGTATGCTCGAAGCCGGAGAGGATCCACTCTATGTCGCGCGGCGCGTGGTGCGCATGGCGGTGGAGGATATTGGCCTCGCCGATCCGAACGCGCTTTCACTGTGCATGGCAGCTCGCGATGCGGTCGACTTCATCGGCATGCCCGAGGGCAATCTGGCACTCGCCCAGGCGGTTGTGTATCTCTCGGTCGCGCCCAAGTCGAATGCGCTGTACACCGCCTACGGCGAAGTTCAGCACGACGTCGAGCAGACTGCGGCTGATTCCGTGCCGCTGCACCTGCGCAATGCGCCGACCAAACTCATGAAGGGACTTGGCTACGGCCAGGGATACCAGTACGCGCATGACCTCGAAGCTAAAGTGGCCGACATGCAGTGCCTGCCCGACAATTTGAGTGACCGCGTCTACTATCACCCTACGAATGAGGGCATTGAGAAGCGTATTCGCGAGCGCATGGAAGACGTCAAGCGGCAGCGTTCGCGGGGCAAGGAGGGCGGCGCCCCGCCGCCAAAGAAAGAATCGTAGCCGCCCCGCGCGACATCTTATTCCCTATTAGTGAGTGTGTGGTTCTGCCGCCTTCCACCTGAGGGGTCGCTTTATGGCTACGATGCCCAGTCCAGCCGGCAACGAAATGATTCCGGTCCGTGCTCTGCCCACCGATCTTGTCGATGACCTGCAGCGCGTGCAAAAGGCCGCGCAGCGAATCACGTCGATTCTCGATCTCGATCAACTGATTGACAGCGTTGTCAACGAAGTCGCGGAGTCCTTTGGATGTCTGGAAGCCAGTGTCTATCTGCATGATGAAGAGCACCGCGAGATGGTACTGGCCGGCGTGCGGGGATGCAGATTGCACCATAAGGGGCATCGGCTGAAGATCGGCCGCGAAGGCATGGTCGGCTACGTGGCCTCGACCGGGCAGATGCGCTACGCCCCCGACGTGCGCCAAGATCAGTACTACATTGGGTGCGAGTCAGGAACGCTCTCGGAGGTCGCCATTCCACTCCGCGTAGGCGACCAACTCGTAGGCGTATTCACGGCGTCGCACCCTGAAGTGGACGGCTTCCCTCGTCAGCAATTGAGAATTCTACAGGCGCTATGCGACCACGTTGCGGTCGCCATTCATAACGCCCGACGGTTTCAGTCAGAGCGGGCGGAGCGAGCGGCCATGGACCGTGAAGCCCAGGAAGCGCGGACCATTCAGCAGGCACTGTTGCCCAAGAGTTCTCCGTACATTCCAGGCTTTATGGTTTCCGGGCTCAGCGTTCCGGCCCGTGCAGTAGGTGGCGACTGGTATGACTTCATTCCCTTCCCCGACGGACGTTGGGGCATTGTTTTGGCCGACGTTTCAGGCAAAGGCACCGCAGCCGCGTTGCTGATGTCTGCAACCCGCGGCGTGCTGCGCTCTCTGGCCGAGGCCTGCTGCACACCGGGAGAGGTACTAACCAAGCTGAATCAGTTACTGGTGGATGATTTTCCCGCGGGAAAATTCGTGACCATGGTATACGCTGTGCTCGATCCCGCACACCGCACCGTAGTCTTCGCCAACGCCGGCCATCTGCGTCCGCTGTTCATCGACTGCGATGGCGAGCACTTCCTCGATACCGAGCGCGGGCTGCCTTTGGGCCTTGGTTGCGGAGACTATTCCGAGACAGAGATCACGTTATCCCAGGGATCGAAGCTCATTTTCTACAGTGACGGCATCACGGAAGCGGAAAATGCAAACGCTGAGGAATACGGCCTCTGCCGTCTTGCAGAACACGCGGTGAAGCCGGGAGCTTCGGCCGTAAGCATCGTTGAGGACGTGCGCTCGTTCGTCAATGGATCAAGCTTCCGTGACGACGCCAGTGTGGTGTTTGTAGGCGTGGGCACCAGTTTGTCTTACGCTGAACGACAATAGCTCTCGCGTCCCAGCCGTGCCCCCACGCGACGTTTCCCCATTCGTCTTGACTATGTGGCCGGCGTTATTTCGCCATATTGAGCCCGTGGTAGCGTGAACAGGATGATAAGGATGGCGACCGCCAACACGGCAATGATGAAGATACTGCCCTCAGGCCCGGTTGCTCCGCCGCTCAGGATGGGCTTGCCAACGGGATGCGTGGCGAAAAGATGGTGTTGAGCCATCAACCCGCTGTCGGCGACGCCGTAGAGGAAGGATTGCCCCCAGTCCCACGAGGTGTGAAAGCCAATCGCCCACCAGAGCGAACCCGTGCGCCAGAGGCTAAGGCAGAAGACGAACCCGGCTAGACCGGCAGAGAGCAGGCCGATGGGTGACTCCCCCGGGTTGCCGCTGTGGCCAAGTCCAAAGAGGAGAGAAAACATCATCGCAGCAGTCCAAAAGCCCAACGCTGCGCTGTGTCGGGTCTTGAAGACCCAATCGTAAAGGCCAGCAAGGCCCCGAGTGAGTGTGTACTGAAGATAGCCGCGGACTAGGTACTCCTCGACCAATCCCACCAGGAGAAAACCGAGCAACCAGATGGCTCCGTACCGCAGAACATCGCTGCCGAAGAGCAAGCGGCGATCGATGGCGAGCAGCTCGGTCTTTACCAGGATCAAAATCAGAAGCGACAGGCAGAGTACTCCCCAGACAAGGCCTGCGAGGAAGTGTGGAACTTTGCGCTTGCCGCCGAGGCCGTAGACCGAGTTGGGCCGGCGCTCGATCTTCGACATAATCCACGTCACGAAGAGGATCATGAGGAATGGAATCCCCTCGCCGATACACGTAGAAACCGGAGACATCTCCGAACTCGGATTCGGGCTCGCTGCGGCAGTGTGGATTTTGTGGCTAATGCGATTTGCGCAGAATGCAAGGGCAGCAAAGATAAGGATGAAGATGAGCAGTCCCCAGCCCGCGCGGAGACCGTCTTTGCCCACGAAGACCTTTCGGAGAGTGGAGGGTTGAGGGCCGGGTACGAGTTCGGCGGGAGGAATAGAAGCGACGGCTGGCAAAGTTGCTTCGTGATCCACGGAATCTCCTGGTTCAAAAAAAGGCAATCTTAAAACGCGCTCTCGGTTCACCGGAATCGCGCGCGGTGCTCTTTCAGGATGCAGCGGTCCATCACGACGAAGATCCCTGCCTGGCGGGCCTTTTCGGCTGCCTTCTCGTGGATCACCTCTTCCTGCATCCAGATGGCCGGAATCTTCAAGCGGATCGCTTCATCGACAATCTCAGGCACAAACTCCGGACGCCGGAAGATATTCACAACATCAATCTTCTCGGGAACGTCGCTCAAGGACGCGTACGCTTTTTCGCCAAGGCATTCCTCGATACACGGGTTGACCGGGATGATGCGATATCCGTGGCTCTGCATGTAAGCCGTAACGCCATGACTGGGCCGCAGCGGATTTTGCGAAAGGCCGACCACCACGATGGTCTTTGCGCGCTGCAGAAGTTCGGCGATCGGATCCGGCTGAGTCATGGAGAAGGGTCGACCCGCCTTACTTCTTGTTGGCTTGCTCTTCTTTCTGTTTGTACATTTTCAGCGCCAGTTTGCGGATGGTTTCGGAAACTTCCTTGTTGCCCGAAATGTTTTTCAGATCCTGAATCAACAGATTCTTCATCAAGCCTAGGCCCAGATCGAGGGGCGTGCGTGGATTCGCTACCAGGTTGCGCACTACTTTGTAGTTCTTCATGAAGCGGCGCTTCAGCGGAATCTGTCGCAGCACGGCTTCCAGCACGTTTTTCTGGCTGGCAAACTTTTCCACTTCACCATCCGACAACTTGGGAGCTTCGAGTACGGCCAGCGCCACAACTTTGGTGCCGTCGCGAATCAGCAGCGAGCGTTCTTCCTTGTTGCCTTTCAAAGCCAGCTGGATACGGCCTTTGACATCGAGGTGGCTGATCTTCTGCAGCGCGTTCTCGCGTTTGGGCAGCTCGGGCTTCTTGGGCGCAATCGGTGGCCGTCTTGGTGCGGCGGCGGGAGTCGATGCTGCCGGCACGACCGGTGCCGGGACTTGATCTTCGTCGCCCAGAAAATCCATGATCCCGCCGATAGCCTGAAACGGCTTGTCGCCCTCGGCGGCAATGTCGTGCTCGTGCTCCTTGAGATAGGTGGTAAGCGCCTCGTCGTCTGCCCACTCATCGCCGCTTGCGGAGGCCGGCATGGATGCAGCCGTTCCCGCGGAAGCCTCAGCATGTTCAACATCCGGTGCAGCGTCCTCTGGAGCGGCGCTGGTGGACATCTGGTGAGCACCGGACCGCAATGTCCGCAGTTCGTCCGCTTGCTCCTTGTCCAGATAAGGGTTGGCCTGGAGACCTTGAAGGACGCCGGTCAGCGATCGAACGCGCGGGCTGTGGAGCATTAACTGAATCGTGTCCCGCTGGGCTCCGATCGCGATCTTCATCAGTTGACCTTCGGAGATTGCGGGATTCTCCAGAAGCACAGGAAGCAACTTCGGCCTGAGGTTGTCCGGTGAGATGAAGTAGTCAAGTACCTCGCGCGGCGACTGCGGATCGCTGGCTGCTGCCAAGGATGCCTTTTCGTCCCATCCTGCCAGGGTTAGGCGCGCCAGGTCGCCGAACACCTGATTATGGCGGGCCAGGTGGACGAGGATCTCGATGTTCTCCGCCGGGGGCACCTGCAAGGCGCCGCGCGCAGCAAACTGCATCATGTTGGAGGGCAGCTTGGAGGCGCGGATTTGATCGATCATGCGCGGCATAGCGTCATGCCTCGATGGCACGTGATGATTATCGGCCATCGGAAATCAGGTCTCCCGCGGTGAGCGCGTCCAATTCCTTCACCGCTAGCTCCAGGTCCCTGGTGATGCGATTCCGCCCGTGCCTGAGAAATACATCCCGCAAAGTCCGATAGTACCAAAGAGTACCCTCGCGTCCACCGTTGAACCGTGACCAAACAGATTCACCGATCGCGCGGTAGTCGCTGAGGATTGAGCGCACGTTGTTCAACTTGTCGGCTGCGGCAACGAGCTTGGTGTCCGCGTCCGCTGCCTTCAGGTGCCGTATGTATTTCTCCTTGCGAGCCTGCCATGGGGGTTTGGGATACGTATCGGCATCGGTACAACCTTCGACCACCTTGGCCACTCGCGCTCCGAAGCAGCGGCGGACTTCCTTCAGCATGGGTGCACCACCGCAATCCTCGACCACGTCGTGCAGAAGGGCAGCGATCGCGAGGTCTTCATCGCCTCCAGCTTCCAGCACCAGAGACGCCACGCCCATCAGATGGGCAATGTATGGGATGGTCGATGCCTTGCGTGTCTGGCCCTTATGCTTCTCCGCCGCAAACTCGAACGCCCGCAGGAAACGAGGGCCAAGTCTTATCTTTCTCTGCGCCCTCGGTGTCCTCTGTGGTTGCTTCTTGTGGGCAACGGTCTTCACTGCTTCTCTCCGCGTCTTGCAAGCAGATACGCGCGAATAAACGGTTGGAGATCGCCATCGAGCACGCGGTCCGTGTCACCGACCTCGGTCTTGGTGCGGTGATCTTTGATCATGCGGTACGGCTGCAGCACGTACGAACGAATCTGCGATCCGAATTCGATGTCGAGCTTCGAGTCTTCAATTTTCTTGGTGGCTGCGCGCTTCTTCTCCATTTCGAATTCGTAGAGCTTGGAACGGAGCATGCTCATAGCGCGCTCTTTGTTCTTGTGCTGCGAGCGCTCATTCTGGCAGTTGGCGACCAGACCCGTAGCAATGTGCGTGATGCGCACGGCAGAATCCGTTGTGTTCACGTGCTGTCCGCCCTTGCCGCTCGAGCGGTACGTATCAATGCGGATATCTTCCGGTTTGATGACGATTTCGATGCTGTCGTCGATCTCCGGAGAGACGTAAACGCTGGCAAAGGAAGTGTGCCGGCGCTTGGCCTGATCGAAGGGCGAGATGCGCACCAGGCGGTGTACGCCGATTTCCCCCTGGAGAAGTCCGAAGGCGTACTCGCCGTTGACCGCGAAGGTGGCGGACTTCATTCCAGCTTCTTCACCCGGCTGGTAGTCGTAGAGCACGGTCTCAAACCCGCGCCGCTCAGCCCATCTGAGGTACATGCGCAGAAGCATATCGGCCCAATCCTGGGACTCGGTGCCGCCGGCTCCGGGATGAATGGTGACGATGGCGTTGCGCGCGTCGTTCTCTCCCGAAAGCAGCGTCTCGGTTTCAAGCCGGTCGAGCAGGTCACGGAGCACGCCGATTTCGCGCAGTAAGTCGGCATCGACGTTTTCGCCTTCTTTGGCCAGATCGAAGTAGGCGGCAATGTCGTCGCTGCGACGCACGAGGTCAGCGTCGGTTTCGAGCACATGCTCTAACCGCTTCTTTTCGCGCATTACCTGCTGCGATCGCTGCGGATTCGACCACAGGTTCGGGTCGGCGGACTGCTTCTCAATTTCGGCTAGCTGCGGACGGACCTTCTCCGCGTCAAAGATACTCCCGAAGTTCGTGGACCTTCTTGCTGAGTTTTTCGTATTCCAGGACCAGCTCTTGATTCATGAGGATGTGTCAACCTTATTACGGAATAGGAAGCGAGTGAGAAGCGCTCCAATTGAAATTATCGCACACGCATACGCGAACCAGTCGCCATGGCGGGTGTAGAACGTGGTATCGGAGGTAAGCGCGTAGGGCGCAACCAGTGCGGTGCGCTCTTTGCGGGGAACTCGCGCAACGACTCGGCCCAACGGATCGATGGAAGCCGTGACGCCCGTGTCGGTAGCGCTCAGCAGCCAGCGATTGTTTTCGATGGCGCGCATGCGAGTCTGGTTCAGGTGCTGCGCGTAGGCGCCGCTGTCGCCATACCATCCGTCATTGGAAATGTTGACGAAGACCTCGGCGCCCTGATCGGCGAACTGGCGGACCTCATCTGGAAATATGGACTCGTAGCAGATAAACACGCCCGGGTGCTGGTCCGCGCCTTCCAGTGGCCTGCGCGAGGTGCCGCGCTGGAACTCACCGACTTCCCTGGTCAAGCCTCCGGCGAATGAAAACAAGGTCGGAAATGGCAGAAACTCGCCAAAGGGCACAAGATGGATCTTGTCGTAGCGCGCGGTCCACTCGCCAGTTGGGCTGACCCATGCGGCGGAGTTATAGACGGGCGAAGTCTGTCCGCCCACTCCAGCGGCTGAAGAAGTACCGATCGCGCCAGCCACGGTCCAAGTTTTGGTGGTGCGGGCCATTTCGCTAATCGCGTCGCGAAATCGCTTATCGTTCGTGGAGAACGGCGCAGGCGACTCCGGCCAGACGACAAGATCGACTTTCGCCACCGAATTGCTTGCTGCGGACTTCACGGTGAGTTCCGTCAATTCATTCAGCGTCTGCTGCAATAACGCCGGGGTGAATTCAGCTGAGACCGGAATATTCTGCTGCACGAGGAGCGCCGCGCGATCTGCTTTCGCGGGAGGAGCTTCGATCAGTCTCCCAGCCTGCAGGACCGCGGCCGCAGCCAATGCTGCGGCCAGCAGCGCTCCGCGCCTCTCGCGCGGGACCAGGAATGCTGCGGTCAACGCGACATTTACCAGCAGGATTTCAAATGAAATGCCGTAGACGCCGGTCGATGCGGCGATGCGACTCAGGGCTACATTTTCCACTTGGGAGATCCCCAGCAGGAGCCACGGGAAGCCCGTGATCCGCGTGCGCGCCAGTTCTACGGCGACCCACAAAAACGGGGCCATCACGAGCGGGCGACGGAAGTCACGCCCCGAGCCTGCCAGCAGGCCGACGAGCAGGCCGAACAATCCGTGATAGAGCCCGAGGTAGCAGCAGAAGAGAAAGAGGGCGAGCAGCGCCTCGGGGCCGCTGAGGCCGCCGTACTGGCGCATGGTGTCGTAGATCCAGTAGCACGTGCCCGCGTACCAGAGGATTCCGCAGGCGTAGCCCAAGAGAAATCCCTGCCAGGGCGTGGCCGGACGCAGTCGGACGGAGCCCGCTATCTCGAGTTCGCCCGCTGGACGCGCGCGCAAGAGAGCCACAATCAGGGGAGTCACCGCGAACCAGGACAGCACATACACGCCGGGAAGAGGAAAGATGATGACCTGCAGAATGGCCGAGAGCACGACCAGGAGCCAGGCACTGAGGTGGATTTGGCGCACGAGCAAGAATAACAAAAGCGCTCTTACCTTCTAGCCTCTGTGCCCCGGGCAACCTGTGCCACCAGGCTTGCGCGGACGAATTCTACGATCTCCGGGGTAACGTAGGGTGGTGGCGTGATGCGGAATACCGGTCGCTCCGCTACCGGCTTCAGGGAAACGGCCTGCCATGCTGGTCCGCCCGGCTTTTCGTGCAGGATTACGGCGTTGGCGCGGTCCAGAAATTCCCGGGCTGAATTCTTGAAATCTTCTGTCGACGGATCGAGCACTGTCAGGTACAGATTTGGGCGCAGGAACTTCAAGACGCTGTTCGACTCGATGATCACGTTACGTGCGTCTACCAGACGCTGGCGCAAGGTCGGCATCGCTTCGGCAAGCCGTCCTTGCTCGGTCCTTGTCCACAATACCCGGACCGCTCCCGCCACGAGAAATCTTGAGGTATCCGATTCGCCGGATCGGTCACGCTCCTCAGAAATCGCCCACGAATGGTCGCCCGTCGCGCAGTCGCAGGCTTCACCGTTCGCCGAACAAATGCCGTGTCCGTATTGCGTGATCTTGACGGCGGTCCACTCGAATTCACGCAGCAGCGAGATCAGCCCAGCGACCACGCTCGTCTTGCCCACGCTGCGCGAATGTCCGCCAATGATGACTATGGCCATAAAAAAAGGCTTCCGCGATCCGGCTTCTGGCTCGAGCTATCATCCGGAAGCCGAGAGCCGGCAGCCGGATTCTTATTTTTTCGACAAGCGCCCCAGCGTTGCCAGTTGCTTCAGATATTGCCGCAACGGCTGCGCTGGAGTTCCCCAGAACGCCACGCCCTTGCCTCGCAGAACTTTGTTCGGCAGAACTCCACCCTGGCCGCCGAGCATGACGCCTTCTCCAATGCGCGCGTGCTCCCCAATCCCGACCTGGCCGCCGAGCACGACTCCGTTCTCGATCACGATGCTTCCCGACAGGCCGGTCTGCGCGGCAATCACGACATCTTCACCGATCTGGCAGTTGTGTCCGATGTGGACCAGATTGTCGATTTTCGTTCCCCGGCGAATCCTGGTTTCGTCGAGCGCACCACGATCGATGGTCGTATTCGCCCCAATTTCGACATCATCTTCGATAACCAGCCGTCCGACCTGCGGGAACTTTTCATAGTGGCCGGTCTTGCGATCGCACACGTATCCGAAGCCGTCACTGCCGAGCACCGCACCAGCATGGACGATCACCCGGTCACCCACGACGGTGCCCGGATAAATCGTAACGTTGGGATAGATTTCGCAGTCGTGCCCAATTCGCACACCAGCGCCGAGAGCACAACCAGCGTCGATCCGGGTATTGTTTCCGATCTGAGCCTTTTCGCCAATGACGGCCAGGTCTTCGACAGAAACATCGGCTCCGAGCACCGCCGATGGATGAACAGACGCAGTCGCGTGCGCCCCTCGCTGCGGCTGAGAACCTCGGAGTTCCGATCCATCCTGAAACAACTTCGCGGCCCGAGCAAACGCGAGTTTGGGATGATCGCTAATGAGAAGCGGCCTTGAAGGAACCGCCGACGACGCGAACTCTCCCGCAAGGATCGCGCCCGCCTGGGACTGCAGCGCCGCAGACAGATGTTTCTCGTCGTCGACGAAAATAAGATCCTGCTGCGTGGCCGACTCCAAGCTGGCCACAGCTCCTACTTCGGCGTGACCGTCGCCAAGCAGACGGGCTCCAACTGCCTCAGCAATCTGTTGCAGAGAGCGCTTCATGGCTTTCACTGTATAGCAGCCAGGTCAGAGGAAGGAAGGGCGGAGCGCAAGAGAATAAGAGCGGGAGGACTCACCTTCAGCCCCCGGTCGCAATTCTACGGAACCGTGCAGGTATTTTTGTCCTGGCACATGATGAAAGTGCCGGAGCCCACACAACTGGGATCTCCTTGACCGCCGGTTAAAGTCCACGTCCCGACCGCCACGCCGTTGCTCAGGGTTCCCGTGGTTGTGGTCGTACCGTTGGATGTGCCGGTGAGGCCGCCTTGGACGCTGGTTAAAGTCAGGATATTGCCCGCCGGTATGGCGGAAGTCACGGTATAGGTCAGGGAACCTGTGACTTGCCCCGTTCCGATATTCGTCGTGAATGCGGCACTTCCGGCTTCGGTGCTGCCATCGATGCCATTGGCAAAGCAGGCCCCCGCATTGAAAAAGCTGAAGCTTGTAATGTCAAGCGGTCCAATATTGATGACATTGAAAGCGGTTACGAAACCCAGTTTGCTGGCCTGGCCCGTACCTCCAATGAGCTGTGCTTCCCAGAATCCGGTGGCAGATGTGCTGGTATAAGGGTTGGGGTTGGGGCTCGTGCCGCAGCTGCTAACCGCGAACGCCAGCGCCAGCAGCGTCAGAAAGGCAAGCTTCTTCATGTACCGTCCTTGAAAGATTGGGGTCCCCTATGAGAATAGAGAGATGCGGGCAGGTGCGTCAATGGATGTAAGCTGCGCCGCCCAGGAATTGAACCTCCACGGGCGGCACCCGTTTACGCGCAGTTTGCCGCGACCTTAGCCGCCGATCAGCTGCGCCAAAACGGTAAGCTGCGGCTAAACGGGCGGCACCGGATTCATGGTAAACGTCCCGTTGCCGGCGCAGTTCGCCGTTGCTCCGGTCACGGTCCATGTGCCTGTAATCTTCCCGTTGTTCACAGTGCCGTCTAAGGTAAGGGTATTCACCTCTACGCTTGTGGACATCACGACATAGTGAAATTTCCCTGACACCTGGCCATTGAAATTCCCCATGACCGTGAATGAGCCGCTCTCGGTCGAACTGCTGAACGAGCAGGGCGAATTGTCCAAGGTAAGGGTAAAGCTGGTCGTCCCCAAGGACCCGTCGGCATTCACAATCAAATGCGTCATAAAGGCGAATGTATTGACCGATGACGAGTTCGATAGGGCTGCCGACCACGTGCCATTTATATTGGCATTCGAACTCGAACTCGAATTCGACCCACAGCCGGAGAAGATCAGCGTGATGCCCAGCAAGACTACAGTGACAACTTTGCTCATGAGTGACAGCTCCTTTTTCCAAGACCCCGAAGCGGAATGGTAAGAGGATGCCGCTAACACCTGCCAAGGATGCCACGATACGGCGAGCCCTTCCATAGACACGCAAACCCGAGACTGTTGCAAAGGTTGCTGCTGAGCTGTAAGTGACAGCGCAATCGCGGTTTCTTCGCTTTGCCTGTGGAACTGGGCTTCCGCGGACTCTGGAGAATATCCGGCCGACGCGTCTGATCTTCACCTCGAGGTGCGACGCGGCGTCCCCGCCAGACCCAGGATCAGCAATGCAATGGAAACGCCCAACAGAAAGCCGCTGGCAAAATGAGCGATGTTGCCATTCGCCCAGAGCCTTACGAGAAGGCCGAGGGACAACGCTAATATCCCCGCTGCGGTAGACAAACTACTCCTGCTGCGAGTCATACTCCCTCCAAGGAGTCACTCCGGTACCGGAGGGCGCGAGGAGATCGCCCCTCACGCCCCGCGCTTCGCTTTTAAGTCAGCCAGCAACTGCTCGATGCGGTCTTCTTTTTCGAGCGCTGCCAGACGGTCGTCGAGGTTATCGCCAGCAATTTCCGATTTCGCCTGGCTGACAGCCTCGGAGTGCGCGACTTTCCGCTTCATGCGGTCGAAGGCTGCGGCCTTCGAGCCGTCGCCGGAAGCCAAGCGCGCGTCACTGGCCTTGCCTACGGCGCGAGCTCGTCGATGCTGCGCAATTAGCACATCGGACTTCGCCTGCGCTTCCGTGAGCTTCTGCTCCAGTTGGCGCAGCGCGGACTTCAGGTTCTCTACCTGCGCCTTCTGGTCCGAAACTTGTTGCGTGAAGTTTTCGCTGAGTTCGCGATAGCTCTCTACACGCAGCAGTGAGGCGCGCGCCAGGTCGTCTTCTTTTTTGTCGACGGCGAGTTCGGCCTTGCGCATCCATTCGGCCACCTTGCTCTCATTTTCTTTCTGCTTGCCTTCAAGCAGGTGCTGGTCGGCTATGGCGATCGCCACCTGCGTTTTGACCTGCAGAAGCTGGTTCTGCATGTCGAGGATGACCTGCTTGATCATTTTTTCCGGCTCCTCGGCCTTGTCGATCAGGTCGTTAAGGTTGGCCCGGACTAGTGTCGAAACGCGCTCCAGTAGTGCCATATCGAACCCCCTTCTTATTCTTCTAGCTTCTAGCTCCTACCTTTTAGCCAACCCTTTCGAGTTGGGACATTAGTTCTTGTTGGTTACCTAGCGTTCTGTAATCTGTCATACCTGCCTTCTAAATTCATGCGAGCGGTGGATCTGCGCGCACTGTGGACAGTTTTTTGGCTTGCCTCGAAACGAAGCGCCGATCAGCACTCCGATTGCGACGCCGACGACGAGCCAGAGGCCCATATTTCCCGCCAGCACTCCGAACACTGCGCCCAGCGCCGCTCCCAGCGCGATACCCACTCCTGCGTATTTGGATTTGTTCGTCATAACTACTCCTGAAGGCTTCCACCCTCCGGCTTTCGGCGACTCGAATTTCGGTTCCGCGAAAACCGAAAGCCGAAAAGCGGGAACGAGCCCCGGCTCGTTCCCGCACCCCTCGCTAGGCTTTCGGCGCATCGCCCGTCTTCGGGGCTCTGTCGCCGATCAGCCGTACTTTGCCCAGCAACTCTGACAGCGGCATGCCCGAGAGTGTCTCGAACAGCGCCGGCACTTGTGCCGCCATCTTGGTGATGTCGCCGGTGACCTTGCTCATGCCCGCTCCATCGCCGTTTCCGGTGGAGACAATAGTGATCTTGTCGACATTCGCCAACGGAGCGGCCAATGCCTTCACGATCTCGGGCATGCTGGCGAACAGCCGGTCGATGACCGCCGCCTGGTTGTATTCCTGGAACGCCTCGGCTTTCACGTTCATCGCGCGGGCTTCGGCGTCACCTTTCTTGAAGATGATTTCGGCTTCGGCTTCACCTTGCGCGCGAATCGAGGATGCCTGGCCCTCGGCTTCCGCGATCAAGCGCTGCTTCTCGGCCGCGGCGAGAGTCTCAATGCGCTGGCGCTCGATCTCGGCCCCTTTCAACACGGTTGCGATCAGTTCCTTCTCGCGGCGGTTGATTTCTGCTTCTTGCACTTTGACCTGCTGCTCTTTCTCGATCTGCTGCACCTTCACCTGCTCGGCAACGACCTGCTGCTGCATGATGTTGGTCTGGATGTCGTAAGCCTTGTCGGCCTGCGCCTGCTGGCGCTTCGTGACTTCCAGGTATTGGGCCTTCTTGATTTCCAGGTCGCGTTGCGATTCCGCCTGCTTGGCCAGCGATAACGTCTCCGCCAGCACCCGCTCCTGATCGGCCTGCGCCTTGGCGACAGCCGACTCCCGCTGCGCCAGCGCACGCTTGATGGCCGTATCGCGATCGGCTTCCGCCGTGGCTACATCGGCATCGCGCTTGATGCGCGCGACGTCAGGCTTGCCCATGTTGGTGATGTATTCGTTCTTGTCGCGAACTTCTTTGATGGTGAACGAGATGACCTCCAAGCCCATCTTGTTCATGTCTTCCGCACACGTGCCGCGCATGCGATCGGAAACCATTTCCGGCTGTTTCACGATCTCTTCCACCGTGAGTTGGCCGATGATGCCGCGCAGATGGCCTTCCATCACCAGGCGGATCAGTCCTTCGCGCTCTTGATCGGACTTGGTGAGGAATTGTTCGGCCGCCGTCAGCACCGACTCGCGGTCGGACTTCACCTTGATCTGCGCTACGGCTTCCACCGTCACCGCGACGCCTTGCTTGGTATACAAATCTTGTTGCGGCGCCACATCGAACGACATCAGTTCCAGGGACAGGTCACGGCAGATCTGCACCATTGGCAGTACTAACGTGCCGTGGCCCTGCACCACGCGCGTTCCTCCCAGGCCGTACACGATGAGAGCCTCGTGCGGGCCAGCCTTGCGATAGAGCCTGGCCATTCCGCTCATCAGGAAAAGAACGACCATCACTCCAAGCGCTACGTAGATCCAAATCTCCACCACGTTTGAAATTCCACTGAACATAAAGCCTCCTGTTACGAATGCAGTGTTAGATACTCCGGTGCGCTTGAGTCACGTACCGCTGGGGATCTGGGCCCATCAACTCGGAATGGGCTGGCGGCGGGTTCAGATTCCACTTGATAATCGAGCGGTTTCCAAACCACACAAAACCGATCGTCAGGTAAAAGACCACGAGCAGCGGCCAGGCCGCCGCCGGCTTCAGGGCGTGCGCTATCAGCAATCCGACCGTCGACACGACCAACATGAACACCATGATGCCGAGGCCCAGTTCCAAAGCGCCTTCACGGGACGTGTAGCCATTAGGCTGCCAGTTGGCGTCGAAGTGCACCGCCATCCTCCCGGGCAAACGCTCCCAGTTGCTCGAGTAGTCCACCACCGTGATCGGCAGCGCCAGCCAGATCAGTGCAACCAGCGTCTTGTACCAATGTCCGTTCATACCGTCTCCATGCACCAGGCTTGTTCAGCGATCTGGTCAGCGCTCCGTGGAATTGCCGGCGGTCGAATTGCCGGCGGTCGAATTGCCGGCGGTCGTTTCGTCTTCGCCCGACATTTCGCTCCACAAGCGAACGTACGCAATTCCCTTGTCATAACGCGTGACCATGACCTCAGTTCCCTTGGCGATGGCGCTGCCGTCTTCGCTGCGGGCGCCACAGACGCGACGTGTTCCGACTTGCGAGTAGATGATTTCGCCCGTACCACCTTCGCGGATGGAGACCGCCAATCGGCCAAGCACGCCAACCATCTCGTAGTCAGCCGGGTCCATATTCTCCTCGTCCGAAATCAGCACCCGGCTCAGGAACAGAAAAATGATTCCGCCTCCAACCAGTCCGCTAGCCACTGACAACAGCAGCCCCAAACCGATCCACACCGACGAAAAGCGTGTGAGCAAATATCCAGTACCGCCAAACCAGGCCAGAAACGCAGCCAGCGACGGAGGATTAAACGGCGAAACGCTGCCGCCGCGCGATGCCTGAGGCGCCCCCGGAGCATTCGACGCCGGCGCGCCATGAGCTGCTACCGGTGCGTGCCCACCAGCAACGGGAACATGTCCCATCGGCACGTGCCCTGCCGGCAGTTGTGGGACGCCGTGTCCATGAAAATGCGGCAGATGCAAACGTCCGAAACGCGATCCTCCGAAGACAAACGAAAAAAAACTGAAGCAGAAACCGACCGCAAAACAGATCAAATAGAAATCGGACCAGTCAAAACCTGTCGACGTCATCGGATTCGCCTCCCTTCCCCATTCGCGGCCTTGCGATGGTTGCTATTGACAGCCGCTAGTTCGGGCCGCAGCGCCTCCAGCAGGCGGTCGGCCAGTCCCGGAGTTTCGAGAATCGCGCCTAACAACAGAAAGCTGCGGCGCGTGTCTTTTTCGCGGGCGGCCTTGATCAGCACCTTGCTAACTTCCGGATCGCTGGCGAATTTCTCCGAGCCCTGCAGCAGCCAGACGTCGAGTTGCCCTTCCGTTGTACGCAGGTCGGAGGTCAATTCGGCATGGTAGCCGTCCGGGTCATCCACGAGAAAGCCAGGATGCACCTTGAAGAACTTGGCCAGGAGCGCGCGCGACGACTGCGTCATGTGAGGGCGCGCTCCATTTTCGATCTGCGAAAGATACGACTGGCTGATCGAATTGCCTTTGCCCAGTTCCTCGCGGATGGCGCGCACTAGTTCAAGCTGCGTCATCGGACGCCCGAGACCGCGCAACGATCCTTCCACTTCGCGCAGGTACCGAATTTTCTCGCCCAGCTTCACCGGTCACGCCCCCAAAGGCTGTATCTCAATACGCGATAGTTATATTGCAATTTGCGATGTATGTCAAGGACGGGATCCGCCGCATTTTCAGAGGCTTACCGAGCGGTTTCGGACCGAACGTCCAGAAAAAGCAAAACGCCCCCAGTTGGCCCGGGGGCGTCGCTACTTTTCTCTTCTTTCACTACGTGGTGGAAACTGGCCTACTGCTTACGACCGTTGTGCTTGTCGCGGTAGATCTGACGCGACACTATGTTCTGATGGTTGACCTGCTGCTTTTCCTGCGCCGTCAGCTTGCATCCGTTGGCGGCGCGGTCGTTGCGGTCCGATTTTTAGAATCTTTTTAGAACCTTGTGGCCACGGGGGAAGAAACCCAAAGTGTCAAGAAATGTTGCGAGTTTCCTATGTGTTTGGCGTGAAGCATTTACAGTCCAAATGGCTTAATGGTCACGGGTTTCAGGTAAGACAGGGCAGGCTGGTGTGTACCTACAGACCGGCTTCGATGCGGGAGCGTGGATCCAGGTAGTCGCGCAGCGCGTCGCCAATAAAGTTAAAACTCAGCACCGCCAGCATCACGGCGAGCGCGGGAAAAAGCACGAGATGTGGCGCATCGAACAGGTGGGCCCGGCCGTCGTTGAGCATGGCTCCCCAACTGGCGGTCGGGGGAGGCACGCCGAGTCCGAGAAAACTCATAGTGGCTTCCGCGAGAATCGCGCCAGCCATTCCGATCGCAGCCTGAACGACCACAGGCTGAATGATGTTGGGCAGAATGTGACGAACGATGATGCGCAAGTCGCTGGCTCCGAGAGCACGCGCCGCTTCGACGAATTCGCGTTCACGGGCGGCAAGAACTTGTCCTCGAACGAGGCGCGCATACCCCACCCACCCGCCCAGAGATAGCGCGAGAACGAGATTGAAGATGCCGGGACCACGGAAGGCGATGAAAGCGATCGCCAGCAGAATTCCGGGGAACGAAAGAAACGCGTTCATCAGGACGACGTTGACGAAACGGTCGATGCCACCACCGTAGTATCCGGCGATAGAACCGATGATGAGTCCCAGGGCGAGCGACGTGAGCACAACGCACGTGCCGACCAGCATCGAAATGCGCGCCCCGTGGATTACTCGCGAGAGAATATCGCGGCCCAATTCGTCGCTGCCGAACCAATGGGCCGACGACGGCGACTCCAAGCGTGCGGGCAAGTTGATTGCGGCGGGGTCTTGCGGGGCAATCCAGGGCGCGAAAAGGGCAAAGATGACGAAGATCACGACCAGCACAACACCGATGGCTGCCAACGGATTGTGGCGAGCGTTTCCCGCAAGCTTACGACGGATCGAAATGGCGGCGGTGGACATGGATCGGTTCGGGACAATCTTATAACGAGTGCTTGCACCAAATGCGATAGGCTGCGATCATCGTTCCGTTTTTATCAACTCTTCAAATCCAAGGGCTCTCATAATGCGGATGCGTCTCTATTCTCTCGCTGCAGTTGGCGTTCTCTCCGTCAGCCTGTTCGGGCAAAAACCCGCATGGCAGCCCGCACCCGGTCATCTGACCTTGGAGCTATGGCCGCACCGCGCTCCCGGCGCTCAGTCGATCGCAGGCGCTGAAATCGACACCACAACCGCCAAAGATCGTCTGGTCGCGGGCAAACCTGTCATCCGTCTGGGCAATGTGTCGACGCCCACGCTTACGGTTTACTCGCCAAAGGAAAAGAACACCGACGCCGCGATCGTCGTCTTCCCGGGCGGCGCATATCACATTTTAGCCATCGATCTCGAGGGTACCGAGGTTTGCGACTGGCTGAACTCGGTCGGCATCACGTGCGTTCTGGTCAAATACCGAGTGCCAGACTCGGGGCCTTATCCCAAATCATCGGCCGCGTTGCAGGATGCTCAGCGGGCACTCGGAATGGTCCGATCGCACGCGGCAGAGTGGCACTTTGACCCGGCGCGAATCGGAGTGCTCGGATTTTCCGCCGGAGCTCACCTTTCCGCGGCGCTCAGCACGCACTTCGAGTGGCGGCTGTACGAACCCGTCGACGACGCCGACAAAATCAGCTGCCGTCCCGATTTCGCCGTGATCGTTTATCCCGGCTATCTCGCTCTCTCTGAGCAGAACTTTGCACCTAACGCCGAGATTCGCGTTACCGAAAAAACTCCGCCATCTTTTATTGTTCAGGCTGAGGACGATCCGGTGCACGTCGAGAATTCCACCGTCTACTTTCTCGCGCTGAAGAACGCCAAAGTTCCGGCCGAGATGCACCTCTACGCCAACGGCGGACACGGCTACGGACTGCGGCCTACGGAGCTTCCAATCACGGCATGGCCGGCGCTGGTGGAGACTTGGCTGCACACAATTCACGTCGTGCCCGCGGCTCCGCAGTAAGAATTATTGAGAATCATGTATCCGAGGTCTTGAGCTGACCCGGAGGATGTGTTTTCATAGAGGAAATAGCCATGACCCGCACGCCCGCTCCGCGTGCGCGCCGCAACCTCCACCCTTAGCCCAAATTCCTAAGGAGAAAATCATGAGTAAAGTCTCGTATATTCCCAAAGACTACAACACCATTACCCCATACCTCATCATCCGAGGCGCCGCGCGGGCCATCGACTATTACAAGAAGGTATTCGGTGCGACAGAGCTATTCCGCATGGACGGGCCGGATGGCAAAGTCGGACACGCTGAATTGAAGATCGGCAACTCGCACATCATGCTGGCCGACGAGAATCCCAGCATGGGCCAGGGTCACACCAGTGCGGCCACGATCGGCGCAAGTCCAGTGAGCCTCTATGTCTACCTTCCCGACGTGGACCGCGTGGTCGAGCGCGCGGCTGCCGAGGGAGCGAAAATCCTCAAGCCCGTGGAGGACCAGTTCTACGGCGATCGTTCCGGCTTCCTGCAGGATCCGTTTGGACATCTGTGGGGCGTCGCCACACACGTGGAAGACGTGGCGCCGAAGGAACTGGAAGAACGGATGAAAAAGGTAAGGCAAGCGGCGTAGTTCGCTCCAAGCACGAGGCGGGGCCGCGATGCCCCGCTTCGCCTTTGGCTTTACTGCCTGATTCTCGGGTTCGCCACCGAGTACAACACATCGGTCAGGAAGTTCACTGCCACGTACGTCAATCCAATCGCCAGAATGCATCCCTGCACCAGGAAATAATCGCGAGCCGAGATGGCGTCGACGGTGAGGCGTCCGATGCCGGGCCAGGAGAAGATCTTTTCGGTGACGATGGCACCTGCGAGTAACGCGCCGAACTGCAGGCCTAGCACCGTCAGCACAGGGATCATGGCGTTTCGCAAGGCATGCCGATAAACGACCGCGCGCTCAGGCAATCCTTTGGCACGGGCCGTGCGGATGTAGTCCTGGCTGAGTTCTTCGAGCATCGAAGTACGCACCATGCGAGTGAGAATGGCGGCCAGCGCGCTGCCCATCGTGAGAGCCGGCAGGACTAGGTTGGCGAACGATCCAGCACCCGAGACGGGGAGCCATCCGAGCTTGATTGAAAACAACAATATAAAGATGGGTCCCAAGGCAAAATTTGGGAATGATAAGCCAAACAAGCTGACGATAGAGAGCAATCGGTCATCCCACCGGTTGCGGCGGCGAGCAGAACGCACTCCGGCAGGGATCGATAGAACTATGGCCACAAACAGCGAAGCAAGCGTGAGCCGCAGCGTGTAGGGATAGGCTTGGGCGAGGCTGGCCGTCACATTCTTGTTGTACCGGATGGAGCGGCCCAAGTCTCCGTGCAGCACGCCTTTCCAGTAGTGGACATATTGATCGCCGAGCGGTTCATCAAGGCGATAGAGGTGACGCGTAGCGGCGATGTCGGCGGCTGGTGCGCCTTCGCCGAGCATCTGCGCAATGGGATCTCCGGGGACGAGGTGGATCAGCAGGAAGACGAGGCTAACGACCAGCCAAATTACTGGCAGTGTGTACAGGACGCGTTGGAGGATTAGTTTCAGTTTTCAGTTCTCACTTACGTTGTTATCCTGAGCGGAGCGCGCTCGAATGAGCGCGCGGAGTCGAAGGACCTTGTGTTCCTCGAATGCAACCGTCACGCCAAACGCTAGGTCCTTCGACTGCGCGCGACGCCTCGCTGTCGTGCTTCGCTCAGGATGACACCCTCTCAATATTCCGTCTAACGCGCACTGCTCTCAGTCTCCGCCCTGCTTCGCCGCTTCGGCTTCGTCTTCTACCTTTGCGGTCTTTTCGATTCTGACTCTGGCGATGCGGTGTCCTTCCAACTGTTCTACCGTGTAGCGCCGCCCTTCGTATTCGAAGGAGTCGCGCAAGGTCGGAATCCTCTGCAGTCTCGCCAGAATAAATCCTGCCAAGGTCTCAAAACCGGCGTCACGCGGCAGGGTCAGCCCATATTCGGCTTCCAAGTCCCGGATGTTGACCGAGCCTTCGAGCACCAGCACCGATTCATCTTCGAGCGCGGGTTCACTGGGGGAAACGTCGAATTCGTCTTCGATGTTGCCAACCAGTTGCTCGAGAATGTCCTCGACCGTGATGACGCCGGCAGTCGATCCGAATTCGTCCACGACCACCGCAAGATGGCGGCGGCGATCCTTGAACTCGGCCAACAATTCCGCCAGAACTTTGGTTTCGGGGACGACTAGAACATCGTGCATGATCTGGGCAATCTGCATGCGTGCAATCCGCGTCGAGGTGGATTGGCCGAGATTACTAAGGCGCAGCCGCATCCAGCGCATGAGGTCTTTGTAGTAGAGCACGCCGACAATGTGCTCTGGGCCGCGCTGCGGATCATAGATCGGAATGCGCGAGTGCTGGCCTTCGACCACTCGTGCCAGAGCTTCGTCGAGTTGCAGGTCGGAGGGCAGTGAAAAAATATCGGGGCGCGCCACCATCACTTCCCGAACCGTAATGCTGTCGAGTTCAATGGCGCTGTGAATCATCTCTTCCTGAAACTCGGGGATCTGACCGAACTGGCGGCTGGCGGTCACGATGAGTTTGAGTTCATCGGGCGAGTGGACCGCGCCTCCACGGCGGGTAGGCTGCGCACCAAACATCCTCAGAACCAGGCCACCGGAGCGGCGCATAAAGAATAGGACCGGGCGCGTAAGGGTAAGAAATGCCTCCATCGGCGCCGCTACGGCTAGGGCGACCTGCTCTGCACGCTGCAAGGCCAGAGTCTTCGGCACCAACTCGCCGAGGATCACGTGCATGTACGTGATCAGGCTGAAGGCGATTGCAATGGCGATGGTGTGCGCGTAGACGGCCGCGTGAGGAACTTTGTGGACGAACTGCATCCCCTCCACCAGGCGGGCGACCATGGGCTCCCCGATCCAGCCAAGGGTAAGGCTCACCATGGTGATACCAAGCTGAACGCCATTCACAACTTCGTCGAGATTCTGGTGAAGGCGTTGCACGATGCGCGCGCCGATGCGTCCCGCCGAGATAAGTTGCTGGATGCGGGTGTCGCGCACGCTCACCAGGGAGAATTCGGCTGCCGCGAAGAAGGCATTGGCCGCCACCAGGAGAAGGATCAGAAACACCCGGAGCAGCACAAAGGCGATCATGGAAACGTAATTCTAACATTTGAAACCAGTTGTAGCGTGGGGCTCTCAGGTTTGAGAATGTGGGGACAGCCGCCTTCGGCTGTCCGTCGAGCGCAGCGCGACTGGCTTTAAGTCCCTACGACGACAGTTAAAACCTTCGGGCCTTCGGCCCGAGGACAGCCGAGGGCGGCTGTCCCCACATTCCTTCCTCCATTCTTCCAGTGCGCACGGTCACAAATTTCCACTCCGTTATCGGCTATCCTTTTAAGAGGTCGCGGGTCTAACTGGCAGGCGGCAGATGGGTTGGCGGTGACGGCGGTCTCTTTTTGAATTCAGCTCATAAATCATAGTTTTGCAGGAACAAAAGTAAGTTGGGCCGCGTACTAGGGAGTGAGGGCAGCAGAATGGGTCCCAATCTCCACTTGGCGATATCTACAGGAGGCGTTGTGAACGGTAACGGAAATAATAAGAAGAAGCGTCGCAAACTGATTATCTGGGGCAGCGTGGTAGCAGTCATCGTGCTGCTGATTGCGGGTGGAGTATTCGCGGCGACGCGTGGCGGCACCAAGATTGATCCGTCGAAACTCGCCAAAGTGGAAAAGGGCGACTTGGCTAAAAGTGTAGTGGCGACCGGCAAGGTCACGCCCATCACGAAGGTCGAAGTAAAGTCCAAGGCCAGCGGCATTGTGAAGAAGCTTCTGGTGGACTACGGCGACCGCGTCAAAAAGGGTCAACTCCTGGCCCAACTCGACAAGATCGAGATCGAGGCGCAGGTTGAGCAGTCGCGCGCGGCGTTGGATGCTGCCGAGGCGAACTTGAAGAGTTCGCAGGCCGACTTCGAACGTGCCAAGGTCGACGCGGAAGGTCCGGATGTTCCGCTGTTGAAGCGCGCTTATGACCGGGCAGTTGGAATGGCGAAAGATGGCGTGGTATCCGCCTCGGCCCTCGACGATGCGCAGAAGAATTATGAGATGGCCTTGAACAAGCAGAACGTTTCGAAAGCGCAGGTCACCGTGCTTAAGGCCAAGATCGCACAGTCCCAAGCGCAAGTAGCTCAGGACCAGGCGAATTTGAAACAGCTCGAAGAGCAGCTCAGCTATACCGACATCATCTCGCCGATCGACGGCATCGTGCTCTCGCGCGATGTTCAGATGGGCGACGCGGTGAGTTCGATCCTCGTATTGGGTTCGTCGGCCACGCTCGTGATGACGCTGGGCGATACCAGCGAAGTCTATGTAAAGGGCAAAGTCGACGAGAGCGACATCGGCAAGGTGTATCTCGGACAGCGCGCGCGGATCAAAGTCGAGTCGTTCAAGGACAAAACCTTCGACGGCAAGGTGACCAAGATTTCTCCGATGGGCGTGGAGAAAGACAACGTCACTACGTTTGAAGTGCGCGTATCGATTCAGAATCCTGGCGGCGAACTCAAAGCCGAGATGACCGCCAACGCGGAAATCATCCTGGAAGAGCACAAGAACGTGCTGCAGATTCCCGAAGGCGCGATCCTCTACGACAAGGATAAGAAGGCCTCGGTCGAAGTTCCCGATCCGAAGGGCAAGGACGGCAAGGACAAAGTTGCCGTCAACATCGGGATCTCCAACGGCGCCAAGACCGAGGTCCTCAGCGGGCTGAAGGAAGGCGATCAGGTCGTACTGCAGTAAGACAGACGTCCGGCATCCGGCATCCGGCTTCCGGTTCAAAGCGCTTATCCGTACACCGGAAGCCGAGAGCCGGAAGCCGGATGCTGTTTTAGGGACCGTTATGACTCTCTCCGAAATCCTGCGCCAGGCGTTCGCCACATTCCGGGCCCACAAGATGCGGACCTTCCTCACGATGTTTGGAATCGTGTGGGGGATCGCGTCGGTCATCATCCTGGTGGGACTGGGACGGGGCTTCAGCGTCGACCAAAAGAAACACATGCAGACTCTGGGCAAGGATCTGGTCATCATGTGGGGCGGACGAACGAGCTCGCAAGTAGGCGGGCGAGCGGCCGGAAGAGAGATTCACCTAAGCGTCGATGATGCCGACTTGATTCGCGACGAGTGCTACCTGGTGAAGAACGTCAGCCCCGAGTTGCGGCGCACTATTCCTGAAGTAAGCCAGTACAATCTCGCCAACCGTGGCGTCGTCGGGATGTGGCCGTCGTACCAGGAGTTCCGCTCGCTGCAGATCTCCGAAGGGCGACTGATTTCAGAAGATGACGAACAAGAAGGCCGGCGCGTTTTGGTGCTGGGGTCCAAGGCCTACCGGCAGCTGTTCCCCGGCCAGCCCGCCATCGGTGCCACCATGCTGGTACAGAGCATTCCGTATCTGGTGATTGGAGTTCTGGAGGAGAAAAAGCAGAACTCAAATTACAGCGGGCCCGACAACGATTACTTGTTCGCTCCGTACTCCGCGATTTCGCGCGATTTTCCGCCGCCCACCAAGCCCGGCGCCGGGATTACGCGTGGCTATCTGGATGACATCGTTTTTGAAGTTGGCGATCCGGAAGAGCACGAGGCAGCCGTATTGCAGGTGCGCAGCGCGCTGGCACGCGTCCACCACTTCGATGCCACCGACAAAGACGCGCTTTTCATTTGGGACACAATGGACGGGGCCAAAATGCTGGACAAGATTTTTGGCGTCGTGACCCTGTTCTTCGGCTGCGTCGCCATCGTGACGCTGTGTTTGGGTGGCATCGGCGTGATGAACATCATGCTTGTCTCGGTCACCGAGCGCACCCGTGAAATTGGCACGCGCAAAGCAATGGGCGCAACCAAGCGCGACATTCTGCGGCAATTCTTCGCTGAGTCCGCCATGTTGACCGTGATCAGCGGCATTCTGGGGCTCTCCGTCGGAATCGGTATTTGCGCCGCGCTGGAAGCGCTTCCCTTACCCGACTTCGTCCCGCACCCCATCGTTTCGTGGATTTCGATCGTCGCTTCGATTCTGACACTTTCGTTAATCACCGTGACCGCGGGCATGTATCCTGCCCAGCGCGCCGCGGATATGACACCGGTGGAGTCACTACGCTATGAATAAACATCGCATCCTCGCTCCTTCTCCTGTGTCCGGCCGATCGCTGTTCACAATGTTTGCGATCGCGCTGGTCGTGCTGTTTGCCTCTACCGCTGTTTTTGCTTCCAGCGTCCAGGGTCAATTCGAGCGGACGCTCCAGGTCAGCGGGCCGGTCAATCTTGAAGTTCTCACCCGCTCGGGCGATGTCACCGTACGTGCCGGCTCCGGCGGATCCGTCTTCATTCGCGGCAAGATCCATGTGGGCGACCACTGGCTGATGGGGAGTCGCGACGCCGACGTTCACCAGATCGAACAAAATCCTCCGATCCGCCAGGAGGGCAACAACATTCACATCGACTACGTGAGCATGCGCAACATTTCCGTGGACTACGAAATCAGCGTGCCCGCGGATACCACGGTTCGCACCCGCAGCGGCTCCGGCGATCAGATTATTGAAGGCACCCGTGGCAACGTCGACACGCAAACGGGATCGGGCGACGTGAAGCTCGCGAACCTGAAGGGCGAACTTCAGCTGCAAACCGGCTCTGGCAACATTCGCGCTCGCCAGATTTCCGGCGCGGTGAAGGGTGGCACCGGCAGTGGGGATGTCGAGATTGAAGAAGTCGCCTCGGGCAACATCGACTTGCGCACCGGGTCCGGTAACATCACGGCGCGCGGCGTGCAAGGTGAATTCCGCGGCGAGACCGGCAGCGGCGATGTGACTGCCGAAGGGACGCAGACTGGCTCGTGGGAGATTCATACCGGGTCCGGCAACGTGCATGTGCGCCTGCCCGGCAATGCCGCTTTTGATGCCGACATTTCGACAAGCTCAGGCACGGTGGACGTGGGTGAACCCATCGAAATGACGGTGCAGGGGCGGGTGGGAGATACGCACAAGCAGATTCGCGGCAAGGTGCACGGCGGCGGTCCGCTGCTGCGGGTGCGCACCGGATCTGGCGACATCCACGTTCAGTAGGTCGGAGCGCCCACGCAACTTCATCTGCCACGGATCCACGCGGATGAACGCCGATAAGAATTGCACTGTTTCTCGAATCCGTGTGATCTGTGTGAATCCGTGGCAAAGAAAGTTAGGGCGGGAAAAAATAGCAAACCATGTACCTGAAAGAACTCATTTCGCAAGGCTGGCAGTCGCTGATGCGCGATCGCACGCGTTCGGCGCTGACCATGCTGGGCATCGGATGGGGCCTGGTCTCCGTCGTGCTGCTGCTGGCCTACGGACAGGGTCTGGGCGGATGCGTGCTGCATGCCTTTCTGAACATGGGCAACAACGTCATCGTCATTTGGCCCGGGCAGACCAGCATGCAGGCCGGCGGCCAGCGGGCGGGCAAGGCGGTCAAGTACGAACTGGAGGACGTGGAAGCCATTCGCGATGAAGTCCCCATCGTGCGGGCGGTGAGCGGAGAGATTGACCGCGACTTCGGCTTCAAGATCGGCACCCGCGTTGTCTCGATCCAAGTCCGCGGCGTGGACATGCCCTATGGCCAGATGCGCAAACTGGAACTCGCCGACGGGCGCTACTTCAACGAGACCGACTTCGCCGACCACCGCCGCGTCGTGATTCTGGGCTATAGCGCCGCGAAAAAAGTGTTTCAGGGTGCGCCCGGTGTCGGACAACACGTCGAAATCGGTGGTCTCGATTTCGAAGTGATCGGCACCATGCGCAACAAGATTCAGGACTCCATGTATCAGGGTCCGGATAATGAAAACGGGTTCATCCCCTTCGCATTGATGCGCGACCTGAAAAACGTTCGTGACCCGGACGAGATTATCATTCAGCCCACCGCGCCTGAACTCAACAAGAAAGCGCTCATGGCGGTGCGGGAAGTGATCGCGCGGCGGCACCACTTCGATCCCAAGGACGACAAGGCCACGCCGGAGTGGGACACGATCGAAGACCGCGCTATGATCAACGGGTTTTCGTTAGGACTGCAGGCTGTGCTTGGACTGATCGGCGTCTGCACCCTGGCCGTGGGCGGCATCGGCGTGATGAACATCATGCTGGTTTCAGTTACCGAGCGCACCCGCGAGATCGGGTTACGCAAGGCGATCGGGGCACGGCCACGACACATTCTGGTGCAGTTTCTGATCGAGGCCCTGGTACTCACATTTGTGGGCGGCGTCATCGGCATGTTCGTCGCCGAGTTTCTAACCTGGGCGATCCCACCCATGCCGCTCTACGATGAGTTCTACAAGACCGCCGATCACGAGGGCGCGATCTTCCTGCACGCTTCCATGGGCGTGATGATCATCTCGTTCACGATTCTGTCGCTGGTCGGAATCGTCTCCGGCTTCTTCCCTGCCCTCAAGGCTTCCCGGCTGAACCCGATTGAAGCCCTGAGATACGAATAGGCAATGGCGCATTTCGGGTCGATGATTGTACAGGCCCGTTGCAAGCAGTTAAGCAATGAGGGATTTGCTTTTGCTGCTCCAGGGTTGCACGCCCAGTATTGCCAGCAGGTATAGAACCGGCCAGCTCACGACGAGAAGCGGGACGAGCCGCTCGTGCCAAGGGGGCCCTCCCGGATTCCATGTCCCTTCACTCCACTTTTCCAATGCGGTCTGTTGCCACCCCCCCATCCAAGTGACCAGCGCGGTCAACGCGGCGACTGCAGCCGTCAACAGAAGCGTGCGTTGTATCCCGAGTTTGCGACCGCGCCGAGCCTGCCGCATTCCGGCGAGAGAAGGAAGCAAGAAAAGCAGTGCTTCCAGAGTCAGTCGGAGCACCGCAAAAATAATGAATTCGGGAAACGTGGGGTTGCGGAGCAGCAAGACTTTGAGCGTCACAAGATGCAAGGCATTTAGGAGGAGGAGCAGCAAGTAAAGCAGCGTGAAAAGGGGGCCGCATAAGCAGAACCAGATCAAACAAAACAGGGTCCCATTCACATAAAGAGTGTCGCCCGACAAGGTGCCCAGCACGAAACCATCGACCCAAGACCAACAAATTATCGCCAGTGAAACGCACGCCACAGTTTCGAACTCTTGAGTCTCAGTCAACCCGCTACTATACGGGACTCCATACTGCCAATACACGAGAGCTTGTCTTGCAAGGCCGCTTACTAACCCAATAGAAATCTTGCTGAGAAGCACACCGACGGGACCCACAATTCCAAGCAAAGCCAGCCAAGGCTGCCACGTCTTCCATAGCGGAGCCTGTCGCCTTAAGAGCAAACCCAGCAGTTCGTAGACAGCGCGTCTGTCGTGCATCTTCAGTTCCGCCACGTCGCCGACCACTGCGTCTTGTAGGTCGGGTTCTAACGTGCGGGTGATTTTCTTAATCAACCACTTGCCCAGCTTCATGGACGGCCTCCCGCTCTATTCGCTTCCCAAGGGACACCGCTGCTTGACCGCTTCACAACGCCATAGAACTCTGCGGCTGCCTTAATACCTCGGGCCGTAACCCGAACCATTCGCTTGGAGCGTCCGCCCCGTTGTCGTGTGGCGCTTCCCATCCATGTTTCAATTAGGCCCTTCTCTTCCAGACGGTCCAAGGTGGTGTATAGCGCTCCAATGGAGCAGTTCCGCCGCGTGGAATTCTCGATTTCCAAACGGATTGCAGCACCGTATGCCTCTGCGCCTAAGCGAGCGGTTGCAGCGAGAAGGAGGTATTCGAATTCGCCGAGCATGATTAGTAACACATTGTGATTGTAATAAACGTTGCTGTCAATAGGGTGAGGTTCAAAAGCGGGAAGATGGCATAACTGTCGCGAAACCTCGATTTACGCTCAGAACCTCAGGGTCAGTGCTCCGTTCCCCCCATTACCTCCGTGCCTTGACGCAGAATTTCCCGTCCAATTACTCTCGCTGTACCTAGAATTTTGTCTTCCAGTGAGGAAACGTTGGCACATCGTCCGATCATCACTCTGACCACCGATTTTGGAACCAACGATCATTTTGTCGGCGCGATGAAGGGAGTCATTCTCGATATCGTGCCGGAAGCTGCAATCGTCGACATTTCTCACGCCGTACAGGCCTTCGATGTGCTCGATGGCGCGCTGGCGATCTCGCAGTCGTATTCCTACTTCCCCAACGGGACCGTTCACGTGGTGGTCGTGGACCCGGGCGTGGGTACCACGCGCCGTCCGATTCTGGCTTCAAGCGACGGATATCACTTCGTCGCGCCCGACAATGGCGTGCTTTCGATGGTCTATGCGAAAGAAGAGCGCATTCACGTGCGGCACATCAGCTCTGACCATTACTTCCGCATGCCCGTGAGCAATACGTTTCACGCACGCGACATCTTTGCCCCGGTAGCCGCCTATCTGGCCAAGCACGTCGATTCGCACAAGTTCGGAGACGAGATCGAAGATTACGTTCGCTTCGCCGCGCCCCGGCCCAAGGCCACCGGCGAGGGGCAAATGCGTGCCGTGGTGCTGAAAGTCGACCGCTTCGGCAACCTGATCACCAATGTGACGCCGCAAGACGCTCCCGCACTGTTCGCACCTTCGGCGACCTTCAAGATCGTGCTGGGTAGCCGTGAAATCACGGACATCCGCCAGGCGTACGCGGAGGGAGCACCGGGAGAGTTATTCGGCATCATTGGAAGCATGGGGTATCTCGAGATCGTGGCCAATCGCGCAGCCGCGGCGCAGATTACAGGCGCCGGCAAGGGCAGTGAAGTCAGCATCTTCCTGGGCGAGGCTGCAGCGGCCGGCAAGGGAGCCTAACTTCCGACTTCTAGTGGAGAAAAACTCCGCAGGCCGCATCGAGCAGAAAGCCCAGGGACAGAGCGATCACGACGCCTTGGGCATAGCTCGACTTTCGGAAGTGTCGCAGCGCGACAATACTCGCCCCAGCCAAACCCACCGCATTCAATGCTGCGTACATCCACGCCTGGTGAAGTGTGACCGCGAAGCCGAGCATGATGGACAAAAAGAAACACGCCAGGTCGATTAAAACACCAAGCAGAAATCCCAGGAATACTTGAAGTGTGGAGCGCGGATTGTTGTGGGGAGTTTCGAACATGCAGTCTCGTCGAACTCGGTGGCTGGCTAACTTACGAACTCTTGGGTTTGGGGTGGGCCCAGCGCTCCATCTCGCCCGTCCATCTTAGGAAGCGCCACAGGTCATGGCGCTCGCGCCACATGAATTCCCAGAATTCCAGGAAGCCGATCTGCGTCATCTTTACACCGGTATAGGTCTCGATGCGCCACAGCAGATAAGGACTTCGCCACGGCGCCAGACGATGGCCCTTCGTGGCATTCCACAGAAAACGTACCTTGTAGCGCATGCAGCCATCATACCTGCAAGATCGAATGGACACGCTGCGAGAGAAAGCCAGGAACCACGAAGGGCACGAAGGATTACGAAGGAGCTCATCACCTGGATTTCCTTAGTGGTCCTTCGTGTCCTTCGTGGTAAGGGATTTGAATTCAGCCACCCACAAGGCCCATGTTAGAATCCAGAATCTGCCTGGAATTTTTCCGCATGCCTGACGCCAACGCCCGCCAGAAAGCCGAAGATCATTACTACGCCGCGCTCGATCTCATGGCCGACGGGCACCTGGAACAGGCCGCCGCTGCCTATCAGGAGTCCCTCACTGCCGATCCAACGTTTACCGAAGCCATGCACGGCCTGGCCCGCGTCCTGCAGGACTTGCAACGCTACGACGATGCCATTGCTGTCGCGCTGCGACTCGCGGAAATCGATCCCGACGACGTGCTGGCCCATACCAGCCTGTCAGTGCTCTATCAGAAGAAAGGGATGATTCCCGAAGCAGAAGCAGAAGGCGCCAAAGCGCGGGTGCTGGGATGGAAGCAGCAGTTGAAGAAGGGCAGCTCTTAGCTCTTAGCTCTTAGCTCTTAGCTCTTAGCTCTTAGCTCTTAGCTCTTAGCTCTTAGCTCTTAGCTCTTAGCTCTTAGCTCTTAGCTCGTCAGAGGGCGCTCCGGACCGGAAGATTTTCTCGAGAATGTATCCAACTCCCATGTAGATAAAGCCGTTTATCGAGAGCGAAATACTCTCTATCACTATTGTGCTTATCGGATGCTGGCCAGAAAGCGACATCAACATCAGAGATGACGGCCAAAGGACGTAAGTGAAAGGCTCAAGAAAGAGGAGCGCGTCGGGGCTGAGAAGGATTTGCCCGCTGTTATGTAGATACCAGAAGCAGCAAAGGGCGCCGCCAACGGCAAAACCAGCCAACCAGAATTTGAGAGAACGTTTCAGTGTCATATTCGGTCGAATCGAAAAAAATGAGCTAGAGGCTAAGAGCTAAGAGCTTGTTCACAACCCGTACTTCTTCATCAAATGCCGGAATGAGCGATAGGAAATCCCCAGCACGTCGGCGGCCTTGGTCTGCACGCCGCCGCTCTGGTTGAGAGCAGTCTGCAGCAGCGAGCGCTCGATGCCCGCCACATAGCTTTCCATGCCGATCCCTTCGGGAAGAGTCACGGCTGAACCGACCTCCGGCAGAGTTCCGCCATCGCCCGAGGCTGCTGCGGCGCGCGCTTTCGGACGCTCGGCCGGTAGCTCAACATGCAGTTCCTCGCTAGTTTCCAGGGCTACTGCCCGCTCGACGGTATTTTCCAACTGGCGGACGTTGCCCGGCCACTCGTAGCCGCACAAGGAATCGAGCGACGGCGCATTCATCCGCAGGATGCTGCGTCCAGCGGCGCTGGCATACTTTTTGAGAAAGTGATTCGCGAGCAGCGGAATATCTTCGCGGCGCTCGCGCAGAGGCGGCACGCGGATCGGAATCACGTTCAACCGGTAGTAAAGATCTTCGCGAAACACATTTTCGGCAACAGCTTTGTCGAGGTCGCGGTTGGTAGCGGCGATGACCCGCACATCGATCGAAATCTCGGTGGCGCTGCCCACGGGACGCACCGTGCGCTCCTGCAGAACGCGAAGTAGCTTCACCTGCATGGCCAGCGTCATCTCGCTGATTTCATCGAGGAAGATGGTGCCGCCATCGGCTACTTCAAACAGGCCGCGCTTGTTCTGGTTCGCCCCGGTGAACGCGCCTTTCAAGTAGCCAAAAAGTTCGCTCTCCAGCAGGGTCTCCGGAAACGCTCCGCAGTTGACGGAGACGAAAGCATCGGTAGCTCGTGGTGAGCAGACATGCACCGCACGTGCTACCAACTCCTTACCAGTACCGCTCTCGCCGTGAATCAGAACCGTGCTGGCGGTGGAGGCGACGGTGCGCACCGTCTGCTTCAGCTTCTCCATGGCCCCGCTGGAGCCGATGATGTTGTCGAGCGAGTTGCGGGTGGCGGCGTCGCGGCGCAGCGCGAAGTTTTGCTTGCTCAGATTCAGTTTCTCCACCGCGCGGTTGATCGCCAGCTTAATTTCATCAACCAGTCCCGGACTCTTGCGGATGTAGTCGGTGGCGCCTCCCGCTTTCACTGCCTCGACTGCGGCTTCATAATCATCAACCGCCGTAATCAGGATGACGGCCGAATCGGGCGACACGCGGTGAGCATGGCGCAGCACCTCGATGCCGTCGATATTCGGCATCTTGATGTCGGTAATGATGACGTCGTAGAGCGCTCCGTCGATTTTGTTTTTCGCAGTCTGGCCCGCTTGCACGGTCTCAACCCGATGCCCCTCCCGGCGAAGAGAAATGTCGAGCATCTCGCAGATGGAGCGTTCGTCGTCGCAGACCAGAATATTAGCCACGCAAACCTCCTCCGGCGGCAGCCGCAGCGGGCCTTCCCGCGATCAGCGCCCTGGATTGATCCACCTGACGAGCAGCATTCTCTCCACTGGAGGCAGCCCGCTCGGCATCGAGACGACGCAACCGCAGGACGAGCGTGGTGCCCTGTCCCGGCTTGGATCGCGCCCACACCTTGCCTTCATGCGCCTGCACAATCTGGTAGACGATGGCCAGCCCGAGCCCGGTGCCGCCCTCGAAATTGGACTGGAAGGGCTCGAAGATTTTTTCAATCTGCTGCGGCGTCATCCCAGTGCCGGTGTCGATGAATGACACCTGCCAGTCGTCGCCCAGCGATTCGACCGCGGCCGTCAGCGTTCCGCCATTTTTCATGGCGCGCACTGCGTTCTCACAGAGGTTCCAGAACACCTGCTTGAGCTTGTCCCCGTCGGCAATGGCCCAGGCCTGGCGCACGGTGAACCGGCGTTCAATGGTGATCCCAGTCTTCTCCGCCGTCATGCGATGATCCATGAGCGTCAATGTGTCTTCGACGGACTGAATCAAGTCGACTCGGTCGAAGTGATATTGCTTGGTGCGCGAGTAGGCCAGGAAGTCGGTGATGATGCTGTTCAGCCGTTGTGACTCGCGAGTCACGATGTCGAGCAGGCGACGGTGATCCTCATTCATCTCCGGCACTCCGGACAGCATGCTGACCGAGCCCGCAATCGAAGTCAGCGGGTTGCGGATTTCATGCGCGATGGCCGCTGCCAGCCGGCCGACAGCGGCTAGCTTGTCCTGCATCCGGACTTCGCGTTCCAGGCGGCGAATCTCCGTGAGGTCGTCGAGAACATACACGTAGCCCAGATCCCCGCGCTCCGGCACGGTGAGGGCCGCCACTCGCACCCGAACCGTTTTGCGGAATTTGTTTGGGGCATCGAAGCGGACTTCCCCGTGTGCCTGCGGCGATTCCACCGTGGGTAAGGGATCCAGAAACAGCTGATGAACCGGCGATCCCAGCAGCTCCGCCGGGGTGCGATCGAGAAGCCGATGCGCGGCGGCGTTGACCAGCGTGATGCGGCCATCGAGACCGGTCGTGATCAGGCCGCTGCTGATGGAGTGGATAATATTCTCGTGCAGCGCTTGCAGGCTTTCCAGTGCGCCGCTGGTGTCCTTCAGTTGAACGCCCACCTGCCTCAGTTTCGAGGTGAGCAGTCCGGCCAGATACGCGACCGCCAGAAAGGCAAAGAGATTGACGAAGATAATGGCCTGCAGGGCTTTCGTGCCGGGATGCGTGGTGCAGTAGGAAGGAACCACCGCATAGTAATTCAGTTCCAGCACTGTCCCGTACAGAATGAAGGCCAGGGCAGCGACCAGTTGCGCCCAAACGCGCGGCAACAGCACGCTGGCTACGATGATGACCAGCGGATACAGGAAATTCAGGGAACTGTCCCACCCGCCGGTCTCGTGGACCACGATGCTGACCATAATCAGATCGGTCAGTACCTGTAGCGCGGCTTGCAGTCGGTGCTCCTCCCAGAACGAGAGCAGCAGCACGAAAAAAAGCGAGAGACTGTACCACAGCAGAATCGTCGTGATGAAGAGCCGCATCGGCACCGGCCCTGGACTGAACTGGGCGACCGCCAGTTCAATGGCCAGCAGGAGGGTCAGAATGAAAATGCGGACCCGGACCAGCCATACCAGCCAATTGCGTTCATCAAACGTCGATTGCATGGAGAAGCTCGAGGTTTCAACGTCTCAGAGTTTCAAGGTTTTCAAGGTTTCAAAGTCCCGAAGGATTGCTCCTTGAAACTTTGAAACCTTGTCCCTTTGAAACCTGCCTTTAGCCAGCCAGCTTGGCGATCATGGCGAACAGCGGCATATAGAGCGAGATGACGATGCCGCCGACGCTCACGCCCAGGATGGCGATGATGACCGGTTCCAGCATGGCCAGCATGTCTTTGGTAGCGGCGTCGACTTCTTCTTCGTAGAAGTCGGCAATTTTCTGCAGCATGGAGTCCATGGCTCCGGTGGCTTCGCCCACGCCGATCATCTGCGTCACCATGTTGGGAAAGACGCCGCACTCCCGCAACGGATCGACGATGGTGCGCCCTTCTTCGATGGCCTTGCGCACCTTCATCAGCGCTTCTTCCAGCACGGCGTTGCCTGAGGTCCTGGCCGTAATGCCCAGGCCTTCAAGAATCGGCACGCCCGAAGTAATCAAAGTTCCCAGCGTACGCGTGAAGCGGCCGACGGCAATCTTGCGCAACAGGGTTCCAATGACGGGCAGGAATAGCAACCCTTTGTCAAAGTAATACCGCCCGCGAGGATGCTTGCGAATCTGCTTCACCCCGTAAAAGAGGCCGAAGCAGCCCGCCAGAAACATCCACCAGAAAGTGTTGATGAACGCGCTCAGCCCCATGACGATGCGCGTGGGAAGCGGCAGTGAAACGCCCAGTCCGGCAAACAGGTTGGCAAAAATCGGCACCACCCACTTGAGCAGCGCGCCGACGATCAACCCGGCCATGCCAACGACCGCGACCGGATAAATCAACGCTGACTTCACCGCCGACTTCAAACGCACCGCCTTTTCGACGTAGGTCGCAAGGCGTTGCAGAATGATGTCAAGAATACCGCCGGTTTCACCAGCCTCAATCATGTTGGTGGTGAGGTCATCGAAGACCACCGGATACTGGCGCATGGCGTTCGCCAGCGTGGCGCCGCCTTCAACCGTGGTCCGGACGCCGGTAAGAACCTTCTGGAAGGACTGGTTTTCCTGGTTCGCCGCCAGGATTTCCAGACACTGCACCAGCGGCAATCCGGCATCGATCATGACCGAGAACTGGCGAAAGAAGATCGCGATGTCCTTGGTGTTGACCTTACCCGAGCCGAACGTGGGCATGGAGAATTCTTTGCCTTTTTCGCGAATCGCGCCGGGCGTAATGCGCTCGCGGCGCAGCGCTTGCTGCAACGACGCCTTGTTGGCCGCCATTCGCTCACCGGAAACCTTCTGTCCGGATGCGTCCTTGCCTGAAAATGTAAAGACTGGCATGTTTTAGCTTCTCCTTACTGAGATACCGGTTGCGTATTACGGTTTCGTTCCAAAATATTTGCGCTCCGAGCTAGTGCTTGGACGGAGCCGCTCCTCGGGCCAGATTCGTCCCCGCCGTGGCCGAACGGTTCGTCAAGCTGGCTCCGCGGTTGATCATTTCCTGCAACTCGTCCACGTTGCTGGAACGCGCCATCGCGGTTTCCAGCGTGATCTGTTTCTGGAAATAGGCCGTGGCCAGCGATTGGTTGAACGTCTGCATTCCGAATTTTTCCTGTCCAGACTGCATCGACGAATAAATCTGGTGAATCTTGTCTTCGCGGATCAGGTTGCGCACGGCTGCATTCGGCACCAGAATTTCCATGATCATGGCGCGGCCCTTGCCGTCGATACGCGGCAGCAGGCTTTGGCACATGATGCCTTCCAGAACCAGCGACAGCTGTGCGCGAATCTGCGGCTGCTGGTGCGCCGGAAAGACGTCGATGATACGGTTGATGGTCGAGGTCGCCGAGTTGGTGTGCAGTGTGCCGAACGTTAAGTGGCCCGTTTCGGCGATACGCAACGCCGACTCAATGGTTTCCAGATCGCGCATTTCGCCGATCAGCACAACGTCGGGATCTTCACGAAGGGCGGCACGCAGGGCGTCGGTGAAGCTCTTGGTGTCGGCGTGCAACTCGCGCTGATTGACCAGGCAGTTCTTGTTCATGTGCACGAACTCGATCGGATCCTCGATCGTCAGAATGTGGTCGTGACGCTCGCTGTTGATCTTGTCGATCATCGCGGCAAGCGTGGTGGATTTCCCCGATCCCGTCGGACCCGTAACCAGCACAAGGCCGCGTGGCTTGTCGCACATCTTGCTGACGACGGGCGCCAGGCCAAGTTGGTTGAACGACTTGATCTCGAACGGAATCAAACGGAAAACCGCGGCAGTGGCTCCGCGCTGGTTAAAGACGTTCGCGCGAAAACGAGCTAGTCCCTTCAAGCCGAACGAAAAGTCGAGTTCGAGGCTCTCTTCAAACCGGTGTTTCTGCGAATCGGTCATCACGCTGTAGGCCAGCTGCTTGGTCTCGGCAGGCGTCATCTGCGGCAGATCGAGCGGCACTAGGTGGCCGTGCACACGAATCTGGGGCGGCGAGTTGGTGGTGATGTGCAAGTCGCTGCCGTTCATTTCCAGCATTCTCTTGAGCAGATCGCTTAACGACAAACCCATGGCAAAGTTCCCTTTCGGTTCCGAATTTCTAATTTCGTCGTTAGTCGTTGGTCGTTAGTCGTTGGCGAACCACTAACAGACGCCGACTGTTTCGCTCATGCCGTGACTGCTTACAACGTTCTCACCGTCGGAGCCAACCGGTCGTTGGCCCACGACCAACGACTAACGACGGCCTTAATGAATCGTTTCGCGCGCCACTTCCTCGAGCGTCGTCATACCGGCCATCACTTTGATCAATCCGCTGCGCCGCAGCGTGATCATGCCGCGCTCGATGGCTTTCTTTTTCAATTCCAATGCCGAGGCGCCGACCAGAACCAGTTCGCGGATCTCGTCGTCGACCTCCATCACTTCGTACAGGCCGCAACGGCCCTTGTATCCCGTGTTGTTGCAGACCCCGCAGCCCTTGCCCTTTTGGATCTTCACGGTCTTCGATTCCTCAGCGGTAAATCCTGCGTCCACCAGCGTCTGCGGCGGAACGTCGATGGGCTCGATGCAGTCCTTGCAAATGCGGCGCACAAGTCGCTGTGCGCAGATCAGATGGACCGACGTCGCTACCAGGAACGGTTCAATACCCATGTTCATCAAGCGGGTAATCGTTTCCGGAGCACCGTTCGTGTGCAGCGTGGAGAGTACGAGGTGGCCCGTCAGGGCGGCTTTGATGGCAATCTCAGCCGTTTCAAAGTCTCGAATTTCGCCGACCAGAATGATGTTGGGATCTTGTCGCAGGAATGATCGCAGGGCAGCGGCAAAGTTCAATCCAATCTGCTCCTTCATCTGCACCTGGTTGACGCCGCCCAACTGGAATTCGACCGGATCTTCGGCCGTCATAATGTTGGTGTCCGGCTGATTCAGGCGCGAAATCGCGGAGTACAGCGTATTGGTTTTGCCCGATCCCGTCGGCCCCGTCACCAACACCATTCCGTACGGCTTCAAAATGGCCTTTTCGAACTTCACCAGCGACTCGGGCTCGAAACCGAGCTTGGTCATGTCGAGTCGCAGGTTCTCTTTGTCGAGCAACCGGAGCACGATCTTCTCGCCCCACAACGTGGGCAGCGTGCTGACGCGAAAGTCGAGCTGCTTCTTGCGCCCGCCGACATTCATCTTCAGCATGATGCGGCCGTCCTGCGGCAGACGCTTTTCGCTGATGTCCAGCTTCGACATGATCTTCAGGCGGGACGTGATCGCGTCCTTCAACTTCAGCGGCGGAGACATGATCGACTGCAAGACGCCGTCAATACGGAAGCGAACACGGAATTCTTTTTCGTAGGGCTCAATGTGAATGTCGCTGGCTCCGCGCTTCACGGCGTCGCCGAGGACAACGTTGACCAGCTTGACAACAGGAGCTTCATCGGCCGCCTTCTCCAGTTCGGCCAACTCCATCTGTTGCTCTTCAGACTGGAGCTCGACGTCGCTGTCGCCCATTTCCGACATCGACTCCATCACCGTCTTGAGATCTTCTTGATTGGTGGAACCGTAAGCCTTTTCAATCCCCGCGAGGATCGAGCTTTCCGAAGCAACCACCGGCTCGATGTTGAAGCCGGTCATGAACTTGATGTCGTCCATCGCGAACACGTTCGTCGGATCGACCATCGCGATGGTCAGCGATGCGCCCACGCGGCTCAGCGGAAGAATCTGGTAACGCTTGGCGGTCTCGAAAGGAATCAGCTTGACGACTGCGGGATCGATTTCAAAATACGAAAGATTGATGGCGGGAACGCCGTACTGGCGGGAAAGGAAATTGGTGACGTCCTCATCGGTGAGGAAGCCGAGCTTCACCAGCGCAGAGCCCAGGCGACAGCTCTGTTCCTTCTGCGTCTTATTCGCTTGTTCCAACTGCTCTGGGGTAATGATCTTCTCTTTGACGAGAAGGTCACCCAGCCGTTGAGACATAAGCAGATCTCCTATCCACGTAGGTGGAACGACGCCACGCACTCGTGCGGGCATAGCGCAAACGGCCGCCCATCATTGGGAGAAACGCAGCTCATTCGCGTTGACACAAATTGTCAACCCAAGCGGATTACTGCACCACTTACTTTGGTACTTGAACCACCACGGGGAAACTCAGTCGAATCGTGGAATTTGTGCGGAACTCCGCGCCAAATGCATCTTTCCTCGCGTAGGCTGGAGTCGCTTCCAGCCCAGGTACATGCACTTCAGTAAGCCTTGGGGCTTCCGCACCAGGCAACATGACCATTGGGAAGCCGAGCTCCGGTACACTTGGGCTAAGGAAATTACCGAACTTGTCGGGGGCACACACAGACAACGAGAAGGAAGTTCGTCTCTACTATCGCGCTCTTTATCGTGCCTGGGGGGAGCAGCACTGGTGGCCGGCCGAAACGCCTTTCGAAGTGATCGTCGGAGCCTATCTGACCCAGAACACGGCGTGGAATAACGTCGAACTCGCGCTCGCGAACCTGCGCGCCGCGAAAGTATTGAGCGTCGAGGGCATCCGCAGAGTGCACCTGGCCAAGCTCGAGGGCTTCATTCGCCCCTCCGGATACTTCCGCCAGAAAGCGAAGCGGCTCAAGATGCTGGTCGAGTTCCTCGACAAGAAATACGACGGATCGCTGGAGCAACTGTTCTCGCAACCGGCCAGCACTCTCCGCGAAGAACTGCTCAGTCTGAACGGCGTGGGCCCCGAGACCGCGGATTCAATCCTTCTCTACGCGGGGAATCATCCTGTCTTTGTCGTGGACACTTATACACGGCGCATTCTCGATCGGCACGGGATTCTGCCAGCGAAGACAGATTACGAGGATATTCAGAAGTTGTTCGAGCGAGCCCTGGCGCCATTGGCGCAGGAGCCACGGGCAAAGGCGGCCGCACATCTCGCATCAAGCATTCGCGGAGCCTCCCATCCACCCTCAGCCATGAGCACTGCCGAGCGTACCTCTCTGGCGCAGGTCTTCAACGAAATGCACGGTCTCATTGTGGGAATTGGAAAGAACCATTGTGGGAAATCACAGCCCAAATGTGATGGATGCCCTTTACAGCCCTTCCTGCCCCAGCGTTAATGGAGGGTTGTTCGTTGATCGTCTAACCCATTCTTATCGAGGAAAAGGCGCACCCAATGTTTAGCCCGCGCTACCTGCTTTGCCTCATGCTCCTGTGCTTGACGTCGTCAGCATCGGCACCTTCCGTAGTCCTGCGTCAAGTGGCCGACCAAGCCCATCTCCTCATTGGAGCTGCCGTGCGTCCCTCGGTGTTCTCCGAGGCTGCATATGCGGCAACTCTCGCGGCCGCGAGTTCAACATGGTCGAAGCCGAAGATGCGATGAAGTGGTGGACCGTTCGCCATACCCCCGGCGCGTTCGACTTCCGCGACGGAGATGAAGTCGTCCGCTTCGCGCAGGCTCACCGCATGAAAGTGCGGGGACACTGTCTGGTGTGGGATCACAACAATCCCGATTGGCTCGTACAAGGTCATTTTCCGCCAGCCGAACTTTCCCGTTTACTGCAAGAGCACATCACCACCGTGATGCAACATTACGCCGGCCAGGTGTTCGCATGGGATGTAGTCAACGAAGCCCTGGATGAAAAAGGACAGGTGAAGAATTCTCCCTGGTACAACCGGCCCGGTATCGGACTCTCCGACAAGGGCACGGCTTACATAGAGCAGGCTTTCCGCTGGGCGCGCGCGGCTGATCCCCAGGCGCTGCTCTTCTACAACGAGGCGGAGGGAGAAGGCTTGAACCTAAAATCCGACACCATCTACGCGATGGTGAAGGATTTCAAACAACGCGGCGTCCCCATCGATGGTGTCGGCATACAGATGCATACCGAGCAACTCAACATTGACACCGGGGCAATTTCTGCCAATATCGCGCGGCTCACGGCCTTGGGTCTGCAAGTTCATATCACGGAACTTGACGTATCTCTTCCCTTGGACGGGAGCGGCCAGCCCCAACCCGGCGACCTTCTTCGCCAAGCAGAGGTCTATCGCGGCATCGTGCGGGCGTGCCTGCAAAGTCCGGGCTGCACAGCTATTCAAACTTGGGGTTTCACCGACAAGTATTCGTGGATCGGCTCACATTCGCACGGCACTCGCGGAGCGGCACTTCCCTTCGACCGCACCTACCAGCCCAAACCCGCCTACGACGCCATCATGTCGGAACTGCTGGCCAAACAGCATCGCGCGCAATAGCAGCACGTGCTCAATGGCTTGTGTGGGAACCGGTTTTTTTGGCACCGGGTCCTCGTGTGGGGCCGGGTCTTTGACCCGGCCGCGGCCCGAAGGGCCGCGCTCCTTCCCGCCAACAGAGTGACTCTTGCAAACAGCAAAACCGGAGCTCCGCGCCTCGACCGGGCCAAAGACCTGGTCCCACGCCCAGGCACCTTGCCCTTCTGCATGTGCATCTATAATGACTTGCACATCCCGGCGACACCGATCCAGGATGCGGAATGCCCGTGGCTCAACCGCCCTCAATCCCGCCGCAGAAGATCTCGCACCGCAAGCAGGTCATTATTCTGCTGGCAATTTCCGTCTTCGTGTTGCTGGCGATTCTGGTTTCACAAACTGCTTTTGACCTGACCTTCCTGCGTCCCGGAAACAATCAGGACATTGTGGTCTTCGCCGCTCTCTCGGCGCTGATCTTCCTGCTGTTCGTCGCGCTGACTTTTGTCCTGCTGCGCAACCTGTTGAAGCTGTTTGCCGAGCGGCGGCTCGGAGTGCTGGGCTCGAAGTTTCGCACTCGAATGGTCGCCGGAGCCCTGCTGCTGTCGTCGCTACCGGTTATGGTCATGTACTGGTTCGCCTACGGGTTGATGAACCGTTCGATCGACAAATGGTTCTCAACACCAGTCGAAGAGGTACGGGCTGACACGCATGCCATGGCCACGCTACTAGCCGGCTATGCCATGCAGAACGCGCGGGCCGAGGCGTCTGCGATTGCGACATCTCCGGAACTCGAGCACGGTTTTTCCAACCACGGCTTCTCCGGGGTTGTCAGCGAGTTTCAACGCCACGAACCGACGCTGCAGGGCGGATTTGCCCTTGCCATCGAAGATGACAACGAAGAGGCCAGCTTTAATTCGCCCGCCCCTTGGGCCGTCCTGAAGTCGAAGCTGCCCCTCGCCGAGGCATCCTTGGCTCATCCCGCACAATTTACGTGGCAGCAAACGGACTACACCCTGGGCAGCGCTCCCGTGGCTGGCGGGGGACTCATTCTCGTTGCAATTCCTCTCCCTCGCGAGTTCGGACAAACGGTCCACCAGGTCGAAGCCAGCCAACAGCGTTATTACGATCTCGCCCGAGAGCGAAAACTCGTCCGCCGCACCTACATGAGCCTTCTGCTGTTACTCACTATGATCGTGCTTTTCGTGACCACCTGGCTCGCGTTGTTCCTCTCAAAGATCGTGACTCGACCGTTGTCGGCTCTAGCCGAAGCCACGCAGGAAATTGCGCGTGGACGTCTCGACTACCGCGTGCCCGTCAGCTTTGCCGACGAAATCGGCGACCTTGTGCGCTCCTTCAACCGCATGGCGGAAGACTTGGAAAGCAGCCGCCGGCAAATCGACGCTTCCAGCCGTGAACTGAGCGCCGCCAACGCAGAACTCGATCAGCGCCGCCGGCAAATGGAGACAATTCTCGAGAGTATTCCCACAGGCGTGCTTTCGCTGGATGCTGCTCGCCATGTGACTCACGTCAACCAGGCCTTGCTTCGCATGTTTCATCCCGACGCCGGACACGAGAGCGCGACTCAGATTCTGCGTGGTGCATCTCTAACCGATGTATTCCCTGCCGAGGTGTTGGAGGACTTCGAGCCCCTGCTCCGCCGTGCCGACCGGATGGGCATGACGACCAGCCAGATGGAGATGCAGCTGCCTCGAGTCTCGTTGAACGTCGCCGTCACGGTCGCGACTTTGCGGCATCAGGGCGCCGGATCGGGATATGTCGTGGTGTTCGAAGACCTCTCCGACCTGCTGAAAGCTCAAAAGCAGGCCGCGTGGCGGGAAGTGGCGCGCCGGGTCGCGCACGAAATCAAGAATCCGCTAACGCCGATTGCGCTGTCGGCCGAGCGCATTCAAAGGCATCTGGACCGCGCCACTCCGGACGATCCCGCATCGCTCGGCGTAGTGCGCGCCTGCGCCGAAACGATTGCCGGCGCGGTGGAAACCGTGCGTCGGCTCGTAGACGAATTCTCCACGCTCGCCCGCTTCCCGGTAGCCAAGCCGCAGCCCGCCGACATTAACGAAGTCATCGAGAACGCGCTCTCCATGTTCAACGGCAGGCTCGACGGAATCGGTGTACACACAACCCTGGCCTCCGACCTGCCTAAGGTCATGGCCGACAGCGAAGCGATCAAACGCGCCGTCGCCAATCTTGTCGACAATGCTGCCGAAGCCTCGCAGGATTCTGTGGTGAAGGAAATTGAGATCTCGACAGCACTTGTAGCCAGCCGCGACGCCGTAGAAATTACCGTTGCCGACACGGGCCACGGCGTGACCCGCGAACTGAAAGAGAAACTATTCCTTCCATATTTCTCCACCAAGAAGCGTGGCACCGGCCTCGGACTGGCGATCGTCAGCCGTATCGTCGAAGATCATCATGGCTCCATTCGCGTAGAGGAGAATCGTCCGGTGGGCACGCGTTTCATCGTAGAACTTCCCGTTGTCCCCGAGCCGTTGCAGGCGACGGCCACTATTCAGCATGCATAAAATCCTCATCGTTGACGACGAAGCCGGAATCCGCGACTCTCTCGCCGGCATACTAGCAGATGAAGGCTACGCGGCCTCTTCCGTGGAAAGCGGCGAGGCCTGCCTCGACCTGCTCGTCAAGACTGCGTTTGACGTGGTCCTGCTCGATATCTGGCTGCCCGGCGTCGATGGCCTCGAAACTTTGGAAAGGATTCGCGAACTCGACAGCCCCCCCGAAGTCATCATGATCTCGGGCCACGGAACGATCGAGACGGCCGTTCGTGCGACGAAGTTGGGCGCCTTCGATTTCCTCGAAAAGCCTCTTTCGATCGAAAAGACCTTGATCCTCGTGAAGAACGCAATCGAGTCCAAAAAGCTTCACCGGGAAAATGTAGATCTGAAGAAACAGCTTCAGGTCAAAAGCACCATCGTGGGAGACAGCATCCCCATGAAGGCTCTGCGCCAACAAATTGGGTTGATGGCTCCCACCAACGGTCGAGTTTTGATTTATGGCGAATCCGGCACGGGAAAAGAACTCGTGGCCCATGCTATCCACACTCAGAGCCTGCGCAAGGACGAAACCTTCGTCGAAGTCAATTGCGCCGCAATTCCTGAGGATCTCATCGAGAGCGAATTGTTCGGTCACTGCAAGGGTTCGTTTCCCGGAGCGGCCTCCGACAAAGAAGGAAAATTCCAGAGGGCAAATGGGGGAACACTCTTCCTCGATGAAGTCGGCGACATGAGCCTTAAAACGCAATCGAAGGTATTGCGCACGCTCGAGGAACAACGATTCACGCCCGTGGGCGGCGACGAGACCATCACCGTCGACGTCCGCGTAATTGCTTCCACCAACAAAGATCTGGAAGAAGAGATCTCACGCGGCAACTTCCGCGAAGATCTGTTCTACCGCCTGAACGTGATTCCCTTCTTCGTGCCGCCCCTGCGCGAACGCAAAGAAGACATCCCGCTGTTCACTCGGCATTTTCTGAAGGAACTGGCAGCGACTTACGGACGCCGGCCTCGAGAAATCGGCGACGACGCCATTGAAATCCTGATGCGCTACTCCTGGCCCGGCAACGTGCGCGAATTGCGCAACGTGATCGAGCGCATCGTGATCATGAACCCCACCACCACGCGCTTTGATAGCAAACACTTACCGCCCCTGGTCTATCGCGAAGGCAGCCGGCGCGCACCCAAGAGTGAGTTCTCCACGCTGCATCAGGCCCGCGATGCCTATGAGCGCGACTACATCCTTAAAACGCTGGACCAGAATCACGGCAACGTAAGCCGCACCGCCGAAATGCTGGGACTGGAGCGCAGCCACCTGTATCGGAAGATGAAGGCCCTGGGAATCGCTGCGAAGGAGTAGTCCACCGTTCGATTCTGTCTGCTTCACTGTGACTCACTATTTTCAATCGAAATGCTGGTAGTCATCATCCAATCATCATGCGCCTACGTAGAGGCTTGATCGGTTTTATTGCCATCATTCAGTCCGTTCTCTTTCTGACACATCTTTTCCTGTATGAGACGTGGACATTTTCCTCTCCCTCGGCCAACCCTTCCGATCGAGCTTGGATCAAGTTGGCCCTGGGTCTATTGTCGATCAGCTTTGTGGGCGCTTCGCTGCTCGCGTTTCGCTATACCAACTCTGCGGTTCGTGCCTTCTACAAAGCAGCTGCGATCTGGACTGGCTTGGTGAGCTTCCTCTTCTTTGCGGCATTGTCCGCTTGGATCATTCTCGCCATTACGAGGATTGCCGGGGCCAGTGTCGATTTTCATCGATTGGTTGAGTGGCTATTCGGCGCTGCATTCGTAGCGGGACTCTACGGGGTCTTCAACGCCAGTTGGACGCGAATCACACGGGCCACGGTCCGGCTCGCGAATCTGCCTCCGGCGTGGCGTGGACGAACCGCAGCGCTCATCAGCGATATACACCTTGGACACGTTCGGAACGGCAGCTTTCTGCGGCGCCTGGTAGCCAAGGTTCTCCGCGAGAAACCGGACGCCATCTTTATCGCTGGCGATCTCTATGACGGCACCGCCATCGACGCGAAACAAGCCGCGCAACCGTTGAGCGATTTGAAAGCGCCGCAAGGCGTGTACTTTGTCGCGGGAAATCACGAGCAATTTGGAGACGACAGCAAGTATCTGCATGCGGTTGCTGCTGCCGGGGTAAGGGTGCTGAGCAGTGAGAAAGTGGAAGTGGATGGTTTGCAGATTATTGGCGTGCCCTACAATCATGCCACTCGCGAGGAGCACCTCGCGTCGGCCCTGCGCCATGTGCGGGTGGACCGCGACCGCGCCAGCATTCTCTTAATCCATGCGCCCGATCATCCCGCAACGGCCGAGGCTGCAGGCGTTTCTCTGCAGCTCTCCGGGCACACGCACCTGGGACAGTTCATCCCGTGGAGTTGGATGGCCCGCCGGTTTTACCGCGAGTTTGTTTACGGCCTAAGGCGGATCGGGAGAATGCAGATCTTCACGTCGAGCGGGGCGGGGACGTGGGGACCACCACTGCGTCTGGGATCGAACCCTGAGATCGTCATGCTCCAATTCGATTAACCTGCGCGGATGCCGCGTACCGCGGATGTGTTACTGGAACTCAATCTTCTCGAATCCCAAACCTTGCAACAGGCTGCGGATGGTAGAAAGCGCATTCTGCTGCGCGGTTCGCAGAATGCCATCTGCCATGGCAGCCTCTTGCAGCTGACGTTCCGCTTCCTGACGAACCTGCGTTTCCAGATCGGGGTCGGTGGGCACCAGCAGCCCTGTCTGCCGCGAATAGACACGAGTCTTTGCGCTGTCGATCCGCGTAGTGAATATCTGTGGCGGAGGAAGTCGCAGGCTTATCTGTTTGCCATCTACCGTGACGTCCCCCGGCTTCAAGTTTGAGAAATCGATTCCGGCGACCACTTCGCCATGCACCAACATCAAGAGCCGATCTCCCGCCAGAAAATTCGGCAGGACTGGATTCTCCTTTGCGCCACTCACGATTTTGTCCATCGTGTAAACCACAGTCTCCAGCCGCTGCAAACGCTGAATGCGATCGACCACCGTGGGCTGGCTTACGTCAATACTGAGCGTTCTTCCCGTCACCGCCGACCATAGATGGCTTAAACCTTGTCCTGAACTGCGCGAGAGCATCACCCATCCCACCGAACCCAGAACAATCACCCCGAGGAAAACTCCAAGGATTAGAGCTACAACCACAGCACGGGGTCGAGCCGATTTAGCAGACGGGGGAACCGCAGGATCGTCAGGCATATCGCAAGATTATCATTTGACACAAGCCGATCAGATGCCCAAGGACTGATCGCAAGAAAGAGAGGAAGCGGAAGAGCTACCGCTTCACCATATGAATCTCAGTGCCGTTCTTATGGAACTGCACTTCATCCATGAGTTGGTTGATGAGGAAAATTCCGCGTCCGTGATTGGAGTAGAGGTTTTCGCCCACGGTGCAACTGGGAATTGCTTGCGGATCAAAACCGGGGCCGGGATCGCGCACGATGATGAGGATGCCACGTTGCTCATCCCATGCCACCAGGCACTCCACTATTTTACTGGGATCTTCCTTGGCGCCATGTACGACGGCGTTGGCCAACGCTTCCTGCAAGGCCAGTTCGATGGCGTCTTCCTTGCCGTCGACGTTCTTCATCTGGCGGACGGTTTCCATCACCTGCGCCACAACGGGGTCCACAGACTTGCGATCTGCCGCAAGCGTGACTCGCACGCGCAGGTTCAATTTTTCTGGATCGAAATCGTGCTCCGGGAGTTGCGCCTCGGAAGAAGCCCCAGATTCCATGGTTGGCTCGTTCGTCCCCTATCCGCTCGTTTCCCACAAAGAGTGCGTGCGGCTATTGCGATTCTATCGGCAAGGCGCAAATCGGGCAATCGCCGCCTTATTTGAAGCGCTCGCTACAATACCATAACTTCAGTCTTCTGTGTGGTTACGGTCGTCGTCGGGAACTGCGGTGGGCGTTGCTTCCGGGTCGGTTGGTTTTTGCTCGAACATCCTTTGCTCCAATTGCCTGCGCCAATCGAGTTCTTCCACGAAACGCCGCGAGTCGCGCCAGCCGGGTTCGGCTTTGACATAGAGTTCGAGAAAAACCTTCGTCCCCAGCATGCGTTCGATCTGCAGCCGGGCCGATGTGCCGATCTTCTTGAGCATCGAGCCGCCTTTTCCCACCAGAATGCCCTTCTGGCCTTCCCGCTCGCAATAGATCGTCGCTGCGATCCGCGTCAGTCTAGCGCCTTCCTCGAAGTTCTCGACGATCACCGTGGTCGCGTAGGGAATCTCTTCGCTGGTATTCAGCAGAACTTGCTCGCGAATGATTTCCGCCGCCATGAACCGCGCCGGTTGGTCTGTGATTTGATCTTCGGGGAAATATGCCGGACCGGCAGGCAGGGACGCGATCACCATCTCCAGCAGCGTGTCGAGCCCCTTTCGCTTGAGCGCGGAAATCGGCACAACCTCGGCGAAATCGTAGAGCTTGCGGTATTGCTCAATCAGCGGCAATAGCTTCGACTTTTCGCGGATCAGGTCGACCTTGTTCAGGATCAGAAACGCCTTCGTCTTGGGCCGCCGCAACAGATCCAGCGCAAACTGATCCCGCGGATCAAACTTGCGCGTCACGTCCATGATCACCAGCACAAGATCGCAGCCTTCCAGTGCCTCGCGCACCTCAACCATCATCTTGCGCCCGAGCGAACTGTCGGGCTTGTGGACGCCTGGAGTATCGACCAGCACGATCTGCCCGCCTCCCTTGCCTTTGCGCTTGGGAACGTGAACAACGCCCTGAATGCGGTTCCGCGTAGTCTGAGGCTTGGGAGAAATGATCGCCAACTTCTCGCCGACGAGAGCGTTGAGCAACGTGGATTTGCCCGCATTGGGGCGGCCGAGAATGCAAACGAAACCGGAGCGGAATGGCATAGGAGGATCAGCTGCTAGCTTCTAGCTGCTACTTGGAGCGATCGAGATTGCGCGCTCCTTCATCTTACGGGTATTTTCTGGTCAAGTGCAGAAGAACCTGAGCGACGAGAGGGTTTGTGGACGATAGAACCCTTCTACTCAGGAATACGAATGCTTCCGTCTTCGGCTATGGAGAAAAATGGATTCCACGCAACTTCCCAGAGGAACCCGTCAAGATCGGAGAAGTAGCCCGAACATCCGCCCCAGAAGGCTTCCTGCGCAGGCTTCACAAGCTTAGCCCCGGCGGCCTGCGCTTCCTTGAGCACAGCGTCAACCTCTGCGCGGTTGCGAGCGTTGAAGGCAAGAGATATCGCTCTGAAGCCATCGCCGGCCCCCGCAACATTCGCATCCTTGGCTAGTTCGTCTCGCGGATACAGGGCGAGGGCCATTCCTCCAGTCTGGAAGAACACGATACCTTCAGACTTCGCCCCGGACGGCCGCCATCCCAGCCGCTCATAAAATTCCCGGCTGCGCTTCAGATCCGCGACGCCGAGCGTGACGATGCTTACGCGCTGTTCCATTGAGCTTCTAGCTCCTAGCTGCGAGCTTCTGGCTACCACCGCGATCAACCAAGATTCTTTCTTGACACAACTCTCGAGGATGTCCAAGCGAAATTCCGGCGCGAAGCGGCGTGGCTAGGAGCCTGCAGCCAGAAGCTCTTAGATCAGCTTCAATTGCCGCGGCTGCACGGCTGAAACTCGCACCCGCTCCACCTTTCGATCGGTGGACTCCAGAACTTCGAAGCGCAACCCGTCTTCCTCGACGACCTCGCCCTTGCGTGGAATGCGGCCCGCGAGTTCGCTGACCAGGCCGGCAATCGTGGCCGACTCTTTGCCCTCCGGTTTGCTGCCGAAGAGTTCATCGAGGCGATCCACATCCATCCCACCGGCAACAATGAACGAGCGCTCGCCTTCGCGCACGACTTCGGGCTTGTCGTGATCGTCGCGAATCTCGCCGACGATCTCTTCCACCAGATCTTCGATCGTGACTAGTCCGGCGACACCCCCATATTCATCGACCACAATCGCCATCCGGGTGCTCTGCTTCTGCATTTCGCGCAGCAGGTCGCTTCCCAACTTGCTCTCGGGGACGAAGTAGACATCGCGCCGCATGATGGTTCCGAGCACGCGCACATGAGCTTCGGTGTCGGGCACTTGCAACACATCCTGCGTGTAGACGATTCCCTTGATGTTGTGGATGCTGCCTTCATACACCGGCACGCGCGAATAGTGCTTCACGCGTAGCATTTCGATGAAACGCTCGACCGTTGTATCGGAGGGAACGGCAAACATCTGGGGACGTGGCTTCATCGCCTCGCGCACGGTCTTGCCGCTGAATTCGACCACCGACTGAATCAAGTCCCGGTCACCCTCCTGAATAATGCCCTCTTCTTGTCCGGCTTCGATCAGCGCGTCTACCGCCTCGGCCGAGGTCTCCGGCTGCTCACTTGTGTGCTGCTTGGTGAGCGCCGCCACTGACTGCAGGAAACCCAACGCAATCGTCACCGGCATCACCGCGTAGATCAATCCTTTAAGAAACAGTGTCCAGTGAATCAACCACTCTCCTTTGGTACGTGAGAAGAAGACGAACGGCAGGAAGCGGTTGCATACGATGACGATCAGGATGAGGCTGATGGTGGTTTGCAGGATCTCGTAGAGGTTCCACGTCTGATCGGTGAATACAATAAAGCCGATGAGCAGGGCGATCGCCGCCATCGTCAACTGCGTGAGCACCGCCATGGAGAGCGAAGCCCGGCTGCGGGCGACTCCCAGTTCCGGTTCGACCTTCTGTTCGAAGACGTCGATATTGTCCTGGAATTCACGGGAAAGGAACTTGCCGATTTCCTGGTAGACGCGGTCCACGTACGAGACCAGGGTCAGCAGGCCGAGCAGGAGAAGCAGCGCGATGGCGACGGCGTAATTCATGCCCTCCTCCGCGTTGCTGTCGCGCGCTGTGCGCCGCGGGCCTTGGTGGCTTGGACCCGCTCGATCAAGGCAGCCGGCAGCTTGAGCGCCCGGCGCAGTGTCTGCTCTTTGCGCGCCATCTCACCATTATCACGCTCGTGGTCAAAGCCTGCCAGATGAAGAACGCCGTGCAGCGCGAGAATCTTGATCTCCTGTGAAACGGAGTGGCCGAGCCGGATCGAATTCTGCAGCGCAATGTCGGCGGAGATGGCGATTTCGCCGGCCAGTCTCGGTCGATTGCGAGAGCCCGCACTCGGAGAAGGAGCGGGGAACGACAAAACATCGGTCGGCTTATTCTGGCGGCGGAATTGGCGGTTCAGCAAACGCACGGCGGAACTGCTGGTGACGAGCACATTCACCGGGGCACGGAGCCCCACGGCTTTCCGCGCTCGGAGCACGAAACGCTCCAGTGTACCTTCGCTCAATCCGGCGACTTTCTTTTGCAGGATAACCAAGTCTTTCTTTCTGCTTCGCCCAAAAGCAAACAGGAGGGCCGAGTCGCGGCCCTCCTGCTCCATGGAGTTGCTCTATCCCTTGGCTTCGGCCGAAGCCGACTTCGCTTCAAGCGCAGCAGCAGCGGCCTGCTTCTCGGCGCTGGCTGCGTCCGCATGCCTGGGCTCGGCGAGCAACAGCATCTGCTGCTCGGCCACGCGCGTCTTGTGCTCGTCATAGGCGCGAACAATGCGCTGCACCAGATGATGGCGCACCACATCCGTTTCATCGAAGTGGACGAACGCCAGTCCTTCCACGCTCTTCAGAACATCCATGGCCTCGAGTAGTCCGCTGCGGCGCGCATTCGGCAAGTCAATCTGCGTGGCGTCGCCCGTGATCACCGCCTTCGAGTTGAAGCCGAGCCGGGTGACAAACATCTTCATCTGCTCCGAGGTGGTGTTCTGCGCTTCGTCGAGAATGACGAACGAGTCGTTCAACGTGCGCCCACGCATGAAGGCGATGGGCGCGATCTCGATGACGTTCTTCTCCAGGTAGCGATCGACCTTCTCGGGATCGAGCATGTCGTACAGGGCATCGTAAAGTGGGCGCAGGTAGGGATCGATCTTATCCTGCAGCGTGCCCGGCAGGAAGCCCAGGCGTTCGCCGGCTTCGACCGCAGGGCGCGCCAGGATGATTCGGTTCACGCGTTTGGCCAGAAGCGCGGAGATCGCCATCGCCACGGCAAGATAGGTCTTGCCCGTGCCGGCTGGACCGATCCCGAACACCATGTCGTGCGCCTCGATGGCTTCGAGATAGCGGCGCTGGTTGCTGCTCTTGGGCTGGACGGTGCGGCGTCCGAAGGAGCGTTGGCGCCCGGCATCCGCCAATCCGCGTAGCGTCGAGTTCGGATCGGAGATCAGCACACGCAGCATGCTGTTGAGGTCGCCGTTGTTGAAGGTGTGGCCGGCGCGCAGCAGAGTCTCATAGTCGGCGAAGACCTGTTCGGCACGGGCGACGTCTTTGCCAGCGCCTTCCAGTTCGATGGCGTTCGACCGCAGATTGATGGTGATGTTGAGACCGTCTTCGAGCAGGCGGACGTTCTCATCCCTCGTGCCGAAAAAGGTTTCGATGTTGGAGCTGACGCCGATGCTTTTCTTCATGCTCTGATTCGTGCCTTTGGGTTCATGCTCGTGTGGGTCCGGATCTTTGATCCGGACAGGCCGGGCGAAGCCCGGCGGCAGCTGATAGCGAGGTACACCTATACCTGCTCACAGACAAAGCAGGGTTTCGCTTGGAGACGGGACCAACCGGAATGCGCATGCCCAGAAGGCAAGTCACTACCATTAAGGTAAAGCCTAACCCGGGGCGAAGTGGGAGTCAATGGGAGCAGAATGTAGGCGCCTGTGGGAAACTTGGAGGATGAAGAAGCCGAGGTTGCATGTCACCAAATGGCTTGGGGAGATTCCTGTAGAGATCGAGTGCACATCGTGCCCGGAGTGGAGGTTCCGCGCCACATCGACGAGTCATCGGCCGAACCGGGAAGAATACAGCCAGCAACTTCAGCGGGCGTTCGACCAGCACTTCAAGACGGCTCATGCGCCCGATGACTCCGTCAAGATCAGCGAGTGACAGCACCGGCATCATCGGGAACCGAAGCGGGCACGGCTCGAGTGCGCGCCCAATTGCGCAGAGTCTGGATCTCTTCGGCCCGGGTGGTCGAAAGCGGGACGGTCTGCTTCAGTGCGTCGAGCAGCGACTGCGTCGAGAGCTGCTTCTTCTCGGAGTAGGCGGCGTAGAGTCCGCCTTGGACGGCGGCGTCGATTTCAGCCCCGGAGTATCCCTTGGCGGCGGCGGCAACTTTGTCGAGCTCGAAGTCGGCCGGATTGCGTTTTCGCTTTGCGAGTTGGATCGAGAAGATCTGCTTGCGTTCTGCCTGGTTAGGAAGATCGACGAAGAACAGTTCATCGAAGCGGCCCTTGCGAATCAATTCCGGAGGCAGCACCGTGACGTTGTTGCAGGTTGCGGCGACGAAGACTGCGGCCTTGCGGTCCTGCATCCACGAGAGGAAGGATGCCAGCAGGCGCGATGAAACGCCAGCATCGGCTGAGGCGGAGTCAGGGCTGCTTCCGGCGAAAACCTTCTCCAACTCGTCGATCCAGAGGACGCACGGGGCGAGTCCTTCGGCGACCTGAAAGACTTTGCGGATGCGCTTCTCGGTCTCGCCGATGAACTTGTCGTAGACGGCAGAGGTGTCGAACTTGACTAGCGGCAGCTTCCACTCTCCGGCAACGGCTCGGGCACAGAGTGACTTGCCGCATCCCTGCACGCCGAGGATGATCATGCCGCGCGGCGGCTCCAGGCCAAAGTCACGGGCCGAGTCTTCCCATGCGCCCCGACGCTGGCCGAGCCAGTGCTTCAGGTTCTCGAGTCCCCCGACAGCGGCCATATTGTCGGAGGCTTCGACGAACTCGAGCATGCCCGAATGGCGGAGCAGCTGCTTCTTGGCTTCCAGCACATCGGTGACGGACTCGGGGCACAGCGCGTAGCGCGTGACCAGAGCCTGCGAGATGGCACGCTCGGCTTCTTCTTCCGTCAGGCCTCGCAGGTTGGCCGACATCGCGTCGACGCCAGCAGCATCGAGCTGCATCTTCAGCGTGTAGGTTTTCGAGAGGCGCGTGAATGTTTCCTTGATAATCTCGTGCAGACGGTCGCGATCGGGAAGGGGGAGATCGAAGTACTCAACCAGTGTTGTGAGTTCCGCCGGGACGGTGATTTCGGGTGCGGTGATGATGACCGTGCGTCGATTGGTGGCGAACTTCTGGCCCACATCGCGCAGACGACGCACGACGATGGGATCGTCCATGTGGCGGTGAAAATCTTTCAGGATGAAGACGGCTTCGAGCGTCGTCGCCTCCATGTTGGCTAGAGCCTGCACGGGTTCGCGCGTGTTATAGATGGCTGCGCCAGCAGCGGCGGCGCCAGAAACGCCCGCGCCCAATGCGGAGGACATCGCTAGAGTCAATCGGTCGGCTTCCGCGCCGCCGGGGCTGAGGGGAGTTCGCATTTGCGAATAGGCGCGTCCTGTCTGGGCCCGCAATGTGGGCTGGTCGATACGGTCCTGCAGCGTCATCTTCTGGGCTTCGACGGGAGCGCCCGAACCGGAGCGCAAGAGGCCGTCGGCGATGCTCCATTCGAAGGTCGCCATGTTGAGCTCAGTGCAAGCGCTGCGTACCATACTGACGGCGTGCGTCTCCTCCGACGTCTCCATCACGATGATGGGGGTCGAGGAGTTGATGAGTACTTTGAGGCGATCGAGGCCGTCTGTCATATTGGGACCGCTCGCTCCCACTGATCTGCGTCGAGCTTCGCTCGACGGACAGCCGAAGGCGGCTGTCCCCACATAAGCCTTCAAACGTTTGACCGGGTGGGAATGCTTCCCTATAATAGGGAATTCGGACCTACCCCGAATATCTCTCTGCACTTACAAAGGTAACAACCAGTTATGGCAAATCATGCATCGGCGCTGAAACGTGCGCGCCAGACCGAACGACGGACCGTGCGCAACCGCGCAAACACCTCTTCTCTGCGCACCCAGTTGCGCGACTTGCGCGAGACAATTGAAAAGGGCGACAAAGCGGCTGCCGAGCAGTCCTATCGCAAGACGGTGTCGGCGCTCGACAAGGCCATCCAGAAGGGCACGCTGCACGAGAACACGGCCTCGCGTTACAAGTCCCGGCTGAGCAAGCGGGTTGCAGCGCTGAAGTAGGGCTTCCGGCTTTCGCTTTTCGGCTTCCGGCACGACAGGAATCAGGGCAGACCTTTTTGGGTCTGCCTTTTGCTTGGGCCGCTGCTTTGGCACCTTCCACATTTTTTTTGCGCTGGCTTCTAAAATCCTCATTTTAAAAGAGTTGTTAACTCACAGATCACTCGATCGTCTGTAAAATACTGAGCCACAAGGGTTTGTAGGTAAAATATTGCGAAATAAGGGGTTAGCTTCGCTCGCCTTCCGTGGATGGGTTTCAAAAGTTATTATTTTCATAGAGTTACTAGCTTCCACAGCGATCCGATCTCGGCAAAATCTTGAGCCGCAAGGACTTGCTGGAAAAATATGGCACGATGAGGGGTCGGCGTTCTGACTTAACGGAAGATCGACCTGGCGATCATTTCGGTTGGGAGAGACTGCGTACATGCTCCCAGTTTTCGCTTTTCAGAATTCTCGGTCAAGGTTGTTCGTCACACGATCCGCATTTTGTCCTGTGGAAAACTATGGAAATCGGGCAAGGGGTGTTTGAGTCCTCCCTGCTCTCTCCAGTGATCCGGATTATCGCATTCCCGGCGAAGGTGGGGAGTAAGGTAACGCGTGGCTGACGTTGGCGCGGCTTTTCAAATTCTGGCTTTCGATTCTGCCTTCACGGCAGGACGGCTTGCCGCGACGCTGAATCCCGATCGTGCTGTTGTTACTTCAGGCAATTGAGGTAACGACTCCGGTGTTATATTGTGCGGGTTTGGAGAGCTGTGCGTGGCCCATCGTCGAGAAGCCGGTCGCCGCAAGGACGCCCAATCCTTCGCGTACACACGCCTGCCAAGGGTGAGGCGTTCACTCTGGAAGGCGCGGCGGTAATGGCTCCCATTCTGCTCTGGCTCATCCTGGTCCTTTGCCTGCTGATCTCAGCGGTGAAGTACCTGATGGGAATTATTCTGAAGTTCTCGTTTGCCCGCACAAGAGCTCAAAAAGACTACACGTATCAGCCCACGGTGAGCGTGCTGATGCCCTGCTACAACGAAGGCAAGACGGTGTACGAGACGATCGAGAGCATCAGCAAGAGCAACTACCCGAACGACAAGTTTGAGGTGATCGCGCAGGATGACTGTTCCGTCGACGATAGCTATGAGTGGATGCTCAAGGCCCAGCGGGATTTCACGAACATCCGCGTAAGGACCGGGCGGAATGAAGTCAACAGCGGAAAAGCGCGTTCCGTGTGCAATGCGCTACAGCACTCCACGGCGGAGGTCATCATCTCCATCGATTCTGATTGCATCTTCCATCCGGACGCGATACGCGAGCTGACGGCATGCTTTGCGGAGCCGGGTATTGGGTCGGTGGGGGGCAGAGTAGGAGTCCGAAACCCAAACGACAGCGTGATCACCGCCATCCAGACGGTTATCTATTTCTCAGCGTTCCAGCTCTACAAGATTCCCGAGAATTGGACGCGGAGCATCTGCTGCATCAGCGGATGTCTGTTCGCCATCCGGCGCACGTTGCTGCTGGAGATCGAGCCCGCGATCCGAGCGCGCCACTGGTTCGGAATTCCAGTGAACCAGGGGGAAGACAGGTTCCTGACTCACCAGACGCTGCTGCGCGGGTACGGGACTTACATCAACAACGACGCGCTATGCTGGACCACGGTACCGAACACCTTGTCGGTGCTGTTCAAGCAGCAACTTCGCTGGCGGCGCAGCATTGTGCGCGACTTTTTCTATACCTTGAGAACTCTGCCGCAGCATGTCTGGAAGCTGCACCCGAACACGGTGTTCACACTGGTACTGACTCCGCTGGGAGCCGTGATTGGATTCCTGGTCGTGGTGACGATGCTCACTTCGGATCCCCTGGCATGGGCGGGGCCTCTTCCACTCGTAACCGCGCTGGGAATCGGGGCGGTTCTTACGTGGGTGATCAAGAAGTACAGTGCGCAAGAGGCCGTGACCCATCCACTGGCGTTTGGCGCGTATGTAGCGTGGTCGCTGGTCAGCAGCCTGTTCCTCACTCCCCTCGCTCTGTGCACGATGGATTCCGCAGACTGGGGAACGCGAACGAAACAACAAGAGGTGCCCCTTGGCAACACCAACGGCTAACCCACCGGCTTCCGACTCGGGGGATGAGTCACGTTCCGCGGAGAACAAGAACGTTCCGGTTCAGGTTCCAGGCCATGCTCCGGTCTTGCAATCGCTGCACTACAAACTGGTCATCACGCTCTACCGGGTTTTCGCCATCGCCGTGCTCTATCTCGTGCTGGCCGGAATCGTCAGTTATGCGTTCGTGATGGGCTTCTATGCGGTGAACAACTCTTGGGCGGCGCCCACCATTCTCTCCGCGGCAGACGAGAAGAGCCTGGACTTCCGGGAAAAGCTGGTCACCAGCCAGCAGACCATCGAAGACCTCAAAGTGGATTCGAAGAAGCTGGAAAGTGGCATGGACGAAATGAAGAAGCACCGCAGCGCCCTGCTGGCGCTCGAGCCGGAACTGCAGCAGGCGATCGCGCGCGAGCAAGCTCACAACCGCACAACAGGCCCGGCACTCGCCGCACTCGACCAGCAGAAACAGGCCGACAATCAGAAGACACAAAAAGTGCTGGCACAACTGAAGCAAGTGGAATCGAACATCAACAAAGACCTTGCCGCCGGGTTGATCACGCAGGGCGACGCGGCGTCGCAACTGGCGGCGCTGAATCAGGCAGGGGGCGCTTATACGGACAGCAAGATTGCTGAAGTCCTGCTGACCGACAGCGTGCTGGACAAGACGACGACGGGCACAAGCTCGCTGGATGTGCTGGTCAAGCAAGCCGAGTTGCGGTCTGAGGTCGCGCAGTTGGATGTCGCGATTAATGTTGCGGAGAAGCAGCTTCAGGAAGAATCTCGGCAGATCGATCGGCTGAGACAAGCCATCCAAACGGCCAAGCAGAGTCCGTATTATCTGAATGCATCCGGGGAAAAGACGCTGTTCTTCGCCTTCGTCCCTTACGACAACGAGCCGAGCGCGGTAGCGGGCGCGGCAATCTACGACTGTTATCTGAACATGATCGGGTGCCGCAAAGTGGGCACGCTGAAGCAGATATTCCCGGGCGAAGAGAGCGCAATCCATCCGATCTTCAAGACGCAGATTCGCGGGTTTCTGATCCAGATGAATCTGGAGAATGCGGACTCTGCCAAATCGAAGACCGTGTTTCTGGGCCGCAAGCCGGTATTGTTCTGAGGAGGACGAAGATGTTCCTGAAGGCGTGGAAGCTTGGAGTGGTCCTGGCGTTGTTTCTGACGGTGCACGCATTTGTGGCGTATCCGCCGGCGCAGGCAGCAGACTCCAGAGATCAGCAGGCCTATTGCGCCTACGTCGTGGAGCAGGCAGAGGCGCAACGAGACTTGCTGCGCACGCCCATGGCCAGCGCAGGCTTTACTCAGCCGGAGACCGGTTTGCCGATGCAGTTGGTAGCTGGGGCGTCCGTTGGGCTATCGAGCATCAGGAAAGCCGGTTTGACGATGGATGCGGCTCGCAAGGACTGCGAACTATACAAGGCTGCGACGGGGGCCCAGCAGAACGTGCAATACGCGCTTTCGAGCCTAGAGAAGGAAGCTCTGCGCAACCGCCTAGGACTGATTGAACAGGCCTCAAAGTCGCTGGATGCCATGATGGAGAAGACCGCAAAGATGGTGGAGGCCCAGAACGCGACCCGGCTGATGTTTTTTTCGCTGCAGACGACCAGAATCAAACTGGACGCGGACCGGGCCGATACGCAGTCGAAGATCACCGCGCTCTACATTCCGCCGCTGAGTGATAAACCATTGAAAGAGCTGGTCGCAGAAAAACAGAATAGTGAAGGAAGCGAGCAGAGAGCGCTGGATCGGATCAGCCGGCAGAATAATTGGGATGTAGCTCTCTCGGTGGGCGTTCATCAGCAGGTCAATCCGGTGGCCTATGGCGCGCAGCCGTATGGCGCGGTGTCGGTGAACTACAATTTCGCGAGCCGGGCCATCGACAAACATCTGGATCGTGCGGTGGAAGCGCACGACGAGTGGAAGAGAGCGCAGGAAAGTGATGTGGTCCGCAGCATGGGGGTTCTTCAACAGCAGTTGGTGGAAAGCGTGTCTGTACAAGAGGCCAAGCTCAAATCGCTGCAGGAAGAACGCGGCCAGATCGATCGAAATCTTCAGTTGGTGAGTAATCCCGACACGTCCGCGGCCTTCGACTTTCACAACCAACTGACGGCGGCGCAACTGCTGCTGGAGATTGAGACCCGCGATGCCAGCTTCAGGATTGACCGACTACGCGAATATCTCGCGAAAAATTACTGATCGATTTGCTTGTGTGATGCTGGCGAGTGGAGGCATAGGATTTTCTAGACCGGCAGATGTTCTTGCATCCAGCCTGGGGTTTCAAGCTTCGGTTCCGTTGTGAGGTCCATCACTAGGCGCTCGAGCACCATGCGTTTGCTGACGGGATTGGAGCGTAGGGCCAGGTCAGCTTTGGCGACGAGGCGGATGGCGCGGGTGAGTTCGCGGCGGTTCTTGTAGCGGCGCGCCTGCTTGATGATGTCGTCGGCGGCGAAGGGAGGGACGCGGAAGCCCTGCCACAGCGCGGCCCATAGCATGCGTTGGTCGCGGACGTTGCGCTCGAGAATCACCAGCATCTGGCGGAAAGTTTTCGCGAGCATGTAGATGTGTCCGATGGCGGCTTCTTCGCCTTCGCCGGAGAGCAGGATGGCGTCGAGCACTTCGAGGGCGCGGACGCGTTCTTTGGCGGAGATGGCGTCGGTGAGTTCGTAGAGCGAGCGCTGCTTGGCGGCGAGCACCATGGTTTCGACGTCGCCCAGCGTGATGCGCTTCTTTTCGCCAACGTAGAGGATCAGCTTCTCCAGTTCATTGGAAATCATCATCATGTCGCCGCCGAGGGCATCGACCAACTCGCGGGCGCCGTCGGGTTCGATCTTCACGCCGCGGCTGGCGCTATAGTCGGAAATCCAGCGGACGGCCTCGCCTTCCTCCACGCGCGCCAGTTCGACGATGCCGCAATACTGGCCCATGGTTTCGCGGATGCGCTGGTAGCGTTCTTTGTCCTGCATTTCCATGCGGCGGACGTCGGCGGGAATGCTGATGTGGTCGGCAACGAATACCAGCAGCGCGTCGGGATTGGGATTCTTGCAGTAGTCTTCGATGGCCGCCAGCTTTTCTTCGTTCGATCCGCGGCCGAAGAGATTCTTTACGCCCCGCACGAAGAAGACTTGAAAGGGAGCCATCAGCGAAGGCGTGCGGGCGCGGTCGAGAACTTCGGCGAGGTCGTTTTCGGCCAGATCGAACTCAAAGAAACTAAAATCGCGGAGATCGGCGGGGACGAGGTGCTCGAGGATGGCGTCGCGAAAACGCTTGCGAAAAAAGGCCTCGTCGCCCACGAAGACGTAGGCCGCGCGGAGCTTGCGCGATTCGAGTTCGGTGACAAAACGCTCGGCCTGGGCGAAGGCCCTCATCCGATCTCCTCTGTCGTGGCGACGATCATTGTTTTCGAATGTAGCATCGTGAATTCGATTCGACTAGTGGTGCGGTAGTAACGCGGCGCCTGTGCCTGCTGAGATCCTTCCCTTCGCCTGAAGAACGGCTCCGTTCAGGATGACACCCAACTTCCGAACGTTTGTCACTATAGCTTGTTCAGGAAGTCGATGACCTCGGGGGAATTCCAGTCGACGGCTCCCACGAACTTGCGGCGGAGTACGCCCTGGCGGTCGATGATGTAGGTTTCGGGCCAACCGGTGGTTCCATACATCCCGGCGACTTTTTGCTCGGGGTCGCGGACCGTCAGAAAATTCACGTTACGCAGTTTGAGAAAGCGGTGGTAGGCGTCACCATCGACATCGATGCTCACCCCGAGGACAACGATTCCCTTCCCGCGAATGCGATCTTGCATAGTGATCATCGAAGGGAGCTCTTCCACGCAAGGGGGACACCAGGTAGCCCAGAAATTCAAGATCACGACCTGTCCGCGGAACTGGTTGAGACTGACAGTGCGGTCGGAGTCCTGCACGGTAAAGTCACGGGCTGCACTGCCAATGCGGGGCGGGCGCGAACCAGAGACGCAGCTTGAGGTGAGGAGAGCCGCCGAAAGAGTTACCAGAAGAAAGAGGTGGCGACGGATGCATCCCCACATCGCCACACTGGAAATCCTTCGCTCTGCCTGAAAGGCGGCTTCGCTCAGGATGACGCCATCGTCAATACGTAATCCTTTCACTGTTTAAAATCCCTCCAAAATGTTTGAGACCAGAGTACGCGCGAAATCCTGCGACAGGCGGCGGAACGCGGGGGAATCCTCCTCGAAGAAGCTGGACAGATCCTGCGAGAGTTCGTATTGCTCGCGGAACAGGTACGCTGGATTCTGGTAGAGCACTTTGCCGTTGCGGTCGGTGAGCGTGACCTTGATGCTGACCACCACCAGTACGCTGGCGGCGCGTCCGGTGGCCGAATCATAAGTGAGTGGAGAGGCCGTGGTGGAGAGCACGGTGCCGCGCAAAGTGGCGTCGGCCGCTTCACTGGGATCGTTCAGGATACGGTAGTGAGTGCGGCTGGTAAACTCGCGCACGACCGCGGCCGTAAGCATCTGCTCGATCCGATAGGTAAGAGTCTCGTTCTTGAACGCCGGGATGGCGATGGTCTTGACGTTGTCGGGAAGCTGCACCGCGTGGCCGGCGGTGTGGTAGCCGCATCCCGGCAACAGGAACGTCAGCAGCAGCGCCAGCAGGCACGCCGCGCGTCTCTTCATTGGATCTTTCCTGTGGGGCGGGTGGCGGTCATGCTCTCGGCGCACTCCACCGCCGTGAGGGCCGAGATTCGGAGATTATCAGCTGCGGCCCACAACCACAGGCCGTTGGGCTGCGCTGGGTCGGGCTTGACCGCGAGTTGGATATCTGCCTGTCCCGCCGAACTCACGTTGCTCGGAGAGTCTTCCTCTCCGCTTGGAATCGCGATGTGATCGCCGGCCAGGGCTTGCGACAGGGCCTGCACATCGACGACACCTTCCATTTCGATAAAGAGAGCGAGCGCGTGGCCGTGGAAGATGGGAGCCTGCAAGAGCATCAGCGAAGGCCGCGGAGGGGCGTCGCCCGCAATTCTCTGGTAGTGGCGGGAGATGCGAGCCTCGACCGAATCGAGCGCGGGCCGCGACTTCTGTCCGTACCGGGCGATCAGGTTGAAGGCAACCTGGGCGTCGTAGACATCTTTGGGCAAAGACTGGAAGGAAAGCAGGTTGACCGTCTGCTGGTGTAACTCGTCCATGCCGCGCTGACCGTGCTCGGAGGCGGGCTCGAAGACCGTGGCCACGGCTCGACGGATCGCGCCCGCTTTGCTGGCCCGCAGCAGCAACAGAGCCAGCGTCACTGCAACGGGGTGAGCAACGACACAGGGGCCGGGCTGCAAATCAGGAGCAAGGATTTGTGCGCGTTCGCGCTCAACCCACAGGGATCGGACTACGGCCCCGGCCTCACCCTCCAGAGCGGCGGAGAGATCGATGATGGCGCTGCCCGCGTCGCGAGCATCTTTCCAGTTCTTGCGGGTGGACTCTTCATCCGAGGCGAAGAAAGTGAAGTCCACGTGCTCAAATTGCTCGGCGCGCACGCGCTGAATGAAACTGATTTCGTCGCCCATGGCTTCGAGTTGGCCGAGGGATTCGTCATCATCGAGCAGGCGGATGTCGGCAGCTGGGAAATTCCGCTCGTTCAGCATCTCGGCAACTTCTTTGCCCTTAAGAGAAGCGGCGCCCACGATGGCGGCACGGTAGAGACTTCCGCGGGGAGCAACGGGATGCGAGGCAGACTGGGGCTTGACGGAATCATTCATGAAGTCTGCGAGGCCTCCTTGTAAGGCGGCGGTGGAGGGTCATTCCTGCGGCGAAATATCCACTGCACGCGCCAGAAGACACCGGAGACCATATAGAGCAGCGCGATGAAAAAGAGCATCTGGCGCGAAAAGAACCAGATGGAGGCAAACAACGCGCCGAGAAAAAGAATGAGGCGGAAGGGATGACGGGAGCGGAAGTCGATGTCCTTGAAACTGTAGAAGCGCCAGGTGCTCACCATGAGGTAGCCGACGGTCGTCACCATGGCGAGCCAGACCAGCGCTGTGTACCACGACTCGAGGGGATCCCCGGCGGTGAAGTGAACCACGGCGGCAATCACGCCGGCGCCAGCCGGAATGGGCATGCCGACAAAATATTTCTTTCCGGGACGGCCGGGATTCGAGGGCTGCGGATTGTTGGTGATGTTAAATCGTGCCAGGCGACTGGTTCCGGCTACCAGGAAAAGGAAGCTGGCGATCGCTCCCAACTGCGTCAGCTTGACGTGCCAATTATTGTGCCAGTCGGTCAACATGACAGGTGGCATCAGATAAAATCCCCAGGTCCAAGCCAGCAGGGCGGGGGCCACACCGAAGGTAATCGCATCCGCAAGAGAATCCAGTTCCTTGCCAAAATCGCTGCTGGTACCGGTCATGCGCGCGATGCGGCCGTCGAGACCGTCAAAGAGCACCGCGAAACCAATCGCTTTCGCCGCGTTGTCGAGGTGCCAATACTCCGCAAGCGTGGCGCGCATCAACTCGAGAATGGCGTAGTAGCCCAATGCCATGTTGGCGGTGGTAAACAGCGAGGGGAGAATGTACATCCCTTTGCTGAGGCGGCGGCGCGGTTTTGGTGGAACTTGATCCATTAATGCGCCCTTTCTGTAGCGGCGGCGCGGCCTGCGGATGCCAGCGCGCCTTGAGGCTGCAGGTAGGCGAGAACGGTGGCGCCGCCTTGAACGTGGTCGCCGATTTTTACGTTCATGTGGGCAGAGGCATCGAGCAAAACGTCGACGCGCGATCCGAACTTGATGAGACCTACGCGCTGGCCGCGCTCCAGGCGGTCGCCGACCTTGGGATAGAAGACGATGCGCCGTGCCAGCAGGCCGGCAATTTGCTTGAAGATAACCTTCTGGCCATCGCCTTCGACGGTGACGATATTCTGCTCGTTCAGTTCCGCGGAGGCCTTATTCATGGCGTTCAGATATTGACCGCGCTGGTAACGCACGTCGCGAATCACGCCCGTAATCGGCGAGCGGTTCACGTGCACGTTGAAAACGTTGAGGAAGATGCTCACTCGAGTCAGTTTCTCGCTTCCGACCGTCAGGGGGGAAACGTCGGTGACTTCGCCGTCGCCCGGAGAAACTACCGCACCTGGATCTTGAGGAATCGCGCGTTCGGGATCGCGAAAGAACCACAGAAAGAAAAATGCCAGCAGACAGGGAATGATCGCCCATGCGGGCTGAGTCAGCCAACCGAGCAGGACGGCGGCGGCGAGCAGAGGCAGGGCGTAGAGATATCCGTCACGAACCATGAGAGCTTTCAATTATAGAGCAGGCTGCCGGGCCCAGGACGTTTTGGGGGCATCACGTCCATTCTGCGAGCAGGCTGCAGCTTCGCGTGCTCTGGTCCGCTTATACCATTGGCCAAATCTCGGTTGAGCCCTTCCGTTGGTCTGTTCTGGCCTGCACCGCAACTTTGAGCGGAAGGTGAAGCACGGGGAAAACGAGATCAAGGGCTGGAAGTCTAGGTGGGCTTCGAGAATGAGGCGACCAACTGACGAGGGGAGCGCTGTAAGTCTCAACAAGAAAAGGCGCTTCATCGCGCCCTCTGGTAGATGCAAAACTCCCTCAGCGGTCATGCCGCGGGGGAGTTGGGCAGAGTTCTTACGCTACGTTGACGCCGTACTGCAGCCGATACTCGCGCTCAATGCACTCCATTTGATCTTTGAGGCGGAGTTTCAGCTTTTTCAGACGGACTTCTTCCAGTTTCTCGTCTTCGCTGAGATAACGTTTTTGGGTGAGTGAATCGAGGCGTTTCGAATACTGTGTGTGCTCTTGAGCTAGTTTGCGGAACTCCTCGTGAGTGGTGAGGAGTTCATCTCTCGAAGTCAGCATCCAGCAGACCTCCAACCGGGATATGAGCTGAGGCTAGCACAGGGCAAAACCCGGTTCAATGCCAAAAAAGTGGTGCAGTCTCAGTGTGAGAAACATGGTTAGGGGAGGGTGAGGCGGTAGAGGATTGCGTCTTCGGAGGGATTTGTGTAGTAGGACCTGCGGCGGCCGGACTGCTCGAAACCTGCTGTTTCGTAGAGGGTTCGGGCGGGGGTATTGGATTCACGGACCTCGAGAAATACGGAGGTACTGTTCGTTTTTCTTGCGACCGACAGCAGTTCGTGGAGAAGGTGCTTCCCTAGCCCCTTTTGGCGGGCACTGGGAGCGACGACGATGTTTTCCAGTTCCCATTCCGGGGAGAGATGCTGGGCTATTAAGAAACCGAGTGGACTCGTTTCGGCGTGGGCGGTCTCTTGTGCGGACGCGGGCGGCGGGGAATCTTCGGCGATCAGAACAAGTCGGGTCGCGGCGTCGCGGCCGATCGCCCGGCGATATTGCTCTTCGGTCCAATGGCCGGCGGTGGCGGACTGGCGCTCCAATTGGATGATGGAGGGAATGTCGGCGAAGGTTGCGGCACGGATCTGCACTAGTTTTCTGGCCTTGTGGCGGCGATAGCTAGAAGCTAGCAGCTAGGAGCTTTGCTTCACAAACATCTCGGCGTCGGAGCGACGCATGTAATTCGCCTCCAACTGCTCGGGGGCGACGGTTTCGCGGGCCTGCAATTTTTTCCATCCAAAGCGGGCAATCATTTCAGAATTGGGAGGCTGTGCCGTAACTACCGTGAGGTCGGCGTCTCGAGCGATGGTGGCGAGCGCTGCGTCGGGAGTAACGACGGTCGAGTCGCGCGCGGAGGATAAGAAGTTCGCTTGCGAGAGCAGTTCCTCCCGCAAGACCTGGATCGACTCGGCGGCAAGTTTGTACGCTCCGAAGAAGACCTCGCGACGGCCGCCATCAAGCGCCACGGCGACGTTACCTTGGGCGCGGCTGTCGGCAGCCACCACCTCGAGGAGCGATACCGGAACGATGGGCTTTTGGAGAATCTCAGCTAAGGCTTTGATGGCGGCGAGGCCCACGCGCAGGCCGGTAAACGATCCGGGGCCGGAGACTACGATGAAGGCATCGATGTCAGTCTTGCTGAATCCGTGATTCTGGAGGAGCGCAGCGATCTGCGGGACGAGTTGCGCGGAGAACATGCCACCCGCGAGCGGCACGACTTCGAGGATATGCACATCGTCACCTTTATCCGCGCGCGCGAGGGCGACGGTGCCGTTTCTGCCGGATGTGTCTGTAATGAGAAGGAGCATTTGTTGTTTGTCGCCTTATCCGTTGCGATCCGTGAAGATCCGTGGCTGATCTTATCCTTGTACCAGCTCCAGCAACACGCCTCCGGTGCTTGTGGGATGAACGAAAACATATTTGTGTCCGCCGGCGCCTGTTTTGATTTCTTCCGAGACGAGGCGGACCCCATCTTTCTTCAGGCGCTCGACCGCCGCGTGCAGATCCGGAACTTTGAGGCACACGTGATGGAGGCCCTCGCCGCGCTTGGCGATGAACTTGGCGATGGTTGAATTCTCTGACGTCGCTTCGAGGAGTTCCAGCCGGCTTTCTCCTACTGGCACCATGACCAGGCGGACCTGCTCCTGCTCGACTGTTTCTTCGGGCGAGACGGGGAGACCCAGCTTTTCGTAAATCGCCTTGGCCGCTGCCAGCGACTTTACTGCGACCCCGATATGATCGATTTGAAATGTCAACTCTTCCCTACTTTCGCCGCGATTTCTTCGACTAGCGTGTACGGATCGCGCTTGTGTTCGGCGACTTCTGCTGCCAGCTTTGCCATGTTGCCGTCGCCGAACTGGGAGCGCGCTTTTTCGAGCATCACGTCGCGCAGCATTTCGACCAGACGCTCCTGCCAGTTCTGCACACTCTTTTTCAGCGCTAGATTTTCTTTCTGCAGATACGCGACATAATCGTTGATCGTGTCGGCGAGATCTTCGACTCCCGTTCCGTCACTGGCGACGGTCTTCACGGTGGGGGGCGTCCATCCGTCGTTGCGCAAGGCGAGAGACTGCAGGGCGCGGATCTCGCGCTCCACGCGTTCAGCACCCTCGCGGTCGCTCTTGTTGATCACGAAGATGTCGGCGATCTCCATGATGCCCGCCTTGATCGTCTGCACATCGTCGCCCATGCCGGGGACGAGAATCACAACGGTGATGTCGGCGAGGCGCACGATGTCGACTTCATCCTGACCGACACCGACGGTCTCGATCAGGATGACATCGCGTCCGGAGGCGTCGAGCACGGTGGTGACGTCTGCGGTGGTGCGCGCCAATCCGCCAAGTGATCCGCGGGTCGCCATGCTGCGGATGTAAATGCCGGGATCGGCGAAATGCTCTTGCATGCGGATGCGGTCGCCGAGAATCGCGCCGCCGGTATATGGACTCGTAGGGTCGACGGCGACGATTCCCACGGTCTGGCTCTGCTTGCGATAGAGCCGCGCCAAATGGTCGACAAGGGTGCTCTTGCCAGCTCCCGGAGCGCCGGTCAAACCGATGATGCGAGCGCGGCCGCTGTGCGGGAACAGTGCTTTCAGAAGTTCGGACCAGCCGGGACGGCGATTCTCGACCGTGGAAATGGCCCGCGCCAGAGTGCGCACGTCGCCGGAGCGCAGCGAGTCGATCGATGCCTGGATGTCGTGATTCGAGGTTGCCGTGTCCAAGCGAGCGTTATCCAAGGGAACAGTGTAAAGCAGGAGTGGGGTCTGGGAAAGAAAGCAGGTTATGGCCCAGCTTCGAACTCGCGGACTAAGGCTGTCGAGCTTCGCCCGACGGACAGCCGATGGCGGCTGTCCCCACATATGTGTGGCTGGAGGACTAGTACCTCTTCGCGCTGCAACCTGGGCAGGACCATCGAGGACCGGCTACCAGTGTGGTTGAACAGAACGGGCAGACCATATCCGCGGCTGGAGGGATCTCCGCAACCCGCTGGCGGAGAGATGGTTCTTTCAGCGCGCCGAGCAGATGCATCAGAAGGAGAATTGCCGCCGCTGGGGCAGCGATTCGGAGGACCCAACCAAGGGCTCCGAAATCTGCGTCGGACGGGATTTCCCACAGCATCACCGAGGCGCCGATCAAGACAACCAGTCCGGCCCATTTGAAGGATCGACGAGTCCGAGGGTTGCGGTGGGGATCACGACCACACGCGGTGCACTTCCAGTGTTTCCAGAAACCGACGGGCAGGATCGGGATCCAGAAGATGTGTCCCACATCGAAGGTGCGAAGGGCGATGGAGCGGCGGGGCGCTTGGCACGAGAGGCAGTAGTCATCGCGGAAGGCAATGCGCTTCGGCCAGAAGTGGTAGGCGCCGTAGACGATGAACATAGTGGCTTCGCCAGAGGCTGCAGTATATTAGCCCACAACCTTGGCGGCGGGTGATAAATTGGCGGCTAGAGATAAGAGCGCTGGTGCCGCACGTCTCGCTGATTTTGGGAAAAGCTGGACCCTTCTCTAATCCTTCAACAGCTGCCTCGCAATTACTAACCGCTGAATTTCGCTGGTACCTTCGCCGATGGTGCACAGCTTTACGTCGCGGTAAAACTTTTCCGCCGGATAATCTTTGATGAAGCCGTAGCCGCCGTGAATCTGCACGCCCTCGTTGGCGCAGCGTACGGCGACTTCGCTGGCGTAGAGCTTCGCCATGGACGATTCCTGCGTGGTCTTCATGCCGGCGTCTTTCATGGACGCGGCGCGCATGGTGAGCAGCATGGCAGCGTCGATCTCAGTAGCCATGTCGGCCAGCTTCCACTGGATGGCCTGGAAATCGCTGATGGCTTTGCCGAACTGCTGGCGCTGTTTCGAATATTTCAGGGCCGCTTCGTAGGCGCCTTCGGCCATGCCGAGCGACAACGCGGCGATGGAGATGCGGCCGCCGTCGAGCACGCGCATGGCGTCGGGGAATCCCTGGCCTTCGCCGCCGAGCAGGTTCTCAGCGGGAATCACACAATCTTCGAAGATCAGTTCGGCGGTATCGCTGGCGCGGAGTCCGAGTTTGTTTTCTTTTTTGCCGGGACGGAATCCCTTGGTATCTTTTTCGACTACGAATGCGGAAATCCCGTGCGTATGCGCGGCGCGATCCGTAACCGCGAGCACGACGATTACGTCGGCATAATGTCCGTTGGTGCAGAAGGTCTTGGTGCCGTTGAGCACCCAATTATTTCCGCGGCGTGTGGCGGTCATGCGGGCGCTGCCGGCATCGGATCCGGATGACGGCTCGGTCAGGCCCCAGGCTCCGATGAATTCACCCGTCGCTAGTTTGCTGACATATTTCTTTTTCTGCGATTCGTTGCCAGCCAAGAAAATATGATTCGAGCAGAGAGAGGTGTGCGCGGCTACGATGATGCCGACCGATCCGTCGATGCGGGAGAGTTCCTCGATGGCGGTGACGTATTCGACGTAGCCCATGCCTGCGCCGCCGTATTCGGGCGGGAAAATCATCCCCAGCATGCCGAGTTTTCCCAACTCCTTGATGGTGGCAAGGGGGAACTCACCGGCCTCGTCCCACTTCATGACGTTCGGGCGGATCTCGCGCTCGGCGAACTCGCGAACGCTCTTCTTCAAGTGCAACTGTTCTTCGTTCAGTTGGAAATCCAAGGGTCCTCCAGCACGCTCGGGCACCGCCGCTTGCGCAGTCCCGCCAAAGGGGCGCTTGAACCACCCCGAATTGTGATTAGAACATAGCGCTGGAACAGTACGAAGTTACCGCCGGAAGGGAAAGGGGAAGGATGGTGCGAACCGCATGAACACTGGCGATTCTGCAAGTTTCGCGGGGCCACCCAACCGACCGGATGGTTTGGATATTCGCGGCTAAATTCTTCTGAAGCCAGCGCTGAAGATCCAAAGCGATTATACGCTCACGGTTGAGTTGTGACGCCAGGGGCTGCGAGGAAAGACTGGAAGACCTCGTTGGAGAGCAAGCGGCCGCGGGGCGTTAGGCTGATGCGGTTGCCGTCGCGCTGCAAGAGGCCGTCGGCAACCAAGTCGTTAATCGTGGTTAACAGGTTGTCGAGAGCTGGCTGGCCGAAGTCTGCGGTTACTGCATTCAGGTCCACTCCACGATTCAGACGGAGTCCGAGGAAGAAGCGTTCTTCCAGAGCGTTGGCATTCGAAACTGCGCTTTTTTGCGCGGGCGATCCGGCAACGTATTTCTCCAGGACGTCTGCGGTTGCGAAACGGACCGCTTCGGCGCCGGGCGTCGCCGATTGCAGCATCGAATGAGCATCGACGCCGAAGCCGAGATAGGGCTGGCGCGTCCAGTATTTAAGATTGTGGCGGGATTCTGAGCCGGGTCGCGCGAAATTGGAAATCTCATATTGCGCGATGCCGTTGGCTTCAAGGCTCTGACAAGCGGCGACGTAGAAATCGGCGGTGGCGTCTTCCTCGGGTACGAAATGAGCGTGATAGCGTGTGCCGCCGGCGATCACTTCGCGACCCAGGCGCGACTCTTCATCCACTTCGAGCATGTAGACGCTCGCGTGGGAAGCGCCGGTCGCGAGCGTCTCGGCCAGTGATTCCTGCCAGGACTCTGCGGTCTGATGCGGAAGGCCAGCGATCAGATCGATGTTGAGGTTCGTAATCCCGGCGCCGCGAAGGCGGGCGATGTCATCGAGCACCGTCGCGCGCTTGTGCAATCGTCCAACTGCGGCCGCTTCGGCGTCAACGAACGACTGCACACCCAGGCTGACGCGATTCACGCCACAGCGCAGCAAGCTTTCAAGAACCTCAGGCCCGAGGGTTCCCGGCGCGCACTCGACGGTCACCTCGGCATCAGGGCGCACCGAGAATTGATGACGGACGGCGTCGAAGATGCGCTGCAACTGTGCGGCCTCGAGGACGGTGGGCGTTCCGCCGCCGAGATAGATGGAGTCGGCTTCGTGGTCGAACTGTCCGCCCATTTCGCGGGCAAGTTGCGGCGCGCGAGAAATGTCGGTGCAAACGCGATCGACGTAGCGCTCAAAAACGACGCGCGAAAACACATCCGAGGCGAAGTTGCAGTAGCTGCACTTCGTACGGCAGAAGGGCACGGAGATGTAGATCCCCAGGGGCACTGATTTCATTATCCCACCCGCGAGCGAGGACCCCTCCGACTTTCGCTCGGGGCAGGTCCGCCGGCATCAAACGTTTTCCATCCCAGTTGCTGCCTCGGCCATCTATTTAAGGTACCCTGTTGAGTGGCGCGCTCAACGCCGCTCGCTCTCGTTTCTCTGATTTAGATAGAAAACCATGGCTCAGGAAGAAGAGGTATTAGGCAAAGCGTATGACAGCCGGTTGATGCGGCGGCTGCTCATCTACCTGCGGCCGTACCGCTGGCAAGTGACGATTGCCATCGCGTCGATCATCGTGAAATCGTTCTGCGACGTGCTGGGGCCTTATCTAGTAAAGGTGGCGGTCGACCGTTATCTGGCGCCTGCGAAGGGTACAACTTCGGCTCTTTGGAATTGGCTCAGTCCACGGCCGCTGCATGGGATCGCGCAGATTTCGGTCATTTATTTCATTTTGTTGGGCCTTACCTTCGTGTTCGAGTTCCTGCAGACTTATTTCATGCAGTGGACCGGTCAGAAGGTGATGTTCGACCTGCGCAGCCAGATTTTCCGGCACCTGCAGCGCATGCATGTCGCGTTCTACGACAAGAATCCGGTGGGCCGGCTGGTCACGCGTGTCACGACGGACGTTGACGCTTTGAATGAAATGTTTACGTCGGGCGTGGTGTCGATTTTTGAGGACCTGTTCGTGCTGTTAGGAATTCTCGGGATCATGCTGTGGATGAACTGGAAGCTGGCGCTGATTACGTTTGCCGTGCTGCCGTTCATCGTGGTGGCGACCAAGTTTTTTCGGGACAAGGTACGCGATTCCTACCGGCGGATTCGCACCGCCATTGCGCGCATCAACTCGTATCTGCAGGAGCACGTCAGCGGGATGGTTGTGCTGCAGCTTTTCAACCGCGAGCGCAAGGCCTACGACCGATTTTCCGAAATCAACCGCAGCCACATGGACGCGTTCAAGGACGCGATCATGGCGTATTCGGTGTATTACCCTGTCGTCGATTTCTTTTCGGCGATCGCGATTGCTTGCGTGATCTGGTTCGGCGGGCAGGATGTGATGCGGAAGGTGAGCGCGACCAGCCTCTCGCTCGAATACCATTGGCCGGCGCACGTGATCTTTCACACGGTTGCGGTCCCGGCTTCGCTCGGCGTGGTGATCGCGTTCACGGCGTATGCGCAGCGCTTCTTCCGGCCCATCATGGACTTCAGCGAGAAGTACAACATACTGCAGTCGGCGATGGCGGCGAGTGAACGCATTTTTAAGCTGGTGGATACGCCGGTCGACATCGTGTCGCCTGCGGTGACGAAGAAGCCGGAAGGCGCTGGGCGCATCGAGTTTGACCATGTGTGGTTCGCGTATCGGGATGTGCCAGAGGAGGGTGATGACGCCGGCGGCAGCCGCGCTTCGCTCGACCGGACGGCCGAAGGCGGCCGTCCCCACGCGGGCATTGCGGCTGCTGATTGGGTGCTGCGCGATGTGATGTTCACCATCGAGCCTGGAGAAACGGTTGCTGTGGTGGGTCATACGGGAGCGGGCAAGACGACCCTTATTTCCCTGCTGCTGCGCTTCTACGATGTGCAGAAGGGCGCGGTGCGCATCGACGGTGTCGATGTGAAAGAGATGGACCTCGCCGATTTGCGTGCTCGCTTTGGGGTCGTGCTGCAGGATCCTTTCCTATTCACTGGAACGATCGGCGGGAACATTCGCCTCGGCACCGAGCGGATTCTGGACGAGCACATCGCGAAAGCTGCCGAGGATGTGAACCTTGGAGACTTCGTCCGCGCTCTGCCCAATGGCTTTAACGAGGAAGTTCGCGAGCGCGGATCGACTCTTTCAACTGGGCAGAAGCAGCTGATCTCATTCGCTCGCGCGCTGGCGCATGAGCCGAAGATTCTGATTCTCGATGAGGCGACATCGAGCGTCGATACCGAAACGGAGTTCAAGGTGCGCGACGCGCTGGGACGCATGGTCGAGGGACGGACGTCGCTGATCATTGCGCATCGCCTATCGACGGTGCAGCGCGCGGACAAGATCATCGTCATGCATAAGGGGCAGGTCCGCGAAATGGGGACGCATCAAGAACTACTGGCGCATCGCGGCGTGTACTTCAAGCTTTATCAGCTGCAGTACAAGGATCAGGAGTTGAATTTGGCGCGGGTGGCTTCGCCTGCGAATGGGTCGGGGTTGCAGCGGCCAGAAGTCACGGCCAGCGCGGACGACTAGAGCTCATGGCAGGGCACGACTTGTTCGGGTGGGGCTTACGCGGGAGCGATGCGCCATACGACTCTCTCGCTGCCTTACAATGCTTTCTTGCGCATACTGATCTCAGCGGGCGAAGCTTCGGGGGAAATGTATGGGGCGCAGCTCATTGACGCCCTGCGGCGGGCTGCCGCGCAAAATCTTGCGGAGCTTCGCTCCGCAGGACAGCCGGGGGCGGCTGTCCCCACAAAGGCTCTCACCGCGAACAAATCTCTCGAATTCTTTGGCGTGGGTGGGGACCGGATGCGGGCTGCCGGGTGCGACACCGTGGTCGACGCGAAAGACCTGGCGGTCGTCGGAATCACGGAGATTCTCAGCCGCCTGCCGCAGATTCTTGGACTGTATCGACGCTTGATTGCAGAGGCCGACAAGCGCAAGCCCGATCTCGCGATCGTCATCGACTCTCCGGCATTCAACTGGCGAGTCGCGCGACAGATGAAGAGGCGCGGCATCCCTACGGTGTATTACGTTGCGCCGCAGTTCTGGGCGTGGCGGCAGGGGCGAGTACGTCTGCTGCGGGACTACATCGACAAGGCGCTGGTGATCTTCCCTTTCGAGGAGCAGTTTTACCGCGAGCGCGGTGTGGATGCGACGTTCGTCGGCCATCCTCTGGCAGATTTGCCGCACCCGGCGATCGAGCGCGACGACTATGCTGCGCAGTATCAACTGGATCCGGCTAAGCCTTGGATCACCCTGATGCCTGGCAGCCGCGTCAAAGAAGTTCGCATGAACCTGCCGACGATTCTGGAGGCAGCGGCTCAACTGGGTGCCGAGTATGAGTTTTTGCTTCCGGTCGCTCCCACGCTCGACCGCAGCTTCCTGAAGAGTCTCGTAGGACCAGCAAGAATCACTCTTGTCCGTGATGCCCTGCCGGCACTCTGGCATTCGCGCGCCGGGATCGTGGCCAGCGGCACGGCCACGGTCGAAGCTGCCATGATGAACACGCCTTTCGTGATGGTTTACCGCGTCTCGCCACTCACTTATATGCTGGGCAAGCCTCGGGTAAAGGTCCCAAGATTTGCCATGGTGAATCTGATTGCTGGGGAAGAAGTTGTCCCCGAACTCGTGCAGCAAGATTTCACGGCGGAAAAAGTGGTCAGCAAACTGAAAGAAATCCTGCCCGACGGTCCGACTCGCGACCGCATGCTGGAGGGCTTGTCAGGGGTAAAAGCGCGGCTTCGCGCCCCGGACCCCCATTCCGGGGTCCCGCAACACCCGGCCGACCGGGCCGCCGACATCATTCTTGCGCTGCTGAACGAACGCTGAGTTCAATAGGGCGGCATGCGGTTTGCTCGCGGCGCCCGAGTGACAAAATCCTGACATATCGCGGCTAAACCTTGTGCTCCGACCATCTTTTACGTCAGAATCTTCATCATAGGAAATGGGTTATCATTTCCTGGAGACTCTCCTGAATGTTGATTTCTCCGCGGCGCGCTCTGAGCGTCCTTACGAGTTCCCTTACTCTGTCGCTAGTAGTCCTGCTCGCGAGCTCTTCGTGGGCGGCCGAAAAAGCACGCATACGCGTGGACGACTACCAGATCGAGGCTGAACTCACCCCGCATCTCCACCAGATTACAGCTCGCGCCAAGGTCAGGTTCACGGCTCTTCAGGATACGCCCGTCGCGGTCTTTGAACTGAATAATGACCTGCGAGTCACCAGGATCCTGGACGAGAAGAACCAGCCGCTTTCTGCCGAGCGGGTCACCCAGGATTCGACGATACGGGTTCAGCTGCCAGCGGGATTATCCAGGGATGCCTCAACGACTCTGACTTTCGAGTACGAAGGACAGCTGGAGAATGCCGACAACAGCCCTGTGCCCGGGCTCAAGTTGGCGTACATCGGCGACGATACGAGCTTTCTGTTTTATGCGGGACGGTGGTTCCCCGTCGTCGGCTACGGGCTGAACCGTTTCACGTCCACAATCAGCGTGACTGTACCGGCACATATGCTAGTGATCGGCAGCGGCAAGGCAAACGCCGGTGAAGCGACGCCTCCAAAGAAGCCCACTGGGAGCGTCCTGCCTACCAAGACATTTACATTCGTTTCGACCAAGCCCAGTTTCCCGGGCACCATCGTGGCCGGAATCTTTCAGGAGTACAAGAGCGACGAGGCGGGCCTGGACCTGCACGTTTTCTTCAAGCCCACGCATCAGAGTGAGGCTCCGGCGTACACCACGACTGCGGTTCAGGAATTCACGTACTTCATCACGCTTTACGGGCTGCCGCCTTCGCAGAAGCTGAATCTAGTGGAGTTGCCGGGCGATACTCTGCCCTACATGTGGGCGCCGGAGATGGCCGGGATCGCCGGCCCTTCGATCACCGAGAAGACGAACTATCGCCTGCTGGCCAATGCCATCGCGCACCAGTGGTGGGGAGTTTCAGTGAGTCCGGAGACCAAAGACGACTGGTGGTTGAGTGACGGCTTCTCGCGCTATTCGGAAGCCATGTACGTTGAGAACGCTGCCGGAGCAGCGGGTCTGGAAGAAGCGGTAAAAGATATGTCGGTGGGAGCGCTGGCGTATGACACGGTACCGCTCTCCAGCGTGAGCAAGCTCGACATCTTCTCCACCGAGTTTCAGTCGTTGGCCACCGATAAGGGCGCGATGATCCTGCACATGCTGCGCTGGGTGCTGGGAGAAGACAAGTACAACAAGACGATGCGCGATTTTGCCACGGAGTATGCCGGGAAGTCAGCCAGCATGGATGATTTCAAAACCATCGCCGAGAAAAACTACGGCGACCAGCTCACCTGGTTCTTCTCGCAATGGCTCGATTCCACGGGCGCACCGGAATTCAAGTTGAAGTACACAACGTACCGTCTCGGGGGAAGCTATTCCAAGGAAACGCCGGCGCAGCAGGAGCGATCTCCCGGGTTCCGCGTGACGGGGGAGATCACGCAGGATCTCGACCTGTTCCGCATGCCGGTGGACCTGCGGATTGACACCGATGGAAAAACGGAAAACAAGCGGATTGAAGTCGTGGGCACGACTTCTCCGTTTTCGATCGAGACATTTGGGCGCCCACGGCGCATCGCGATCGATCCTGACCACCATGTGCTGACGAATTCCACCGATGTACGGTTGCGCGCCTCCATTCTGCGGGGGCAGGCACTGCAGCAGCAGGGAGACCTGTCGGGGGCGCTGGTCGAGTTCAACAAAGCTCTCGACCTCAACAAGAACAGCTCTCTGGCGCACTATCGCATTGCCGAGGTGTTCTTCTTTCAGCGTAACTATCAGTCCTCAGCCAATGCGTACCGAGCGGCGATTGATGGCGACGGCGAACCGCGGTGGACAGAAGTTTGGAGCCATATCCAACTGGGCAAGATTTTCGACATCACGGGCCAACGGGAGCGCGCGGTTGGACAATACCGCCAGGCCACGCAGACGAATGACAACACTTTCGGCGCTCTGGAAGAGGCTAGACGATACCTGCAGAAGCCCTACGAGCGGCCTAAGGAAAAAGTGGCGCAGTAGTCAGATGCGAAGATCGGAGTGCCGTGCGAGCGCCGTGCAGGCGCCAGCCTAGAGAGCAACCCAGCGCTCGGCCTCCTCGATCGAACGGAAAATCTCAATATTCCTCTGCGTGCGCAGAACTTTGTGCATGCGGGCGGCATGACTCTGGACTAAGGTCCGCACGACAAAGGCACGCTTGGCTACGGGCGAGAAGGGATCAGTCTTGTCTGCTAGTTTCAGGAATTCGTCGGCCTGCAGATCGAGTTCTTCAACTTCCGTCAGATCGACAATTTCCGAATAATCCGGCTTGAACGACGGATTCAACAGCAGGTGATTCGCGTATCGCTCGATATTTGCGAAGGTCACCTTCTTACCGAACTTTACAGTAACCAGTCTCCTCGTGGAGTCGACTACACACTCGGCGGACCCGCTGAGGAACTGCCCTCCGCGTGGGCTCACGAACCGTTCCCCGTAGCGTACATCCTCGTAATTCAATACGCACCTCCACAGAATCGCCGCACTCTCTAGGTATCGGCAAGGGAGCAAGAAGCTTTATTTCCGGTTCGCCCGGCAAATCAAAGGCCCGGCTTGGCTAACCTTTTTCGACCCCGTGGGGTCTAAGTACGTACATGCCAGCAGGGAACTTTACCGGACCCGGCTGCGTATATCTGATCAGATGGTTAGGCGGGATTGAGACCCCTCGCCTGAACGTTACCCGGGTGCCCCCACGCTCCTCCCCGGAGGCGTGGGGGCATGATTCTGCGATATCCCTATGAGAATGCTTCTGGACATTGTGCGGCAGTCGCTGTCGACGCTTTGGGCGCACAAGCTGCGCTCATTCCTGACTATGTTTGGCATCGCGTGGGGAGTGGGCTCGCTGCTGCTGCTGGTGGGGCTGGGAGAAGGCTTCCGCAGCGGCCAGGAGAAGCAACTCGCCACGCTCGGACAAAACATTATGTTTATGTTTCCCGGGCGCATTCCGGCGGTTGAGGGGAGCACGCAGTCGGGGCAGCTCTATTACTTTACTTATAAAGATTACCTGGCGATCCGGAGTGAGGCGCAGTTCGTGGGCGCGCTGTCACCCGTGCTGAATCGCGAGGATATTCGCGCGGTCAGCGACTACGGATCGACGAACGGGCAAGTCTTCGGCGTGGCTTCAGACTACAAGCAGATTCGCAACGTCCCAGTGGAACCGGGGCGCTGGTTCAATGGCCAGGACAATACCGAGCGGCGGCGCGTGGCCGTGGTGGGATGGGAACTGCTCAAGAACATGTTTCCGGGACGTCCGGCGGTTGGATCGACGATTCTGCTGAACGGCATTAGTTTCGACATTGTGGGCGTGGTCGCGAAGGTGGGACGCGACGGCAATAACGGGACGAACTCGCGCATCTTCATCCCCGTTGAAACCATGCGCGACTTGTTCCCATTGACCAAGGCAAATTCCGAGGATGCGATCTCGTTCCTCAACTATCGGCCGATTACAAAAGATCAGCATGCCGAGGCAAAGAACGAGATTCACCAGATCATCGCGCGGCGCCATGGATTCAGCCCCAAGCTGCAGGACGCGTTCGAGGATTGGGACACGATCGAGAACATGAAACGGGTGGGGAAGATTTTCGACGCGATGGACTGGTTCCTGGGCGTGGTGGGAGTGGTCACGCTGGGGCTGGGCGCAATTGGCATCATCAATATCATGCTCGTCTCGGTAACGGAGCGGACGAAGGAGATCGGCCTGCGCAAAGCCTTAGGCGCCACTTATCGCGCGATCCTGACACAGTTCTTCATCGAGGGAGCGTTTCTCACGGCGTTCAGTGGCGGCATTGGATTGGCCATCGCGACCGGTTTCGTGACGCTGCTGGCGATGTTGCCATCGCCGGAAGGATTCGACACGCCACGCATTATTCCGGCATCGGCAGTAGCAGCCATCGGGTCTCTGGCGCTCGCGGGCATTGCGGCAGGGTTGTATCCGGCGCGCAAAGCAGCCTTGCTGCCGCCAGTGGAAGCGCTGCGGCAAGAGTAGAGCTAAGAGCTAAGGAGCTGATTCTCCATGATTGTCGATCTCGCAACCCAGGCTTACGACGCTCTGCGGCACAATCGGCGGCGCAGCGTGCTCACCATGCTCGGCATGGCTTGGGGGATTGCGACGGTTGTGCTCCTGCTGGCATACGGTACGGGCTTCGAGCGAGGGTTGTGGTCCGCGTTCCGCTCTTTCGGGACAAACCTTGTATTTATTTTTCCCGGCCGTACCGAGATGCAGGCTGGAGGCACTAAAGCTGGAACGCAAGTTCGACTGACGATCAACGATCTGGATTCCATCCGCGCCGAAGTTCCGTTGTTGAAGCGCGTTTCTCCGGAAGCCTTCAAGAATTGTGTAGTCGCCTTTGGGACACGCAGTTCGAACTATGGCGTCAGCGGCGTCTACGCCTCCTATGGACGCATGCGCAAGATGGATGTTGCGGAAGGAACCTTCTTCACTGAGGCCGACGATTACACGCACACACGCGTTGCGGTAATTGGTTCTGACGCAAAGAAGAAATTATTCTCCGGCCAGAACGCGCTCGGCGAAAATGTTCGATTGGACGGCATTTCCTATCAGATCGTCGGCGTGCTGAAGCATCAGGTGCAGAATGGGGACGACAACATTAACGAGCACGTCTACGTTCCATTCAGCGCGATGAGCGACCTGACCAACACCTACTATCTAAGTTCTGTCGTGATGGAGTACGAAGGCGATCATGCCAAGGTGGTGAAGGCGGTGCGCGAATCCATGGCGTTTCATCACAGCTTTAATCCCAAGGATCAGCGCGCCATCTTTGTGTTCGATGTCTTCGCAGATCTGATGGATCTGCAGGTGATCTCGACGGGAATTAAGATTCTGCTCGGGTTCATCGGGCTGCTCACGCTGGGCATTGGCGGTGTCGGGCTGATGAATATCATGCTCGTGTCGGTTACACAGCGCACGCGTGAAATCGGCGTGGAAAAAGCTTTGGGCGCGCACCGCTGGCATATCCTGTTTCAATTTTTGGCGGAAGCTCTCGTGATCACCGCGCTGGGCGGATTGTTGGGCGTGGTGCTGGCGTATCTGGTTTCGTGGTCTGTTGGATCTCTCACCCTGTGGAGCGCGTTTGAAGAAAACGCCAGCGAGGGTGACATTCACCTGTATATCGACGCGGCCACATTGATCTGGTCTACGATGATCCTCAGCTTCGTCGGCATCATCAGCGGAATGTTGCCCGCGATCAAAGCGGCACGGCTCAATCCGATCGAAGCGCTGCGCTACGAGTAGATGAGCCACAGAGGACACTGAGGACACAGGGTAACTTCGAGATTCTGTGTCCTTCGTGTCCTCTGTGGTTTTTATGATTACGAACGGGTCATGACGCGCGGATCAGTCCGCAGCGACTGCCCTGGGGACCGGCCGTGCTCCGATGGCCTGCCATTCCAACAGAATATTCGGCAGTATGGCGGCGAGGGCGATCACGGTCCACACAACCGTTTCAATTCCAACCACTCCGAACCGGAAGACGGGCGGCAGAGGAATGATCATCCGCGCCACAGTAAAGACCATGGCAAAGGGGTAGCCCCGGATCATCCAGCGCCGATGTTGGGCGATGTTGCCACGACGCACGCAATAGAGCGCAATTCCGGTGGTCAACATCCAGCCGAACGATTGCACGCTCGAGGCTGCCACCAGGGACGGACCCAAGCGCATCGTCATGGGAATGCCAATCGGCGCAGCGATAAACACACTTACGACGTAGACATAACCCAGAATCCGATGCGCCTTGAGATAGCGCGCCCGCAAGCGGTTGGAGAACTGGAACGCGCCCAGAAGCATGGCGAGAGCGGCAAAGAAGGCATGCGGCACCAGATACCATCGAATGGGGGCGAAGTGGTGTGCGATCTCCGACGTGGAGTCGAAGATGCGAGCGTTCTTCATGTAGGTGACAAATACAGTCAGCAGACCGAAGATCACGAAGAAGACAAGTTTAGACTGAGAACGTGAGCGCCTCACGGGCGCGACGACAGTAGCCATCTAGTTTTTCCCCAAGAGAGGAGATCCCCCGCCCCTCGTCGGAAGGCTTCTGCACAACCCACGCAGCAGAAGCTCAAAGTGGCGCAATTGTAGCGTGCTTTGCATTTTTCTCCAAAGGCGAATTTGCCGTCCGCGTTGAACTGGAGCATCCCGTAGAGATGGTGAGCAATTCGCTATACTTACCAAACCCTCATGGCAGACCAACCACAGATTCGCCTGGAGCGCGTGCTGGCGCAACTCCGGTTATACGAGCATCCCCTGCTGAATTTCTCGGCGCGTGCCAAGGGCGACGGCGTCGAGGTGATCATCAAGTTCAAAGACGAGAGCATTCCGGTTCATACATACTACTTCGATTTGCATCCGCGTGATCTGGATGACCCGCAGTTCGAGTGGAGCTTCCAAAGACAACTCTTCGATGCTTTGCACGATTATTTCGTGGAGATGTTCATCCGCACACCACAGGACCGCGTGGACCGTCAACGGAAGGGGCTGTGAACCCGCTGCGCCAAAAGATTGAGCGGGAGATTCGCGAACGTGGGCCACTTCCCTTTTCACGATACATGGAAATGTGCCTGTACGATCCCGAACTCGGCTACTACTCCCGCAACGCTGCGCAGTTCGGCAAAGCCGGGGACTTCTATACTTCGAGCGATGTGCATGCGGTCTTTGGGCGGTTGCTCTCGCGTCAGTTCGAGGAGATGTGGCGCGTTATGGGGATGCCGGAGCACATCGTCCTGAAAGAACTTGGCCCGGGCCGCGGCCTGTTCGCGCAGGATGTGCTGGATTGGTCGGAGAAGAAATTTCCCGATTTCTTTCAAGCGCTGAGTTATGTTTTGGACGAACGTTCGCCTGCGTTGCGCCAGCGAATAGCGGCCACGCTGAGCCGGCATCTTGAATCCGGCAGGGCGGCGGTGTCGGCTGAGCACGATGTCACTGCGCCCACGATTGTCTTTGGCAACGAGTTCTTTGATGCGTTGCCGGTTGAGATTCTGAGTGCCGAGGGGTCGCTTCGCATCGACCTGCGCGATGCACGATTGGTTGAGACCTGGGTACCGGCTTCGCCCGAAGAACTCGAATTCCTCGACCGGTATTCAGTCCATCCTGAGGTGGGGGAACGCTTGGAAGTGCCGCTGCCGTCTCAGACACTAATGCGCCAGGCGTCCAGCATCGAACATGGGTTCGTCGTGGTCATCGATTATGGATATACTCGTGAGGAGCAACTTGCCGGGCGTCATCGCGGAACTCTGAAAGCTATTCGCCATCACTCGGTGAGCGCAGACCCTTACGAGGCGCCCGGCGAGCAGGACATCACGGCCGACGTAAACTTCACGGTTCTGGCAGCGGTCGCCGAACAACAGGGTATGCGGACGCAGAAGCTCGTCACACAGTCGCAATTTCTGCTGGGGATCGGAGAGGCCAATGAATTTGCGGATGCTTTCGAGGAATGCAGGCTGCCGCAGGAGCGCGCCAAGGTTGCGCTGCAACTGAAACACTTGGTCACACCTGCTGGGATGGGCGAGAGCTTTCAGGTGCTCATGGCAAGTAAGGGAGTGGAACCCGAAAGGGTGGCAAGGCTGGCGGGGTTGGGTTTTGGACGCGGCGTCATCGGCAAAAGAACCTAGATTCGTCGCCGTTCCGCACAGGTGGGGATCCTTCGACTGCGTGGCTGCTTCGCTTTGCGAACCAGCCACTTCGCTCAGGATGACAATCTAATCTTTGCGCTTCGAAGTGGCTGGCGTGGCCTCGGGATATTCATACACTCCGCGCCCAGACTTGCGCCCCAGCCGTCCGGCTTTCACATACTGCACCAGTAGGGGAGCGGGCCTATATTTGCCGCCAAGCGATTTGTGCAGATACTCCAGGATGTTCAGCCGCGTATCGAGACCGACCAAGTCGACCAACTCGAATGGACCCATGGGATGGTTCAGACCGAGTTTCAGCGCTTTGTCGATATCGGCCGCAGAAGCGATGCCCTCTTGCAGCATGTAGAAAGCTTCGTTGCCGATCATGGCGTTGATGCGGCTGGTAATGAAGCCTGGGGATTCCTTGATGACCACGACTTCTTTGCCCATGCGTTTGCCGACTTCGACGGCGGTGGCCAGCGTGTCGTCGTCCGTTTCGAGCGCGCGCACGACTTCGAGCAACTTCATTTTGTGGACAGGGTTAAAGAAGTGCATGCCTACACACTTTTTCGCTCGGTAAGTGACGCTGGCGATCTCGGTCACGCTGAGCGATGACGTGTTCGAAGCTAGCATTGTCGTGGGGCGGCAGATCTTATCGAGCAGAGTGAAGATTTCGATCTTCGACTCCATCTCCTCAGGGACCGCTTCGATGACGAGATCGGCCTCGCGGGCGGCTTCTTCGACCGAACCGGCGTACTCGAGCCGCTTGAAAGCCGAGTCCGCATCAGGCGCAGTAACTTTGCCCAGTTCGACAGCCTTGTCGAGATTGCCGCGAATTTCGGTTTCTGCCTTGCGCAAAGCTCCGGGCAGAAGGTCTTCGAGGATGGTGCGATACCCGCCGAGGGCCGCGGCATGCGCGATGCCGCGCCCCATAATGCCGGCGCCGATGACTGCAATCGTCCGGACGCCGGCCACTTATTTCTCCGCCTTTTCCAGGTCGGCAATGGCCGCATTAACCGCCGAGACAGTGCCGCGCAGGCTCTCCGCGAGCCGCTTGCGTTCTTCGGCGCTCATGCCGGGAATGTAAATGCAAATGCGCCGCAACGTTGCGGTGATGTCTTCCACATAGTTCATCGCTCGAATCAGTTCGCCTGTCACAACTGCCATGAGAACTCCTCTTTCTATTCGCAATATGTCGGACCTTCTATTCTGGACGCGAGGGCGAATTTAGTAAAGCCGCGGGCACTTTACCACGAAGGACACGAAGGTTAACCAAGGTAACAATCGAAAGGAGACTTCGTCATCTGTTCCCTGGGTTGAAACAGGGAGACTGCAACGCCCGCGTGCTTTGTTCACATCGAGTTAACCATCACGACATATAATCGGAATCAATTCTTTTTATGGGGCGCTTCGGCCCGGCGCGAATCGAATGGATATGGCAGACAAACTTTTGAAACGCTACATTTTCGCGAGCGACTTTGACAAGACACTCACCTTCAACGACTCCGGGTACGTGCTCGCCGAACTGGTCGGCATTCCCACCGAGGAGTTCGAGCGCAAAGCCCAGGGAATGGCAAAGATCAACCTGGTACAGCAGGGAGCCGAGCTGGCCTACTTGTTGCTGCACGATCCGGAGTTCAAGGCGAAGGTGCGAAAGGAACATCTGCGCGAGGTTGGCAAGCGCATTCGGCTCAAGAGCGACATCAAGCTGCTATATCAGTTGCTCGACGCGGGCATTGACGGCCACCAGTTCGATTTCTATGTTCTGTCGGCGGCCCCGGTGGAGATCGTGGTTTCGGCGCTGGAGGATATTGTTCCGCCCGATCACATTTATGGCACCGAGTTCCGCTACAAACCATCCGGCGAGATCGACACCATCGTGCGCGCTACAGCGGGTTATGGCAAAGTCGCGGTTCTCAACCGGCTGCTTGAGCAGCAGGTTGCGGGACCGGATCATGTGATTTACACGGGCGACGGCAGTTCTGACATACACGTGATGCTGCATATCAACTCGCGCGATGGACTGACCATTGCCGTGTCGGAGTCGGCCGACGTTTCGCAGATCGCGAAGCGAACGGTGCTGAGTACGAGCGCCATGGCCGTGCTGGCCCCGATTCTCGAGGAGGTCGCGGGATGGGAAAGGTATCGGATCCGCAGCTTCTTCGAAGCCAACGGAATGCTCATTCAGGAATGGCAGCGCGTGCGAACGGACTGGCTGACGGTGCGCCCGGCAGCCGAGCCCGAGCCGGTAGAGGGAGAACCGGCCGTGATTCGCGTGTCGAGCGCGAATTCCTGAAGCGGCGGAACTGTCATGCTTCGCGATAAGAATCTGATTCCGCTCTCACGACAACACCAGCACGCGTTAGCACTATGCGTTCGCATCGATCGCGCTTCACCGGTGGGTGACGGCGATCTGGCGGCATGGCAGGCGGAAATCGCGCAGCACTTTCAAACGGAAATCAGGGTTCATTTTGCCGCGGAAGAACGGGTCTTGTTTCCGGCGGCGCGGCGATTCCCGGACCTGATTGCGTTGATAGACGACCTGGTAACGGACCATGGTGTATTGAGGGAGAGTTTCGCGAAAGCAGAATCCGGTCGAATGTCCAGCACAGAATTGTCTGCATTCGGCCAGCGCATGTCCGCACACATCCGCAAAGAAGAACGGCAGGTGTTTGAGCGCCTGCAGGAGTTGATGTCTGAGGACGACATGGCGAAAGTGGGACGCCAACTCGACGAGGTCCTTAAGGATGCAGTGCAGACCTGTGCGTTGCCCGGCGACGCAAACCGGTCGCGGACGTAGATGCTCAGCAATATCTCGGAGCCGCGTGCACCTGCCGGAATCGCGCTGCGCCTTCCCGCCCCATGTAACGCTCGAGCACCGCGGGCTCGGTTTGTCGCAGGTCCACCACGACTAGACCGTCCAGCACATTAGAGAATTTGCGGTCCACGTTAAAGCCCAACAACTTGCCGCCAATCTTGGCATATTGCCGCAGCAGAATTGGCAGCCCCTTGCCGTCAGTCTCGACATCATTAATAGGCTGAGAGAGTTCCTCGAGGTCGCGCAGCGCCTGAGACATTCCTCGGCAATCCCACTTGCGAAGAGGTCCGGGACGAAACGGCCGCCGCGGTTCGATCAATTCCGCCAGTTCATCTTCTTTCATGCGCTCGGCAAAGAAGCGGTAAATCATTTCGCGTGAAGCTGCGTTGTAGTCGTTGCTGATGCTGACCGCGCCGAACAGCACTGGGATCTCCGGCCGCCTCGCCACCATCCGGGCGATAGCCTTCCACAGCAGCAGCAGAGGTGCGTATTGGCGCTGATATTCCGGCCGCACAAACGAGCGCCCGAGTTCCAGTGCGGGGCCGAGTTTCTGGAAGATTCGCTCGTCGTAGCGGAATAGCGTACTGGAGTAGAGCCCGCCGACCCCGCGCTCGGGCAGAATTTCCGCCGTATTCCCTGCGCGGTAAGCGCCCACCAGTTCCCGCCTTGTTTTATTCCACAACAAGATGTGCGAGTAATAATCGTCGAAAGAATCGAGATCGCAGCTCTTGCCGGTCCCCTCGCCAGCCACGCGGAATGTGATCTCACGCAACCGCCCTACTTCACGGAGAAGTTGAGGAATCTCACGCGCGGTTCCAACGTACACGGCAAGATCGCCGGTTTCCGCCAGACAGCGATCTTTGGGGAGCCTCGCTACCTCTTCGGCCAGCAGTTCAGCCGGCACCGGAACCTCCACTGGCTCCTGAATCTTAAGCGCAATCCTCGATCGCAATGCCGCGTGCCACATCCCCTCGGGCTTATTTCTTCGCGCGAGCAAATAGGTCCGCCAGCGTAAATATTCAGTCGCTTCTCGATCGTCGCGGATTGCCTCCAGCGCGTCCGCCGGAATCGGGCTCCCTACGCGGACTTCTACGGTCTTGCCCTCCTGCTGCAGAAATTCCTGCAGAAGAAACGCGGTGCGCAGCTTGGGATGAAGCATGCCCATCAGCTGAAATCCAACGCCGTTGTGGCCGCAGAAATAGAACGGCAGCGCAGACGCTCCCGTCCTGCGAAGCAAGCGCACAGCCGCGTCGTTCCAAACCGGGTCGACGATCTGTGCCGCCGGCATTTGCCAGTGTGACACCTCACCTGAGGGAAACATCGCGAGCATTCCGCCTTGCTGCAGCCAAGCCAGAGCCTGCCGCAGTGCTCGACGATTGGACTCTGCCGATCGGTCGGTTTGGAAGGGATCTACGAAGATGCAGTGTTTCTGCAGCTCCGGCACATCGCTCAGCAAAAAGTTGGTGAGTACCTTTACATCTGGCCGCACTCGTGTCAGCAATACCGTAAGGATTGCGCCATCCAACATGCCGTAGGGGTGATTGGCCACGACAACCACCGGACCCGATGACGGGATCCGGGCCTGATCAGCCTCACCGATGTGCAGGCCGACGCGCATCTCGACCAGCAGGTTCTCCAGGCGAAAACCCTCGCGAGATTGCTGCACTCGTCGATACAGGTTCCTGACCTTGTCAACAGGGGCGAATTTCCCAGCAAAACCGGGAAACTCCGCAACGCGCGCCAACACTCCGGGCGGCGACTGATCCGCGTGCAAATGGTCTGAGGGCATTTCATACCAATAGCGCACTCGCGTTGCGCCAGCATGAAGTGCAAGTTAAAAGCTGATGAAATGAGGGTTAGAGGAAGCACGAAAGTAACCCGGTATGGCCACTTGAGTCGCAGTGCGATCAGGTCTCAAGCCGATATCGGGTTTCGGCGAGAGCGTACAGCTTGCGCCACACCAGGCGATTGATCGTGACCACAGTCGCGGCCATCATCATGGTCGCGGCGAGCAACAGATCGAAGTTCCCGGCGTCGGTGGCTTGAGAAATCGTAGCACCCAGCCCAACCGTCGTATAGATGTGACCTTTGAAATGAAAGTATTCGGCGACGATGCTGGCGTTCCAGGCACCGCCGGATGCGGTGACCATTCCGGTGACAAGGTACGGAAAAATTCCCGGCAGGATCAGTTTCTTCCAGCGCTCGATGCCCTTCATCCGGAAGACCGAACAGCATTCTTTGAGGTCCGTCGGAATCGCAATTGCCCCCGCAATCACGTTGAACAGGATGTACCACTGTGTCCCCAGCAGCAGGAGGATGATGGAACCGATTCCGAGGCCTCCACCAATACGAATCAGCAAAAGCAGGACAACGGGAAACAATGCAGTCGCGGGAACCGAAGCCGCGATCTGCGCGAGTGGCTGCGCAATCCGTGCCAGGCGCGGATTGAAACCTATGGCAACGCCCGCCGGAATCGTCCACAGAGCCCCGAGCAGCAAGGTCAGATTCACGCGCAAGAAAGTCGCGCCGAGGCCGATGGCGGCCTCCTGCACTTCCGCCTTCTGCAGGCCGGTCAAGATCATCACAACGCGGACGACTCCATAGCTGATCCCCACAAGAACCACGACGGCTAGAACGCGCATCAACCAGGTCTTCCCAGGGCTCTGCGGTTGAGGTTCGTCGTTGGACCTTGTCCGCGAAAAATGCAGCATGATCCGCTCGCTCAGCGGGCGCACGGTCTTCTTTCGAAGAAGAGCGAGGCTGCGCGAATGTCGAATCATGTCGAGCACCCACGAACGCGGGGCGTCGCTGCTCTCCACCTGCTCCACTTTGAACTTCTCCGCCCATGCGATCACCGGACGCCAGACGAACTGGTCGAGCAGCACAATGACCGCGATCATGGTGCCGACGCCCCAGAGAATCGATCGTGTATCGCCCGCGCTGGCCGCAGTTTGCAGATACGATCCGAGGCCGGGCAACCGGAAGTCGCGCGCACCGAGCACGAACATCTCGCAGGCCATCAGGAAAAACCAGCCGCCCGCCACCGACATCATCGAGTTCCACACCAGACCGATGGCCGAGAAGGGCAACTCCATCTCAATAAAGCGCTGCCACCAGCTGAACTGGTAGACCTTCGCCGCTTCGCGCATTTCTTTCGGAATGCTCTTCAGCGAGGCGTAGAAACTGAAAGCCATGTTCCAGACCTGGCCGGTGAAGATCAACAGGATCGCGCCCGCTTCCACGCCCAGTTGCCTGCCGGGAAACAGTGCCACCATGGCCAGCATCACGCCGGGGAGAAAGCTGAGCACCGGGATCGACTGCAAGACGTCGAGGAGCGGAATCATGAAGCGCTCGGCGCGCGGGTTGTAGGCCGCGATGTATCCATAGACGAGCGTGAAGGCGAGGCTGAGTACGTACGCAATCGTGATGCGCAGAAGCGAGTATCCGGCGTAGGCGACCAGTGCCAGCGGACGGCGCGAGATCTCAACCTCGGGTGTGAACGGTCCGAGCCATGTTCGCCCGACGACCAGCACGCCGTAGAACAAGGCGATACCCGCACCGAACATGAGCAAGTCAGGCAGATACGAGATCTCGATGCCGGGCAGTTGTGCCCAGATTCGGTAGGCCGAGAATCCTCGCAGGCTGATTGATTTCTTCATGCGCTCACGGTGCGGTCGCGATTTCCAGCTCAGGATTTCGGGGCCGGCGTCTCAACCGGCGGCGCCGCGGGCTCTGAAGGCGCAGGCGGTTCCGTCTGGGTGAGGCGCCCTTTCTCGCGGTCATAATCGAAGATCTCGGCGTAGCGGCCCCAGTTCATGGCGGTCTCGAACTGGCGTTGCACTTCATCCTCCGCAAAATGCTCGTCGAGGATGTCGTGAAAGAACTCGTCCGCCATGGAGTGATCGGACTTCCGTTTCAAGATGCTGTCGATTTGCTTCAGGATCGTGACGTGCTCCAGAGCGGCCTGCCGGAACAAAACTTTGCGCTGTTGAATGTCAGCGTCGGCAAAGATGACGCCTTGCGGGGTAATCTGCACATCGCCTTCCTTCAACGTCGCAAAGCCCAACAACACGCACGCTTCGAGAATGGGAAGCAGATCCTCGACATCCATGACCAGTTCCTCGGAGAGGCGGAACAGATCCTCACGACCACCTCGGTCATGCAGCAGTTCGACCAAACCAGCGATCCCCCCTACGCGCGCATGCGGCAACAGCTGGTATCGAGCTGTTCGCAGAGGCGTTTCCTGTTTCTTTAGAGCTTCCTTTAGCGCCTCCTTGGTCAACTCGCCGGGGGGCACGATCATCTCCGCTGTAGTCTCGGCATCGGGCAAGTCGTGTTCGATTTCTGGCTCGGTCATGACTTTGTAGATATAGTCCACCAATTCCACGAAGCGCGCGGACTTGCGGTCGCGCCGATGCTTCAGGCGGATATTGAAATCGGATCGAACCCGTGCTGGATTTCGACCGAGCACTACCACGCGGTCGGCCAGCATAACGGCCTCTTCAATGTTGTGCGTCACAATGAAGATTGCATTGGTTGGCATTTTTTTATTGAGCCAGAGTTCAAGCAGCTCACCACGAAGGTTTTCCGCAGTGAGAACGTCGAGCGCCGAGAACGGCTCGTCCATGAAAAGCACTTCCGGTTCGACAACCAGAGCGCGCGCGAAGCCGACTCGTTGCTTCATGCCTCCGGAAAGTTCCTTGGGATAGGCGGTCTCGAATCCATCGAGGCCGACCGTGTCGAGAGTACGGAGGGCGCGTTTGCGGCGTTCGACCGCCGCCACCCCCTTGGCTTCGAGAGGAGCTTCCACGTTCTCCAGCACGGTGAGCCAGGGGAATAGCGCAAAGCTCTGGAAAACGATAGCTACGTTGGGCATTTGACCGTCGAGCGGCTTGCCGTGCCACAACAACGTTCCCGATGAGGGTTGCGCGAGGCCGGTCAGCATACGCAGCAACGTCGACTTGCCGCAGCCCGAAGGCCCGAGCAAGGCAATGATCTTCCCCGGCTCGACCTCAAGGTTGGTCACACCAACGACCTGAATCCGCGTACCATCCGCTTGCGGATAGGATTTCTCGATTCCTACGGCTTGGATGATCGGATTGACGCCCTGATCGCTCACGCGAATACTCCCATTCTCCCTATACACGAACCGCGCAGAAGCGCAAAGCGCACTCGCTGTAACAGTCTATTCACAATCGAGAGCGTCGCAGATCGATGCGCAGGCAAGACGCTCCTCGACAGCCGGCAGAGTCTGCCGTAAGCGAAATCGAAGGGATTGCCGGAGCTACCTGGCGCCAATCAGGCCGCGAAGGTTTCGCTCGGCAACGCAGTAAATGGTTTGGGAAGGCGATCGCTCAATTCGGCGAGAAGTGCGAGTTTCGCGGCCAGTTCGTCCGTAAGCCGGCCCCGGTCGAACCGCCACCGCCAATTCCCGCCATGCAGGCTGGGAGTGTTCATCCGCGCCTCACTGCCCAGGCCGAGCACATCCTGCAGAGGAATGATGCTCAAGCTAGCCGGGGAACACAGCGCCGCGCGAACGAACGCCCAGTGGATGCCATCGTCACATCGTCCCACATAAGCCTCGGCATTGCGGCGCTCGTGCTCGGCCGCCCCGGAATGCCACCAGCCCGCCACGGTGTCGTTGTCGTGCGTTCCGGTATAGATGACCTTGCCCTCCGCGCGATGGGGTAGGTAGATATGGGCGCCTTCATCGCCGAATCCGAACTGTAGAACGGCCATTCCCGGGATCTGCAACCGGTCCCGCAGCGCGTGCACTTCGGGAGTGATGTAGCCCAGATCCTCGGCGAAGAATGGCAGGCCGCCCAGAGCCTCGCGAAGCTTCAGAAACAGATCGTCTCTCGGCCCATCCACCCAGCGGCCATTCACGGCAGTGGTGTCGTCGGCAGGGATTTCCCAGAACTGATCGAAGCCGCGGAAGTGATCGAGGCGAATGTAATCGCAGTTCTGGGTGGCCCAGCGCAGCCGCTGAATCCACCACCGGTAGCCTCGCTCCTTCATCACGTCCCAGCGGTAGAGGGGATTACCCCAACGTTGTCCTGTCTTGCTGAAAAAATCGGGAGGCACGCCGGCCACAACTTCCGGCTCGAGATTCTCCTTGAGCCGAAACAGCTCGCGGTGCGTCCAAACATCGGCGCTGTCGTGGTTCATGAAGATGGCGACATCGCCGACCACGCGGACCGCCCGCTCGGAGCAATACCGCCGCAAGGCCCGCCATTGCTCGTAGAAAGCAAACTGCAACGCGCTGCGAATTTGGATGTCCGGCGCGAGTTCCAGACGGGCCTTCTCCAACGCAGCTTGCTCTCGGTGGGCCAGATCTCGTGGCCAGTGATTCCAGCTTTCCAGTTTCTGCCGGGCCCGCAAGGCGTCGAACAGGACAAAATCTTCCAGCCACCAGGAGTTATCCGCGCGGAACTTTTCAAAGCGCTGAAGCGCGTCGCTCGACGCCGAGCGTACGAAGTTTCGCGCCGCCTCAAACAGGAGCGGCATTTTCAGGGCGAAAACCTGTTCGTATTCGACGGCACCGGAACCAGTGGCCAGATCCGCGAGTTTCCCGGAATCGATCCAGCCGCGCTCGGCCAACCGTTCCAGACTGATCAGCAGTGGATTTCCGGCAAATGCCGAGGTCGAAGAGTACGGTGAATTGCCATAGCCAAGCGGGCCCAGCGGCAGCACTTGCCACAGGCCCTGGCGGGCAGAGGAGAGGAAGTCTACGAATTGATAAGCCGCTGGTCCAAAATCACCGACCCCGCCGCGCGAAGGCAACGACGTGGGATGCAACAGAATGCCTGCGGCGCGCGGAAATGGCATGTCACGGCTACATTCCCGGCTCGCTGCCGTTGCGACCCAGTAACTTAATCTCTTCTTCGTTTCTTTTGATTTTTCCCGTCCGCGTCATCTCGTCGACCAGGCTGGCAACGAAAAGGCCAAAGCGCTCCTGCTGCTTCTGCTGCAACAGTTGGTCGCGGATCTGATCGCGTTTGGCCGCATAGTCCGCCTCGGAAGGCTGCTGGTTCTCGAGAACCGCCAGCACCACGGCGTTGGCGCCGTTGTTGATCGGACCGCTGATCTCACCAGGCTTCATGTTGAATGCGACTGCAGCTTGCCCGGACATCGAACCGACATCAGGCACCTGTCCGTCGGGCAGAACGAAGTCGCTCGTCTTTACCGTCGCCCCCAGTTCTTTGGCGGCGCGCTTCAGATCGTGCTCTGCCTTGGCGCGGTCGGAAAGTTCCTGGATTTTCTGACTCAGCAATTGCGAGGAGCGCTCGTTCTTGAACTCTTCCTCCACCTTGCTGCGGATTTCTTCGAAAGTCGGCGTCGCGGCGGGTTTGACCGCCACTAACTGAAACACGACGATCCCCTGCGATGCCGGAGCCACATCTGGCGGAGCGTTTTCGGCTTCACTGAACACCGCATCCATGAACTGCGTGGACGGCCCAAGGCCAGGCAACATGTCTTTGCGGGCGAAGAAATCTGAGTTGATAACCGGGATCTTCTGTGCGGCCGCGGCGGCGTCCAGGCTTTTCAGGTCGCGAGCCTGCTTCAGGAGTGCCTCGGCCTGCTTTTGGGCGATCTGCTGCGCCTTCTGATGCTTGAGAATGGGCTCGATCTCAGACTTCACTTCGTCCAGGGATTTCGTGTGCGCTTCCTGCTTGTCATCGACGCGAATGATGTGGAAGCCGAAGCTGCTCTTCACCAGATCGCTGATCTGCCCTTTGGGAAGCGAGAATGCGGCCTTCTCAAACTCAGGGACAGTCTGGCCCTTGCCAATCCAGCCCAGCGATCCACCCTGCTTGGCGCTGCCCGGATCCTCGGAATATTTCGTGGCCAAGTCTTCCAGCTTCGCGCCGCTCTTCAGTTGTTTCAGCAAATCCTCAGCACGACGCTGCGCCTCTGCCACTGCCTTCTCGTCCACTTTGCCGTCGGGGCCTGGCAGCGGCGTCTTGATCAGGATGTGGCTGACTTTCACTTGTTCCGGCACCTGGTACTGGGCACGATGATCGTCGTAGTAGGAGCGCAGGTCGTCCTGCGTAATCTGCACGCCGGCTTCCGCCTTTGCGGTTTCGACCACAACGTACTTCACCTTGCGCTTTTCGGGTACCGAGTTCGCGTAGCTTTGCTTGTGGCTCTCGTAAAACGCCTTCAGTTCGTCGTCGGTCGGATGCAGGCCCTTGCGCAGGTCGTCCTGCTTCAGAATCGCGTAATCGAACTTGACTTTGGAATTCTGCTTGATGAACTGCTCATGAATTTCAGCTTCACTTACATCGGCGCTGCCCGAAATAAAGGCCTGCAGCTTGGTGAGCAGAATGTCATTGCCCACAGCCTCTTCGAACTTGGTGGGCGTCAAATTGGCGCGCTGCAGCATGTCTTCATATTCGGTCTGGCCGATGAAGTTGCCGCCGGGGAAAAAGGTGGCCGCATAGCGCCCGTGCTGCAGTTCGTCCTTGATTTCGGCCGGTGTGACCTTCAGCCCCATGCGTGCCGCCTCGCTCAGAAGGGCCTGGCGATTGATCATCTGGTCGACGGCGCGCATGGTCTCCTGCTGAATCAAGAAGGGCATCAACTTCGAGGCCATCTCGCCATAGCGCTGCGCATCTTGTTGCGCCATCTGGCGCGCGGTCGTGCGCACCTCGTCGGCGGTGATGTCGCTGCCGGCAACCTTCGCGACCACGCCTTGGCCGGGTTGGCCCGTCAGTTCTGAGGTCAGGCCTCCTGGAATAAAGGTGATTACCATGGCGGCGCAAATCACGAGCAGGATCCCACTGAGAATGATCTTCTTGGTCGTCCCTTGAGTCTGCAAAAATCGAATCATTTTCTTATCACTCCAGAGTTGAGAGGCGAATTTTTAATTATAAACTAGCGCCATTGCCTTCGCCGGAGGGTATCGTCCACGCAATGCGTCTCGGCCCTATTCGGAAAGGCTGGTTTCTCCTTGTTGGCCGTTCTCCAACCACGCAGTCCAAGTCTGGGAAAACTCCGCTATTGAAACGTATTAATATAAATGTTATCCATTCTCCGGGACATTTTACGACCCTGATCGCTACGAGTATGTATCGCCATTGATAGGAGCGTCATGAACTCAAGCAAGCGGCTGGTAATCTCCCTCGTTGTTCTGGCCCAATTTCTACTGGTTTCATCCCTCTTCGCCCAAGACGCTTCCCAGATGAAGCACGCCACGGAAGCCAGGGTAATGCTCGGCACCGGCTGGTCTCTGCAAACGTCGGCCAAAGTCGAAGCCAAGGGAGAAGTCATCTCCACGCCTCAGTTTGCTCCCACGGGATGGCACGAAGCGACCGTTCCCACTACCGTGGTGGCTGCACTGGTGAAAGACAAGACCCTTCCCGATCCTCTCTTTGGCATGAACCTGCGCGACTTTCCGGGGGTGAACTATCCCATCGGCGCGAACTTTTCGAATATCCCGATGGCGCCAGACAGTCCGTACGCCATTTCGTGGTGGTACCGGAAGCAGTTCGCCGTGCCGGCCTCGTACAAGGGCAAGACCGCATGGCTCAAATTCAATGGCATCAATTATCGCGCCAATATCTGGCTGAACGGCAAGCAGATCGCGAAGTCGGACGACGTCGCCGGCGCATGGCGGACTTACGAGTTTAATGTGACCGATGCCGCCAAGCCTGGTGAGGAGAACGTTCTCGCGGTGCAAGTCTTTTCGCCGACCGACCACGATCTCGCCATCACGTTCGTTGACTGGAATCCCGCGCCGCCCGACAAGAACATGGGACTGTGGCGCGAGGTCTACCTCACCTACAGCGGGCCGGTTGCTTTGCGATATCCCACGGTCGTTTCAAAGCTGAATCCTCCCGCCAACGACAGCGCTCAACTGACTGTGACAGCGCAGGTGAAGAACGGCACCAATCAGCCCGTCAAGGGCACGCTGAAGGGCGAGATCGAGAGCATTAAATTCGAACAGGACGTGGAACTCGCGGCGAACGAGGCGAAAGATGTCACGTTCACTCCGGACAAATACTCGCAACTTGTGTTCTCGAATCCACGTCTATGGTGGCCCAGGCAGATGGGGAAACCGAATCTCTATCCTTTGCACATGGAGTTTGAAGTGGGTGGCGCCGTCAGCGACCACTCGGCCACCGAATTCGGAATTCGCGAAATGACCTCGGACTTCAACTCGATCGGTGGGCGCCAGTTCCACGTTAACGGCAAGAACATTCTAATTCGCGGTGGCGGATGGACGCCTGACTTGTTGCTGCGCGAAAACTCGCAGCGCCTGCAGGACGAATTTGCCTACGTACGCGACATGGGACTGAACACGATCCGCCTGGAAGGCAAACTTGAGACTCAGGAATTCTTCGACCTCGCCGATCGCCAGGGAATCCTCGTCATGGCCGGATGGTGCTGCTGCGATTTTTGGGAGCGCTGGCCGCGCTGGAAGCCGGCGGATTTCGAAATCGCCAAGCTGTCTCTGCGCGACCAGATCTACCGCTTGCGCAGCCATCCCAGCATTGTGATGTGGCTGAATGGCAGCGACAACGCGCCGCCGCCGGACGTCGAGCAGATGTATCTCGACGTCGAAAAGGATTTGTTCTGGCCGAACCCTGTCGTTTCGTCGGCCACCGGAAAGAAGACCAGCGTCACCGGCGATAGCGGCGTCAAGATGACGGGGCCGTACGAATATGTCGCGCCCAGCTACTGGCAAGTCGATACGCCGGAAGGGCAACCTGGCCGCAAGCAGTGCAATCCCGGAGGCTGCGGCGGTGGCTACGGCTTCAATATGGAAACCAGTATGGGACCAGCCGTCCCGCCGGTCGAAAGCATCCGTGCCATGGTGGGCAAAGATCACATGTGGCCGGTCGACGACGTTTGGAACTATCACGCGGGCGGCGGCGAATTCAAAACGATCGGCGTGTTCAGCGAAGCGCTGGCGAATCGCTACGGCAAGTCTGACAACGTCAACGACTTCGCAACCAAGTCGCAGATGCAGACTTATGAAGGCGTGCGCGCCATGTATGAGGCCTACAGCCGCAATAAGTATCAGGCTACGGGCGTCATTCAGTGGATGCTCAACAATGCCTGGCCCTCGATGATCTGGCATCTCTACGACTACTACCTGCGGCCCGGTGGGGGATACTTCGGCGCCAAGCGCGCGCTGGAAGCCTTGCATCCCGTTTATGGCTACGACGATCATTCGATCTGGCTGGTCAGCAGCCAGTACGAAGATGCGAAGGGCCTGAAGCTGACAACCAAGATTTACAACCTGGACATGACCGAGAAGTTCACCCAATCGAACATGGTTGATGCGGGCGCGGACAGTACTACGAAGATTTTCGCTCTGCCGGATGTCGCGGGATTGAGCCCCACCTATTTCCTGTCTTTGCGACTCGAAGACTCTGCGGGGAAGCTGGTGGGATCGAATTTCTACTGGCTCTCCACCAAGCCCGAAACCCTGGACTGGGCCAAGAGCACGTGGTGGGTAACTCCGACCGCATCGTATGCCGACTACACTGCGCTGTCACAACTGCCGAAAGTGAAACTGAAAGTCAGCGACCACAGCGAGCGCAAAGGCGAAGAAGGAATCACTCGAGTTGTTCTCGAGAACCCGAGCAAGAGCCTGGCGTTCTTTGTGCGGTTGAAAGTTAACAAAGGCGCCAACGGGGAAGAGATCCTCCCTGTTGTCTGGGAAGATAATTACATTTCCCTGCTGCCCGGCGAGAAGCGCGAAGTGACGGCAACGTATCGCGCCAGTGAATTAGGCACCGCCAAGCCTGCGGTCGAGGTCAGCGGATGGAACGTAGAATAAAACTTTGAGGAGCTGTGAAACCTGCTAGTCGATGAATTTTAAGATCGGAAACTTGAGATCACAATCCGTGATTTCAAGTTTTCGGTTCTCCAGTTACGCGACGCCTGAATTCACGCAATCCCTGTCACACGTGCTCCGAAACCGACAGGATGTTGCCATCGGGATCCTTGAACCACGCGACTTTGTCCCCGGTTGGTGCGGTCCAGATTCCTAGTTCGTCCTGCTTGAAGAAACCGAAAATCTCGAAGTGCACGCCTTTCTTCTGAAGATCCCGCACTACGTCTTCGATGCGAGAAACCTGCCAGCCGAGAATCGTAAATGGCGCCGGAGTGAAATCCTTACCAACCTTCGCAACCCGGATCATGATTCCGTTCGCATCCAGCACCATGGCGAAGCCGTCGTCCTTGACGAAGCGAAGTCCAAGCAGGCCCTCAAAGAACGCTCGCGCCTTCTCCGCATCCCGGGTGGGCACAAATGCGACAATGTTAGTCGAACCTAGCATTGAAGGTGCTCCTGAAATCAGACTGCCCGACTGCTACTCTCCCTCAGGCGGCAGGTCGAAGTTCACCAGGTCGCCACGGAAGCCCTGCGTTTTCCAAGCTCCAAACGCGATGCCAACCGCCATCCAGATTCCGCCGACGATCCAGGCTTTCCAACTCAGGTTCTTCCAGAGAAAGAAACAGATCGTGAATCCAGCCAGGGGCGGCGTCCATACGGCAAGAACTGCCAAGGCAATTCCTGCTGCAACCAACAGCGTCCAATTCGAACCTGGCCAGAGGACGAGAGCGATGACCAGCGCCGTCAGCACCAGCGGCGGAACGCCGTTGTGCTTGCCTTCCCGCACGTAATATCGCACAAACGCGGCGAGATTTACTCCCATGAAAGCGATGAGTGCTCCAAAGTTGAGCATCTCCGCCCCTAGTCCATAACTGAACAGGCCAAAGCTCACCAGCAGTGCACCCACCAATGCGATGGCTCCGACGAACAATACGTTGTTGCGGGGAACATGACGCTTGGCATCGACCTGGCCGAAGAAAGACTGGGGCAGCGCCTTGCTTCGTCCCATGCCATAGAGGAGACGCGCCGCACCGATCTGAGCCCCCATGCCGGAACCGAAGTTAGCCACCAAAAGCGTGAAACCCACAATCGCGAACATCGGCTTCCAGGCGCGGCCCGCAACAAACGTGAACGCCGTGTCGCTGTTGGGAAAGGGCTGCGTGGCAGGCCAAATCAATTGCGCAGCATAGACTTCAAGCGCGGACAGGATTCCGATCACAAAGCAGGTCAGCACTGTGGCCAGCAGGATGTTGCGCCGCGGGTTCTCTGCTTCTTCCGAGAGCGTGGAGATGCCGTCGAAGCCAATGTAGCTCAGCACTGCGATGGAAGTCGCGCCCAACACAGCCTTCGTGTTCCAAAGCTGAGGATCATAAAAAGGACGGGAAAAGAACGATGCTCCATCATGCGGATGTCCGGTAATGTAGCGGATCGCTACCATAAAGAAAACCGCCACTACGGCGCCCATTCCGGCCGCCAACAGGGTATTGACGCGAGCCGAGGTCTTAATGCCCTGAAGGTTCAGAAAGGTGAATACCGCTCCAAAAAATAACGCCCAAGCCCAGTAGGGAATCCCCGGCGCAAAAACGAACGCCTGCTGGCTGCACCAGATGATGCAGATCATCGGGTTGAGAATGTAGTCCATCACCATGCTCCAACCTGTGACATAGCCGAGTGCCGGATTAATTTCCTGCCCCACATAGGTGAATGCGGAGCCCGCGCTGGGATACGCCCGCGCCATCCGGCCATAGCTGAATGCCGTGAACAGCATCGCTACCATGGCTATCAGGAGTGTTGTAACGACGTGTCCATGGCCGCTGTCACTGAGAACGCCGAATACGGACATGGGCGCAACGGGCTGAATGACGATGATGCCGTAAAGGATGAGATCCCAAAGCGTGAGCGTGCGGCGGAGCCGGGGCGGGGCAGAGGACGTCGCGACAGTATTTTCCATGGGTCCGGCTATTGGATTATGGCGAGGCCGGAAATGTCAATATTAAAACGTTTCCGTACTCATTACTTATCGACTCTCGCTTATCGGCTATCGCCGTAGTCGAACCAGTATCCCCGCTGCTCGTTGCCCGACATGCTGCGCGTGTTGTATTCGAGCAGATACTTCAGATGCGCATCATCGAGCGGGAACGACTTCTTCGGCGCATACGGATACTCTCCCATGCTCAGGAATGGCAGCGGGGCCACGTAATTCCCTTCTGCGGCGTAGAAGTCCATATCTTTCTCGTAGCCGTTGGCCGCGAAGAAATAATCGCGCACCCAGCCTTTGGGGAGTGCAGGCAGATACGAAGGATCGAAGTCGAGGAGCACTTCGTCGCCCGAACCAAAAACGGCGAGCTTGTCATCGGTAGCGGTCAGCAACGGCAGCACGTCGCCGTAGCGCGTGTAGGAGCCCGCCGGCCGCGTGTACGGTCCGGTCGCGCTGGCCTTTTCGTAAACGTACTGCACGTTGCCCGCAGGCTTGCCTTCGATCTTCAACGGGTATCCGTGGAACTCCAGGTCGGCACGCACGAGGGGAACGGACGTTATGAGCGGGCTCCGCGCGTGATCGCGGGACGACTGCTCGGTACGGTCGACGAGAATGCTGTCCCAATAGACCTGAAGATTGGTGGTGATGCGGATCTTCCGCGCGCCCAACGGGAGTTTGCCGGTGAGATCGGCAGTCATCGTGCGCGGACCGCCCGCGGGAAATCCCATGTCGTCGATTACGCGCTTCCACTGGCCGTTGGCGCCGAGCGCTTCCACGTAAGGCGAGATTGCTTCCACTCCGGCCTGCGAGGCTGCATACATACTGTTGGCCGAGAAGTATTCAACTTCGCCATGCATTAGCAGCCACAGCGGTGCTCCGCGGTAAGCGTCGCCCAAATCCAGCGTTAGACTGTGCGGCTTGGCGAATCCCTGAAACTGTGTCAGCGCGAAATCGCCGAAATAACGATGCGCCAGCAAGTCGGGCAGAACATTATTCCCGTGGTCGTCCCACGCTCCGGCTGGTGGACGCGCGTCGCGGCTCACCACTACCTTGAACGGCGGATACGGGGGATTCGACGCGAAATACTCGTTCGGATATACCTCGGTGTCCGCGGGATGATCGATCGCGAGCAGCCGCACCTGATCGAGGTACACGGCCTCTTCCAGAGGCTCCATGAAGCGGAAGCTGAGAGTCTTCGCCCGGCCTTCCATCCTGTTGTCATCCTGAGCCGCAGACTTTAGCGGCGAAGGATCCGTGCAACTGGCGGGAGAGTACACAGATCCTTCGCTCCGCTCAGGATGACAAGCGCTGTTTGTTGCGGAGTTTTCCCTCTCCCGAATCATGCTGCGAGCAATCTTGATGTACTCGACCGGGCGCGGAACGTCGCGCTGGTTCGGACCTACCCAGTGCCCAACTACGCCCGCGCCCAGCATGTCTGCGACGAACTCGTAGCGTTCGCCATTCCATACGAACAGCGTGGGGCAGGAACTGCCCCGACGGTCGATCTCCTGGAAGTTCTGCTGCTTGTCGCCGGCGATTTGGATTTCGTCTTCCAGCACGCCCGTGGGCCACAGCATGCGGACGATGTCGGCTTCCTTGGAATCGCCCAGGCCGACGACGATGTCGGTGGAATTCTGTCCCAGGTAGCCGTTCGATCCGGCGATCTCAAACTTCTGCCGGTTGCCGCCCGAGAAGACTTCGACCTTTGTGCCGATGGCGGATTTGTTGTCGGCCAGCCCCTTGAGCGAGAGCCGCAGCCAATGATTCTGATTGCCGCCTTCGTTGCGCAACAGCACCGCCGGCCCGTGATTCTGCGTGATGAGCAGGTCAGTCGCGCCGTCGTTGTCATAGTCGCCGGTGATGATGGCCCGCGGATCTTTGAGCTGAATCTTGTCGAGGCCAACGTCGGCGGTGACGTCTTTGAACCCGTCAGGCCCGAGGTTGCGGAAGAGACGGACTTCGCCCTTGCCGTCTTTCGTCTCGCCGACGGCGACGAGGTCGACCCAGCCGTCGTTGTCGTAGTCGAAGGCGGCCACACCGTAGGCGCGGACCCAATTCGTCTCGGGTAAATTGACTCGATCGAAGCTCCTGCCGTGGTTGTTGCGCCAGAGGGTTAGTGCAGGTTCAACGAGACGGGTCAACGCAATATCCATCCATCCGTCATGGTCGAAATCGAGAGCGGAGATGCCTACGGTGGGAGTCTCGTTAGAGCTGGAATCAGCGGATTTTGCATGGCTTTGTGCGGCTTGCGAGAACGGGTGAAGCGGAAGGAAGTTCCCTTCGCGCGGATTCTGGAATACGGTCCCTCCGGTCCAGTCCGCCACAACAAGATCGACCGCGCGATCATTGTTGTAGTCTGTACCAATCGCGTTAGCTGCCTCAGTGAAGATCGAGAGACCGATATCGACATTGGTAAAAGTGCCATTACCGTTGTTTCGCCACATTGCGCTCGTGCCACTTTTGCTGGCACCGACTACCGTCATCATTCCGCTGGCGGCATAGAGATCCAAATCCCCATCGTGGTCATAGTCGATGAACGTTAAGCCGTCGACACCTACCTCCTTGATACCCGCAGCGGCAGCCATGTCCTTGAATGTGCCGTTCTTTTCATTGTGGAGGAGCAAAATCCCTTCCCCGAAGCTGACCGCAAGGTCGGTGAACCCGTCGTTGTCGTAATCACCTGCCGTGCAACTTCTTCCCCGCATGTGGGGATCAATCCTAGACTTCTCGGTCACATCTTCAAACTTACCGTTCCCGAGGTTGTGGTAAAGTGACATCCCGCCTTGGGCTCCGTTGTCTGCGATGAAAACATCGATCTTGCCATCATTGTCGAAGTCGAAAAAACAAGCTCCCGGTCCGGGCTCGAAAAAGGGCTTGGTGACGTAAACCTCGGGCTTAGGAGTCGAGACAATCCCCGCCTCCTTCGTTGCATCCACAAACCGTACCTTGATTGGCGCCGGCGCCTTCAACACCGCCGATGGCGATTCCACTGCGCGCGAGTACTGTCCCTGCTCGCCGTAGGCCAGGCTCATGGGCGCGCTGATTTTGTTTTGCGTGAGGTACTGGAATTTCTTCAGATGCTCGCGGGCATGATCGGTGTCGCCCGATTGCTGGTAGGCGCGTGACAGTCCGAATTCGGCCGACGCATGGATGGGATTCAGTTGTAGCGCGTGCTGAAATGTTTCAATGGCCTGCGGAAACTGCTTGGCCTGCACGTATGCGGTGCCAAGAAAATACCAGGTATCGGCATCGTTTGCGTCGATTTCGATGACGCGCTTAAATGCATCGATCGCCGCCGGCGCATCGCCCGTGTTCTTGGCCAGCATCCCGAGGCTGTACCACGCATTCGGATTCTTCGGATCCTGCTTCAGCGCGTCTTCCAGAGACGCCTTGGCTTCGTCGATCTTCTGCAGGTTCAGGTAAGCAACGCCAACGTTCAGCCGCGCGATCGCCAGTTTGGGATCGGCCTCGGCGGCCTGCTGAAATTCTTTCAGCCCCTTCTCGAACAGCTGCTGGTTCATGTAGGCGACGCCGAGATTGTTCAGGCGCGCGGCTTCGATTGGGTTCGGTTTCGAATCCGAGGAAAGCAAGCCGAAGGCAGCGAGCAGGGTAGCTACGAAAGCAGCAGAGGCTCGAGAGGTCATCACAGGAATTTAACCACAAAGGACACGAAGGATCACAAAGGAAACCGATTTCGCGTCAGGTCCGTCTTCCCTTCGTGAACCTTCGCGCCCTTTGTAGTTTCTGCTTTTCTTGGTCCGTATGCCCGCTTCGCGACCACACCCTTCCCTTCCTGCACGGTGACCGTTTGGCTAGCGTCGATGTTCGAGAGCTTGTCCACCTGCCCGCTGGGCCACTGAATCTCGATGCTGTCAGCCTTCATAAGCATCCCAAGCCCAAACGTCAGGACGAGTTCGCTCTGAGCCAGGTAACTCGATCCGGAGCGCAGCATCTTCCATTGCTTGTCGCCTCCTGCTGTCACGCGGACAACAGATCCGATGCCGTCGCGATTTGACTTGGTGCCCACGAGCTTGATGCGCAGACTATGATTCGTCCCGCCTTCGTTGTGGAACAAGTACGCGGGCCCGGCATTTGTGGTCAGCAAAAGGTCGAGGAATCCGTCATTGTCGATATCGCCGTAAGCCGCAGCCCGCGCCACTCTTGGGGCGGCGAAAGCGCTGCCCATCTGCGCTGTGACTTCGGCGAACTTTCCGCTGCCCAGATTGCGGAACAGGTGCGGAGGCTCGGCATAACTCACGCGCTTCTGCACGCGCTCGATCTGATCTTCAATATGACCGTCGGCAACAAAAATATCCTGCCAGCCGTCGTTGTCGTAGTCGAAAAAGAAACAGGCGAAACCCAGCGTAACCAGACTGGCTCGGCCCACTTCCGACTGAGGGGCTTCGTCGACGAACAATCCGTTGCCCTCATTGTGATAGAGCGAGACCATCTGATTGGCAAAGTTGCTGATGAGAATGCTGGCGTGACCGCTGCGGTCGTAGTCGGCGGCATCGGTGCCCATGCCCGCGCGCGCAATGCCGTCTTCACTGAATCCGATGCCCGCCGCGACACCACGCTCCTCAAAAGTTCCGTTCTGCTTATTGATGTAGAGTTTGTTGGGCTGAGTGTCGTTGGCAATGACGATGTCGGGCCAGCCGTCACCGTTGTAGTCGAGAATCGCAATCCCGAGACTCTTCGAGGTCGGATCGCCCGTTCCCGCCTTCTGCGTAGCGTCTTCAAATCGGCCGCCGCCCAGGTTATGCCACAGGCGCACCGACGTACCTTTGTACGATTCTGGTGTGCAGTACGATTTGTGTGCGCCATCGAGCGTGCAGTAGAGATCGCCCTGCTCGCTCCACTGGACGTAATTGGCGACAACCAGATCGAGTTTGCCGTCGCGATCGTAATCAACCCACGCGGCGCTGGTCGAGAATTCGCTCGGCCCCCACATGCCCGCGGACTTGGTGACGTCGGTAAAAGTGCCGTTGCCGTTGTTGTGAAACAGACGGCTTTGGCCTAGCGCGCTGACGAAGATATCGTCGAAGCCGTCGTTGTCGTAGTCGCCCACAGCCACGCCAAATCCGAACATGGGAACTGCGAGGCCCGCTTTCCGCGTGACGTCGGTGAATGTGCCGTTGCCGTTGTTGTGGTAAAGCTTGAGCGTGGTCGCGCCGGCGTGCGGGTGGCCGGGAAAATCATCTCCGTTGATGAGAATGATATCCGGGTAGCCGTCGTTGTCGTAATCGATGAAGGCGCATCCCGGCCCCATGGTCTCCGGCAGCCATTTTTTTCCGAAGGCACCGTTGTTGTGGGTGAAGTGGATTCCCGCCTGCGCGGTGACGTCGCGGAAGTGAATCTGCTGAGCTTGACTCATCTCCGCAAACGAGAGAACCATCAACCACAGAGACACAGAGGCACAGAGAAATCCCCGAGCAGAAAATTTGTTTCTTCGTTTTTCTCTGCGTCTCTGTGACTCTGTGGTGAATTGCATGGGGGGAGCACGCATTATCGAGAGGCTCCGGCCGAAGACGGGGCAATGTTGCCTTGACGAGCGAGAGTCTTAGACTTTTGTACGTTGCCGAGGACGGGCAACACCACCGAAACGTGCTCATGCACCGCCTGCCGCTCGTTGTTGTCTTCGGGATGAATCTGGCGGTAGGGCCCGGTGATGGCCTGCGAGGACTCGTCTGCTTTGAATCGCATGTAGCGCGCCTCATGCTCCTTGGCTAGTTTTTCCTGGCCGAGACCGTTGTAGCAGAGCATCAGGTTGTAGTGCGCCTGCAAGTCTTCTGGATCAATCGCCAGCACGGACTGTAGAGTCTTCACGGCTTCGTCGTATTTGCGCTGCAGAAACAGAATGCGCCCCAGATCATTGATGGCCACGCGGTCGCGAGGATATTGCGCGAGCACAGTCCGCAATCGTTGTGCCGCGCCGTCGTAATTACCATCCGCGCGCAGGACCTTGGCATAGAAGAAATTCGCGCGCGCCAGATTCGGAGTCAGGGCTAATGCCTTCTCCAACACCGTGCGAGCACGCGCCATGTCGCCTTCCTGCACGGCGCACCGACCGATGTTTACCCAGCCATCGGGATTATTCGGGTCCGCTTCAGTCACCTTTTGGAACGCGGCGGCCGCACCCTTCAAATCTCCCTGCAGGAAGAGCCCGATTCCGTAGTCGTTCCAACGCTGCCAATCTTCTTTACGCACAATCGTTTTCGGAGCAGGCACGGGCGCGTTGTGTGCAATCACTGGCAGCGTGACTTCGTTTTCGGCGAGTGCCACGATCGGCAGGTCGGGAATCTTCTCCTCCTTCGCCGAAACTCCACTCAAAGATGCGGTGAAAATTGTCGGCCGGTCATCGTAGTCGGGAGCAACCGCGTTCGGCTTCGTTGGATCAGGAATCCCGGCGAATGCTTCCTGCGTTCCATACCAAGAAAACTTCCGGTAACAGAGCCGCGCGTGCAGCGTGATCTTGTTCCCGACATTCTGCGGAATCAGCATGCGATAGTGCACGGTATCGGCTGCACCCGGAGGGATGAGGCGCACGTACACAACTGCCCGCGTCGCCCACGCATTGCGCTTGTTGATGGGATTCCCGTGCGCATCGATCTGCAGCGAGCGGTAGAAGTGCGCGCCCTTTTCCACCGGGCCGTGGCCGTTGTCCTCGACCATGCCACTCCAGAAAATGGTCTGCCCCTTGTCGTCGGTGCCTTTCAATTCGAGCCACGTGTCGTAGGCGTCGACGGTCCCTCCGGGAAAAAAGTGTCCGACTCTCTTCGTGCGGACGACCACATCCACGCGCACTGTGTCGCCACGCCGGACGGCCGGCTGCACTAGATTCAACGGAGCAGTCACGGGAGCAACTTCGCCACCGCTTTCGGCGGTCATCTTGCTCTCGGCTTCTTCTCCGACGGCGAATGTGGTCGACAGTTCCGATTGCGTCGCCGCGCCTGACTTCAACGGAGCCTGCGCCGGCGAAAGTGCGAAGATATCTACCGTGAGAGCGCCGCTCTTCAGAAAATCTTCAGTCAGCTTGAGCTGCGGCGCATCCTCGTTCGCTGTGGGCACGGCTGTGTTCGCCCCGGGAAAGCGATGCGAGTGCACGAAGCCGTTAATGTTGCCCGCGTCTTTCGAAGACTCCGCCGGCATGTGGCAATCGGCGCACTGCTGCGGTTTCGGCGGATAGTAGAACGACCGCGCGCCCTGTCCCGACACTCCACTGGCCTGCCAGTTGTCGTATTCGTTGAAGCCCCGGAACCAACGGTAGTTATTCACCGGAACATCGAGATGTACCTTGTGGCACGAGGAGCAGAACTCAGCGGTCTGGTTGCGCATGAAAGGCTTGAGGAAGACTCGCCGGTGCGGCTCGGGATTCAGCTTGATCAGGAAATCATGGAACGCGCGGGCAACGGGATTTTTCGTCGCCGCGAGTTCATGAAGTTTCGGATACTCCAGATAGAAGTCGCCCTGCCCCATCGTGCTCTTCACGTCAGCAATGGAGTGGCACATCATGCAGCCCAGTCCAGCTTGCGATTCGGGCCGGTGCACGATCTGCTTGATCGGAGTATCCATCAGGCCGGCGTAGAGTACCGCGGGATCGTGGCATCCACCACACCATTTCGAAGGCTTCGTGCCAATCGTGTCCTGCATGTACTCAATCGATTTCCGGTACCACTGGTTGTTGAACGACGAAAAATGATGGGCCGAACTGAACCACTGGTTGTAAATGTCTTCGTGGCAGCGCTTGCAGGAGTCCGACTCCATGAAGAACTTGCTGGGAATTTTCTGCTTGCCATACACCTGCGCCGAACTCGGAAAGAATGCGCCTTCGGGCCCGTCGCCTTCTCCGTTCATGTTGTCGGGCGGCATCGTCGGATTCTGTATGCGGTTCCGTGTCTGCCAGCTTTCGCGGATGTATCGTGCACCATAGCCGATTCCGGCAAGTACCGCCAGGCAGATCACAGCGCGCACCGCCCCCGCAACGATCCTCGATCCAAGCGGTGCCAGATCGGATGATTCACGGCTGCCCAACCATCCGGCGATTAGGAGCGCGACACCCGCCAGCGAAATGACGATGTGAAGGTAAAGCTTGTTCCATTCGGTGCGCGGCGTTCCTGTCTTAATGAGAACGAGTCCCAGGAGCGCGCCTGCGGCAATCAGTAACCATCCCATACGGGAAGAAAGACTTCCCGTATTCATCAGGCGAACAAAGGCCGGGATCAGCAGGATCGCAACCAGGAGACCACCCAGCGCGTGCAGCAGCACGACTGCGGCATAAGGGATGTTGGGCTGTGGAAAGGTGTAAAGGTATGCCGCCGAAACAACGAGAAAAAGCACGAGCCAAAACAGAGCCCGACCGACGAATCCCCCAGATTTAGGCAGTTCCCGCATGGGCAGAGGTGCAAACCGCGTGACCGAGAAATCAGTCCCACAGTGGCTGAAATCCCGCGCAGATAAAGTTATACAGGGCTGACGGAAGGCGGAATAATACAAAAATACTATCGAGTAATCAGCCAGCGTTTTAGCTGATCGGCGGGATTCTCCACGCGTGACATTCTTTCTCAAGAGCAGCAGCGACGGCCAGCACCTGCTCCTCTTCCCAAGGTCGCCCGACAATCTGCACGCCAATCGGCAGCCCTTCGGCAGAATGGCTCACGGGTACCACAGCCCCGGGATTTCCCAGCAGGTTGAACCACTCGGTATAACTCCACGCGTCCAGATAGTTCACGGTCTTGCCTTCGATCGTCCAACTCCGCTCGCCGTGACGGAAAGCTGGAATCGCAGCCGCCGGGCAGAGCAAGATGGGATACATCCGCATCTGCGCCAAAAACTTCGCCCGCAGAGTGTCACGTCCGATCCATGCCTCAAGTAACGTTTCCCTGGTGAGAGGAGGCTCGGCCGCCGACCATTCCAGAAACTGCTTCAACACGGGACTCAGGTCGTGCTCTCGTCCGAGGAACAGGGGACGGATCAGCATTCCGCCGGCAGTGACGAAGAACTTCTTCCACAGCTCGCGCGCTTCCTCCAGACCTTCGGGACGAAGCCGCTCAACTTGAAAGCCTGCGCGCCGCAGGGCATCTGCGGCGGCAACCACGGCCGCGCGTGTCTCAGGCGTCACAGGCGTGCGGCCATCATCTTCGAAATAGCCAATGCGCAACTCTTTCGCTTCGCGTTCGGTCGGCCAGCGAACGGGCACCGGCGCGGCGCATGTGTCACCGTCATCTGGACCCTGCATCACCTCAAACAATGCCTTCAGGTCCGCGACGGTGCGCGCCATCGGACCGACCACACCGATCAGGGCAAACGGCCCGCCGGACACTGGGAAGTGTCCAGTCGCGGGAATTCGCCCTGGAGTTGGTTTGAGTCCGCAGATGCCGCTGAAATGTGCCGGCACTCGAATGGATCCGCCGCCGTCGCTTCCTACGCCGCCCGCAGACATTCCCGCAGCGATTGCCGCAGCCTCGCCGCCGCTGGAGCCGCCTGGAGTCCGCTCCAGATTCCAGGGACTATTCGTGCGGCCGTACAGAAGATTGTCGGTCTCCCATGCCATGAGCAGCTCCGGCGTGTTGGTCGCGCCCAACACGATCGCTCCCGCGTTGCGGAGGCGCGCGACTAGCGGAGCGTCCTGGGTTGCAATCTGTCCAACGCGCAGCCGCGTGCCTGCTTCACATCGGAACCCGGCGATATCAATTGAACTCTTGATGCTGATCGGAACGCCGTGCAGGGGACCGAAAACCTGGCCCTTCATCACTTCAGCTTCGGCGGCACTAGCTTCGCGGCGAACGCGCTCCGCGTCCAAATGCACGAAGGCATTCAACTTTGGATTCAGCCGCTCGATCTTCGCTAAATGAGCATCGACGAGTTCGACCGGAGAGACGTTCTTCTCGCGGATTTGCTGGGCCATGACAACGGCGGGAAGAAAAGTGAGATCACCCATTTCGAGATGAGGCCCCTAATAGAAAGCCGAGTCTAGCATGCCTTCAACCCTCACCAACGGAGGACAGGAAGGAACACTCAGGAAACCATCCTGTTTGCTCTTCGTGTACCTTCGTGGTTGAAGCGTTACCTGTCGGTCATCCCACGATCCAGCGCCTGCTTCTCTTCGGCACTCAATGGACGAAAATCTCCTTTCGCCAACTTGCCAAGTTGCAGGGGCCCGATGGCCACGCGCACCAACCGGAGCACTTCGACGCCCAGCGCTTCCAGCGTGCGGCGGATCTGTCTATTCTTGCCTTCATCGAGGACGATCTCAAGCCAGCAGTTCTTCTCCCCAGCACGCAGCAGTCGAGCCTGCTCGGCGTGCAGAAAGTCGCCCTCGGCGGTCTTGATACCATTCACGATGGCCTGAGTGAGCCTCTCATCGACGACTTTTCCGATTTGTACGTGATACATTTTCTCCAGATGCGTCTCAGGCGCTGCGACTCTTGCTCCCCACTCAGAATCGTTGGTCAGCAGGAGCAGCCCCTCGCTCGCTTTATCTAGCCGTCCAACGGGAGCAATCCAGGGCAGCGATTTTCCAGTTTTCCGTAACACTTCATACACAGTCTCTCGGCCTTTTTCATCGGAGGCTGTGGTCACCACGCCGCGCGGCTTGTTCATCATGAGATAGATCTTGGCTTGCACCTCGATGGCTTGGCCATCCACGGCGATGCGGTCCTGCTCCGGGCGAGTCGGCGTCTCCGGGTCGCGTCGCACGCTGCCGTTCAACAGCACCCGGCCGGCGCGAATCAGCTCCCCAGCTTGCGAGCGCGAGCAATATCCCAGCTTCGAGAGAGCGCGCGCCAGACCAATCTTGCGGGACGTTGGCTTCATCGGCACGCGATCATGCTAATCGAAGCGGGCACTCTAATTCATGCGCAAACGCTCGACACTTGGTACCATGTTGGGCGCAAGCAAGTTGCACGCATCGGCAGGATCCAGCGCCGATTCTCGCAAAGGAGAGCTCATGGCCCACCAACATCCTCCGCGCTTTTTAAAGATTGTGGACGACGCCAAGACTCGTGTGCGCGAGACCAACGTCGATGCGGTGAAAAGCAGAATGGACCGCGACGACAAGTTCGTTCTCGTGGACGTTCGCGAGGAGAGCGAGTTTGCCAAGGACCATTTGCCCGGCGCTATCCATCTGGGCAAGGGCATCATCGAGCGCGACATCGAAGCGCGCGTACCGGAACTCAACACGGAAATGATTCTCTACTGCGGCGGCGGTTTCCGCTCTGCCCTGGCAGCTGACAACCTGCAGAAGATGGGCTACACCAACGTCATCTCGATGGATGGCGGCATTCGCGACTGGCGGGAAAAGGGCTATCCCGTGACCAAAGGCTAGCGCCTCGGTTCGAGCTCTCGAAACGCGCTCTTACTTGCAGTGGTTCATCACATCGGTCACGATCATTGCAGCACCGTTGTAATCTTCGGGCAGCGCATGGGGCGCTCCTGCAACGCAGATGGACGTCTTGCTGGACTTGATGGCGCTGTACCACTCCGAACTTAGCGGAACAGCGGCGGAGAGATCCTGGCTGCCGAACAGAACGCGAACGACAGTTCTGTAAATGGGCTTGGGAAAATCGTCGGAGACAACACTATCATGACGGAAGCTCGCGTAGACGTCCTTGCCATTACTATTGATGTCGGCGCTGCACACCGCGGAAGGGAAAGCGGGATCGACAAAATCCTGGGCGGTTTGGATGCCGTAGTCCTCGGAGATCTTGCTTCCAGCAGGACAACTTACACTTAGGGTCGGAGCGGCCGTGCCCGCGCACCCATGATCGATTCGCCCATAAGGCGGCGCTGAAGTGACTTCTACCATAGTAAAGGTGGGGCCCGGGCCGGCGCTGTATCCCATGCCGTATTGTGTCATTGCGTAGGCGATGAGCGCGCCTCCACCGCTATTGCCGGTGGCGCACACCGGGTGAGCCTTGTCGCTGTTCAGAAGAGTCGTCCACACGGCGTGAACCACAGTAGCATAGCGGCATGCGAGTGCCCGCGGACCGTCGGTGGCCGGACCTGTCAACCAACCATCAGGCTCGTTGATGAGCTGATCGGGATCCGAGAAGTCGATCTGCACCGTGCGGTAATTGTCCGCATTGATCTCCTGCACCACCAATAGCCCACAGTTCGATCCGGCACAGCGCGTGTCTCCCTCAAATTCAGAATCGTAGTCGTAGAGCGCATTGCCGCCGCCACCCGTCGTAAAGAAAACCGTGCCGCGCACCTGACTCAGATTGGCGGGTTCGTTGATCTTAACGTTCGCCGCGAAGTCGGCGGTGGCTTCCGGACAGCCCGAGATCACTGCACGGTAGCATGTACCGTTCGCCAGCCCCGTGCTCCGGCACGTTTCTTGCGTCAGCGTGGCGGTGCCGATCGCATTTTGCGACCCGTGTGCCGGGGTCGCAAAGACTGCCAACAAGCTCACGAGCAGACAAGAAACGGCAAGGTGGAAAAACACGATGTTTCGTTGGTTCGAGGGTCGCGAACAGGTCAGAGCCTGCAGGTTTGAAACTTCTGCGAGTGCCACTAGGGTCTCCTGAGTCCGTGCTGCGCTCCCCGAACCACACCTTCGAGTGTGGCATCGCGGAAAAGGCCCGTCAATACGCTCGATGTCCTTTTGCGTAAATTAAATTTCAGAAAGCGCGAAAACTATGCAAGTTCTTGCGTACTCCGCCAATTCAGGGCACTCTGGCACAACGTTTGCTTGGAAGCGGCGATAAGTTTATCGTGGTTTGCGACTTTGATCGCAGCTTTGCCAGACTGCGGAGCGTTCGGGATGAGGCTCCAAAATCGCCTCGCAGTTATTCAGGTCCAATCGTTCACGGGCACGCGCCACCCACTTATGAATGGTCGCATCTTTTTCTGGTCGCTCACCTCGGCACTTGCCGGGTTCCTGTTTGGGTTCGACACCGTTGTTATTTCTGGAGCCGAAAAAACAATTCAGGCACTTTGGGGACTGAGCCCCGAGATGCATGGCATTGCCATGGCCTCGGCACTCTACGGAACCGTCGTGGGTTCTCTGCTGGGCGGCTGGCCCGCCGACCGGTTCGGGCGCAAAGCGACGCTGCTTTGGATCGGCGTCCTTTATTTCGTCGGCGCCGTGGGCTCCGGTCTGGCGACGAACGTCACACTGTTCATCATCGCGCGTTTCATCGGCGGCCTGGGAATCGGCATCTCGACCGTGGTTGCGCCCATGTACATCTCCGAGATCGCACCGCCCGAGCATCGCGGACGGCTGGCCGGCATGTTCCAGTTCAACATCGTTTTTGGCATCCTCATCGCGTTTGTTTCGAATGCGCTGCTAGCGGGCATCGGTGAAAACGCATGGCGGTGGATGCTCGGCGTGGCCGCGTTTCCATCGTTACTCTATGCCGTATTATGTTTCGGACTGCCCGAGAGTCCGCGCTGGCTGCTGAGCCGGAAGGGCGATCGTGCGGCCGCTCTCGAAATCCTGCAAAGAATCGAACCTGCAGTCTCGAAAGCCGAAATCGCAGCCCAGGCGGATGAGATCATCGCCGCGTCTTCCGAGCGAGTTTCGTCTGGGCATTTCTGGACTCGGCGTCTGCAGAAACCGATTCTGCTCGCGATCCTGATTGCGTTCTTCAACCAGCTCTCTGGCATCAATGCGATTCTGTATTTCGCGCCTCGCATTTTTGAACTGACCGGTCTCGCGGCGAAAGCCGCGCTGCTGCAATCGATCGGCATAGGCATCACCAATCTCATTTTCACGTTTGTCGGCCTCTGGCTGATTGACCGGCTCGGCCGGCGCACGCTTCTGTACATCGGCTCGTTCGGCTATATCACTTCGCTTGGCCTGGTCGCCTGGGCCTTCTTCACGAATCATTTGTCTATCGTGCCGGTTTGCATCTTCGCGTTCATCGCCGCTCACGCCGTCGGCCAGGGTGCGGTGATCTGGGTCTTTATCTCTGAAATATTTCCCAATCGCCAGCGTGCGGAAGGCCAGACGCTGGGCAGTTTCACGCATTGGATCTTTGCTGCGCTGCTCACAACGTTCTTCCCGAGAATGGTCGCGTCATTTCCGCCGGGTTACGTTTTCTCGTTCTTTGCCGGCATGATGGTTCTTCAACTGCTTTGGGTGAAGACCATGGTTCCGGAGACGAAGGGCGTTCCGCTGGAGCAGATCCAGAGACAACTGGGAATCCAATAGCGGCGCATGACCAACCATTCCCAGATCCTGGTTGAGGTTTGTGTCGATTCTGTAGCCTCCGCGATCGCCGCCGAACGAGGTGGCGCACAGCGGGTGGAACTATGCGGCAGCCTGGTAGAAGGCGGCATCACGCCCAGCGCCGGCTTGATCGAGGCAACGCGTGCCGCCGTATCGATCGCTCTCCACGTGATGATTCGCCCTCGCGGAGGCGACTTCTGTTACGAACCAGATGACTTCGAGACCATGCGCCGTGACCTCATCGTCGCCCAGCGACTGGGTGCGAATGGAGTGGTCTTCGGCGTCCTCGACGCGAATGGGAATGTCGATGTCGCTCGCACACGCCAGTTAACAGAGCTGGCGAGACCTCTCGCCGTCACCTTCCATCGTGCATTCGACATGACGGTCGACCTGTTTCGCGCTCTCGAAGATGTCTGCGCCGCTGGCGTCGATCGCGTCCTCACTTCGGGAGGAGAGCCCACTTCTCTCCAAGGACAGGAGATGATCGCGCAGTTAGCGCGCAGGGCGCAGGGTAGGATTGTCGTCATGCCTGGCAGCGGCATCAAACCAGACAACGCCCGCAGTCTCGTCGACCGCACCGGCGTCAAGGAAGTTCACGTGGGATTACGAAGTGCCATCGAGAGTCCCATGCTGCACCGCAACCCGCGAGTGTCCATTGGAACTGTAGCGGGTCGCGAGTACCAGCGCTACATCGTGCAGGAAGAGCAAGTCAGAAACTTGTGCAGTGCGTTGAGTAGGAAGAGCGTGGATTAACCTCTTCTCCATCCGACGGCAATTCAAACGTCAAATCTGTTAGTTGATACCGTAGATATTCAGGAATCCTTCCGTGGTAGACGTAGCGCCCGTCGTTCCGACGTACACCTTTCCGTTCGCCACACTGGGGACAACAAACTTCACCGCGATACCCGATGGGACGTCCGAAGAAGGCGCCACTACGTTACAAGCGGTCTTTGACGCTTGCTGATTCGTCGTATAGAGGCAGCTCAGTGTGGTGGCATCGAAGGCCCAGAGGGCGGCGGGCCCCTTGCTTCCAGCTCGACGCGTATCCACGACCCAGACAATCGCTTGGGGAGACGAGGAACTGGGAGCCGAGACAGCGGGCGTCGGTCCGGGCCAACCGAAGGAAAAGGCAGTGGTAGCCGTTGGGGTCGTGCAGAATCCAGCGACCGCCCCGCTATTGGTGCAGGTGCTTCCGTTGGGATAAAACTGGAACTGCATGAGAGGCAGGTTCGTGCCGCCAAAAAAAGCGTAGCCTGTCGATCCTCCTCCGCCGGAGGTGGTGGACCACCAGGCCCCGCTCCCGGTGACTCCGCATTCCACTGCGGTGTTGTAGCAGAGCACATGGGGCAGCGCCTGCACCGTCGAGTCCGAAACGCCGTTCCCGGTAAACCCACCCATCGATCCGACCGGAGAGGTCTGCGCCAGAAAGATCGTACCTTCTTTCCCAGCTTGCACCAGCAGGTTCGCCGGGTTCCCGCCAGACTGAGCGGGCAGGAGCATGATGCCACCCGATCCCACGTCATAGTTATCGGTATTCCGGGTGACCCAGTCGTAGGCGGTAAAAAAGTCCAATACCGAAAATGTTTTGCCCGAAAGCTGCATTTCCAGGATGGAATTGCCGTAGTCGCAGGGCGCGGTCGTGCACGATGTGGGCGCATCGTTGGGAGGCGTACTCACTTTGACGCTGGAGTCTCCGTTCCCGGTAGTGACGAAGATATGCCCGCTGCCGTCCGCGACCGGGCCGGCGCCTCCTCCCCAAATTCCGCCCTCATAACTATGCCGTGCCGGAACGGTCGCCCAGATGGCGGTTTGCGCCAGAGCCGTTTGCGCAACATTCAACTGGTAGGACATTACCCATCCGTTGTAGGGAAAATTCACGTGGTCGCAATTACTGCCCCAGGCAACCACGATCTGCGGATTCTGCCCGGTAACCGGGACCGCGAGAAGCGAAGCCCGCTGATTCTGAGTCAAAGCGTAAGGCGCGACATTCCCGACCGGGCCTGAAGTGAACGTAATTTTGTTGAAGGTACCACCAATATCGATGGATGCCAGGACAACCCCGTTGATCACACTCACGGCATAGAGGGTCTGCTTATAGCTATATGGCGTAGTCGTGGTTTTCAGCTTGGCGACGGCGTAGAGAACCCCGCTGGTGACGGCTTGTTCCCCCTGGTTTGCGCTAACGTCGATCACGGGCGTGCCTGTAACCCCGATGTATCCGGGAGCAGGCAGAATGTTGGAACACTTCAAGTCCGTCGCTACAAGAGGTGTATAGCCGCTGGGCGCAAGATTCGTGGACCATAAAATGTTGCCCGTGCCGCCGTCAATCGCGTAGACCCAATCCTGCTCTGTGGCTACGTATGCTACGTCCCCATAGGTGGTGCCATTGATTGTGACATTCGGAAGAACGAGTGGCTGGCCGTAGATCGCGCCGTTCACCGCCACGGAGTACTGTTTATGAAACTTTGGGCTCGTGGTCGCGGTGATGGCCGCTTCGGTGAGGGCAGGCTCGTTTGGATTGAAACCGAGATGGTTCGGTCCCCCCTGATACGTCGTGAGGCAGACGCTGTTGCCGGCAGTAGTCGGACAACCGACAACCTGAGCCAAGGCAGGAGTCATCAGCGACGCTAAACCGAGGCAAACGAGCAGAAAATGGGCGGCTCTAACTGAAATACTCCTGGGCAACTGCGCCTCCAGAGGGGGGAAGGCCACAAAACTCTACACCGCGAGGATTTAGGGGTCAAGAGTGAAAGTTTCAGCATGTAAGGTCACGAGGGATCGAAGATATGGCCGGCGCGCGCTCGTCCGATGAAGTGTCGTGACGGACACACTCGCGTCAGCGGATTCCAAACGCGAATCATTAGAAGATGATCTTCAGGGTGAACTGTGCCGAGCGTGGGCCGCCCGGCGCATAGAGTGGGCTCTGTCCGCTTCCGCCGGGGTTGCTGCCGCCTGCCTCGATGTTCGTGGTGGACGTGCCCGGACAGACCTTGCCGAATGCTGGGTCTGGCGTGCCACCCGAGGTGGTCCAGACGCTTTCGGGATTGCATTGCGATCCTGGAAGTCCAAACATAGGGTGATTAAACACGTTGAAGTATTCCGCGCGCACATCGAGCTTGACGCGCTCGGTCAGGTTAAAGCGCCGCCGCAGAGCGAGGTCGGTCTGGTCGATTGAGTAGGGGCTGCGCAATCCGTTCCTGGGGAAGCTCCCCGTCTGCCCTGCAGGTGGCGGCATGAAGGCAGCCGGATTCAGTGCTTTACCGCTCGGCTGGGTCGAATCGGCGATCCAGTAGGGTTGGCCGGGCACAATCTCAGCCTGAGTATCATAGAAGCCACCTATTGGCGGCCGGAGTCCTGCCACGGTTACATTAATTGGCGGGGCCGTCAACACTCGCACCAACCCGTCCACAGCCCACCCCCTCAGAACCGTACTGCCAACGCCTCCCGAGGAAAGTGCTGGCATTTGGTAGGAGACAGCGCCGGCGATCGACTGCCGTATGTCGTAGTCAGAGGGCGTCAGCGGTGGGAGAACGATGTCAGGCACGCTGTTCGCACGCAGTCCGTTCGCATCAGCAGAACCGAGATCGCTCGACTTCGCGAGGTTGTAGGACACGAGAGCCTGCAAACCATGCGACATACGGCGCTGGAACTGCAGTTGGAATGCGTCGTAATGCGAGTGTCCAGCGTTCCGGGTTGCATCCACTGGCTCAATTTGCAAACTCAGGATCAGCGGAGGATAGATTGCATCCTGGCGTAGCAGTCGCCGGCCGTCGGAACCAAGATAGGTTGCCGTCAGCGTCTGTTTCGCGCCCAGTTCTCGTTCAAAGGCCGCATTCCACTGCATCGTGAAGGGGACGCGCAGATTCGGATCGACAGCGTTCAGATAAAAAACACTAGAATCGATTTTGGTGGAGAACGCCGGAGGCTGGAAGATTGGATTGGTCAGATCGAACGGTAGTCCCGGAGGAATGGACGGTGACTCGAAACGCAGATAGGGGAACGCAAAGGCAGCGAAGCCGGTGTCCCCGTAGCCTAAGTCGTAGAAGAGTCCGAATCCTCCACGCAGCACTGTCTTCGGATTGATCTGGTAAGCGGAGCCGATCCGGGGAGCAAAATCGTCAAATCGAGTGTGCCAGAATTCTCCCGGCACCATCGCAACCGGGTTCGAGTCGAAGATTCCCTGCATTACGTAAAGCGGCTGCCCTGCCGTTGCCGATACCGGCGGCGTGTTAATTTCCCACCGCAACCCGTAGGTCAGGGTCAGGTGACTCGTAGCTCTCCACGTGTCCTGCGCAAACAGCGAGTAGTTAGTTGCATTGACGGAAAAAGGAGTGCTCGCGTCCAAGTCGATGAAACTCATTTCTCCGGCGACCAACTCTGCGTATCCAGCCGGAAAGATGCCGTAGCCTGTACCCTGCGTACCCGTGGGGCTGAGCCGACGATAGTCGATACCGAACTTGAATTGATGCAGCCCGGCTGCCCAGGAGAAGGTGTCGACAAAATTGAGTTGCCGTTGTGCGTTGTCCCGCTGCCTGCCTTCTCTCACCTCCTGGTTCCCAAAATAGATCAGCGCCTCGCCCTCATTGAAGTTATAGAAAGACGATGGCGGGAATAGAACTGAGGCGGGTGGCGCCACAGCACCATGGAAGTTGGTCAGATCGACAATGAAGTTGCCGGTGTTTCGACTCCAGTTCGCGCGGAAATCGTTTACCTTGGTGGGAGAGAGCGAGATTGTGGCTCCCGCCGTAAGTGTGTCTGTATTCACATGGTCGTACGCCACTTCCTCCCAGCTACGGGCTGCTCCATACGATGGGGCGTGGTTGTAACGCGCAAACAGGGTGATCTTGCTGGTCAGGTTATGGTCTACGCGGATGCTGGTCGCGTTGAGAGAGGAAGGATCGGAGTAAGCAACCGTGAGGTTCGCCATGCATGGGTTTGTGGTGTTGTCGCAGGTCGGGTCAATGAACGGTGCGTTGGGATCCGGAAGCGGCAGCGCATTCAGAATCGGCTGGTACGCTGGCGCCACCGCCGCTCTGGCAGACGCCGTGAAGAACGTGCCTGAAGCCGTCTGCGGCAGTCGCAGCCGCAGCCCTTCGTAAGAGAAGAAGAAGAAAGTCTTGTCCTTGAAGATAGGGCCGCCAACCGTCCCGCCAAAGTCGTTTTGCCGCAGGGGCGGCTTGGGAAGCGGCGGCGCGTCAAAGTAGTTTCGGGCATCGAAGATATCGTTCCGCAGATAATCGAACGCGGCGCCGTGGAATTGGTTGGTGCCAGACTTGGTAACGATCGCGATCTGAGCCCCGGGAGTGCGTCCGTACTCCGCCGCACAGGACGAAGTCTGGATCCGGAACTCTTGCATGGCATCGACGGATACCAGTCCGTTGGTGCCGCCTTGAGCAGTAAATGCGGGTATCGCGCCCCCCAGCGTCTGACCCAGGCCAACAATGGTCACGCCGAAATTCGCACTCACCCCATCGATCATGAAATAGTTCGTGTCCGTAAACTGTCCATTCACGCTGAACTGCCCTTGGCCGAGATTTTGCGAGGTGAAGACTACGCCGGGCGTCAGCGCGATTAATGACTGAAAACTGCGGCCGTTCAGCGGCATGTTGCTTACGACCTCCTGGTCAACCACAGTACTGACCGCCGCGGAATCGGTCTGCAGCAGGGACGCAGTCACGGTAGAAATTTCTGACACAGAACCGAGCGCAAGCTTGAAATTCTCGCTGACCGCGTCCTGCACGTACAGCTGTAAGCTGGGCTGGACGACGGTGCGGAAGCCTTCCTTCTGAATGGTCAGCCGGTACGTCGCGGGACGCAGATCCGCGATGACGTAAATGCCGTCTTGATTGGTGGTGGTAACGATCGAGACATTCGTTTCAAGGTTGGTGATGGTGCAGCGGGTGCCAGCAATCACGGCGTCGGTCTGATCCGTGACTCTGCCGGAAATCCGGGCGCTGTCTGTCTGTGCGGAGACAACAACACAGGCAAACAACAAAATCGCGACGAAAGCTGGTTTTTTGGTCAAAATCTTCCGATGTGGTTGCACGACATCATCCTGTGCATATCTGAGCACAGGAAGCCTAGCCATGCGGGTGTACCGCATGCAACTAGGGAATCTTACAGTCGCATAGGAGGGTCAGGCAGTTGCGGATCGTTACGGGTGATTGGGCTCGCCGAGGTAGGCGTAGAGCATCTTTTGCGTAGTGGGCTCTTTGACGCCGATTGCGGGCTCGGACGTGACAAATACAGCGCTAATCTGCTTCATGAGGTCTGGATTGTCGACTTTCAAGACCCAACGCCCCGGCGCCTTGGCATCGGTATGCAAGAATCCCAGGCTGCGAGAGGAGTTTTTTCCTGACTCCGCCACCGCGGCCCATACCTGGAACTTGCGCTTCGCGTTCTCGGCCCTCTCGGCATTCAAATCGAAGGCATAAAAAGTGAGCGATTTGCCTTCGGTCAGAAAAACGCGCCCGAACGCATCGCTGGGCTTGCCATTCGCATCGGTGTCACGTACATCAATCACGTGCAGGTCGCGAGATGCCATAAGTTCCCGCACATCCTTGCCCGTCGCCGCAAGTTGGCGTTCCATTTCGAGGGTGGCATTGGCGATCCGCAATTTGTTGGACAGTTCCGTAATACGAGTTTGCTGCTCCACCAGAGCTGCCTCGGTATCGATGCGCAACTGACTGCTGCGAGCCGCTTCGGCCTTGGCATCCGCGAGCAGTTTCTCCTGGTTTCTGGATTCGTCCAGTAATTGTGCACTCTGGCTCGAAGACCGCACGGCCTCTCCCTGCGCCATTTCGTTATTGCGGCGCAGGTTCTCGGCAGTTGCAGCCGCATCCGCCAGTTGAACGCGCAGATTTTGAATTTCGCGCTGCTGCGCGGCCAGCGACCGGGTTGACTCAGAGAGGCTCGAGGTGAGGGCTGCGTTCTGCCGTTTGAGTTCTGCGACCTGTGGTGTCGCGGAGTCGCTCGCCTGCGCCGCAACTGATAAACCGCGGAAGTGGTACGCCGTAAGACTGACCGCCACCAAAACGAGCGCCGCAACCGGACCCAGAAGAGTCACCGGCCGGAAGGTCCATCCGTCCGAGGAAGCAGCCGTGTCAACTTGCGGAGAGAGGACCACGCCTTCGGCTCGTACCCGGCGAAGAAAGCGCTGTAGCGCGTCGGGCAGCGGCTTTGCCTTCATCTCCCCGAGCTTCAGCGAGAACGTTCCTTGCCCTTGTGGTAGCTCAGCGGTAACAAGCCTGAAAAACTCCTTGTAGTCAGACCGGCATGAGCCGCAGTTCTTTAGATGGCCATGGAATTCAACCAGTTCTGCAGGCTCCAGGAGGCCGCCGGCGGCAAGCGCACAGAGCTCTTCGTACTGCTCATGTCCAGTTGTCATTCTCCCCGGATCCTCAGGCACACTTCCCTCCCGGCGTGGTCGATTTCTGCTCGCGTTCGCCCGATATGAAAGAGCGCAATTTTTGGAGACCCCGATAATAATGATGTCGGACATTGACGAACGAATCTGCCGTCCGGTCCGCAATTTCCCGCATAGAAAGCCCTTCGTAGCAAGCCATTTCGATTACTTTTTTCTGCGGATCTGAAAGAGCTTTCATACTTTGGCGAACGAGTGCCTTCGTCTCCGGAGCACTCAAACCCAAGATCGCACGACTCTTAGCCGGCCGGTCGTCCAGTTCCTCGTCCAGCTCAGCGTTTCGATAAAACTCCCGGCCTTCCAGATGCTGCCGACGGTTGATGGCGCGATGATAGGCATACTGCATCAGCCACACTTTAGTATTGCCTTTGCGCGGGTCAAATTGTGCCACGGCGCGAAAAACATCTAGAAACACCGTCTGCGTAACGTCTTCCGCTTCCCCGGGATCCCGAACGATTTTCAGTGCGATGCTCAACACCAGCTTTTGATAGCGGTCGAACAGGACCGCGAGGCCGTCGCTCTCTCCCTCCTGAAGACGCACCATCAGTTCCTCGTCGGATAGACGATGCAGCTCCGCCAACGACGATGGCCCAGAACGCCGGGTTGTTGAGTCTATGGAATCCAGGTTCCTACCCTCCGCAAAGTGAAACCGACAAATCCCTGCAAGTCTACAACTGAACCCCTTGAAAATGTATTTTTTGGGCGTGGCACAAAATCCTTGCCCGGGTTGCACACCGAAATACAAGCGTCTTTCTGACCGATTCCTTGATATCAAAACCGTCTTGGGGGAGACATAACATTTATGGCGTGTGTATCGTGCGGATCGAAAGAACAAGCTAAGTTTCCGGCGGAAGTAAATATCCATTTCCCAGGAATGGAAGGCCTCGAAAAGCCAGCTGTCTTGGCATTCCCAAGGCTCATGGTCTGCTTCGGTTGCGGCGCGACTCTGTTCGAGCTGCCAGAAGCCGAGTTGCTTCAACTTAAGGATGGCGTTGCGGCCTAAGTGCGCTGCCGGGATAGACATCCACGGACATCCAGCAGCCGGTGAGGTGTCCCCTCGCGGGCTCCATCACTGACCGTCGGGGAACGCCCAGAACGACAGGTTCAAAACAATTGAGGGGGGACGAAATGAGTACTCGTTCGCGTGTTCTGATCGCAGATGACCACATCTTGGTGGCCGAATTGTGCAAACGGCTTCTCGATCCGGAATTTGATGTGGTCGGTGTCGTCGCGGATGGCCGGGCCATGGTACAGGCAGCCAGCCAATTGAGGCCGGATGTAATCGTGGTGGACGTTGCTATGCCTGTCCTGAATGGGCTGGACGCGGGACGCCAAGCCAGGGAAATCCTCCCCAGGGTCAAGATCGTCTACCTGACGATGAATCCTGATATTGAAGTCGCCGCTGAGGCTTTCCGGCTCGGAGCCAATGGATACGTCCTGAAAACCTGTGCCTCGAGCGAGTTGGTACTGGCAGTTCGAGACGTGTTGCGAGGCAAATCCTACATGGCGGCAACCCTGCCCAAAGACACCATCAACTTCATGCGGAAGCAAGATGGAAAGTTGGTTGGCGAAGACGAACGTCTGACTCCTCGGCAGCGGGAAGTATTGCAGTTGCTTGCCGAAGGAAAGGTGATGAAGGAAGTGAGCAGCATCCTCAACATGTCCAGCCGTACGGTCGCCTATCACAAATACCGGATGATGGAGGTGCTTGGCGCCAAGAGCAATGCTGAACTCGTCAAATACGCTGTAAGGAACCACTTGGTGGCCGCCTAGCGTCGCGGTCACTACGATTGCAGCGAACGCCCTCCCCCCAAAGTTGGCGTACCTCGTAGCGGCGCCTGGAGCAGTTCCGTTACATAGTCGGTGGCGCTAGTTCGACGCTTCTGTGCCAGCCACCTTGTTCCAGCCGTCGCCGGGGTTGTATTCCGCGATCGCGGCCGCCGCCTCGGAAGTCTTCTCGCCCAGATCTTTCTGGTAGACGGTTCCATCTTTTCCGACGATGAACGTCATGATTCCCGAATTTCTGTAGTCCGCGGGATAGGCCAGAATTCCGAATCCACCTGTCATCTTCCCGTTCGCAACGTAGTCCTTCACTCCGCCCGGCGCGTTGTCTCCTTGTTTGGTCAGGATCTGGAAGTAGTAGCCGTTGAAGGGCTGCGGTTTGTCGCCTGAACTCGTGTAACCCAAGGCCTTTGCAAAGTCGCCAACCTGGCCCAGGGGACTCGGGGGCTGGCCTTCTGAAGCGTTCCAGTACAGCCCGTTTTGCTTGCCCTCGTCGCTGACGAACTTCTGAGCGTATTGCTTTGTGTTGTCGCCATCGTGAGTCTGGCCGAAATATTGTTCCTGGGCATCGGCAAGGGCGCCGCAGGCTGCAATTGCAGTTAACTCACCCTTGCCGATGCGGCGGGCCAGGATCTCGTCCTTGCCGGCGGCTGTGTCAAAGGACCACTGGCCCGCTGAATTCTTATCCAATGGAATTGGAAACGGATAGTTGTCTGCGCCAACGTAAAGGACCTCGCCCCCTGCCTTGATCTCGCGCCAGCGATTCATTTGCGTGTACGCAGCAGCAAAGTCTTGCAAAGCATTCTTATCCTTCACGGCGTCTCCGGAGAATAGAACGCCCTTTGCGTCTGGACCAAAAATCGCCAGCAACGCCTCCTGGTCGCCAGACTTGGCGGCCTCTAGAAACGCTGCCCCAGCCTCGGCCGGTGACGCAAAGGTCTTTTGAGCAACCTTGGGCGTCTCCGATTTGGTACAAGAACTCAGCGCGAGGATCAACCCGAACGACGCCGTAAACACCGCGAGCCTCACGTCCTGAATCCTGGGCTTGCAACTGAAGCGAGACATACTCATTCCTCCGATCCATCTGGTTCTCGGGTCATTCTCTTCGTGTTACGAAAGGGGACATCAGCGACGAAAACCGCCACCGCCGAAACTACGGCCACCGCCGCCGCCCCCGAAACGTCCGCCGCTGAAGCCGCTGGAGCCCATGCTGCCCCAACCACGGCTGCTCTCTGCTCTCGAGGACCACCCACCGCTACCGCCAAATCCGCCAGAGTGCCCGTCCAAACCACTGAAGGCCGTCGATCGCCCGCTACTCGAGTTGTTGTGCTGCGCCCAGGAATTGGAGGCCGAGGAGCGATCGGCATTGAGATTCTGAGAGCTATTGCGATTGACGTTCACCGTGTTCCCGCTCACATTCTTGTTGTAGGTGTTGCCACCGTGGTAATTGTTGTAGTTATTTCCGTTGTGGTTGTAGGCGTTGTTGTAGCCATAGCTGTTATGGTAGCCACCGTTATAGTATCCACCGTGCCAGGCCGAATTTCCGTAATAGCCTCCGCCGTGATAAACGACCGCGGTACCGTGCCAGCCACAGTTCCAACTGCTATACCCCCATCCGCAACATCCGCCGCTCATCATCGCGCCGACCGCAATTCCAGCACCGAACGAAAGCAAACCGGCCGCTACCATATCGCCTGTGGAATATACGGGGGCAACGTAACCTGGGACCACATAGGGATAGCCGTAAATCACCGCGGGGTTGTATTGCGGAACGTAGACGACCTGCGGATTGGCCGATTGAATCACAATCGTCTGCGGCGACTGCTGCACGACTGTGATCTGAGAGCTGGACTTGAGATTTCCCTTTTCCTTAGCCTGTGAACGTAGCGTCTGGATGGCGGTCATTACATCTGCCGACTGGTTGTGATACGCCTCTCCCAACGACGAGGTCCAACTGAGATTTGTGGCCAGGTTGGTCAGCACCGATGGGAACTGAGTGAGCGCCTTTACGCTCGGGTCCCACGTTTGCTTGTCCACGGCCTGCATCAGGCTGCTTCCGGTCAGACTCTTGTTTTGTTGCATCCAATAATTAGCAATGGCAACTTGATCTGGAAAAGTTGACGCCGCAAGAATCTGGGCGACCAGCGCATCCGGATACAACGCGATGGGCGCAACTAACGCCTGCAGGTCGCTCGTGCTCATCGGAGCAGAGTCAGTTGGATTTCCGGAATCCGTTGCAGGAGATGAGCCGGTCTGATATCCGTACAGTAGCTGCGGCGAACCGCTAACCAGAACGAAGCTGAGTACCACCGATAGGATCTTCTTAGCGTCTTCAGAATTCATATGAGTACCCCCTATCGCTTTCATCCGCCGAGTTTCTAAGGTCAAATTCACTTTCCCCGATATACGTTGGCGAGGCGAAACGGCTTCTGCCCGTAGTGTTCAATTTCCAGCTCATTGTTCTTGTTGAATTTGACCTTGCACAGAGGTGCAAGCGTGCCCGTCCCTTTGCCATCCTTATCGACATCGAGCACCACAATGCCGATCTTGGTACTGGGAGGAACGGGTAGCGTTGTACAGTTCCGGAAACGAGATCGGCCGATTGGTGGCCATGACAATGTGTTGTCCGCCGTCTTTCGTCGGGCGAATGCGGACGAAGCGCATCCCAGTGCCGACCGAGCTCAAGGGTGATACTCGTCCCATGTCCTTGATATTCTCCAACGCACTTACCAGGCCGTCTTGACCTTTATGCTTCAGCGTTGCCACCAGTTCCTGCATTTCAGCATCGCTGGTTAACTCCTGGACATAAACCTTAAGACCAAAGCTTTTCCCCGCTACCGAACCTGCCTGACCAATGGCCGTCGCCGCATACTGCAACGGAAGCGAGGCTTGAGCCTGGGCCGGATCGGCTTGGGCCATACCATTCGGCAGTGCGATGCGGAGAAACAGAGCTATAGTCGTAAGGATTCTTAGCGCTGGCATGTCGTTCTCCTCAAGGGAGGCGCCCTCGAAACCATGGGCGACCATCCCTTTCGACCTAATTCTCAAGCCACAATATTCAATTGCCGGTGACGATGAGCTCCGCGCTTGCGGTATCGCACATTCCGTAGATTGCCCCGGACCGGCAAGCGCCCGCTGAATACTTGAAACATCCCGGCCGCTTCGCGACGACCGAAACGGTGCGGTCCGAGCCTCCGATTATGGCTCCGGCGGGGTCGAATGGGGATGACGGGCCAACATCCACCACAAAACCGTTTTCCTTCTCCGAACTAATCCACTTCACCGTCGTGCCGACTTTCACACAGAAAAGATCATTCCCTTTGGCGTTCGGGATGCTGGGAGTGGCGGACGCGGAATCCGATGTCCGTTTGACATCGACGGTGCAGGGAGACGAAGCGGATCCGCAGGTGTTGGCGGTGGTGCACATTTGCGCTGGACTTGGCTCCAAGCAGGCATACTTGCTGCTCGACGACTGAGCTGTTGCATTGCTCGACAATACCGGGAGCGTCACGCACAGCGCAGCACACGTAACTGCGAAGCATCGAAGAATTTTCATATTGCGCCTCACGATCCGACGTTCACGGGTCACCCGTCGTGAACTCCATTGGCGTCGATCAATTCTTATAACAACCAGACATAAAGCCGGAACTGCTGCTAGTTCGTGCCGGGCGTTCCCTGCCAATCGAGGACATCGACCAGTTTCCACGAGTTCTCCCGCAGATCCCACTGCAGTTGTCCCTGGCTATCGAGGACCAGTTGCGCCGCGGGATACAGAACACCGGTGCTCTTGCTCTTGTCCTGATCGTTGATTTCGATGATGCCGGCAGTGAGGTTGAAGGATTGAGACTGGGTGTCGTAATACGCCTCCCCAAATCTGATCCAGCGATTGGTTACAAAGATGATCTTGCGGCCAGTCGGGGTCGGTATCATTTTGATGTAGGAGCAGTCGTTGCCGAGAGTGCCCGTGATCTCAACGTGACCGACCGCTTTCATTTTCTGAAGCGCGTTCACCAACCCCTGGTTCTGTGCCTTCTCATACGCCTGGATCAGGATCTGTCTGTCGGCTGGCGTCGAATACTCATAGATATTCAACGTCACGCCAATATTCGCCCCCATTTGGGTGCCTGTGCCGAACGCAGTGGCCTCGATCGTTTCGTACTTGTCTCTGGCCAGGCCGGGAAGGCTACTCATAACCAGCAAGCCCAGCAGCACTGCTCGAACAATGACTATCTTTGCGATTCGTACTTGTTTGTACATACATTCCTCCGATCTCGATGAACATGAATTGCGCTACCGATCTAAGCGGCGACAGCCGGCTGGTCTGGCGTGTGAATGTTGACCTCTTCTGCCGCCGTGCTGGAAAGAATGCGGCGCGCCGCTTCCGCATCCTCCGCCGTTCCATGGGCGATGAGCACGAACTTGCCGGCTTTGATGGAACTTTCATACTTCAGAGCGCTGTCCTTGGGGATTCCGATGCTGAACAGTGCCGCGCCCAGCGCACTTAGCCCACCCACGACCAACGCACTCTCCAATGCACCCAATATCCACGCGACCGCGGATCCCGCGACTACGACTGGTCCAACGCCTGGAATCAGGAAGAAGGCCGACCCCACAAGCATGCCCCAGAGTCCTCCCCAGAATGCCCCGTTTTTACCCCAATGTTTCATGCGATCGCCGGTCGTGTAATATCCGACCACCTGATCCTCCGTGTGATAGCCGCGACCGACAATCGCGAGCTTCTTGATGTCGAAATTCCCCTTCTTAAGCAGATTGATCGCGTTCTCCGCATCGCTGTAGTGCGGGTAAATAGCGACCACGGAACTCTCTTTGCTGTCGATTTGTGTCATTTGTCTTCTCCAAGACACGGTGCCCGCCGACTGCGAACGGCCGGTCACGTACGAGTTGTTCCCCAAGGTTTGCGGCGGTTGAATCCCGTCGTAGGCGCCGTGGCCCTGCCCAGCAAGCGCGCTTGAAACCGACTTACTGCTAGCAGCATCGTCGAGACCTGCGTACTGCGCAATTGTCAGTTTTGACAGGGCAGCAGAAAATTTCGGTCAGCCACACGGAGGAGATACGTGGCAAGGAGCGACGATCGGGAGACACACCTGAGTGTGGTTCGCACGCGTTTAATCGAGGTCTCGCTGACGAAACGCAGCAGGATGACTATCGAAGTTTCGACCTAAGACGATCGAAGGCGAACATGATTCGAAGGCGGCTAGTCCGCCAGGCCAGAGCGCGGCACGGCGGACTAACCCGCCCGAAGAAAGGAGCTCGGAGGCACTCGAATCCGCAGTTGGGAACCCGACATCAACGAGGACAAAACACTATTTCGGTTGGGAGGAATCCGGCGCGCTCGGAGCCTGACCACCCTGATGTCCCTGCCACTGTTCGCGTTCGCTCTGCATCTCGTCCCATTTCTTTTGCTGCTTGGAGTCGAGCAGCGCCCGGATCTGATCGTTGGACGTCTGATGGATCTGCATCATCTTGGAGTGGCGATCCTCTTGCGAGAGCGAGGAATCCGATCGCAGGCTCTGCATCTGCGACTGGGCCGACTTCAAGATGTCCATCACTTTGGGCTGCTGGTCCGAAGTGAGCTTCAGTTGTTTCGTCAGCATCTCGGTACGCTTTTCCGGATCAAAATGGCCGCCACGCCCATGTTCGGGAGGTGCACTCTGGGTCTGGGACTGCTGGTCATTGCTGCCACTGTCTTGCGCCACCGCGAACGGCACGACCATAGAAGTGGCCGCGGCCAACAGTAGAGCGAGTAAAGATCGTTTCAACATGATGGTTTCTCCTGAATTCATCGAGCCTATCTGAGCGTATAAACCAGATTATCGGCCCGGAGTTGTGAAATGCGGGCCACTTTTACGAATCTTTACTTGGCACCGCAAGTTAGAGATTTTTCTACTTTGGAGCGGGGTCACCAATCCATCTTTTCGAGGCGAGCAGATTGGAGCATGTCCCACATTCTGAGTCCGATTAGGAGACAAAGGAAGAGACAAAATTTTACTGTGGCGTCGAGGGGATCGGGCTATCATCGCATCACAGATGGCGAGGCGCAGGCAGTGGGGGAATGGAGTAATGATTTCAACGGGAATCGTTTCCCGGTGTCTGCTCGTGACCGTAAGCTTGTCATTCGTTGTCGGGACCGCCCACGCTCAAAATCCGCCTGCACTACTTCCGCCACCGGGCTCAGATGGCGGAACGATTCACGGCTTAGTCAAGTCGGGCAATATGCCGATTCCCGGAGCAGCCGTTTTCATCTCCTTACCGTCCTCTGACCAGAAGATCTCCGTCTGGAGCGACGTTGATGGCAACTACTCCGCGGCGGTTCCGTCCCCTGGCTCCTACACAGTGCAAGTGCAGATGGTCGCATTCGCGAATAGCTCGCAACAGGTTGTGATCGATGCTGACCACAAAAGCGTCGGCGCGAACTTCGAACTGACTCTTCTATCCAGAACCCGCGAGCCGAGTCCTCCACCTCGAAGGCCCAGTGGAGGCGCAGCCGCTCAGCGTGGGTTTCAGACCCTGTCTGCGCTGCAGAACCTCGCACAGGACGCAGGTGGAAACACGATGACCGACGTAGTGCCCTCGGGGATGCCGCTTCCCGGAGTTGATCCGAACAGCGCAACCGAATCCATCGCTGTTTCCGGCAACAATTCGAATCCACTGAACGCGATGAGTGGGGACGAACTGCAGCAACGCATCAATGATGCGCGCCAGCAAGGTGGCGGATTTGGATCGGGCGGCTTCGGAGGCCCGGGAGGATTTGGCGGGGGCGGCGGAGGACGCGCGATGACGATTACCGGCCGCCGCGGTTTTGACATTAATCATCCTCACGGCTCGATCTATTACGGCATTGGCGATTCGGCTCTCAATGCCGCGCCGTATGCCCTCGCCGGCGAACCTGCAACGAACCCAGCTTACGTCCAGAACAGCTTTGGAGGCTCAATCGGCGGACCACTCAACATTCCCAAGATCTACCACGGCGGTACCAAGACGTTTTTCTTCGTCAATTACAACGCCAAGCACGGGGAGAATCCTTTCGATCAGTTTTCGACGGTTCCGACGCAGCTGGAGCGGCAAGGAAACTTTTCGCAGACCATCTACACTTCGGGCCCAGAGAAGGGACAACCAGTCGAGATATTCAATCCCGCGACGAATACTCCTTACGCGAACAATACAATCCCGCAGATCAATTCCGCCGCGGCGGAATTGCTTCCCTACATACCGATGCCGAATCTTCCGGGCGATTATCAGAATTTTCATTTCGTGACCTCCGCGACCAGTGACAGTGACGACCTCAACCTGCGGATCAATCACACGTTTGGCGCCGCATCCGCTGGCGGACGACGGGGTGGACGAGGCGCTCCGCGCAACAACCTGACCTTCGGCCTTCACTATCACGGATCGAGCGCCGTTATCACGAATCCGTTCCCGAGTGTAGGCGGCAATACAAGCGTCCGCAGCTTTGATATCCCTATCGGTTACGTTCGCAGCATCGGCAAGCTGACCAACAACCTTCGCTTCGACTTCAACCGCAGCCGTACGAGTACGCAGAATCTCTATGCCTTCAGCGACAACATTACCGGCGCTCTGGGAATCACTGGTGTTTCGCAGAATCCTTTTGATTGGGGTCTGCCAAACCTCTCCTTCACCGACATCGCGGGTCTTCAGGATGTCAATCCGCAATTGCTTCGAAACCAGACGTACACAATCACGGACAATGTCGTTTGGACCCATGGCAAACACAGCTGGCGGTGGGGTGGGGACTATCGCCGCATTGATCTCAACACCGAAACCAGTAGCAACGCGCGGGGATCATTCATCTTCAGTGGCTACAACACGTCTCAACTGATTCCCGGACAACCCGGACAACCACCCGAGCAAGCACCCGGCACGGGATACGACTTCGCCGACTTCCTGCTCGGGTTTCCCCAGACAACATCGGTGCAATTCGGAGAAGACAACTACCATTTTCATGGCAACTACTGGGACTTGTATGTGCAGGATGAGTGGAAGGTTCGCGGAAATCTTACGCTGAACCTCGGCGTGCGTTATGAATACGTTTCGCCCCTCACCGAAGAGAACAATCGAATTGCGAATCTGGATCTTTCGCCCGGAGTGCTGAATCCCGCGCTGGGCACGCCTGCAGTCGCTGAGGTGCTACCGGGACAAGTCGCTCCTTATAGTGGGAACCTGCCAGACACTCTGGTCCGGCCTGACGCCAATAATTTTGCGCCGCGGGTGGGGTTCGCCTGGAAGCCCTTTTCCAAGACGGTGGTGCGTGGGGGATACGGGATTAACTACAACACCGGCGCATATCAAGGGATGGTGCAGCAGTTGGCTTTTCAGCCGCCGTTTTCGACAACGCAGACCAATATTCAGAGCGCTGTGGGAGATCTTACTCTGCAGAGCGGCTTCCCGACGGTGTCAACCGGCGGCATCACCAATAATTATGCGGTGAATCCCGATTACCGGTTGGGCTACGTCCAGATTCGCAACCTGGATATTCAACAACAGATCCGTCCAACTCTGCTGTTGAATATCGATTACACGGGAACCAAGGGCACCGATCTGGACATCCTGGAAGCTCCCAACCGCACAGCGACAGGAATTCTGATTCCGACAGCGCAAGCATTCATCTACGAAAACTCCGTGGGCGACTCCGAGGCCAATGCCGGATCCGTGCGCCTACGCAAACGTCTATCCAATGGGTTCTCCATCGGTGGAACTTATACATTCTCCAAGTCGATCGATGATGCATCCTCCATCGGCGCGGGAGCTACTTCGAGTTCGGGCCGCGCTGGACTGGGCGCCGGAGGGACGTCTGCCGGCGGGGGAGGCGGCTCTTCCGGCGGCGGATCGGCCTCCGTTGCGCAAAATGCATTGGACCTGTCGGCCGAGCGTGGTCTCTCCAGCTTCAATCAGACCCAGAGATTCACTGCAGACTACTTGTGGGAACTGCCGTTCGGACACGACAAGCGTTGGCTTACCGAAAATACCCCAGCCCGTGCGATCCTCGGTGACTGGCAGTGGAGCGGCGACTGGACCATCGCTTCGGGGCTGCCTTTTACGCCACGATTCGTCGGCTCGCCCTGCAACTTGAATACAGGCACAAACGGCACGTTGCGGCCGAATCTGCTTCCGGGACAATCCATCTCCCTGGCAAATCCATCGATAGGCGAGTGGTTCAACACGGCAGCATTTGACCCAACCCTGCCGTGTGGAACGTACGGCAACGCGCGCCGCAACAGCATCATTGGCCCCGGAACGCTTTTGTTCGACATGGCCTTCACGAAGGTTATCCCGCTGAGAGAGTCCCGCGTTCTCGAGTTTCGGGCGCAGGCCACGAACATCTTTAACATACCGAATTACACGTCGATTGATACGTCAGTCACTTCGCCGACGTTCGGCCGGGTTACAGCGGTAGGGGCCATGCGGCAAATTACGATGACCGCTCGCTTCCGTTTTTGAGGAGGAATGCGGATGAATCCAGGCATGACCGAATTGGCGAAAAGGTTTCTGGCGACCATGCTGGCACTCGCCCTGGCGTGCTCGTCCGCGCCTGCGCAGCAGCAAGCAGACTACACGTTTCGCGTTCAGAGCGATTTGGTGCTGGTCAACGTAACGGTGCGAGACAAGGTTGGAAATATTGTTCGGGGTCTCAAACCTGAAGACTTCACGATTCTCGAGGACAACAAACCGCAGAAAGTCGTCTCGTTTGATGTAGAGAACATTGATGCCGTGGCAAATCAGAATGTGGCGCAGGCTAAGCCCCTGGCCAGCCCCGCGGCTGAGCCGGCAAATCCTTCCAGCGCGGCTACGGCGGCATCCGGCGCAGCGAATCAATTTAAAGATCGCCGACTCATCGTTCTGTTCTTCGATCTATCCGCCATGGAGCCCGACGAGATTGACCGCGCGGTGACCTCGGCGGAGCACTATGTTGACACCCAGATGGCCCCGGCCGACATGGTTTCGATCGTTTCTCTGGGCAGTGCGCTGCTCGTAAACCAGGATTTCACCGACGACCACAGTCTTCTCAAGAAGCAGCTCCAGGCTTTCGGAACGGGCAGCGGTCAGGGCTTCGAAGAAGGCACCACCGGTACGACGGAAGGAACACCCGACACCGGCCAGCCCTTTACAGCGGACGACACGGAATACAACATCTTTAATACGGATCGACGTCTCGAAGCCTTGCGATCGGTTGCGGAGAAGCTTTCTCATCTGCAGCAGAAGAAGTCACTGATCTATTTTTCCAGCGGCATGGACCGAACGGGTATCGAAAATCAGTCCGAACTACGGGCTGCCATCAATGCAGCTGTGCGATCCAACATGGCGATCTACACGATGGATCTGCGAGGCCTGCAAGCGCTGGTCGCAGGGGGGGAAGCACAAAACGCGAGCCTGCGGGGAACGTCGGCATATTCCGGCCAATCGATGATCAATGCCCTGAACTCCAACTTCACCACTCAAGAATCCCTGGTCACACTAGCGAGCGACACCGGGGGGCGCGCCTTTCTCGATTCCAATGATTTCACCCAGGTCTTCAAAGGAGTGCAACAGGATACCTCAACTTACTATCTGCTTGGGTATCGCAGCACAAATCCAGCGCGGGACGGGCGATACAGGCGCATCAGCGTAAAGGTCAACGTCCCCAATGTGAAGGTCGACTACCGGCGCGGCTACTATGCTCCGGCGGATTACCGGCATTCCACGAAAGGGGGCAAAGAACTTCAGTTGCAGGAGGAACTCGCCTCCGAGTTGCCCACAACGGATCTGCCCTTGTTTCTGAGCGCCGCTTACTTTCGGCTGGAAGCCAACAAATTTTTCATTCCGGTGTCGTTGGTGGTGCCGGGTTCGGAAATCCCCTTCACACGGAGCAGTGATCGTGACAAAGCTACTCTGGACGTCATTGGCATCGTCCTCGACAGCCAGAAACATCCAGTCACTCAGGTTCGCGACACCGTGAACCTCGCGGTCGATACCTCATCGGAAGTTCGGAAGAAGAATGTACAGTACGACACTGGGCTGAGCTTGCCTCCCGGCAAATATCACCTCAAGTTTGTCGTGCGAGAAAATCAGACTGGGCGCATGGGATCGTTTGAAACCGACCTCGAAGTTCCGGATCTGAAATCGCAACCGCTCAAGATGAGCTCGGTTGTTCTCGCCAGCCAGGTTCAACCTGCGAAGAAGGGCGCGACTCAAAGCCCGCTCGTTCGTGATGGCTCGGAGATCATTCCAAACGTCACGCACGTTTTTTCTTCCGCGCAGCATTTGCGCCTTTATTACGAAGTGTATGACCCGGGACGGGTGAGTGCATCGGGCGCGGCGCAGACTGGACAGGGCAAACCCGGCATCCACCTGATGACGAATGTGTCGTTCTTCCGGGGCAACGCCAAAGTATTCGAAACTTCCCTCGCAGAACTAACGGAGCTGAATGCTCTCGACCGCCAGGCCGGAGTCTTCCAGCTCGACCTGCCTCTCAACTCGCTTAAGCCTGGCTTCTACACGTGTCAGGTGAATGTGATCGATGACGCCGCCGGACATTTCCTTTTCCCGAGGCTTGCACTATTGATTCGACCCGAACCCTCCACAGGAACTCGTTAGGAACGCACAAGGCGTGATTGATGGTGAGCGCGGTAGGAATCGAACCTACAACCTACTGATTAAGAGTCAGTTGCTCTGCCAATTGAGCTACGCGCCCACGGTGGGGATTTGGCTGGTGGGACGAACAAAAAATTATAACATCCGCTCGGGTTTTTCGGTGGATGTGCAGGTGTTCGGTGCTCCATCGCTTGGCTTATCGCGCTGTTGCTTCTCGCGCAACAGACTTCTGTATTGCGCTCCAGGTGCCCAGGTCGAACCTTGGATGCCTCCGGTGCTCTTGGTAGACGTGAATTAGGCCATGTCCCTGCGTTATCCGAGAGATATACATCCTTCCCATTGGGCTGCGCTACACTACCCTAACGACTTCGCGCTGTGGTGTAGGTCCAAACTTCTCGGAGGTCTCCGTCATGGTGAGAAAACTTTTCTGTCGGGCCGTTCTTCTTCTTTGCGCGGGGACTATGCTCGCGCAGAGCACTCCGCCGCCTACGAATCCGCCCTCACAAACGGTGCCGGTGCGGCGAGGAGGCCAAGGAAATTGCAGGCAGCAGGCCGGTATCGAGGCGTCCGTGGCGGAGCAAATTCACTCCATCGCGCACGAGGCTCATTCCCAGATCGAGGATGTCTGCTCCAACACTTCTCTCACGCCACAGCAGAAGCAGCAACAAGCGCGGGAGATCCGCGAGAAGGCGATGCAAAAGCGTGGAGGCCTGCTCACTGCCGATCAGCAAAAAGCTCTGACGGCTTGCCAGCAGGCACGCAGCGGAAATCATCCGAGCGGCGCTGGACTGCATGAAGGAATGGGTGGCGGTTGCGGGGAGATGCCACATCACGGACGAGGGCAAGCAAGCGGCACCGGCGCTCCACCGTCAAATCAGCCTTCGCCACAGAACTGAACAGCAAACGAAAATTTTCTGGGCGTGAAAATTCTCCGGCACTCACTCGCGTCGACGGCTCGCCACAGAGATGACAACTGACAGCTAGGAACGCTGGCGAACTTCCGCGGCCAGCGCGCCGGATTCGCTCGTCACGGGGCGGCGCGGAGGCAATGGATCAGATCCGATCGGCGGACGACGCTCGACGGTGCCGATCACTGGCGCTTCGTCCATGCCGTCGGCGTAAGCCATCGATGCGAATCGCTGCTCGCTGCACATGCGGTCGATCATGCGTTGCTGCCGTCCGTTGAGCACGGCGTGAGGAAGAATGGGAAAATTGCGAAACATCCACAGCAGATACACGCGCTGGAGGAATGAAGGCATTACGTAGCGCGGCCCAATGGGTGTTTGAACCTGCACCACACCAGCCGCGAGCTTTTCAATCAACATACCGGGCCCACCTGGAACCTGAAATTGGCCAGAGCAATTCTAGGGCCGCCATTATTGCACCGGAACTCATGCAATGGGAAGCCTTTTCTTACAGATTTACGGATATATTAATCGAGCTTTCACGTTGGCTTCCACCCGGTAGGGCATTTTCGGGAAAATCACTTCCCGCGCCTTCCCCAAACGGTCCTTCATCGAATTCAAACAGTGGCTTCGGGGAGAATATCCATGCGGCGGATCTGGGCCGCCACGCCGAACTCCGCGCCCTCTTCTTCGACTCGGACGATCGTCGCCTGGCAGCAGACCCAGCATTTCTCACCTGAGGTGAGTTCCGGGGGAAGAATCAGGACCAACTCGACGTCGGTTCCCTTCTCGATGCGCGACTTAGTGTAGAGGAAGATTCCATTGGCGCTGACATCGCGGGTCAGGGCCGTGTGATCCGCACCATGAGAATTGCGTACGCGCGTGGGAACGCGAGTAGCGATGCGGGTTCCGGCGCGGCGCTCGGTGTCAGTCTTCATGCGGGCGAAGTGCCCACCTACTGTACACCAAGGGCCAGAATTCGGCGAGGAGTTCCGGGCTCCGCGCGGAGCCCGGATCCCAGATTGGGATTAGCTGGTTGGCCGCTTGGAGCGAGCAGCGGGGACAACCAAGGCCTGCTCCATCGTGGGCACGTTGGTGCCGCGGAGCTTCACTTCGATCTCGTGAACCTTCTCGGGCTGGTAGGTCTGGTAGTAGGCCTGCACCAGCAATTCCATGGTGAAGGGGTTGTCCTGATCCTCTTCCAACTGAGGGATCGCTTCCTCATATTTCTTCTGAGCCATCAACTGAGTGCCGACGGCACCGTGCCAGGAACTCTGGATCAAGCGGTTGCGGGTGCCATTGGCCAGAGCCTCGAGCTGATGCAGCGACTTGTCGGACAGCGCTTGATTGCCCGAGCTCTCGGCACGCAAGGATCGGATCCGCAGGATGCGCGACAACTCTTCATCACGATCGGAAGGCGAAATGATGGATTGATGATGGAGCGCCTCTTCGGCGGACTTCAGATGCTTTAAGGCAACATTGTCGTCCGTCTGGTATTCGGCCAGATGCCGGTAGGACTGCGCTTCCTGTAATCCCTGCGCCTTCCCGTGAGCGGTCGCGGCGATCTCGACGTATTCCTTGTCGGCCTCGGCGTAGTTGCCTTCACGGACGTACGTCATCGCCTTCTGCATGCTGTAGGTAAGACGGTCGGCTTCGTTGTGCGCAAAGCGGATGGCCTTGTCGTATTCGACGCGGGCCTGTTCCTGATTCCCCATCAGCGCGTAGGTATCGCCCAGACCGAGTTGCGAGGTCACGAAGTCGGGATCAATCTTGAGAGCGGCACGGTAGTGAGTGAGCGACCCTTCGAAGTTGCCGGCCATACGGAGAAGTTCTCCGTAGGAATCCTGCGGGTTGGGCTCCTTGGGAAGAAGAGCAACATACCGGTCCATGGCGGTAAGTGCCTTGTCGAATTTCCGGTTACGGGCATCGACGTAGGCAAGGTCGTTCAGGGCCGCAGGAAAGTTCTTGTCAATCGCCAGTGCCTTCTCCATCATGCGCTGCGCCTGGTCGTTGCCGTTTTCCCCCATCAGCCAGTTGCCCGCGAGATAAAGCAGGTGCTTGTCGTGGGGATACATCTCGAGCATGTCATTCATGGCGGTGATGCCGCCGAGGAAGTCTCCTTCCTGCACCTTCGAAATCCACGCAACCATCAACTGCTCGCCGGGCGTTACTTTGGGCGCCAGCACCTTGGCTTTGGCACGGGCCTCATTGACTTCCTGGGGATTACCGCTGTTGAAGGCGATCCAAGCCCAGGCGACAGCGAGGTTGGGATCTTCCTTCACGGCTCCGCGCCAGTCCTCGTTGCAGCGTTCCAGATAGAGATTCTCGTAGTCCTGCATTCCCTTTTCGTAAAGGTCGCGGGCCTTGGGGGACGAAGTCGTGACGGGCAGCGTGCTGGATTCACCCTTCTTCACGTGGTGCGCAAACAGAGGCGCGGCGAGACTGAGAGCGAGAACGAAAATGGCGTACGTCTTCATGGAACCAGGGCGACGCATCGTGGATCTCCGGAACAGAGCTTTTGGGGAGGATTACGAGATGAGGGTAACATCGGCGTAATCAGCGGACGAGGTGACGAAAGGCGTGGAACGGGAGGGGAGGTTGTCAGGTTTCCAGGTTTCCAGGTTTCCAGGTTTCCAGGTTTCCAGGTTTCCAAGGTTTCTCTGGTTTCAGGAGGTCTGGGTCGGAGGGGTGAGGATTCGCCGCTCCATCTCACTGCCAAAACAACCACTGGCAAACTATTATAAACTAAGCACTTAACTCAACACAGCCGGTCGAAGTTCCGTGACAGGCGCAGCCCTCGGGATTCAGGTTCCCGTGCCTTAGGCTTGTTTCGCAGGGGGGTGGTAGCTCTTCTCGCTGGAAGAAAAAGCCCCCGCCTAAGCAGGGGCTCGGGAAAACTGATTTGGTTAGAAGGTGACCTTTGCGGCGAACTGCACGCCCCGAGGACCGCCTCCACCGAGGAAGGGGTTGCCGATGCCCACGTCGCCGGTCGCCGTTAGCGCATAGTAGCCGGTCTGCCGGCCAGTCGCCGCGTCGGGTGATCCGGCGTTGCCAATAAAATTCGGCAACAACGGATTGGAGAAGTTGGGATGGTTGAACAAATTAAAGAACTCGGCGCGAAGCGTTAGGACCACGTGCTCCGCCAGATTCGTATCTTTGAACACGGAGAAGTTGAACTCCTTGAAAGTCGGGCCCTTCAGAGAGTTGCGGCCCAGGCTGCCGAAGTGGCGGGTACCGGCGACGCAATTGCTCTCATCCGTGGCCCCCGGATTCAAGTTTGGATTCCAGGTGCAGGGCGCAGCGAACGACGTCATATTCAGATACTGCGATGGGTTGCTGGGGGAATATTGAGGAGTCGAAATCTGGTCGGGCCGGTCAAAGCCTTCGCCTGCTCCGGAGTAGTCGCCCTGGAACTCATAGTTCAGCTGCCATGGCTGCCCCTCCTGCAAGTTCAATACTCCATCGAGTCCCCACCCGTTCTTCACCTTCTGCATACTTCCTCCCATCTTGGGGAGCTGATAAGTGAAGTTCCAGGTAAAGCGCTGGCGAATGTCAAAGCTGGAGTTCCCGCGATCGCCAGCAGGGAATGTGCTGTTCTGCGGTTGCGCCTGGTTGGGTTCGAAGTCTTCCAGATCGCTGGCCGTATCGATCGAATGCGACCACACATAATTGGCTTGCGAGGTAAGGCCGTGCCACCCGCTGGTGCGGAGGCTGACCTGCAGAGCATTATAGATGGAATTGGCCGAGGACCTCTCCTGATTGATATAGAAGAAGTTCGGATAGTTCCGAGGAACTCCGTAGGAGGAAACCCCGTTGGCCAGATCGTAAGAGGTAATTTCAGCCTGGCTGGGCTGGTTGATGTCGAGGAACTGGAACAGTTTCGTCCCCTTCGATCCCACATAGCCAACCTGCAGGACCGTCTTGCTGCCCAGTTGCTGCTGCAAGTTCAGGTTGAAGTTCTGAATGTAGGGCGTCCGCATCTTGGGATCTACTGCAAAGAAGTCGCCCTCAGGAGCATAGCTCGAATATACCGGGGTTCCGGCGGCCAATGGGCTACCGGAAACGGCGCCTGTGGTCAAGGCTTGCGGCCCCAGGCCGGGATATGCCGGGCCGGGACAGAAAATGCAATTCCACGGTAAGTGGCCGAGGAACATGTCTTGCGAGAACGCGTCGTAGAACAGTCCCCATCCGCCGCGAACCACGGTCGTACCTTTGCCGGTCAAGTCGTAAGCGAATGCGAGTCGAGGAGCGAAGTTGTTGAAGTCCTTGCCGTACAGCTGATTGGTTTGATCGTTGCTTCCCCCGTTCGCGGGATTAAAGGTGTAGAACAGTCCGTTCTTTTCTCCCGTGACGCCGAAATAATCCCAGCGCACGCCGTAGTTCAGGGTCAGACGAGAAGTCGCGCGGAAGCTATCCTGGATAAAGAGACCGTCACTATTCTGGTAGGTGTGCCGCTGGGAATTGCCGGTGACCTGTTTGCCACCGTCGGGAATGCCTTCCAAGAAGGCTTCCAGAGCGGTGAGCGTGACGTTTGGATTATTCGGACTCGTAACGTCGTTGCCGAAGCCGAGATAGCCGCGGAAATTGTGGTCGATCACCTGCATGATGGTGGTGCGGCGGAACTCGTATCCGAATTTGACTTCATGCTTGCCAGATTTCCACGAGTAGTTATCGACGAAGTGCCAGTTGGAATCGACGCGATTGCGCGGGATGGAACTGGTGGCGCCGATTTGCGAGAAGCCGCCCACGCTGATCGCAGGCAGGCCACCGTCATAATTGCCCACGCCCGTGTCCAGTCCAATGGAGTTGGGATTGAAACTCTGGTCCTGCGGGAAAAATCCTTCGACGAAGCGGTTCCATCCCAAACGAGCTTCGTTCACCTGGCTGGAGTTTACGACTTTCACATAGGAGATCGAGACCAGTTGCACGCGCGTCGGAGTGACGGTATTGAATCCGGGCAGAAGGCCGCCAGCCAACTGCGCGAAGGGAAAACTCTGGTTGCTGTCGCCAAAGTAGTAGCGCCCGGTCAGCATGTTATTCGTATTGAAGCTCTGATCGATCTTGCCGATGAAGCTGTCGACGCGATTGAAGAAAGCAGTGGAAGTAGAGACATTGGAAGTAGTGCAGCCATTTCCATCACTTACGGCACCGGCAATATTTGGAGTGGGGTACGGGTTGCGGGCGAGAAGCGCGGTCATCACGGGATTCACGGTATCGCCCAAGCCCACGATAGCGGTCTCTGAGGCGGCAATGACCGCAGGATCGGGCACGCAGGTGACTCCGGCCTGCCCGCCGTTTTCGCGCTGGCCTTCGTAGTCGGCGTAGAAGAAGGTCTTGTCCTTCACGATGGCGCCCCCGAGCGCTCCACCGAACTGGTTGTTGTTGAATGGGCTCTTCGGAGCAGGGTCGAAATTGAAGTAGTTGCGTGCTCCCAGCTTGCCGCTGCGGAAATACTCGAGCAAAGAACCATGCCAGGCGTTGGTGCCACTCTTGGTCACGATGTCGATAACCGCGCCGCTATTGCGTCCGTACTCCGCCTCGTAGTTGGAGATGACTTTCAGTTCGGCCACCGCATCGAGGGGAAGGATGGTCGCGGGATCACCGAAAACACCGGCTTCGTTGATGGCCGGATCATTGCGGTATCCGTCGTTCATGTCGGTACCGTCAAGCAGGAAGTTGTTGGCGCGGCCGCGTGAACCGTTCATGGAGAAGGTTCCATAAGAACCGGGCGAATCCGAAATCTGGTCGGGCGAGCCGGCGACGCCGGGATTGAGGTAGATCAGTTTCTGGTAGTCGCGCCCGTTGACCGGAAGGCTCTCGATCGTATCGGCGGTCAGCGTCCCGCCCAGCTCGGCGGAGGTCGTTTCCACCTGGGGCAAAAGATCTCCCGAGACCTCAACCCTCGTCGAAATTGCGCCCGTCTTCATGGCGGCGTCGACGCGGCGGTCGGAGGCAACGTCAACCGTGACACCGGTGGCGACGAAAGTCTGGAAGCCGCTCTGGGTCACGGTCACCGTGTAGGAACCGATGGGCAACTCGGGCAGCGAGTAACTGCCGTCGGCGCTGGTTTGGGTGGAGCGCTCAAGCCCGGTGCCAGTGTTTTTCACCGTCACCTTCGCGCCGGAAACGACAGCGCCGGAAGGATCGGTCACGGTGCCGAGGATGGTCCCCCGGAAGGTCTGTGCCGACAGGCTCACGGCGGCCAGAAGAACAAACACCAGACTTGTCGACACCAGGAAGATGCGCGCTCTCATGTGGTCTCCTTGAAACGGTTCAGTTGTTGGAGGAGTTTTGGCGGCTTGCGGGAAGGGTTTGATTACTTCCGTCACACTCGGGAAAGCTCGCAATTCCTTGCATACTAAGAAGTTGCGCCGCCCCGCCCCCGCATAGTCAGCTGAGAAACATTACCGAAAGGTCATCCCTGCAGTCAACCATGTAGTTATGAATGGGAGCTATAGATTTTACGAATAAGGTACGGGAAACAGTATCGGTACTCACTGCCCAGTTGTCCCCCTCAACCCTCTAGAAAATGACGATTCTAGGCTTTGGCTGAGAGCGGACGGCTAATAGCTGGCGGCTGGGGTTAGAACGTAAATGCCACGCCGCCGCGGACCGAGCGGGCGGCTTGGACCAGATAAACGGTTTGGCCGTCCTGACCGAGGACGGGGACATAGCCCTGCGCCAGAAGGTTGCGCAGGTCGATGATCGCTTCCACGTGGCCGCCCATGGCCGGAATCGGCTGGCGGACGAAGATGTTCAGGAACGGATCGCTTTGACCGGGCGACGCGTTGAACATGTCGACCGGCGTCAGGGCAGAGCCGTTAATCCAGCGGTAGGAGGCGATCCAACTGGTATGGGTGCGCGGCACGGTTCCGCTTAGCTTGGCGGCAACGGCGTGGCGGTGCTGCGTCGAGATCCAAGACTGGGCCTTCTCTAAAGATACGTCGGAACGGGAGAGGTCCAGAACGCCACCATAACCGTAGTCGACGGTGGCGGTGAGATCAGCGGAAATCTTACGCTGGAGAACGACGCGGAGGCCATCGGTGTTTATCGTCTTGCCGGTATAGCTGAACGTGCCGGAATTGACGTCAGGCAAGAGGTATCCGCCCGCGGCGGTGGTAAGGCCTGTACCCGTGAGAGCGGGGTCGCCGACGCGGTCGGAGAATACAGCGACCTGAACGTTGGTCTTGCCGGCTCGATGGGAGACGCTGATTTCATGATGATGCGCACTCTCCACTTTGGGAGCGAAGCTCAGCAGGCTGACTCGCGGATTGGACTCGCTGAGGTCGGCGGGGGCAGAGTCGAATCCCTTCTCGCCGCGCAGGTCAGGGCGGGAGGTCGAGTAGTCATACTCCAGAACGGTGTCGGGCGAAAGATGAAGATCCGCAGAACCGTAGGGGCGGAATGCCGACACATGGCCCAAAAACTGAATGGTCTGGAGTTCGCTACCGAACCTGAATTCGAGAATATCGCCGACGGAAAAATCATCGGAGGCCGAAAGAGCAAGCGCCTGCAACGCGGCATTGTGCAGGCTGGGATCGGAAGCCGCGAAGCGGCGAACGGTGAGCCCCATGGTGGGCGTAGAACCATTCATCAGACGACGCGAATAACTGGAGTGCAGTACGGCGGCGGGGAGACCATCACCATAACCGACGTCGCCACTGAAGGCCAGGCGTCCGTCTGAAAAGATGGAACGCTCGAGCGTGAAGGCGGTGCTCATGTCAGACCCGGTGCCATATCCGCCAGCGGCGGAGCCCGCGAGGAAGGAAACGGTGCCGGTTAACTCGTGGTTCACCTTTTCGGCAGGCAGCGTGGGATCGTCAAAGACACGCAGAATGGGGCGATTCGCTACGGAACGAAGAGTCCACTTCCAGTCGTCTTCATCCGGAAGACTGCGGATTGGGCCGAGTTGCATCACTCCCAGCAAGGTGCTCAACGTGACGTTGACGTTGAGAGTGGCGCCAGGACGAAGACCCACCTTCTCGCGCAGTGCCGGGAGGAACGAAGGCGCAGTGACTTTGAGAGTGTAGAGGCCGGGCAACAAGCCGGTGGCGACGTAGTATCCGGCGCCGTCGGTGAAGACGGTCAAGGAGCGATTGGCGGTGCCAAGGATTTGAACGACGGCACCCATCTGGGGAGCACCCGAGATGTTGCGAACGTATCCCGAGATCGCTCCCGGGCGATCCACAGCCCAGACGGGAAGCGACAAGCCGAACACGATTGCCCAAGTTCCGAGCTTACGCAGTCTCACTCCACCCCCACCCCCTGGGGAGAAAATTGCAGGGAGTTACTCTACGGCAAATACCGCTGACGGATCAATGGTCTGCTTCGAGATATTGTCGTTCACCTTGATCTCGATCTTGTACGTGCCGGGCTGCAGGTTCGCGGCTACGATCGACTTCTGCAGCGTCACCTGATCGCCGATGTTGCCCATGCTATCGGTAGTTTCGGTCTTCTGGACCACCTGCTTATTGGTTGCGAGATTGGTGATGTTGTATTCGAACGTGGCGGAAGGCTTGTGGGTCTTCTCGTCCACGCCGAGATTATAGACTTGCATCCAGAAATTCAGCTTCTGATCCTTGTCCTTCTTGAACAGAGCTGGCTTGCCGTCCGCCGGGGCGACCCGGGGACGAACCTTCATGGTGCCGATTACGAACATGCCCGTACCGATGGCTTTCGTGGGAACCGGCTCCATGTCGTCGGCGACGATGAGAGTGGAGGTCGAGAGTTTGTCGTCGGAGAACTCAGGGACAACCACACTGCGGCTCCATACACCTTTTCGGTCGCCATTGACGTCTTTTATGGCGATGTTCAGCTTGTAGCGCCCGGCGCGCAGCGGCAGAGCCTTCCAGTAGACGGAGGCATTCTCGGCGGTGCGGGGCAATAGTTCGGCGGGTACGTCGACCTGCACCGTGTCTTCAAACGTCTGCACGATCTTTCCGGTGAGAGTGGACAGTCGCGCAAAGATGTTGACCGTGCCGCGCTGAATACCGTCTTTGTTGACGAAAGTGATGTCGCGGTTGCGCATCTGGATCGTGACCGGGACTAGCACTGTATCGCTGGTGACCTTCACGAAATCGGTGCGAACATCAAACGGCATGGGATTTAGAATGACCTTCGAATTGACGGCTTCTTCTAGATCGGTGAACTTGACCTTGGGAGCAGCCTGCAACTTGGCGAATTGCTCGAGCCGGTCAAACTGCTTCGTCTGCTGCATCGAGCTATCTGGACCCGCACCCAAACGCTCCAAACCGTTTCCTTGGAAGCGCGCCGCTTTGTTCGACATGCCCATCTGCTCGTAGAGCGTGAGGCCAGCGTTCGGGGTCATGAGCAAAGCGTCTTTTTCGGAGCGATCGAGGGTCATGTGGAACTCGCCGCACATGCAAGTGTCAACGAATTCGATAATGACTTCCTGGCCGATGCCTTCGATGTAGCGATAGCGCCAGTCTGCGAAGGGGAAGGTCGAGGTCTCGCCGCCGCCTTCTTCCATCGGGCGCTCATAAGTTCCGCCTGAGGGGTGATCCTCGATTTCATCGGGCTTGCCGAACACGATGTAGATTCGGCCGCGATCGGTCTTCCAGCCGGGCACGCCGGCGGCGAAATGCTCGTTCGCGTAGGCGATGCGCTGGTAGTGCTCTTCCTTATATTCGTTCTCTTCGGTGTCAGGAGTGGGGTCGCGGCGCTGCCAGAAGGCTTCGATGAAGTTGTCGCGCTCTTCGTCATTCGAGAGCTGTTTGAATGCTGCGCGCTCTTCGTCGGTGATGATGTAGACGACGTCTTCGTCGAGCCACTTCTTGTACACCTTGCTCACTTCGGCCTTGAACGCGCGCTCATTCTTCTTGCGCTGTTTCTCACTGATCGGACGGGTGAGGGGATCGACTGCGTCAGCAGCCGGTTTGGCTTGCGGGGTGCCGGCAGCGTCTTTCGCGGGAGTGTCGGTCGCTGGGGTGTCGACGGCAGGTTTGTCGGCGACTGATTTGTCGGCGGACTTCGCGTCCGGCTGGTTCTGGGCTACGGCTCCACAGACCAGTAGGCCGAAGGAAACGAGCGAAACTCGCAGAACTGATTGATACGAAGCAACCCGGAACATGAGAGGGACTCCTGCCAAACTACCGACTACCGTCTGCTTATTTTAGGCTTCTTCGCCATGCGAAAGCAAGGTTAAGTCGTGCCCCGAGAACTACCCAACGAACGAACTGCAACCGTATTTTTAGAAGCGCGGGTGGTTGCCTGGAGTTGCCTGAACCGCTATCAAATCCGTCCCGCCAAATCCATACTGCCAGAACGGTATGGCAGAGCTATAATGGCTGGTTCCGGGGCGGTAGCTATCACTCCCCTCTCGTAACGGGTCTCGGCCATTTCTTCTTAATTCCTGATCGGGAACTTTCTCCGCAGCAGGATCGTACCAGAGAGTGTGTGTCCGTCACCCCAAACCGTGCAAGAGGTCTCGTTGTGCGTAACTACAGGCTGGTGCAGGACTTGGCCTTCTGTGGGAGATAAATTACCCGGACAGTGACGGGAATTATGAAAGCTTGGAAAAAAATTGCGATTGGCGTCGGCATTGCGGTTTTACTCGCAATCATCGTCGGTTTTACCGTTCATCAGAGCAGCAAGAACGTAGCGACGGTGCAAACCGGCAAGGTGCAGCGCCAGGATTTGGCCACGGTAGTGAGCGCATCCGGCGAGATCAAGCCGAAGACATACGTCAACATCGGCGCCAATGCCTACGGAAAGATCACCCACCTGTATGTAAAGGAGGGCGATCAGGTCAAGAGGGGTCAATTGCTGGCGCAACTGGAGAACGTGCAGTCGGCGGCGGATGTAACGGCGAATCAGGCTTCGGTGCAGGCGGCCGAGACCGATGCACTGGCTGCCGATGCGGCCCTCAAGACTTCGCAGGCCGACCTGGTTCGGGCGCAGGCGGACTACGACCGCAACAGGCAGGACTGGGACCGCGCGCAGAACCTGTTCAAGGACGGGCTGATCGCCAAATCAGATTTCGACAGCCGCAAGAATGCGTGGGCCACCGCGGACGCTGGATTGGTGCAAGCGCAAGCTCGCGTCGCCCAAGCCAAGGCGCAGCAGGATTCCGCGGCCAAACACGTATCGCAGGCACGAGCGAACTTAACGAGGGTCAACGACGTACTACAAAAGACGACCTACAGCGCGCCCTATGACGGCGTGGTCACGAACCTTCCAGTGCGGGAAGGCGAGTCGGTAGTGATTGGCATTCAGAACGCGCTCGGTAGCACATTGATGACTATTGCCGACATGTCGGTGATTACGGCTGAAGTAAAAGTGGATGAGACCGATATTGTGAATGTACATCTGGGACAGCCCGCGGAAGTCACGATTGACGCGATCCCCAAGAAGATCTTCCACGGGAAGGTTTCTGAAATTGGCGACAACGCAATCGTGCGCTCCAGCGGCGTGTCGACTTCGCAATCGACCACAGCCAGTGAGGAAGCCAAGGATTTCAAAGTGGTCGTAACGCTGAACGATCCGCCGAAAGACTTGCGCCCCGGACTCTCGACGACGGCCAAGATCACGACGGCAAGCCGGAGCAATGCGCTGGCCATCCCGATCCAGGCGTTGACTCTTCGCAGCAAGGACCAGATCGAGCAACAAAATAATCCGCCGGGATCGGTACATGCCGCGGCACCTGCGGCGGCGGAAGCTGCATCGAAGACAAAAAAGGGGGATGACGTACAAGGAGTCTTCGTCATCCGCAACAAGAAAGCTATCTTCGTTCCGGTAAACACGGGAATCACAGGCACGACTGACATGGAAGTCCTCGATGGTGTCAAAGAAGGGGACGAGGTCATTACTGGGAGTTACAAGGTTTTGCGCACGCTGCGGCCGGGAAGCAGCGTGAAAATCGACAACACGGTCCCGAAAAAGGAAGAAGAGTCATAACCTTAGCCGGGTTGGTACGTCCAAAGGGCAAGCCGGCGAGGTCTCGAATCGCGGCGTCTCAAAAAACGGAGCCTTGCGACATAACGTACTGAACTTTAATACGACTGAACCTTAATACGATCGGAGAGGTCAGTGGCACCGGACCAGGAGAAAAAAATGGCAACCGCAGAAGTCCTAAGCATGCCCCCCACCACGAATCTGGCACCCCCGGAATCGGCCATGATCGCCGCCGAAGACCTCTGGAAGACCTACGACATGGGATCGGAGCAGCAGGTCCATGCGCTGCGCGGCGTCAATCTGCGCATCGAGCGCAACGAGTACGTCGCGATCATGGGGCCATCAGGTTCGGGCAAATCGACGCTGATGAACCTTATCGGATGCCTCGATACTCCGTCGCAGGGCAAGTACTGGCTCAACAGCCAACTGGTCAGCGAACTGGACGACGATGAACTGGCGCGCATTCGCAACAAGGAAATTGGATTCGTGTTCCAGACCTTCAACCTGTTGGCCCGCGCAACGGCACTGCACAACGTGGAACTGCCCTTGATCTATGCCGGCATTCCGACGGAAGAACGAATGGAGCGTGCCAAGAGCTCGCTGGCTGCTGTGGGCATGGAATCCCGTATGAGCCACAAGCCCAACGAACTCTCCGGCGGCCAGAGACAGCGCGTGGCCATTGCGCGCGCGCTGGTGAACAAACCGTCGATCATTCTGGCGGACGAACCGACTGGCAACCTGGATTCGCAAACCGGCGTGGAAATCATGGCGCTGTTCGATCGCCTGCATGCGGAAGGAAATACGATCATTCTGGTCACCCACGAAGGCGATATCGCCGAATACGCGCACCGCGTCATCCACATTAAGGATGGTGTCATCGCCAGTGATTTAAGCAAGGGGCCAGGTCAGCGCAGCTAGGATTCGATCTTACGGATCGTTTTGCATAGGACGCCCAGCCAATCGGCTGGGCGTTTTGCTGTGCGGGGGATCGGCGCCGAGCTGCAGAGCAACCACGATTCAAAGCGCTCAATTCCTTTGCAAGAGCCGACGATGAGTGCTATGGAGATTTTGCGATAGTCACGGTTGCCACTGCACCGGCAGGCAAGTGGCAACTTCCACGCGGTGAAAAGATTCAAAAGTGACCTTCTGGGGACCGGACGAGGGAAACTGATAATCGAACGTTGTTTCGTACTTCCCCTCCGCGTAGGAGTTTTTAAACTTCCATGTCTTTACGTTCTCGATTGCTGCGTCTTTCAACATAGGGTGGCCAGAGATTGCCTCAACATTCGTCGGTTCACCAGCATTTCCCGAGAGGACAAAGGTCAGCTTCACCACACCTGCTATCCGGGCTTGGCACGCCAGTGGAGGATGTTTCGGAATGTTTGCGGATACCAGCACAGGCTCGCTCTCTGCTGTCATAGTTATGGAGATAGCGGCAGCGAAACAAAGCACGGCGCAAACACGGATGGTCATCGGAACGCCTTTCGCTTGAAGATTGTACGCTGGTTTCCCTGCCTTACAGCGGTGGGTGTTGTAAGAAGGCCATGTCACAAGCTTGCGCCGTCTGTTCGCCAGTCAGGTGGGGTCTTGAGCGTAAGGGGACTTCTCGCCAAATACGGTTACTGCGTTGGGACCCTCAACGAATGTTGCCTTTGCCACCCAAAATCTCTCAAGCTCATCCCATGCCTCGCGCGACTTAGGCCGATGGAACGGGACGAATAGCGATAAAGCCACGGTGAGGAAGCTCACATTGAGTCGTGATTGCAATCGTTCCTTTCCAGCATGTAGATCCATATAACGGTAGGCAACGAAAACTAGCCATGGAAAACGCGCAACCCCGTTTCTTGACGTTGGCTGCCAAGACTGTTGTTAGCCATACAATCACCTACTTCGTAATGGGGGCGCTGGCGTTTCACTTCCTACATTACGCGGATTTCATCAACCAGCCCAATTCAGGGATGCGGCCGATGACGAGTCCACTTGTCATGTTAGGGCCGGCCTTGCAGATCGTGCGTGGCGTGCTGTTTGCAGCAGTCTTGTATCCGTTCCGCGAGATTTTGTTCGAGCGCCGCAACGGATGGCTGCTGATTGCATGGATGCTGATTGGGGTGGGCATTCTGGGAACGTTCGCCGCGCCTCCCGGGTCGCTCGAGGGCTTTATCTACACGACGGTTCCACTGGGTCTGCAGGTGCGGGGGTATTTAGAGATTGTTCCGCAGGCGCTGCTGCTGTCGGCGTTGCTCTTCTATTGGATCAGACATCCTGGCAAAGCATGGCTCAATTGGTCGCTCGGTCTGGCGTACGCAGTCTGCGCGCTCCTCCCAATCCTTGGGCTGCTCGCTCCCAAGCGATAAAAGACAAGAACCGTCGACCGAGGCGTTCCCTCCATTGAGTTGCGCGCCGCAGCGGGCGCCTGCGATCCACTATGGCTTCTTCTCTGCAGTTGCAGGTGCCGACTCGTGCGCGAAGTGCTGATAGTTGAGAATGGCGTTGAAGACCATCGCGTAGGTGCCGAGGGTCTCGCCGCGGTAGATCGGGTTATTCCCAAACAGCAGCACGTTTCCCTGGCCCAGATGGGCGTCCACCACGACGGCATGCTCGGCAATCGACGATGCCTTATCGAGAAGGCCATCCAGCAAGAGGGTCTTTCCTTCGGCGAAGCGGAGGATGACCACGGGGCGGCTCTGAACCGGAATCACAAGCGGGTTGTTGCGGGTCTGTTCCTCATCTAAATGCGCCGGCTCCCACGGCTGCTGCTTGACGAGCGGTTCGGGCTTGACGATCGTTCTGCCCAACGGCACGTCGCTGTCTTCAATGCTGCCGCGACCGGTTTCGCGTTTCGCGTAGGGGTCCAAGGGGTCGGTCAAGGGATCCATCAAAACGCGACCTGGAGTGCGGCCGAGGATGCTGCTCACGTTGAAGGCCATCCCATTGGCACTGATAACGGGAACTCCGGATCCATAGCCAAAGGCGACCGGATGTTCGCTGCTGACGAACACCGTATTAAGCACAGAGCCTACGACGCGGGCGTCGCCCCTGGGAGCAACGCTAACGCCCTGGGCAAGACCGGTCTCGATGGCGAACTGCGCGGTATCTTCGCAGGTGATGAGGAGGCCGCCTTGCTCTACGAATTGCTTCAGATGGGCAAGGCCTTCGTACCCGAGGCCAGGGCGAACGTCGGGCGTGCTGTCGAGAGCACCCAGGTTCGGCGTCAGCTCGGATTTCTGCCACGGCATCGGATTGTTCCACGTGGGAATACCGTTGAGAATTTCGAGTGAAGAAGAACGGCCCACGGGCGCGAAGACGACAACGTCGTACTTTCGCCGGAGGTCCGACTGGTTCGCAACCGTCTGCGTGCTGATGTAATCAAAGGGCACGCCCAAGGTATCGAAGGCATAGCGCCACCAACCTTCCGTCTGCGTGCCAAGCCACGTGTGCATGATGGCAACGCGCGGGGCGGTTACGGTGTGGGAGGCGACGGAGGGCTCTGCAGCGAGTCGGGTTGCGTCGAGGGCTAGATCCTGCAGGATGTGGCCGAGTTGCTCATCGGGAGCGTTGGTGATCAACAATGAGCCGGCTGCGAAATGTTTGCCGTCGGCATCGAACGGCTTTTCCGCAACCTGGATGGTTGCTCCTTTGAGCTTGTAGACCAGTGGCAACAGCGAAACCTGCCCGGTGTTAGCAACGGCAAGCACACTTCCCGAGCCGGAAACTCTGCCGGCAAGGCTCGCAGGGTCCTCAAGGCGAGTCATCTTGGATTTCAGGATCGAGGCATCGAGCACCCGCACAACTTTCAGGTTGAAGAGATGAGTGAACGACCATCCCGTGTCGTCGTAAGGATGCTTCTGTGGATCGGCAGCCGCCCAGAACTGACGATCGAGCAAGGCATCGGCGACGCGGGAGTAGGGCTGATCCATGCGGATGACGATGCTTCCTGCGGGGAAGCTCTGCTCCTTCGGCTTGTCGCCGCGCTTTTCACCTGGGATGGTTGCAGTGACAGCACCCGACAGTTGTTCTACTTCGACGTGCTGGCGCTTCAATACCTTGAGCAACTCGATCTGGCGATTCGTATCGGCTGGGTCCGCAGGAATCACATAGGCGGCGGGCCCCTCCAGAGATGGCTTCTCGACCGCGCGCTTGCTCTTCTTGTAGTAGTTCTCGAGGAAATGACGGGTGTTCTGCGAGAAATACGAAAGGGTCGACAGCAGGGCGCTTTGTTCGTAGTTGTTGTTGTCACGCTGCGACCACGTAACCACGGGGAGCGGCGGATTCTGTCGGAACCAGGTGCGTGAGTAATCTTCCGGGCGAAGGATGCGCTTCTCGGTGTCGGCGCCGCCGTTGCCGAAGGTTTCGTAGAGGCGGCTGATGCCGTTGTGCATTCCCGCCAGGAACATGAGATATCCGGGACTCCAGGTGTCAAAGTCGCCGTGGGTGAAGACTCCGGGCATGCCGAAGCTCTGCATCTGGGCAACATTATTCCAGCCCAGTTCCGCCCATTCGTCGGCGAGGACAGGGTCCGCCCATGCATTGTATGGTCCGTCTCCTACCGTGTTGTCGTAGAGAAATGGAACCGACTCGTGCAAATCGTGCAACACCTGTGCATGCCAGGCGAGATAGGTGTCGAGAACGTTCCGGGTGAGATCGAGAGTCATGGCCATGGCGTCGCGGTTATTGTCGTGCGCGACGTAGTGACCCCAATACAGAAGGCGCGGCCAATCCTGGCCAGGATGTGCTTTATGCCATTTGTAGATATCGACCATGCGGTCGCGGCCGTCGACTTCGACGACCGGAGTGATGAGCACAATCATGTGAGACCGGATGTACTTGATATACGGCGCATCATCGACGGCAAGGCGATAGGCGAGCTCCATCAAGGCCGTGGGTGCGCCGGTTTCGGGAGAGTGAATCGTGCCGGTGATGTAGTAAACGGGCCAGGATTGGTCGACAAGCTGGCGGGCTTTGTCGTCGTCGAGGTTGATGGTGCGCGGGTCGGCGAGCTGGGCCAGGCGTGCGTCATTTTCTTTCGCGCCAGCGAGGAGCTTGGGATCGGCGATGGCGGCAGCGATCATCTCGCGGCCTTCCTCGGAGTGGCCGATGCTGAGCACCTTCACGCGCGGACTGCTCGCCTCGAGAAGACGAAAGTATTTGTACACATCTTCGGCATAAGGAAGCATGTCGGGCGCGCCGGAGACGTCGCCAAGCACCTTCATGGGAGTGGGGACGGTTTTTGAGGCCGGAAGGTAATCCACCAAGGGAGAGATGAAGGAGGGATCGGTGGTGTATTTGTGAATCTGATCGGTATAGTGCTGATCGATAGGCTGCCGGGGGTCGCGAGAAAAGTTTGAGTTCAGTTGCTGGGCGAATACGAGTGTACTGGCGGAAAACAAGATGGAAGAGACGGCGAGTAATCCCAGTTTGGATCGGATCATTTTCCCTCGGTGTCGATTCGGTTTCTTGGGGTCCAAGTGTCACACAAAACGGCTATCGAGGGAAACAGCTTGTGGACGGAGAGCCTTCGCGGGACGTCGGAAGTGAGGTTGCGGCGCCTTTAAGGCTTACCCATTCCGATGATATGCGTTTGGGATGCGGCGGCTTGCGGCACGGACTCCGCAATCGCCACGCGGTCCCTGCCTTCCTTCTTCGCGCGATAGAGGGCGGCATCGGCGCCTTCGATCAGCTCTTTGGGAGTGGTGCCATGGGCGGGAAGTTCCGAGACGCCAATAGAGACGGTGACCCTTCCCAAAGGTTGGCCCTGGTGCAGAACCGTTAACTCGCGCAATTTGGAGCGGATGCGCTCGGCACGGGCCTGCGTGACCTTCAGATCCGCGGCGGGAAGGATGACGAGAAATTCTTCGCCGCCGAAGCGGCACACAATGTCCTCGGTGCGGACGCTCTTTAACAGGAAGGCAGCGGTCTCGCGCAACACGGTGTCGCCTGCGTCGTGGCCATAGGTGTCGTTGAATTCCTTGAAGTGATCCAGATCGAGCATGAGGACGCCCAGACCTTGCTCGGAGCGGACAGCGCGCCGGGTTTCGCGCTCCAGCATCTCTTCCAGGTAGCGACGGTTGTAGAGGCCGGTCAACGGGTCTCGGATGGACTGGTTGCGCAAGGCCTCGCGCAGGCGGATGTTGGCTACCGAGAGGCCGACCTGCTCAGCGAACATACTGACCATGAACAGCACGGGCTGGGGCACTTCGCCGGCTTCGATCATCTGGAAATGCAGGACGCCGATCGCTTCACCATGCGCCAGCAGCGGCAGGCAGATATACGCGCGATCGGAAGGCGCCACATGCGCACACTCGGCGGAATGGTCTCCTGCCACAACCACATGCTTGTGCCCGGTGCGAAGAGCCCAGCAGTCTTGTGGTCCAAACGCATTCTCAGGCAAAGTGCAATCTTCCCAGATGGCCATAACCTCGAGACTTTCTCGCGAAGCATTAAATACATGTACGGCGCCACGCAGTTCAGGAAACACTTTCGGAGCCATTCCGGCCACCACTGCAAATGCGTCTTTTTCTTCGGAGCAACTCTGCAGCAGTTCCGCCATCTTGGCCAGATTGATAGCTCGATTCGAACGCTTGGTAAGTTCACGCACCATGTTCTCGTTCTGCAGGTTCAGTTCCTGCTGTGCCAGGGCACGCTCACGCATTTCCGAATGCAACAGAGTGTTGGCTTCCATGAGCGCTGCGGTGTGTTGCCGGACTTGTTCTTCCAGCAGTTGCTGGTGACGCATCTGATCATCGATGTCGGCGCAGGCTCCGAACCACTTCACGATGGCACCTGAGCAGTCGCGCATGGGCGTGGCGCGCACCAGGTGCCAGCGATAACCTCCTACAGAATTTTGCAGGCGATATTCCATTTCGAAGGGCTCACCGCTTACGTGGCATTTCTCCCAGTTCTCGAGGGCCACTGGCCGGTCGTCGGGGTGGAGTGCATTCGCCCATCCCCATCCCAGAGCTTGTGATTCGCTGAGTCCGGTCAACTCGTACCAGCGGCGGTTGCAGGAGTCGACACCTTTCCCGGGAATGGCCGTCCAGACGATCTGGGGGAGCGCCTCCGCGAGGGTTCGGAAGGGAAGCTCCCCATCGTCGCAAAGGGCGCTTCGCATTGCCCGCAGGCGGCGCAGCCAGGCCGCGAGAAGCGCGTTGGGATCCTTGCGGGCATGCCGGATCCCGATCCATAGAACAGCGCAGACGACCATCGTCACAACAATCGCTGCGAACTGATAATTGTGGCTTGCGAAAAATATGGTCGATCTTGGCGTATCTCCCTCCCGAGGTGCAGTCCTCTCCCAGAGTTCGTCCCCCGATGATTCGGACCTGCTGGAGTACACATCGGCAGCGCTAGGAATTCTTCGTATTAGAAGTCAGTAAGAATTCCAGGCGGAGGGTTTCGTGCAGAAAACAAAAGAGACGTAGCGGAGCTACGTCTCTTTGAAAAAGGTCGGGAAGGGATTACGGAGTCGTGCTGACCGTCTTCACCGCTGCTTGATCGGCCGGCGCTGTGGGACGAGCGACGAAGAAATTGTGGTCATACATATTGCGGTAAATGCGTCCGGAGATTTCCGCGGCTTTGGGGCCGAAGGTGGGACGTCCGCCCTGCAGGAAGACGACGACCACGACCCGTCCAACGCTCGTATTGGCGTAGGAGGCGAACCAGCCGAAGCGAGTTCCAGCGTGCGAACAGGTTCCCGTCTTGCCCAGAATCTCTTCTTCGTTGAAGTTGAGGCGCAGGCTGCGGGCGGTGCCGTACTGAACCGCGCCAGCCATACCGTCAGAGAGTTCAGGAATCACAGGTGCGATGTCGAGCTGCCGCTTCACACGCGGCTGAAAGCCAGCAACTTCTTCCGGAGTCGTCGGATGCTGCAGATAGTAAAGCGTTCCACCGTTGGCGATCGCAGAAACCATCGCCCCCAATTGCAGCGGGGTCATCGAAACGCCTTCGCCAAAAGAGCACATCTTGCCCACGCCGCCGAGGCTGGTGGGAATCGCCTCATCGGGATAAGTACCGAGCTGTTCGCCGGGAATGTCGTATCCCGCGAGTTCGCCGAGCCCGTATTCGTGGGCGTAGTAGGCGACTTTCTCAAAACCGAGCTTGCGTCCCAGCGCTTCGAAATAAGCATTGTTGGAGTGCGCAATGGCGGTGGTCAGGTTCATGCGGCTGCGACCGCCGAGGGCAACTTCGGTGTCTTTGGAGACAAGCCCTTCGCTCAGCGCCGCGAGGGCGACGGAAAGTTTAATGGTCGAGCAGGGCTGCGCGCCGCTCGACAGAGCCAGCTTCTGGTTGACCATGGCCAGCACTCGTCCACTGGTCGGTTCGATGGCGACGACGGTGCCGTTCATGTTGCCAAGCGCGTCCACTGCGGCCTGGCGGACCACTGGATCTTCGCCGGCTGTAATGTCACCGGCCGTAATATCTTCCGCGAACGAGCTCATGCTGAAGCGCTCGTGGTAGCGATGGCGGCGGGTACTGATGGAAACCGAAGTGACGGTCACACTGCGGCTATGCGCCAGGTGATGCAGGCGGCGCCGGGTGTGCTGGCTTTCGCTAATCTTCTGCGATTTCGACTTAGTTGTGGTGTGCGTGCTGGTGTTGATATGCGCCGCGAAGCTCACGCCGGCCAAAGGAAGACAGGTCAGCAGGGCCGATAATAGACGAAAGAGGCTCGTTCTCTTCGACATCTTGTTGGTTTCACTCCCCGGACTTAGTACCTATTTCGATGCACGCAGGGTGCCAGCAGGTGGTAACCCGCGGCCAGATCGCTCATCTGCGTTGATGGTACGGGACTTAATGCAATCGATGCAACGGAAAAGTTTAGATCGTTAGAAACATAAATTTCGATTTAACCCGTTATGAAACAAGCACATACGTTGGGATTACCACTGGCCAGACCCCTTCAGTAACGCGTTACTGATTACTGGAAAGGTACTTCCCTCGTGTGAAAAGCTTTTCCTACGTCTGATCCAGTTTAAATCGCGTTCCATAGCCTCGACGATTCGTACGCGCAAGATTTTTCCGACACTACATCACTTCATTGCGCTTGCGCAGGAACGCTGGAACGTCGAGATCGTCCTGCTGGAAATTCGTCACGACGGTGCTGCGCATGCTGTCGAGCGAAATCACGTCGGCGGCAACGTGCTCGGATGCGTGCGACACGGGCGCCGGGGGCATGTCATCGACGTAGGCACGATCGTCCGTCATGGTCTCCTCAGGAACCGTCGCCTCCATGATGTGCTTCGGCGGCTCAGGCATGAAGTCGCGCGGGCGGTCTTCGGGGAATTCCATGGCGTCTTCATGCGCTGCGGCGAAGGAGGTGCGAACTTCCGCCACGCGGTGGCGAGAGGTGGGAGCCTCGCGGAATCCCGTGGCGATCACCGTGATCTTTACCGAGTCCTTCATCTTCTCGTCCATGACGGCGCCGAAGATGATGTTGGCATCCTCGTGCGCGGCGCTCTGAATGATGGTGCAAGCTTGCTGCACTTCGGCCAACTTCAGCGAAGTCGAGCCGGTGATGTTGATGAGGATGCCGCGCGCGCCGTCGATCGCTCCCGCTTCGAGCAGTGGCGAGGCAATCGCTTTCTGCGCGGCATCGATGGTGCGCTTGGCGCCGCTGGCCGAGGCAGTGCCCATGACCGCATATCCCATGCGCGCCATGATGGTCTTCACGTCGGCAAAGTCACGGTTGATGATGCCGGGTATGGTGATGATGTCGGAGATCCCCTGCACGCCCTGACGAAGAATGTCGTCGGCAATTCGGAACGATTCGAAGAAGCCGGCATCTTCGGCAACGGCCAGCAACTTTTCGTTGGGAATGACGATGGTGGTGTCGACTGATTCCATCAGTTCCGAGATGCCGCGCTCGGCTTGCTGCATGCGACGTTTCCCTTCAAACGAGAACGGCTTGGTGACGACCGCGACGGTGAGCGCGCCCATTTCGCAAGCCAGCGACGCGATGATGGGAGCGGCGCCAGTGCCGGTGCCGCCGCCGAGGCCGGTGGTCACGAAGACCATGTCGGCGCCTTCAAGAGCTTCGATGATCTTGTCGGAATCTTCCAGCGCGGCCTTACGGCCAACTTCCGGATTCGCGCCCGCGCCCAGGCCATTCGTCAGCTTTACGCCAAGTTGCAACTTCACCGGGGCGTGCGACATGCGCAGCGCCTGCAGATCAGTGTTGGCGACGATGAATTCAATACCCTCCACGCCGGCATCGATCATGCGGTTCACCGCATTGCCGCCGCCTCCACCTACGCCGATGACTTTAATCTTGGCGTCGTTGCGGGCCTCTTCGTTGAAGCTGATGCGAATGGAATCTTTGCTCATATTTTGTCCGCCTAGTTTGAAATGCAAAACCGATCAACCACGAAGGGCACGAAGGTTCACGAAGGAAAACATAAGAAATCCTTCGTGATACTTCGTGTCCTTCGTGGTTTCATTAAGCCCCCTTACCGACCAACAGCGCTTTCAATCTCGATCCCCAACGATCTTCCTGCAACCCGCGCGCGATACGGGCGCGCTGGCCGTAGTTCACCATGCCCAGGACCGTCGCGAACTCGGGTTCGGACAACGTCGACGGCATCTTGGCCAGCGGGGCGGGCCAAGACAGGCGAACCGAGCGGCGCAGCACCGATTCCGCGACGTCGAAGATTCCAGGTAGCCGCGACGCTCCTCCGGTAAGCACGATGCCCGCGATGCAGACATCGAACATACCGCTCTGGCGCAGGCTGTCGCGCATCATCTCGAACAGTTCGCGGGCGCGCGGCTCCAGAATCTCGGCAACCAGACGCTGCGGCATGAGCCGCGATGCGCGGTCGCCGACGGATGGAACCTCGACTTCGTTGCCTTCGGGAATCAGCGTAACGATCGCGTTGCCGTAAATCTTCTTGATCTTTTCCGCCTCGGCAAGCGGCGTGCAGAGCCCAACGGACAGATCGCTGGTGAAATGGTCGCCACCCACTGGAATCACTCCGGTGTAGGCAACGGCGCCTTGCTGGAAAACGATGAGTTCCGTCGATCCGGCGCCGATGTCGGCGAGGCATACACCGAGTTCGCGCTCGTCGTTGCGGAGTACGGAATCGGCGGCAGCGAGAGGCTCGAACACCGTATCATCGACGTGCACACCAGCGCGGTTCACGGCGGTGATCACGTTTTGCGTGGCGCTCGTCGCAGCGGTCACCATGTGGACGCGAACCTCCAGACGCGCGGCCATCATGCCGAGTGGATCGTGCACTCCAGCCTGATCGTCGAGAATGAATTCCTGCGGCAACAAGTGGAGAATCTCACGATCGGCAGGCAATGGGATCGCGCGAGCGCGGTCGACGGCCTGCTTGATCTCGTCACGTCCAATTTCACGCGGACGCGTGCCCAGGCTGATGCCCCCGTGGCTGTTGATGCCGCGCACATGCGCTCCGCCGATGCCAACGATGGCGTGCTCGACCGCCGCACCTGCGATGTCTTCCGCGGCCTCGACGGCTTTCTGGATCGCAGCGACTGCCTTGTCGAGTTCAACGATCACGCCTTTGCGCGAGCCGCGCGATTCGGCCTCGCCGTGTCCGCGATAGCGCAAGCCACCGTCGGTCACCTCGGCCATCAGCGCACAGGTCTTGGCGCTGCCCACGTCGATCGCGGTAAGAAAACTTCCCTGCTGGTTCCCCATCGTCTATGAATTCCTCAACGTCATTCGTAATTCAATCCTTGTTAATCCGAACTCGGGTTGGCTTGCTGTTTCGCAATCGCTGCGCTCGGTTTCGGAATTGCCGGATGCACCGGCGCAGACGGCGCGGTCTTTTTCGCTTCCGGCTTCTGCGGTGTTCCATGCGTGGCAGCCACTGTTTTCGAACCCGATGCGGGAGCCTTTGCCGCGACCTTTTTCGGAGCGGGTGCCTTGGCTTTCGCAGCCGTCCTCTTCACCTTCGGCTTGGCCGTGGTCTTTTTCGCCGCCGCCGACTTCGGATCGAGTTTCTTCTCGGTCAACTCAAACGCCGGCTTGGGCAGAGACTTGTCATGCGGATTGAGGCGCGTGATCAGTGCTGCTGGGTTCACGCCTGCGGCAGCCGCTGCCTTCGCCGCCGAAGCGGCCAGCGCAGCCTGCTTCGGCCTGCCTTCCATATCAGGATTGACGATCACCTGATTGTCGTAGCGCAGGTTCACCGATTCCAGCTTCTGAAATTGTTGCCGCCACTCCTGCACGTGGCTCACGTAAGTCTTGTAGCGCTTCAAGTAATCCGACGAACCGAGTTCAACCAGGACATCGCCGGCCGGATCGTTCACCCGCACTTTCAGGTTCTCGAGATCAGAGAGATCCACCTCGCTCAAGTCCTGCGAGTAACGGGCGCCGCCCGAATCGAGTTCCTGCACCAATTCGTTGTATGCCTTCATGCGCGGAGCGCGCGTGGAGAGCGGCTCGCCGGGATTCATCCCCAAAATGACCGGAAAGGAATATTTGTGCTTCTGCGGCAATTCCATCAGCGTGCCGCCCGCGTCGATCAGCGAAATACGCGGGCCAACGCGCGCGAACGCGACCGGAATGCGCTCGTGAATTTCAACACTCAGGCGGTTCGGGACAAAGCGCATCACGCTGGCTGACTCGACCCACGGAATCTGTTCGAGTTGCGCCTTCTGCTGCGCCAGCGGGATAAAGAAAATGTTTCGGCCAATGTCGGCGCCCATCACTTCCATGATTTGCGCCTTGGTTACGTTCTGCATGCCGGTGACGTCAATGTTGTCGCTCGAGTCGACGCGGAAGCGCCATGAGTGCTCGCCGTATTCGTAGAGACCGGCGGCGGCAATTCCGACGACGCATAGAACGGCCGCGGCAATCGACGCCCAAAGCAGGCGGCTGGCCGTTTTCTTGGGAATTGAGCTGCGCCGGGCGGAGACGCGCTTTTGCCCGCGCAGGAAGGGAGATTCCTCGTCTACATCCAGATCGACCAGGCGCGCATCGTCTAGCTCTGCTCGCGCCGGCTCGGGGCTGGGTGGGTACAACTCTTCCTGCAAGATGGTGCCGCTGGATTTCCGCGCCATCAGTTCAGGTCAGTTGTCGTGAGGAATCGCTGAGCTTTTTCAATATAACTTCATTTCTCGAAATGAGATAGACAAAAAATTAGGGGATTTGCACAGGCAGGAACCGGACTGGGTACGGAGGGCAAAAGCGAAGGGCCGAGGCGGCCGTTACCACATCAGCCGCTACATAAAAAAGAGGGCGCGGTTGGTATTACGCGCCCTGTTCGCCGGGGAGGCAAAGTTCCAGGAGGAAATTGCTAAATCTCGCTCGTTAGACCGGGCCGGTCGCGCCCGTCTCGACGTGAATCTGGGGCATCTGTGGCATCTTGATCATCGGCATCCGTGGAACGCTCACGCGGATCCGGGGACAGACAACAGGAGTTGAAACTTTGACGGCAACCGGGGCAAAAGCCGCAGTGGCGATCTTAATATGGGCTGTCTGTCTGGCCACCTGAGCTTCGATCCTTGCCCGGCTGGCCTCGAACCTCGCCAACTGGCGCTCTTCGCGGGCTGACATAACATCAAAACGTTCTACAGCTGTTTCGGAGCCGGCGATGCTCGTCTCGACTCGCGCCAAGGTCGTATTGAACGGGCAGGACGCGCTCTTGGGCTGTGCCGTCAGCAACCGTGCCTCGGCCAGGAACCGGTTGGCGTTCCCGGTGACCAGCGCCAGAGCGACGGCCGAGCGCTGCTCGACACGGTCTGCGATCTGGTGCGCCCACTGCAAGCCGCCATCGTGATAGCTCGCGTTCAACCCAGCCGCCAAAACTGCCGCGACCAGCCATCCCCACGCTTGTGTCATCTTCATGGCCTTAACCCCTTCTGGCTCAATAGACGGAGAACTTTTCAATCCGTTAGCAAAGATACGGACTAGATCGCCGTCTGGTTCGCCCTTGGTTGAAGATTCCGGGGTCTCACCCAGCCATTTGGCGGTAAAATGCGTGAAAACTCGGGAGTCCTACGCAAGGCCCTGCCACTTCGTCTGGAGCGGGGACTAAGTCGTGGGACCGCACTCTGAAGACTACATCCCGACCTTAGACGGCTGGCGGGCGATCGCCATCAGTCTAGTACTGCTCAGTCATAGTTCCAGAAGCAGCAGCGTCGCCGAGCACCTAGGTTTTCTCGGGGTAGCATTATTTTTTGGAATCAGCGGCTACCTCATATGTACCAAGCTTCTTGTTGAACGGGAACGCACCCAAGACATTTCGCTTGTAAAGTTCTACCGCCGCCGCGCCTTCCGGATCCTGCCAGCATCTGTCTGCTATCTGTGCATCATCGAACTCCTGGGCCTTAGATCCCTAGCGGAAGCAAGAGGAACAGACATCGCGAGCGGGCTCTTCCTGTTCGCAAACTATCTCCCGGATAAGCGCTGGGATGTGAACCATTTCTGGTCACTCTCGATGGAAGAGCATTTTTACCTGATTTGGCCAATGCTCCTGGCCTTTTCGGGCAACAAACGCGCCCGCAACGCCGCGCTCGTTTGTATCGCAGTCATTTGCGTTTGGAGAGCGTGGGCCGCAGGACACTTCATCCTCCCCGGAATTCCTACTCTGCAGCGGACGGACATGCGTCTGGATGCCTTCTTCGCACCTTGCGTATATGCCATTCTGCTGCGGAGCGAAGCTTGGAGAGAATACACCACGCGGTGGGTCAGCCCTCTGGCATGCTTGCTCTTGCTCTCTGGGCTCGCGCTGCTGCGGCTGTTTCCGGAGGTGGGCCCGGTTTTCGGGAGCTTCCGGCAACTCGTTCAAGCATGCGTCCTGCCGTTGGTGATCATCTCCACTGTGCTCCGTCCTACGAGTTTCTATGCCAGGATTCTGGAACTTCAACCGATCCGATGGGTGGGACGCATCTCCTACAGTATTTACTTGTGGCAGATGCCTTTCTTCAGCCGCCATGGATGGCTGGCCCTGCACACGAGCTTTCTGCCATTGAAGATACTTGCGATTCTGGGAGTTGCGGCCCTCAGCTACTACGCGATTGAGAAGCCGATGATCAAGCTAGCCCGAAGAAGGAGACGAGTTGCTCCTCTTGCGGTCATTGCCAATTCACCGGACTCGAAGGCTGCTTGAGGAGTTGGAAAAAGTCACGCGATTGACTCGGAGAGTCAATCGTCCAAGAAAAGTCCGAGGATTAGCGCACAGTCATATCGGCTTGCGTTGCACTCGCTCTTTCAGCTTTTCCAAAATCATCGGGCCGAAGTGTGAGACGCTGCCTGCGCCCAAGGTCAGGATCATGTCACCGTCTTGTGCATTAGCCGCGGCGGCATCCACGGCATCGGCGGGAGAACTTGCGTAGCGGCCATTCTTTGCGTTTCTCTCACGAATGCGCTGCGCCAGGATTTCTCCCGTGACGCCTTCGATGGGCTTCTCGCTGGCGGCGTAGATGTCGAGGATGAAGAGCGAATCGGCGTCGTCGAAAGCGGTCGTGAATTCTTCGATCAGGTCGCGCGTGCGGGTGTAGCGGTGAGGCTGGAAGATGACGTGAATCTTGCCAAACCCGCACTGGCGCGCTGCGGCCAGCGTGGCCTTGATCTCCGTGGGATGGTGGCCGTAGTCGTCGATCACGCTCACACCCGCCACGCGGCCGCGCAACTGGAAGCGGCGGTCGACGCCGCGGAACTGATCGAGTGCGGTGCGAATGGCATCTGGGCTTACATCGAGGCCGATGCCTACAGCGATAGCTGCCGTCGCGTTCAGGACGTTGTGCACTCCGGGTACGCGCAGCGTGAACTCTCCCAGATCCTGGTCCCGATAGCGCACGCGAAACCGATTCAACGGCCGTGGATCGGGTGCCCCATTTCTCGCCCGTTCTTGGGGCGAGAAGTCGAGATGTTCGCCGCTTGCCTCCGATAGTTTGACCAGAAAATCCGAGCCGCGTTTCGTGCCGTAGGTCACGGTGCGGCGCTGCACCTCGGGCAACAAACGACGCAGGAGCGGATCGTCATTGCAGGCGACGATCATTCCGTAGAAAGGCACGCGATCCATGAACTCGAGAAACGTCTTCTTCACGTCGCGCATGTTGCGGTAGGTGTCCATGTGCTCGCGGTCAATGTTGGTGACGACCGAGAGAATGGGAGACAGTTTGAGAAAAGACCGGTCGCTCTCGTCCGCCTCGGCCACTAGATACTGCGATTTTCCGAGGCGCGCGTTGGAGCCCATGGCGTCGACGCGTCCACCGACTACCACGGTGGGATCGAGGCCGCCAGCGGCAAGGACTGAGGCCACCATCGAGGTCGTTGTGGTCTTGCCGTGCATCCCCGCGATGGCGATTCCGTACTTCAGGCGCATCAGCTCCGCCAGCATCTCCGCGCGCTGAATAACAGGAATGTGCAAGGTGTGCGCTTCGGTGACTTCGGGATTCTCGGCGGCGATCGCCGAACTGGTGACCACGACTTCGGCGCCAGCAATATTTTCGGCGCGATGTCCTTCAAAGGTCGTCGCGCCCAGACTGTCAAGCCGCTGCGTCACCGACGAACTCTTCAGATCGGAGCCAGAAACCTTGTAGCCGAGGTTAAGCAGCACCTCGGCAATGCCGCTCATGCCGATTCCGCCGATGCCTACGAAATGAATGCGCTGAATTTTCGCGAACATAGAGTCAACTACTTCGCCACTGATTTACGCGGATTAACGCGGATCACCCTGAGAATCAAAAATCAACAAAGAAGCATCCGTGAAGGTCCGCGTTAATCCGTGGCAGATTCTTCGATCCCGGCCACCCGCGCAGCCATCGTTGCAATATCACGCGCGGCATTCGGATGCGCCAACTCCCGCGCCGCGTGGCTCATCTCCTGTAGCCGACGCGAATCTTGCAGCAGGGCCGCAATCGTCTCCGCCAGCCACACGCCTTCGAGTTTCGACTCTTCGACTACCACCGCAGCTCCATGGCGCGCCAGGGCTTCGGCGTTGATGCGCTGGTGATCGTCGGCCGCGCGCGGGAACGGCACGAATACCGCCGGCTTCCCTGCGGCGGCGATTTCGGCGACGGTGCTCGCTCCCGATCGGCAGACCACCAGATCGGCGCGCGCGAAGGCCGCCGGCATGTCTTCAATGAACTCGAAAACTTCGAATGTGAAACTTGCCGCCGGTTCTCCCAACGACCGATAGGCCGCCAGCGCGTCATTATAATCACGCTCGCCGGTCTGGTGCAGGATGTGTATTCCGGGCGCCTCGCGTTGGAGAACCGGGAGGCATCGGATCATCGCCTCATTGATCGCATGCGCTCCCTGGCTTCCGCCAAACACCAGCAAGGTTGGAGTGCCTCCGTGCTTTGGTGGAATCTCGAAAAACGCCTGCCGAACCGGTACGCCTGTCACTTCGGCATGGCGAAAGTATTTTGCGGTTTCCTCGAAGTGCACCGCAGCGCCGGACACAAATTTCGCCACCAGCCGATTGGCAAATCCCGGCACAACGTTCGGCTCGAAGGCCAGCGTCGGAGTGTGCTTGATCACGGCCGCGAACATGGCCGGGCCAGAGGCGTATCCACCGACGCCAATCACCACGTCGGGCGCGAATTCGTTGAGCATACGGCCTGCATCCCACACCGCGCGTGGAAGATCGAAAGCCGTCTTGAGACGCGTGGTCACGCTGACATTTTTCAGCGCGCCCACGCGCACCAACTGCAGGGGATATCCCGCGGCGGGAACCAGGCGATTCTCGATGCCGCGCGCAGTGCCAATAAACAGCATCTCGGCACCGTAAGTTTTCTTGAGTTGATTGGCGATGGCCAGCGCAGGAATTACGTGACCGCCCGTTCCTCCGCCCGCTAGGATTGCGCGCATGCTGTGACTATAAAGGAATTGTTGATTGATGATTTTTGATTGTTGATTGAAGCGGTCCATAGTGCTGCGTGTTGCGGGAGGATTAGGTTTTCAATCAACAATAAAGAATCATCAATCAGCAATGGTGTTCATTCCGCGTGCTTGGTGATGTTCAGCAGCACACCGACGCATGCCAGCGTCACAAACAGCGACGACCCTCCGTAAGAAACCAGCGGCAGAGGAATCCCTTTCGTGGGCATCATGCCCAGCACCACGCTGATGTTGATGAACGCCTGCAGCACTACCATGCAGGTGATACCGACCGCGAGGTAGCGGCCGAAGAGATCTTCCGTGCGCCATGAGGCACGCATGCCGCGCCATAGGAAGATGGCGAACAGGCTCACGATGAAGATCGCGCCCACCAGGCCTAATTCCTCCGCGGTCACGGCAAAGATGAAGTCCGTGTGCGGCTCTGGCAGATAGAACAGTTTTTGCTTGCCCTCCATCAGGCCGGTGCCCGTCACGCCACCCGTGCCCACTGCGATCAGCGACTGAATAATGTGGAAACCGGTCTTCTGGCTGTCCGCGTACGGGTTCAGAAACGCCATGATGCGGGCCCGTCGGAAGCTGACATGAAAAATCAGAAAGTACAACGGCACTAGGGACGCGCCAAATGCATAGGCGAAATAGCGCATGCGCATGCCAGCCACATACAGAATGCAAGCGGCGATTCCGGCGCAGGCAATGGCAGTGCCGAGGTCCGGTTGCAGCACGATCAAGCCCAGGCAGACCAATACGGGCGCGGCGGCCGGCAGCAGCGTGTTGCGCACGTCATCGATGGTCTTGGCGCGGCTCTCCAGAAAGTATGCGAGAAACAGAATCAGGACCGGCTTGGCCAACTCTGAAGGCTGGAACGAGAAGCCGCCGGCATGGATCCAGCGATGCGTGTTGTGCGAGCGGTCAAGAAAGAAGACGGAGATCAGCAGCAGCGTGGTGAACCCCATCACCGAGAACACCAGCGCGGGATGCTTGTAGCGGCGGTAGTCCACGCGCATGGTCACGACCATGGCGGCAAGTCCGGCGACCGCCCAGATCAACTGCTTCGACAGGAAGGCATACTCGGAACCAAAGCGCTCCCGGGCCATGACCGCCGACGCCGAAAACACCATCACCAGCCCGACAAACACCAGCAGCATGGTGACGGTAAACAGCCATCGATCGACACTCACGCGCTTTGCCATGGGACATTCATTTCACCACGGAGGCACGGAGACGCGGAGGAGGAAATTGTGGATTGTTGATTTCTGAGTGTTGACTGATTTGGTTCGCCGCACGCGATTCGCGATTCACCGAGGCGTTGTCATCCTGAGCAAAGCGAGGGATCTATGTACCGGCCGGCAAGTTGCACAGATCCTTCGCGGCCAAAATCGCCGCTCAGGATGACAAATCTGGATAGTGGTTACGACTTCGCTGTATCGTTCGCCAGCGACCGCACAATCTCTTTGAACACCTTCCCTCGGTGCTCATAGCTCTTGAACTGATCGAAGCTGGCACAGGCTGGGGCCAGCAGCACGACATCGCCTTGCACGGCGACGGCGTTGGCTTTGCGGATGGCATTCTCCAACGTCTCGGCGTGCACTACCTCTGGTCCTTTGATTTGCGATTCGATTTTCGCCGCAGCCGCGCCGATCGTGTAAACGCGTTTCACACGCTGGCGGAGCAGGTCGTTGAGGACTGTGTAGTCGCTGCCCTTATCCTTCCCGCCGAGAATCAGGTGGATGTTCGCGGGGAACGACTCCAGCGCCTTGATAGTCGCGTCCACGTTGGTGGCCTTGGAATCGTTGTAGTAGTCGACACCGCGGATCGTCGCCACATATTCCAACCGATGCTCGACAGCCTTGAAATCGCGCACGGCCTGGCGGATTTTCTCAGGAGCGCAGTTCATGAGCACGCCAGCGCAGACCGCGGCCAACACGTTCTCGAGATTGTGGGCGCCCTTCAGCGGCATCTCGGAGACCTGCATGATCTCGCGCTGCTGCCCGGCTGCATCGCGAAACACGATGTTGCCATCGCGCACCCACGCGCCTTGCTGCACTTCTTTCTGACGGCTGAACCAGAACACCTGCGCGCGTGTGCGCGAACCCATGGTCGCGGAGGTCGGGTCGTCGGCATTGAGCACGGCGAAATCGGTTCCCTGCTGGTTTTCGAAGATGCGGGCTTTCGCGTCGGTATAGATTTCAAACGTGCGATGACGGTCGAGATGGTCCGGCGTGACATTGAGCACGACTGCAACTTTCGGGCGGAATGTCTGAATCGTTTCCAGTTGAAAGCTCGATATCTCGAGGACGATCACCGTCTCTAGCTTGGCGCGTTCGGCCAGCGAAATCGCGGGCGTACCGATATTGCCTCCGACCAACGCCGGGAGGCCGGCGGCCGTCATGATCTCGCCCACCAGAGTGGTGGTCGTGGTCTTGCCGTTCGATCCGGTGATGGCGACGATTGGGCCAGGCAGGAACTGGGCCGCGAGTTCAATCTCGCCAATCACAGCCTCGCCCAAGGCGCGAGCCTGCTCCAACTTGGGCGCGTCCACAGGAACGCCTGGGCTGACCACGATCAAATCCTGGCCGCGAAAGGTGCGATCGCCGTGGCCTCCAGTCTCGACGGTGATGCCATGATCGAGCAGCACGGGAATTTCGTTGCGCAGTTCGTCGCCGCTCTTGGTGTCGGAGACTGTCACCCGCGCGCCATGTGCCTTCATAAACAACGCCGACGCCACGCCCGATTTGCCGAGGCCGACGACCAGCACGCGTTTCCCGTTCAGTTCCATCTAGATCATTTCACCACAGAGTCGCAGAGACACCGAGAAATTCAACTTCATTCGCCTCGGATCAACACAGATTCACACAGATCAACCCAGAAACGAATAAAGGGCCTTATCCGTGTGGATCCGTGCAAATCCGTGGCCAAGCCTTTCTACCGCAGTTTCAGTGTAGTCAGCGCGAACAGGGCGAAAATCAGCGACGCGATCCAGAAGCGCACGATGATTTTCGACTCCGACCAGCCCAGCAGTTCAAAGTGATGATGCAGCGGCGCCATTTTAAAAATGCGCTTCTTGCGCAGTTTGTAAGAGCCAACCTGCAGGATCACCGACACGGCCTCGATCACGAACACGCCGCCGATGAACGGTAGCAGCAGCTCCTGCTTGATGATGACGGCCACCGTGCCGATGGCACCGCCCAGGGCCAGCGATCCCACGTCGCCCATGAAGACTTCCGCGGGATGCGCGTTGTACCACAGAAATCCGATCGACGCCCCGACCATGGCTCCGCAAAAAATCGTTAGTTCGGCCACCTGGGGCATAC
>CAVPNR010000047.1:0-136379 GCA_963706645.1 uncultured Acidobacteriaceae bacterium
GGACGCGCGGATGGGGCGTGCTGAAACGAAAAGGCAAGTTGTAGGGAATGAGATCGGGCGACTGTTTGAGGAGGCCGGGATGACGCATGAGAAAGTCATGCGAGAGATTCACGATGAACTGGTAGCCAGTGTGATTGACCCAGAGATTGGTTGCGACGAGTTCGCCATCGGGAAGAAACACGTCTTTGGCTTCGATCTGCTGGTACGGAGTCCAAAGAGTGAAACGGTGCGCCGTACCCGGATCGACAAGAAGGCACACCGCCGGCAGCACGGCGAGGGAGATCAAAAGGCGGTCCATGCGCGCCGTTTGCAAGAGGGCCATACCGGCCAGAACCGCCGTGAACCAAACCCATGGAGGCAAAGCCATCCATGAGATTGCGAAGAATACGAGGATGCCGATGAGGCTTCCCGCGAGGTTCCATGAGTAGCCAATCAGCGGACGGGGAGCCATCTCGATCTGCTGGCTCACGGCTTGACCCAGAGGGATAAAGACGTAGGTGATCAGCAACAGCAAAAGCGTAATGATTGTGGCGGAGAGCAGGAAGAGGTCCCAGTGGCGGGCGGTGCCGGTCGCCCAAATCTCGAAATCCTGCGATGCGCCGAGAAAACGCGACAATGATTCCATGATTTGTTCGCTGTAGGGCAAGCGAACGATCAGGAGCAGCCCTAGTAAAGCCTTGGCGGCGCTAGCCCAACGTGGATTTTCCCGGGCGAGCGCGCAACCCAACCCAAAGCCGAGGAAGCATAGCAGAAGAGCGAGGTTTTTCACGTAAGCAAAAACGCGAACTTCAGTCGCAATCCAGCGGATGATCGCGAGTTCGGCGAAGAGCGTGAGTGCACTCGCCAGCAACATTGTCCGCTGATTCCACGAGCTCGCGGCTTGCGATGAAGACTGAGGACGAACTTTGAGCAGGGTGCGGTATCCCGCAAACAGGGCTACCACCAGGGCGGAACCGACAATACGCCAAATCATCAGAGTTATAAGGTTGGAAGGCGCAGGGTATCACGGGGATAGGACCTAAGCCAACAGGCCTATCCTCAACATTCAACTAACAAGGCTGTCGCGCAACGAGCAGTGGTGACGCCCGCACGCGGACAGGAGTGTCCGTGCCACACTGAGGAAGTGGTACTAATACAACTTGCGATTAGCAGGTTAGCTGGTCTCGATTCAATTTGAGACCCGTGAGATTTCCGAGAATCGTAACGGCGATTTGTTCCGTTTGGAAAAATTCCTTCGCAGTTTGCTGCACATCGTCCGCAGTGACGGCTTCGATGTGCTCGATGAGTTCGTCCAGACCATAGAAATGGTCGTAGTACATTTCTTGGCGTGCGAGGTTTGACATGCGCGCCGTGGAGGATTCGAGCGAAAGCATCAAGCTGCCCTTGAGCTGATCTTTCGAGCGACGCAGTTCGTCTTCGGGCACAAAATTGTTTTTCAAGTTGCGGAACTCTTCCACCACGCACTCCACCACTTTGATCGCGGATTCGCGTGATGTTCCGGCATAGACACACATCGATCCTGTGTCGCGGTACGGATTCAAGTCACTGTAAATCGAGTAGGCAAGGCCCTGGCGTTCCCGGATGTTCTGAAACAGCCGGGAGCTCATACCGCCGCCGAGCAGCGTATTCATGATGTACGAAGCATAGCGACGTTCGTGCGCGATCGGATGCGACGGCACCCCAATGCAGATCTGGACCTGCTCGAGCGACTTTTTATTGCGCAGATTGATGCGCGAAGAAATTTTTGGCTGCGGCGAGTGCAGGCCATTTTTCGCGGGCTTCACCCGTTCGAAGTGCTTCGATATCAGCTCTACAAATTCCTTGTGGTCGAGATTACCGGCGGCACTGACAACCAGATTGCCGGGGGCGAAGTGATGTCCGTAAAAGCGCGAGATCACCGGCCGCTCGAATTTCTTGACCGTTTCCCGCGTGCCGAGAATCGGAAGCCCGAGAGAATGATCCTTCCAGAAACTTTGCGTAAAAATCTCGTGGACGAGATAGTCGGGATTGTCCTGATCCATTTTTATCTCTTCGAGAATGACGCCACGCTCGCGAGCAATGTCGGTAGCATCGAACACGGGATGGAGGACAAGATCGCTCAGAACGTCCACTGCGACCGGAAGGTGCTCGTCGAGAACTTTGATATTGAAGCAGATGCACTCTTTCGCGGTAAAAGCGTCCATATTACCGCCGATCGAATCAACCTGACGGGCGATGTCTTCGGCGGAACGGGTCTCGGTTCCCTTGAACACCATGTGTTCGATGAAGTGAGAGATACCGTTCCATTCTGAATCTTCATCGCGGGAGCCCGACTTGAGCCAAATGCCGATGGCCACCGAGCGAATATGGGGCATTTGCTCCGTGATAACGGTGAGCCCGTTGGGAAGAACCTGACGACGAATGTTGCGCGTTTCTTTAACCATTATGTCCTGACAAATATGATGGCCCACTTACGATGTAATTTCTGGCTATTATGATGGTTGGAACAAATACTAACCGCGGCAGGCGCTTTTGCTATTGTCCCACAATCCAGCCCTGGAAAACGGAAGGTATGTATCCCCAATATTTTCTTGTACTTAACTCATCGGTTTACCATTTTTGGTTCGACCCATGGAAAAGCGCCGAAATCGCCTAACCTCCCCTATACCCATGCAACAGCAATCACTTAACTCGCTTATAGGGCTCAACTTAGAGGAACTCACAAACCTTTCGACGGGTGCGGGGCAGCCTTCTTACCGTGGCCAACAGCTATTTGATGCGATTTACCGGCAAAGGATTGAGCGCTTGGACCAGGTTTCAACCTTGCCGCAAGAGTACCGAAAATGGCTGACGGAGGCTCAATGGGAAATCGGCTTCCCATCGATCACGCAGAAATTCCTGTCGAGTGACGGCACCGTGCGCTATTTAGTCCAATTGCACGACGGGGAGACAGTTGAAACGGTCTGGATGCCGGAGGGCGACGAGGGAGAGAGGGGCGACGGCACTGAGGCTGGAGACGAGATTGAGGCCGGAACACCTTCCCGGGAATGGCGCCGGGCCACGATTTGCGTTTCAAGCCAGGTCGGCTGCGCCGTAAATTGCAAGTTCTGCTTTACGGCGCTCCTGGGAGTGAAGCGAAACCTGGAAGCGGGAGAGATCGTGGGACAGATCGCGGCGGTGCTTCGCGATCAGGAAGTCATACCCCCACTGCAGCGCGTCAACATCGTTTTTATGGGAATGGGAGAGCCATTCCTGAACTATGACAACTTCATGAAGTCGGTGAAGCTTCTGGTACAGGGCATAGGGATCCCAGAGTCTCGCATGACGGTGTCAACGGCGGGCATCGTTCCTCGCATTCATGATTTCGGGCGCGAGGAGGTTCGCCCCAAGCTGGCAATTTCGCTGAACGGTTCGAACGAGGCATTGCGGAGCGAAGTCATGCCGCTGAATCGCAAATGGGATTTGACGGAATTGATGAACGCCGCGAGAGAGTTCCCGTTGCGATCGCGGGAGCGCCTCACTTTCGAATATGTACTGCTTGCTGGGGTTAACGATTCTCCAGAGCAAGCTCGGGAAGTCGTGGAACTGGTGCGCGGCTTGCGCGCGAAGATCAATCTCATCGCCCTTAATCCGGGCACGGAGTTGCCCTATCGGACACCCGAGCAGGAACGGGTTTTGGGGTTCCAGAAGATTTTGATCGCGGCCGGGGTTCCAGCCTTCATTCGCCGCCCTCGTGGCCGGGACATATTCGCGGCGTGCGGACAACTCAAGAGAACCGTAGAAATAAGATAGAGCGTGGCATGCGAATCACTACTTTCGCCCTCCCGCGAGGGCGAATGCGGTTCGAACTCCGGAGCTCGCGGCGAGTTGCAGTTCCATGCGAAATGCCGGGCTATTCCCTTCGTCTGGCTGCAACAGCCGTCCACCATGTTCTTCAACAATCCGGCAGCAGGCGCTTAAAGATAACGTCGCAGGTTTGCTAGTTCCCTCGGATTCCAGCACGGTCGTAAAGGGCACGGCCGGCGCGGAGGAAGCCTCTGGATCACCCAACCAGAAATCGACGAGCACCCGGTTGCTTTTGCTGTGAGTGCGAATGTGAAGGCTCAAATGAGTGTCGCGTTCCTGACCGGCGTTCACCTGCCCCGCAAGGTGCATACAAACGTGAAGAATCTGGTTGGAATCTGCGAGCACGGCTGGCAGCGATGCAGCCAAGTCCAACTGTATCGGCCCGGCTTCCGCTTCAAGTTGCGGAGCGAGCAGACGCACCGCCGTTTGCAGAACAGAATTGATATCCACCGCTACCATGCGTGCAGGTGCCTGACGCGCGAATGTCAGCAAACTCGACACCAGCGTCGTTGTGCGGCGAACCTGTTCGCTGATTTCTGCCGCCTGCAGTTTCTCGTTGGGAGGCAAGTCTGAGGCTCCCAGCAGATCGGAGTAGCCAAGCATCGCGGTGAGCGGGTTGTTAATCTCGTGAGCTGCTCCGCCAACAAGTTGCCCAAGGGAAGCGAGTTTCTCAGACTGAATGAGCTTTTCCTGCAATGCCTTCAGGTCATTGAAAGAATTACGAGATTTCTCGAGGAAAAGCGAGAGTTCGTCCCGCAGCAAACGTTGCCGCCAGAACACCATGAAACCCATAACGACCATGGTGAATAAACTCACAGTGATACGAAAATTTTTGACCGGCTGAGGCAGTGTGGGCTCTAGTTCAGATTGTATTGCGGCCCAGAGCAGGCTGAACAAAGCGAGCATGCTGACACGCGTGATCCAAACGCCAAGTTTGGGCTGGGTCGGCTTGGACTCTGCGAGATTCATACGCAGGGCGAGCAAAGGAGCCGCAGCCATCCATGCCATGGATACCGCGAGCGGGATGTCGTAGATACTCCCACTGTAATAAAGCTGGTGGGAAATTGCCCAGTTCGCGACATAAGAGCTGGAAGCATAGAGCGCGCTCGCTCCAAGCAATTGCCCGTACAGTTGGCGCCAGCCTCGTTCCGCACTGTAGGCAAGCATTGCCAATGCCACCAGCAAGACAAGTTTCTCGGTGAGATAGGCGAAATTAAAATTCGCGCTATAGGTCGGTTCGTCAACCTGCACGGTTTGCCAGGGGATCACGGCATACACATAAATAAATACCCACCAGGTGAGCAGCAGCGCAAAGTCCAGCATGCGAATGCGTTCGTCACGCTCGTGTTCCCGAAGATGCGGCAGCACGGCCAGCGCAGCGATCATCGGAACCAGATGCAGGAAAAGCACTACATCACCCAAAAAGGGATTCGGCACGTCCACCCGCTTGAAAACCTCGAAATAATTCCACATGCCCTGGTACGTAAGCCACAGGAACATGCCCGCGGTCATCAGGATCCAGAACAGCCGGATATGAAAGCTGGGATACCGCGAGCGGAATGTATTCGGCAGAAATGCAACGGTTGCCAGGAACAAAAGGCTGCCCCCAATCAGGTCGCTGGCGATTGTGAGCGCCGCGCCCCTTCCCATAAATAGGCTGGCCGCCATTTGGGCCAAGACCAGCCCAACCAGCAATGAAACCCAGACTTTCGTGCGAGTGGCCAAAGCAGACTTCTCCGTGTCCCATTTTAGAGTGTGCTGTCTGGCTTGAATGGTTACTAGAGTAACCCCTCCTAAACTGCTGTTCCTCGGCATCTCGATAGGGCCCAAAAGCGTCGCAGACCTTTTAGAATTAGCGCTTCGCGTTAGAATGGGACCGTTCAATCACGATTTACATTAAGTGCGTCTCAGAATTCCCAATTATCGTGATTTGTGGCGCTTTCGGGCGCCCCTCAGTGCCGGCGAAATTCGTCGCACCGAGCGTTGGCTGGCGACCGCCCGGGTAGCACTCACCATCGCCGCCGTGTTCACTCTCGTTCTGGAACCGGTGCGGGGACTTCCCCTATTCGCGCTGGCTGTACTGGTTGCTAACCGGATATCTCGTACACGGCGTCGTCGTGCTTTTGCTGCTGCGGTTCCGACCGCGATCGACGACGGCTTTCCGCATGGTTGTGCATTCGATCGACATTTTGTGGCCGGTGCTGATTTCGTTATTCGCCACTGCGCAGCGGGGCCCCTTCTTCTTATTCTTTGTTTTTGTCATGGCGGCAGCCGCTTATCGCTGGGGACTCTGGGGGACGTAGGCACCGCGTGCACCGCGATCGTTTTATTGTGGATTGAAGCTGGAGCGGTGTGGAAGGGCCTTGAGTCTGCGGCCGATCAGCGGTTGCATATGGTTCATCTGCCTCGCTTGGGAGTAAGCGTCAAGGACCTCGATCCCCAGCAGTTATTCATGACGTCGGTGTATCTCATTGTGCTTGGCTTTTTGCTCGGGTACATGTCCGAGAATCAGAAGAAGGTACGGGCCGAGCGGGCCGTGATCACGCGCGTCCTCAGTTCCACCCGGGTCGAAGCCGGACTCACCGGGACCATGCAGCAAATCTTAGGCGAGGTGATGAGTATCTACGGGGCGGCACGCGTTATTGGCGCATCTCAGGAGGTGCATAGCTACCGCGTTTTTCTTGCTGAAGTGAAACAACCCGGCTCGGAGGCTCTGCGCTGGCGGGAAGCCCTGCCGGAAAACGAGAAGGCATACCTTTTCGATTCCGCCGTTGACGCGGTGTACGCATCCCGAAAAGGTGATGGCTTTCATACCGTACTGTTGGGTCAGGAAGGCGAGCGACTGCGGGACACCAGCGTCGAATTTGTAAACCGTCTGGCACGCGTGGAGAAGTTTGACACGCTGGTTTCGGTTTCGTTGGTTTTCGGCAATGAGTGGACCGGCCGCGTGTTCGTGTTTGATCCCGCCATGATGGGAGACCCGGAGGAGGAGCTACGGTTCTTGCAGGAGTTCGCGCAACAAGTCGGACCGGCTATTTATAACGTCTACCTGATGAGGCGACTGCGGGAACGGGCCGGCGCAGTCGAACGGGCGCGGTTCGCGCGTGAACTCCACGACGGAGCCATCCAGTCTCTGATTGCCGTGGAAATGCAACTGGACGTGCTGCGGCGGCAGTCAGGAACGCAAGTGCCAGTGGTGAACGCAGAGCTGGGGCGGATCCAGCAGTTGCTGCGCGAGGAAGTCCTAAAACTCCGCGAGCTGATGCAGGCGATGAAGTCATTCGAGGTCAATGCTGACCGTCTTCTGGGCTTCATCTCAGACACGGTAGAGCGGTTCCGACGCGAGACAGGAATTGCGGCAGAATTCGTCAGCGAAGTGGAGCGGGTGGATCTCGCACAGAAGGTCTGCCGCGAGCTGGCGCGGATCGTGCAAGAAAGTTTAGTCAATGTCCGCAAGCATAGCGGCGCCCACAATGTGCTAGTGCGACTGGCACAGCGCTCAGGAAATCTGCAGCTGACGGTGGAAGACGACGGCAAGGGTTTCCCATTTAGCGGACGTTTGTCGAACACAGAATTGGATGTGTCCGGCAAAGGCCCAGCCGTCATCCGCGAGAGAGTACGATTAGTTGCTGGAGAACTAACGATAGAATCCACGCCGGGACACGGAGCGCGGCTGGAAGTACTGGATTTCACCTACAAGAAAGGCTAATCATGGACAAACCAAGCTCGGATAAGTCCATTTCGGATCGAAGAATGAATCCAATACGCATCGTGATCGCTGATGACCATCCGATTTTCCGGGACGGACTACGCCGCCTGCTCGAAGCGGAAGGCGAGATGAAAGTTGTGGGCGAAGCATGTGACGGCCTCGAAGCGGTAAAGCTGGCAACCGAGATCAAGCCGGACGTCCTGCTGCTCGATCTGGCGATGCCACACCACACTGGCCTGGACGCGCTTCGCGATTTGAATTCGAACAGCAGCGCGCTTGGAGCGGTGCGGATCATTCTGCTGACCGCTGCCGTGGAAAAAAAGCAGGTAGTTGAAGCTTTGCAATTAGGAGCCCGCGGTGTTGTGCTGAAAGACTCCGCCACGCAACTGCTGCTCAAGAGCATTCACGCCGTCATGGCGGGCGAATATTGGGTGGGACGAGACAGCGTTTCCAATCTTGTGCAATACCTCCGCACGCTCATGCAGAGCACGAATGAGGAGACCAAACAGAAGAAATTTGGGCTGACGCCGCGGGAATTGGAAATTGTTTCGGCCGTTGTTGCGGGGTATGCAAATCGCGAGATTGCAGAGTATTTCAAAATCAGCGAAGATACTGTAAAACATCATCTCAGCAATATTTTCGACAAATTGGGCGTTTCCACGCGGCTGGAGCTCGCGCTTTTCGCCGTAAACCAGGGGCTGCCGTTGAAGACGATCGTTTAATGGCAATGGTTACAAGTGCTTAGAGATGCATTAGTAGGCTAAGGGGAACACCTTAGGACGTGGCACCATAGTGCTACACAGCATCACTGCTGTGCTATTGGGCTCCGTGGCTCATTCACGGTATTTTTACATTACACGACGGCGGATTCCTGTTCTCGGTGTCGAGGTGTCCAGGGACAGTCTTCGAGTGAGGGGGCAAAACGTGATCAATGCATTACGTAAACTTTGGACGGATGAAAGCGGTCAGGATGTGGCCGAATACGCCGTTATGCTTGCCGTGATTCTGGTGATTGTCATCGGCACGGTCCGGCTGATTGGTGGCAACGCGAACAACGTGTTTTCGCAAGTATCGAGCAGCATCTCGCAGTAACCTGCGTCTCGAGCCCCGCTGCGTCCGGCAGGGGGCTTCTCCCTCGGTATCTCTCCCTAATAACTTGTCAGGTTGAAGAATGGCAGAAGCTTGCCTGGCATTTCTTCTCTCGCGTCGGCGTTGAACGCTGAGCTGCTCTGCTGAACGTGTGCGAATCAGGAACGCCTGGCGTATGCCCTGCCTGATTGATTGGCCCTCTCCGGCAGATCTCCGGCGAAGGTTTCAGAATGAGCTCAGTTCCGTCTGTCCGCTACCGAAGCAGTTTCGCGGACTCTTCAAATTGTATTCCGGTGGCCCGAAGTAAGAATAGGGTAGGTCGTTGTCGTGAATGACAATCTTCTGCACCACCACAGTCGGATCTACCATTGTGATCCTCAGGGTGTGCTTGCCGGGAACGTCTACGTTCTGCTGGAAATGCATGATGCGGGCGTTGTTGCTCGTGCTTTCATAGAATTGCCGGCCAAGGAAGCGTTCAGCCTGTTCAGTCGTGTCGGCAAACACCTTCACGACTTGCGGTGCTTGTCCGTCGATCGACACGGCGATGGCCAAGGCGCGACCCGGAAACGAGTCCAGTGTCGTTCCCGTAATTAGATCGATCTGGTACCGCGCTGCTCGTGCGAAATACACGGGATATTCGAGACGCGGCGCTGGGTTTGGAGGTATTACGGTCGCGGCCGTCACCGGGAAAATTTCCATACCCGAAGTCCCGCGACCGTAATCCGGAATGCTCTCCCAATGTACGTTGCCGACTGGAATGTTTGCGGTCGCGCTTTCGGCAGCGATCGCGATCGGGCCGACGAGTCCACCGAGAGCACCCTTCGCTTCGCGGGCCTGTTCCTCGGAAGCCTTGATCGCCGTCACCTTCACTTTCTGAATAGTGCTCGGCGTGCTCTCGCAAGGACCATACGCGCCGCATCCGTGCGCGCCCTTGATTGCTTGTGTCCCCTTGATGGTGATGGCGCCGGTTGCTTCGCCCACGGGAGCTTTGTCCCAGTCGATGTCCACCCATATACGGCGGTCGTGCTTGCCCGCCGAGAATGCCTGGCCTTCGTTCAGCACAATCCACGACTGGTCCGCGCTAAACGAGAATTCAATTGGACCCGTGCCCGTCGGGAACACTTCAATGTAGGAACGTTGCCGGTTGAGCGAGTCCAACACTGGCAATTCCGTGTCGGGATAGGCAGCCTCTACACTCCCTTCGACCGCAACGCCTACTTCGGATGAGTCGGACAGAATGAGTTCCGATACAGGTGGCATGATGTTGCGCAGAGGAGAGTACCAGTGCGTGTAACCGATGTGGGTCTGGTCCATCATGTGGTTCCACTTTCCACCGGCGAGCTTGTTGTTGTAATAGTCGCTGAATTCCTGGTCTTTTCTGAACAGTTCGCGCGTGCGCTCAGCTTCTGCGTTGGTGCTTGCCCGTCCCTGCTCAGCGAAGATCTGGTTGCGCGCGGCCGAAATATACATTTCCGCGAGATTAGCGCTGGCCCTCACGGGGTGGAGCACCAACTCATAGAAGGCGTCACGATTCTGTTGCGGAAGGTTTGCGTTAATTTTTTCGGCTCGCGTTAACAGATCGCTCCAGGCTGCCGAAACACGCTCCGCCTCGCGATAGTTCGTAATGCTGAACGTTGCTGACGTTACCAGTTCCGGTTTGCGCCAGCCGTTGTACTTGGCGTACTTTGCGACGATGTCGGCGATTTCCGCCGCATGCTCTTTGCCGAATTCGCGCTCGGCCCAGCGCCGCTGGTACTCGGCGATCTTATCTTTTGATACGGCATCTGGATCCCAAGCCATGCGCAGAAAGAACTCCATTGGAATTTCGAGCGGCTTCAGGTCGCCTACGTTAGCGATCCAGATCTGGTTCGCGCCGTACTCATGAGCAAGATTCATTTGCTCCCATATCTTCGGCAGCGGATTGCTGTTGATCCACTTATAGGAGAACGGTCCCCCATTCATGTCCATGTGAAAATAGATACCCGCCCCGCCGCTTCGTTTGCGCTCTTCAGGTTTAGGGAGGCGTCGCAGGTCTCCGACGTTGTCATCGGTGAACAGCAAGGTCACGTCATCCGGCACGCGCAGCCCGGCATCGTAGTATCTCTGAACTTCTGTGTAGAGGGCCCAGAGTTGCGGAACCTTGGACGGGTCCCTATTCATGTGTTCGGCGAGGATCTGTCGTTGATCGTGGATAATGCGTTCGAGCAGCTTCTTGTTGGCTTCCAGCCCACCCGCATCAGGCATAGCGAGATCACCATCGCCGCGCATGCCCACAGTGACCAGGCTTTCATAGTTCTTGTTGCGCTCGATGCCTTCGGCCCAGAACTTCTTGAGGCCTTCCTCATTCGTGGCGTAGTTCCACTCGCCATTGCCATACTGAGCATGGTGCATCGTCCATTCCTGCTGGGCCCGTACCATCGGCTCGTGATGCGAGGTGCCCATAACTATGCCATATTGATCGGCCAATCGGGATTCTCCGGATCGTCTTCGTTGAAGGCCTTGCCCCACATGGCGGGCCAAAGATAATTGGCCCGAAGACGGAGGAGGAGTTCGAACATATGCACGTACATCTTTGAGTTCAAGCCGCCGAATTTCTCCCGCGACCACTTCCCAAGGCAAGGCTCTTCGTCATTGATGAAGATGCCGCGATACTTCACTGCCGGCGGCCCCTGCACGTAGGTTCCCGCCTTGATGAACAGAGCGTCGTGATGCTGCGCCGGAACATCCGCCCACCAATACCAAGGCGAAACGCCGATCTGCTCGGAAATTTCATAGAGTCCGTAAATGGTTCCGCGCTTGTCGCTGCCCGCAATCACCAAGGCCCGATCAACACCTGGCAACGGGTGATTCACTGTCGCAATGATGAACGATTCCCACTTGCCCGCCATGCTGCCGACTTTGATCTTGCCTGACTTGACCATGCCGTCGATCAGCGCACTCTTACCCAGAGTCCCGGCAATCACGGCAAATTCTCCCGACGGTCGCCCTGCAGCGACCAGCTCCGGCTTTATTCCGGTGACGCGCTGAATGTCCGCCTGCAAATCAGACGCGGCCCGCAACACACCCGGCCAATCCGCCTCATCGAGAAAAATAGCGGCAGCACGTTTGTTCTGTACAAGTGGGATGCTACCGGACTCAGCGTTTTCCGAGACGATGCTGACCTGAAGACCAAGGCTGGGAGTTGCGTGGACAGGAACGGAAGCGGTCACGATGACGACAGCGAATAGGAAAACCCAGCCTGCGAAACCTGACTTGACGAACATGCTCGTATCCTAGTTCCTCTTGTTTAGAAGAAAAAGGCGAATCGGTACGCGCTGGGGTGCCCTGGAGTGCTGGCAGCGCGGAGTTCCGATTTTATCTGCGCGGGAAATTTCTTCGTCTGGAGTGACCTTGTCCCTATTTATCTAGATCCCTCTGCGGATACGTGAGGGAATCCCGCGCGAAACATCGCTTTAAAGGATGAGCCTCAGATTCGGAGCCTCGGAACTACCGAGCTAAAACATCCGCTCCAAGAAGGTGATCCATGACATTTGCGAAGAGCTTCTCCCGCATCGCTGCCATGTTGTTTGGCCTTGCCATCGTCGCCGCGGCTAGTTTTGCCGCGACTCATCCTCTCAACCAGCCCATGGGAATGGCCGTTGACTCCAAGGGCAACCTCTATGTCGCTAATTATGGCGGCAACCAGATTCTTGTCTACAACTCAAGCGGACAGCAGGTGTCGAGCAAGACCATCACCAAGAACATCAACGCACCAATGCAAGTAACCTTTGATGCCCAGGGAAATCTGTGGGCTTCCAGCCTCGTCATTGGTCACCCGGGAGCGGAATACTTCACCGAGTACGGGGCCAACGGCAAGCAGATCAATACCACCTTTAATCTACAGTCCAATTTCGATGCGCCGGCGTTTGCGGTCGATGGAGTGGGCGACGTCTGGACTGCAACTCCCGGTTCTACCTTGGCCTGTAACGGCCCGGGCGTCTATAGCGGCGACGACGTCATTGACTGCTTCTTCCAGATAAATCCGGCTTCTCACACTGCGATTGCGGCCCGCGGGCCCTGGATCGCTTTCGGGAGCGCTACCTCGGCATCATGGATGCTAGTGGGATCGTTGATCGGAGGAAACGGGGATCTTGGTTTTCTTGGCAGCAGCGGTAACCCACAACAGGGCGTGCTGGCGATGACCTTCGACAACAGCCTCGACCTGTATTACGCGACGGATGAAGGCTTTGGGGTAAGCGGAGTGTGGTTCGTCAATATTCCGGCTGCGGTGGCGCCCTCATTGAATGTCAACGTCGGATACGCGATTTCAGGGATTGCGGCCGATAGCGCCCATGGACGCCTCTATATTTCCAACGCTGCCACCAACCAGGTTCAGGTCTACAGCACTTCGACCTGGCTGCTGGTGCAGACGATTCAGTAGGGAATGCCGCGCGAAGAAAAATAGGGAAGTTCGGAGCAGTTCATCCGCCTGTCCCCGATTTTTCCCTATTTTTGCCGGTTGCGGTACGGACCTATCGTCCGGACGGAGCGGCCCCGACTTTATCTGCGGGACTTGACTTGTCCGGAGTAGCCGATCCGAGCCTCGTGAGGAAGGGGAAAAACGGCGTGACTTCGAACGGCATTTTGTCGGCTGCGGCCGTGATGGCGACGGGCTTCGTCTTGATTAACTCAAGCTGGTTATTCCACGGATCGACTTTGACGCGTCCGCCGAGCGGCAGCGCAGCGACTTGATCCGCTTTCTTCGGATCGAACTGGGGCGACGAGGTCATCAATGATGACATCTTGGTGGCATCGCCATTCGAAGGCTGTCTCCCAAGTGCGCGCGAATCAGGTTTTTCAAGGCTGGAGCCCGCGACTGCACGGCTTTCAGGAATAATCCGGCAGTCCCCAGCTTATCTTTATACGGAGAGTTATTCAGCAGTTCGATTGCTTTCTTATCGGCAGCTTCTTCTTCACTGCGGTCGCGCGCAAAATCCATACGCTCGAAGGTGCGTTCATCCGGAAAGAACATCCGATCATTGAAGGCGAGTTTGGTATCGAGATGATGCCCGAGAACGATGTGAGAAAGTTCGTGCGTCAGGATCATGGCTAATGATGCTTCATCCGGCAACACGTCAATCATGCCGCGGCTGACAACGATCGTGTGACCGATAGTGAATGACTCCAGCGGAGTGGTCAGCAGTACCCGACAGTGCACTTCGGGCTGGATGTCGATGTTGTTTGTGACCATCATGTTGTTGACGACGGTCTGCAGCACCTTATCAATTTCGCCTTCCGGGGCCAGCAAGCCGATCTGCTGCAAACGGTCGAGCACGTTGATCTCGGCCTGGCGTTCCCACTGGCGCTGCGCCTCGATCGGAGAAGCGTCCTGAGCCTTCTGGCTTTGATCTTGCACGGATTGTGGCGCATCCACCGTGATCTCGGTGAATTCGGAATTGCGGCGAAGATCTTTCAGGTTATAGCCCCACAGCCGGGTCTGCGCCTTGTAGTGCAGCGTCTGGCCGAGACGATACTTGAGGTCTGATTCTTCGGAATAGATGAGCGAGGGCAACCATACCCCGGGACGCAGGTTCTGGCGCCAGCTGTCGAAGTGGAGGTAGTAACTCGCACGGGGATGAGGATAGTACGTTCCGTTGAAGCGAACGATGTTGTAATCCTGGTCCTCGATCCAGATGCGTCCGAGGAAGCGACCCTTGCCCGAATCCTTTTTCGGAGCAACATCCATCACGATGCAACGCAGTTCGCCGAGAAATTCCCGGCGGACGAACGTAAAGTCGTAATACTTGCGCTCAAAATCCTGGTCAAGAACCACCATCTGCGCGAAGCCCAAGGGCAGGAACTTCATCGAGTAAACGTTGCTCAGCTTTCCGAGCATGCGCTTCCCTAGACCGGATGTAGTCGGAGAGCTGAAGGCTCGATCATCGGTTCCGTCGCTCATGTCGAGCCGTCCTAGAAAGTACACATCGCTGGCGGGCACGGGAGCGCCAATATCTTTGTCTTCTCTCAAATTCTGGAGATAGGTTTCGACCAGCGGATGAAGTTGCTTCATCTGCGCCATGAAAAAATGCTCGCGCTCAATCGCGCGATCAATGACCTGGTCGAACGTTGCTGCGGCGTTCGTTGCCTGCTGGACAGCGGCATCGCGGGTATGGAGCTGCGGATCGGGAGCGGGCTGCGAAGGAGCAGGCGCGGCGGCAGGCGCCGTCTGGGCAGGTGGGGTTGATGTCGGCGCAGCCGTATCGGGCGGGATCTGGGCCGCGGGATCCGAGACCGGCGCATTCGATGCAGGCGCGGTCTGAGCCAGCGAAGTCGAGGTGAGCAGGAGAAAGCAGCAGAAAAAAATAACAGCAACCAGTGCAAAAGGGGAGCGCGACATAGTTTCTTTTGTCCTACCTGTCAAACATAAGATCTACGACGCAAGCTGGAAGACGATGTGCAACACCGCCTCAAAGTCAGCAGGCTGCCCCTCCCGCAGCGCCGGCTTGAACTGGATTTTCTCCGCGGCGTGTACCGCAGACTCATCCAGTCCGTGGCCAAGGCCACGCACTACCTTCAGGATGCGGATCTGCCCATTCGCCGAAAACACGACGTCAAGCAGAACCTCACCTTCAATTTTGAGCTGTCGTCCTTCATCAGTGTAAACCGGACGGGGCTTAAATGTGATCTCAGCAGGTAAAGTTTTGATTACCCCCTCGGCCATCTTCGCCGTCTTCGGCTGAGGCGAAGTGATCACGTCTGCGTCGCCAAAGGCGCCCTGGCGCACAGCGCCGCGGGAACCCGAGATCGGTCCATTGCTGTTACCCGTCGCTACGCCGCTCCCAAAGCCGCTACTCGCCACGACGCCGCGAATGCCATGTAAACCGCCGGTGCCGTTGCCGGAACCAGGTCCGTAGGGCATATCGAGCGAACCTGCCTGCGCAATCGTCACGGGACGACCATGATTGTCGGATGCCGGCACGCCGTTCGGGTCCCCGAAACCACCGGTTTGGACCTTGGAAGGCGCGGCTGCCATGGTCGGTGTGGCCGAGCTGCCATTCGAAAATACGTTCGTTTTAACGGGAGGCCGGGGAATCTCCGGCTTCACATCGGGAAAGAGTTCTTTCTTCGCGGCAAGCGTCACTTTGGGCGCTTGCTCCTCGGGTAACGGCAATTTCTTCTGCACAAGTTCGGCGGGAACGCGCATAGCCTCAGGCCGCGGCGTCACGGGCTCTGTAATCTTGGGGACCGGCACCGAGAAATGCTTGATGGGAGCGGGCTCCTGCGGGATAGGAGGCGCCGTGCTGACGAGGCTAACGAAGTGGTAATCGTGAACGGGCAAAATCAGGACTTCTGGATAAATGATGGCCGTGATCACAAAAAACGTAATCACAACCGCCTGAACGCCGTAACTGAATGCGATCCTCTCCCAATGGGTACGAGGCTCGGGAAGCAGGCCTAGAGTTAATTCCATGTCCAGCACCCTTCGTGAAGCGATGTCGTTAGCTTTTAGAAAGAAGCGATCAAGCCTTTTCGAACAGCACGTGAAAACTTGGGAGACGGGCTGGGGCCGACACTTCTTCTGGGATCGAGTGCACGTCGAAGGCCATTTTCGGCGAACACTCTACCTTCTTAAGATGCTGCTAAGCGACTACTTACGTTGGGGAAATACTACTCCAAATAGAGCAAAAAACACATCTGCAACGTTTTTCCTATTTAGATGAACTGCTGAGAAAGGTGGGATGAGACGGCGCCGGCGGTCCTATGGTAGGCGCTGGCTGGGAGAATGGCCCAAGAACAAAGAATGAAACTTTAGCTATTCAGGAGCTGCAACCCAGCTTTCAGAAACAACAGGCGAGCTTGAGCGAATCTCTGCCTGCCAATTCTTCAGCTGACGCTGGATGATCTGGTAACAATCGCAAGCGGCATCTTCGAGTTTCGATTTATCCACAATTGTCACGTTGCCTCTCGTGTACGTGATCATCCCTGCTTTTTGCAGTACGCTGGCCGCGATACTGACACTCGCCCTGCGCGTTCCGAGCATCAGGCTGAGGAATTCCTGCGTTAGGGGAAGATCATCAGAACCGATGCGCTCTTGGCTCATCAGCAACCAGCGCGCAAGCCTTTCCGCCACATCGTGAAGTTGGTTGCACGCGGCAATCTGGGTCGATTGCATCGCTAGCTGCTGCGCGAACCGAATTAACTCTTTCTCCAACTGGGGACAAGTGGGCAGGATTTTCCAAAATGCTTCGACATCGACCCTATACGCTGTTCCCTCTCCTTGAGTGATAACTCTGGTGGGGCTGCTGCGGTATCCGGCGACGATTGGAATGCCAACGAACCCTTCTCTACCTATCAGGCCGACTTCGACACTTTTCCCATCCGTCTGAACAGCCAGGACGGACTCCAATCCCGTGTTCACAAAGTAAGCCGATTTGATGGGTTCGCCAGCTTCGTGCAACAAGGCGTGGAGCTTCAACCGCACAAACTCCAGTTTAGGAAAAAGTTGGTTATCTCGCCTTCGGGAAGCCTCAAGAGGATCTCGTTCGAGACCCCGTTGCCGTTGCCGTCAACCTTGACAGCTTGCGATCCAAGTTTGCTCGGAGAAAGAGGCGGTGGTTTCGCAGCCATAGACGGCTCCTTCGCGCCAGCGTAAACGCTGTCTGATTTTCGCAAGGAACCGTTGCCCCAAAAGGCACGCGGCGGAAAGATGCTAGAAGAGACTCTTTAACACTAGCACCAATTGGTCGCAAAGCGTACATAATAAAGGCTGTTTTCATCCCTCGATGCGTTCCGTTTCGTATTTTAGTGAGTACGGTACGGTACAGTCTTGAGTGTATTGCGCTTTCCCGATAAGGATCTAATGTAGTAAATAGCCTTTTTCCTGTTGCCGTCGGTCGTCCTTGACTCCCCTCCGATTCGCCACCCCCTTAAGGCGATAGGAGCGCATGTCCCATAAAATTCTGCTGGTGGACGACAGTCCCATTGTTCGTAGTGTCATTCGCTCGGCTATCGAGCAAAACACTCAGTGGCACGTGTGCGGCGAGGCGGAAAACGGGAAGGACGCCGTCGATAAAGTTAAAGGATTGAGCCCTGACATCGTAATTTTAGACTTGCAGATGCCCGTGATGAATGGCCTTGAGGCGGCAAGAGTGATCGCCCAAATCGGTCCGAACGTCGGACTGTTAATGTTCACAATGCATAACAGTGGTGAACTTCTCCGGCTTGCTCAAGCAGCGGGCATCACGGACGTGGTTTCGAAGGCTGCGGGGACGCCAGGCAACTTGATTTCCGCTATAGAATTATGCGCGTCGAGGCTGCCTCGACGCAGCGAACGTCTTCCCCAGAAGTGATAGCGCAGAAGCGTCCCAGTAGGTGAACCGTCGAATCGGATGGAAAGTTAGAACCTTCAGCCAAGGACGAGCAAATGCAAGCCGGAAGGCAACCTTGACGGTTCCTGGGCCGTTTGCAGTGGAAGGGACGAGAGGCGAGGCGGAATCTTGCTCTACTCGTCATCTTCTTCGTCATCGAGCTTGATGCGAAGAGACTTCAAAAATTTCAAATCCTGATCACTGATCTTAAGCTCCGCGTTGGTGCTCAACGTAGAGACAGAGAGAGGTCTTGTCGGTTGTTTGCTCACCTTGCTTACTCACGCCAATGGTAGCTTCAAGAACCAGGAAAATGTCGTAGCCACCCTCTTTGATTCGGGCCACTACTTCTGCGATCTGTTCAGAATCGGATAAAGACTCGTTGATCGCCTCCCCGAGTTCTTTCATGAGTTGCTTCAGTTGCTGATCCACGAATCCCCCTGAAATCGGACGCCGCTGAGGGGAACATCACAAGTGTTAGTGATCCCACCCATAGATATTGTACGCTGGGGCGCTGCTAAAATCGATCCATAGCCTGTCGTGCGGGGGCTGGAAAACGGCGCAGAAGGTCATGCAACAACAAGACTCAGAAACGGTGATCGGCAACGAATGATCGACGGTCAGGCAGTCAGGAAAATTCGGCTGTATTTCCGCACTGCCATCGACATGGTCGAGCGCAATCGGATGGGCAAAGCGGTGCTGGCCGGGATCCGTACAACCGCTCATTCGTTCGGACATGTGCTGCACCAGCTTTGGCTCGAGGTCACCGGTTTTACCTTTCTCGCGATGGCGGCCGTGGGAGCCATGGCCGGGGTACGCGAGTATGGAAAATATCAGGCAGGCCACGCGATGGGTCCGGGCCGGTTGATTCTCGCCATATGTTTTACGGTCTCGTTTGGATGGTTCGGTCTGACTTCGTTCTGGCGGGTAAAGCGAAAAGCCAAGGGCTAAGAAATTGAGGATGCGAAGAAGGCGATCGCGGCAACAGCGCATCGACGCTGATTGGTCGAGAAGGGCAAAGACGTGACCCCAACTAAAACGCCCGTTTCAGCGGCGCCCAAACCGGCTACTCCCGCTGCGGAAACTTCTTCTCACATTCCGGTCCGTCCTCTCTACACTCCAGCCGACCTGGCCGCATGGGATTACAACCGTGACGTAGGCTACCCGGGCGAATTTCCCTATACCCGTGGCGTGCAAGCCACGATGTATCGCGGGCGACTCTGGACCATGCGGCAGTACGCCGGCATGGGCGATGCCGAAGAGTCGAACAAGCGATACAAGTACCTGCTCGCCAATGGAACCACCGGACTACACGCGGAGACGAGCCCGGGAGGCTCCGTCATCTGGCCGTAAATGAGCGCGGCCTTGGATTCCGCCGGCTTGCCGGGCTTGATGACTCCCGACTCCGACATTTCCAGCCACAAGTCGTTGCCTTCACGAGTACGCTCGCCGACGCCGGCAAACACCGAAAATCCGCCGTGATTCTTGGCGACGTTGTTGATCAATTCCATGATGACGACGGTCTTTCCCACGCCCGCGCCACCGAACAACCCGATTTTGCCGCCCTTGAGGAATGGCTGGATGAGGTCGATGACTTTTACGCCGGTCTCGAACATTTCCGCGCTTGTGGCCTGCTCGTCGAAAGCCGGAGCGAGACGGTGAATTGGCATTCGCTCTTTGTATTCGATAGGGCCAAGTTGATCGACGGGTTCGCCGATCACATTCATCACGCGGCCCAGAGTACCGCGGCCCACGGGAACAGAGATCGGTCCGCCCTGGTCGATGGCCTTCATGCCGCGCACCATGCCGTCGGTGGGCTGCATGGCGATGCAGCGCACGCGTCCCTCGCCGAGATGCTGCTGCACCTCGAGAATCACGCTGATTGGGCTGGGCACGGTGAAGCCATCGCTCACCACTTTCACGGCTTCGTAGATCGGGGGCAGCTTTCCTTCGTGAAACTGCACGTCCACGGCTGGACCCGCGATTTGAATGACATGTCCTACGTTTTCAGGCATAAAACCTCAGCTTTTGGCTATTAGCTCTTAGCTTTTAGCTCAATCTCGTCGCCGCACGCTTCAGAGCGGGTTTTTCACTGCTTCCCGCGTACGATGTCACAAGCAATCCTGCGTTTCAATCTTCCTCGAAAAGCTAAGAGCTAAAGGCCAAGAGCTAATAGCTTCTTCTCACATCGCCGCCGCGCCACTGACGATTTCAATGATCTCTTTCGTGATCTTTGCCTGGCGGGCGCGATTCATCGCCAGCGTCAGAGAATCGATCATGTCAGTGGCGTTGTTGGTAGCCGAATCCATCGCGGTCATGCGGGCGGCGTGCTCCGCAGCGACCGATTCCATCAATGCACGGAAAATCTGGATGCTCACGTACTTGGGCAGCAGCGCGCGGAACAAGTCTTCCGGCTTCTGCTCGTAAATGTAGTCCACCTGCGCGGTGCCGAAATGCGAAGCCGCTTCGTCGACGCGCTGATCGGGGGCGCGCATCCCCACTCCCGCTTTGATCGCGGCTTCTTTGGCTCTCTTCTTTTCTTCTTCCGTCATCTCCTCGACCAGGCGGACGGTCTGCTCGCCGATCTGCTCGATGGGAAGGACTTGCTCGACGATGAGGCGCTGCGCGATCACCGACTTGAATTCGTTGAAGACAATGTAAACCGAGTCGATCTCCCCGCGGCAATAGCGCTCGATCACATTCCCGGCCAGCGCTGCGGCCTGCGCAAATTCCACCTTGCCGAGAACGCCGACATGTTCGCCGGTGATTTCGATTGCTCCGGCACGCTCGGTCTCCTCCGGTTCGACCTCAATCGATTCGGCTAATTCGGCCAGACTCTTGGTCTGCACCTTGGCGGCCGGGTAGCGTCGGCGCAAGAAATCACGTCCCTTACGGCCGACAGCTTCAATGTCGACATTCTTGCCTGCCTTGGACTCGAGGAAGCGCGTGGCCGCTTTGGTGATGTTCGCGTTGAACGCGCCCGCCAGCCCTTTGTCACCGGTCACCACGATCAGCAGGATGTTCTTCTCTTCGCGCTGTGCGAGCAAGGGATGCTTCGGCTCGCCTGTCTCGGGATCGTAAATCTCGGCACGCGCGACCAGCGACTTCAGCACGTTGGTCAGCATCCGCGCATAAGGGCGCGCCGCCAGAGCCCGTTCCTGGGCCCGGCGCAACTTCGCCGCCGAGACCACTTTCATGGCCTTGGTGATCTGCCGCGTGTTGATCACGCTGCGAATACGGCGACGGATGTCGAGAATGTTTGCCATCAGTCGTTAGCCATCGGTCGTTGGTCGTTAGCCAAAATCAAAATCCTGTCATCCTGAGCGTAGCCGGTTTTCAGGCGCAGCGAAGGACCGCCGCCATCAACGGCCTCGCTTACTTCGCTACCGCTTCCCTGCTCGCTACGAACTGCTGTTTGGCCTGCTTGATCACATCTTGCAGCTGAGCCTTCAGCGTGTCATCGAGAATCTTCTTCTCCATGATGGTACGCAGGATGCCGGGATTCGTTGAATCGACGTATTTGAAAAGCTCCGCTTCGAAGTCGCGAACTTGTGCCACCGGCAGGTCGTCAAGGAATCCGCCGGTGCCGGCCATGATGATCAGAATCTGCTTGGAAAACGGCAGTGGCGAAAACTGATTTTGTTTCAGCAGTTCGACGAGCCGCTGTCCGCGATTCAACTGGGCCTGCGTGGCTTTGTCGAGATCGCTGCCGAAGGCCGCGAACGCTGCCAGTTCGCGGTACTGAGCAAGTTCCAGTTTCAACGTACCGGCTACTTGCCGCATCGCTTTAATTTGCGCGCTGCCGCCGACGCGGCTCACCGACAGACCTACGTTCACCGCGGGACGAACGCCTTGGTTGAACAAGTCGGTTTCCAGATAAATCTGGCCGTCGGTAATCGAAATGACGTTGGTTGGAATATAGGCAGAAACGTCGCCCGCCTGCGTCTCAATGATCGGGAGCGCCGTGAGCGACCCGCCGCCGTTCTTGTCGCTCAGCTTGGCCGAGCGTTCCAGCAGCCGCGAGTGAAGATAGAAGACGTCTCCGGGATAAGCCTCGCGTCCCGGCGGACGGCGCAGCAGCAGCGAGATCTCGCGGTACGATGCCGCGTGCTTCGAAAGATCATCGTAGATGACCAGCGCATGCCGCTTGCTGTCGCGGAAATATTCGCCCATCGCGGTTGCCGCGTATGGCGAGATGTACTGCATGGGGGCGGGTTCTGACGCCGATGCCGCCACGACGATGGTGTACTCCATCGCGCCGGCATCTTCGAGAATCTTCACGACCTGCGCAATCGACGAACGCTTCTGACCGATCGCGTTGTAGATGCAAATCAGGTCGTTCCCTTTGCTGTTGATGATGGTGTCGAGCGCGACGGCGGTCTTACCGGTCTGACGATCGCCGATGATCAGCTCGCGCTGGCCGCGTCCGACGGGGATCATGCTGTCAATGGCCTTCAGTCCGGTGGCCATCGGCTCACGCACCGGTTGGCGGTCGATGACGCCGGGAGCGATACGCTCAAGGGCGATGAACTTGTCGCTGGCGATGGGGCCCTTGTCGTCGATGGGCTCGCCCAGCGAGTTGACCACGCGGCCGATCATGGCATCGCCCACAGGAACGCTCATGATCCGTCCGGTGCGCTTGACCTCGTCGCCTTCCTTGATCTCGGTGTATTCGCCGAGGAGCACGACGCCGACCTGATCTTCTTCCAGGTTCATGGCAATGCCCGCCACGCCGTGAGGGAAAGAGAGCAGTTCGCCGGCCATGACTTTGTCGAGTCCATAGACGCGCGCGATGCCGTCGCCGAGTGTGATGACGGTGCCAGTTTCGTCCACGGAGATCTGGGTTTCGTAGTTCTCAATCTGCTCGCGGATCAGTTTCGAAATTTCGTCTGCTTTGATTTGTGCCATAAAATCAGCTCTTAGCCTTTAGCTGTTAGCTCTCAGCTTCCTGCCAAATCTAACCTACCGCTGTTTCTTAAATCTGCTCTGCCTTGCCACCAAGCTCATCCCGGTTGGATTCAAGCTAAGAGCTAAAGGCTAAGAGCTAATCGCTTCCCGAATCTTTTCCAACTGGCCCTTCACGGAGCCGTCGTAGATCGTGCTGCCGACACGGACAACTGCGCCGCCCAACAGCGACGCATCCAGGCCGAACTGGGCGTGAACTTTCTTGCCCGTTACTTTCTCGATCTGCACTTCGAGGGCACGCTTCTCATTGTCACCCAGTTCTCGGGCGCTCGTGACTTGGGCTTCGGCGATTCCCATGCGGGCATCGAGCTCTTTCTTCAGTTGCTCAATGATTCTCCCGAGGAATTGCACTCGCCGGTGATCAATGAGCACCGCCATCAGGTTGCGGACGTGATGCTCGATGCCCTCGCGGTGCACAATCGCGTCCAGCAGCTTGCGCTTTTGATCGGCGGGCACCGCGGGATTTTCCCAGACCCGCCTCAGGTCTTGACTCTCTTCGAGAAGGCTGGCGATCCGGCGCAATCCGCCCACGGCCCGATTTGCGTCGAGATGCGCGCTGAAGACGACATCAGCGAAAGCGCGGGCATACGTGCTGGCGACGGAAGCCACAGTCTAGTTCCTACCCTTTCCGGAATCGTCAGAGGAGGCGCCTAATTCCTGTGAAAAATTGCGAACCAAGGCTTGATCGGTAGTGGCATCGACGTGAATCTGTTTTCGCGCCAGTCCCACCGCGAGATCGGCGGCGTAGGCGGTCAGTTGGCGGCGAGCGGCTTTGGCGGCGGCCGCGATTTCCTGCTCCGCCGAAGCGACGATCTTGCGTGCGTCTTCTGCGGCCGCAGCCTGAATACGGGCCTCCTCAGCGGCACCTTCTTTTTCGGCCATGTCGCGCATCATTCCGATTTCGCCATCGAGCCTCATGAGACGCGATTCTATGTCGGCCAGCCGGCGGCGGGCGTCTTCGCTGGCCATTTGCGCTTCCTGCATCGCTTTCTGGATGGCGGCACTGCGGTCGCGGAACATTCCCGGCAAATATTTTCGCGCGGCCCAGACGATGGCGGCCGCGATCACCGCGAAGTTCAGCACCATGCACAGCCAGTAGGACTGCTGCAGACTCAATCCGGTCAACTTCTTAACTACTCGCACAGAGGCGGATTGCTTGAATTCCGCAAACTCGTCTTTTTCTTCTCCGGCGGCTTCTCTACTCTCGTGGGCCAACTGGCCGCCAGGTCCCTGACCGCGTTCCGCGGAAGCTCCGCTGTCCTGCTTCTGCTCGGAAGAAACGGGAGGTTTCGGCTCGGGCGGGATAGGTTGATCCTGTGCGCGAAGGGATGCAACGCCAACGCAACTCGCGACAAACAGCGCAAGCAGAACACCACGGCAGATTCTCTTTGTCTTGGTCGATGTCATCATCGGTAACCGCATCATTGTCCGGCTCCGGCGGGCTGAAGAACGCGCTTGACGATTTCCTGCGCCAGTGCGGCCGCGTCAGAGGGCAATGCCGATTCCGCCGTGGCGCGATCGTCCTCGATATCTTTTTTCGCAGCCTGGACCTGCGCCTGAGCCTTGCTACGCGCCTCGTTAAGGGCGGCGGTTCGGGCCTTGAGCGCAGCTTCCCGCTTGGCTTCCTGGGCGCGGAACACTGCGGCCCGGGCTTCCCGTAGTTTCTGCTCGTACTCTGCCGTACGCTCCTCGGCGGCGGCAATGTCGGCGCGCGATTTCTCGACGGCGCCTTCCGTCTTGCTGCGCCGCTCGGCCAGCACGCGCTGCAACGGCTTATGGACAATCGCCGTGTAGAGCGCGTAAAGCAACGCCACGAGAATCACAGTCGGGACTGATCCGAGCAGTAATTCCCCTAGTTGTTGAAGCGTCTGATCCATGTGTTGCTGATATAGACCGGAAAAATGAGGGCTATGAAAACTGTTAAGTCTAAACGTCGAAAGGAGTTTATGTCAACGCGATGAAGATCGTTTTAGGCGGTGTATTCGCGTTTTGGGAACGTCGAACTGCGCGACTGAAATCTCACCCCGCCATCTCCCTATATCACCGGAAACAATGGGGTTAACTTGGATCGGCGATGCCAAACGAAGGCCCCGCAGATTTCTGCACATAGCTCTTGACTTCGGCCAAAATGGGATTAGCATTGAAATATCACCTCCGATCCAATTCAGGATCGAATGGGCCGATAGCCAAGGAATGTCACCGCTTCTTGGTTGCCGGCCCATTTAAATTTTGAAGTCGCCAGCAGGTTAGACTACGACTCTTCCGCTACGCGAGAATCCAATCTCGCACTCTGCGCACTACCGAGGCAGGCGCCTCGACTTCCAACTCCACCGCACCATCTTTGTACTTCCGCGAATAGATGCGCGCCTTCGCTTCCAGCATAGCCAGTGTTTTCCCTTCTTTTTGTGGAACGCGCAGATGCACGCGGCTGACGCTGTCTTCCTCGATGACGGAATCGATGCGCTCCAATAGCTTGTCGAGGCCGGTACCTTCCTTCGCCGATACGTAGACCGTTTTCGATTCTTCGCGCATGGAGTCCGCCAGCAACGACTGCGCGACTCCGTCATCCAGCAGATCGATCTTGTTCATCACACGCAAGCGCGGCTTCTTCTCCGCTTCGAGCTCTTTCAAAACGATTTCCACTTGCGCGTCCTGCTCGGCCGAGAGACGGCTGCTGGCGTCGGACACGTGCAGGATAAGTGACGCCCGCTGCACTTCTTCCAGCGTCGCGCGGAAAGCCGAGACCAGCGTGTGTGGCAGGCTGCGAATGAATCCCACGGTATCGGAGAGCAGCACTTTGCGTTTCGACGGCAGGTCCACGCCGCGCAACGTGGGATCTAATGTCGCAAACATGCGCGACGATTCAAGCACTTTGGCGTGAGTCAGAGCGTTGAACAGCGTCGACTTGCCGGCGTTCGTATATCCCACGAGTGCGACGGTTGCGACCGGAGCCGATTCGCGCCGCTGGCGCTGCTGCGTGCGAATGCGGCGCACGTTTTCAATTTGCTGCTCGACGTTGCGCACGCGGCGCGCAATCTTCCGGCGATCGGTTTCCAGCTTGGTTTCGCCCGGACCGCGCGTGCCGATGCCGCCACCGAGTTGCGACATCTCAATGCCGTGCCCAGCCAGACGCGGCAACATGTATTGCAGCTGCGCCAGTTCCACTTGCAACTGGCCCTCGCGGGTGCGCGCGTGCTTCGCAAAAATGTCGAGGATGAGCTGGGTGCGGTCGATGACCCGCCGCTGGATAATCTTTTCAATATTGCGCTGCTGGGATGGGCTGAGATCGTGGTCGAACAGAAGAACATCAGCGTCCGCGGAGGCGGCCGCGCCTGCGATTTCTTCGAGCTTGCCCGCGCCAATCAAGGTTGCCGGATCGGGGCGGTCGCGGCGTTGTAGAATCTCGCCAACTACTTCTGCGCCGGCACTCTCGGCCAGCGTGCGCAACTCCGCGAGAGACTCGTCCGCGTCGAACTCGGGAATGCTGGGCTTACCGGACTTTGCGGCGGATTCCGCCTTCGCCGTCGGCATGGCAGCAACTTCGCGGGCTGCGGATGCCTGCGCGGTGACCGCTCCTTTAGCGCCGCTACGTCCGCGCGTTCGCACTTCGAGCCCCACCAGAAACGCGCGCTCGCGCTGCGCCTCCTGGCGAGCGACCGGGGTGCCGAGAGGCACACGCTTGCCGGCACGCGCCCCGCCGCGGGATTTCTTGGGATGAGAACTTACCAAACCGAAAACGCCTTATCCTTCGGTGCCCGAAGCGCCCGCCGCCACCGCGGGTGCTGCCGCGGTCCCGGACACCGTCTTCTCCGGATGCGCCGCGTGGACGACGTGTGCCGACGCCACCCGCCCCATCACGACGGTGGAGATGGCGTGCTTAAAGATGAGTTGCTCCTGACCGTTCGCCTCCAGTACGACGGAGTACTTGTCGAAAGAGCGGATGCGGCCCGTTAACTTCACCCCGCTCAGCAGGTAGATCGTGATGCTGAGTCTCTCCTTGCGGGCCGTGTTGAGGAAGGAATCCTGAATGTTCTGCGCCGGCTTATTGCTGTCCATCGCCGATCTCCTTGTTGTGCCGCGAAGATTTGGAGACTGCCAACTTGCAAGTCACCAGTCCACAGGCGCCCATGAACCGGCTCAATGCTACAGCATGTTCCTGGAGGCCTTCCCGCTGCCGCAGGAACAAGGGGGGACAACCCCACTGGCCGTGCGTTCCCGTTCCGAGGGATCCGCGCCTCCCGTGGGTAGATGTGAGTACCATACGGCGATCTGCGCAGCTTTTCAACTGGAAGTTGCCCATTCCGTTCGAGGTGACTCCGCCCACAGCGGGTGCAGACTTTCCTCGCCTCAACGACGCCCCGGGAGCTATCCCGTGCTTCGAGAGGGTTTTGCCTTTCATCGCAGTCCGGGAATGCGCAGGGGCTTTGAGCTCAGAGAGAGATATCGACCAATGCCAGCGAGTCGCTCAGTCCAAGCAAAACCAGCGGAGCGCTCTCCTCAAGGGTAACGCCAAGCGTCGGATTAACCGGCATTGAAAACAAATGGGTTATTGGCTTTGTTTCGTAATAACAGCCATCTCCTCCTTTCCAAGCTGATGTTGAGAGGTGACGGCACTTTTTCGCTCCGGCGCTGTCGCTGCAGACGCTCTAATTGGTCCATCGCGCGATAGAGTTGCCTGTCCAGGTGAGCCTCATTGCGGAGGAGTTTGTCAGTTTCATCCGCCGTCGGCAAGCTGCATCGGGGCTCCGCGTTAAGGTTGCTTTCGTCTGAAAGTTGCAGCACCCGGTTCACTGCAAGCAAGTCCAGGCGCTTGCGGATTTCCCCATTTTCAACTCGAATCACACGCGCATTCCTCCACCAACAAGTGACAATGGTTTGTACGACGATTCTTCGACAACGCCAACGGGTTCGTATTGTTCGCAGAGTCGTTCGACGAGGTCGTGAACCTCACTTAAATCCTCTTTGCCATCCCCGGCCGTGATCACCACCTCACGCGCGAGGACGCCATGCTTAATTGCGTTGCGGGCGACGGCGCGCTTTCCCCGCTCCGTGACTGGACCCGTCGACCGAAGAGCGTTTCGCCGGTTACCTTGTATTCTGCGTTCTGAGATGGGTCGCTTGCCGATTAATTCTCTTCCCCCCGCAATATCCAATCGACGCTCTTGTGAAATCGATCTGATAGCAGAATCAACATCTCGATACTCGGAGCAATTTTCCCTCGCTCAATCTTCGAAAGATGCCCCTGCGTAACATGAAGATAACTACACAATTCCTCCTGCAGGATCTGCCCTCTCATTTTCTTGATCCGCTGGCCGATTGCGGCCAAGTCGACCTTCACTTTATGAATACCCAAGATTTCCTCTTGACGATCGATATTCACGTGTGGCATATTCTTTAAATGCATATGCCATTACTGCATGCTGTTGGTATTTCTGTTTTTTCATTAGTAGTCCATTTCAGCCACTAAAGCAATTTACTGGAAAGGGTCAAGAATCTTGAAGAAACACATGGTGTCGACAACCAACCCAACGAAGCTTGTAACGCGGAACCTTGAACTCGCGACAAGACTCTGGGGCGCTCTTTCCGCCGCAGCCTCGGAAACGCTATCCGCTCTCACGCAGAGACACTGGCTGGTGGTCTCAGCAGGAGATCTCTTGTTGCTCGATGGAAAGTGGTACGTTACGCACTCCGGACTCTTAGGTGTCGCGCGCCGACTGCATTGCAATGGGATTCGTGTGCGTCCCGCAATCGAGTTTTGTAGTCCAGCAACCTCCCGTTGGGCATTCGAAGCTATTGTCTATAAGAGCAAAAGCTGTCGCGGTTTTGTTGGTTACGGTGACGCCGACCCTTCGAATGTCTCGTTTCTTGTCCATGGCGCCGAGATGCGCGTGGCGGAAACCAGGGCTGTCAACCGCGCCCTTCGCAAGGCTTACGGGATTGGCATCTGCTCGGTCGAGGAGATTGGCTCTTTCGCCGAACCTCGCCAAGCATCTCCAGAGTCGAAGAAGCTTCCGCCCCAACCGACCAACGGCAATGGCGCGCTCGTACGGTTCGTGACCGACTCTGCCAGGTAATCCGTCAGCATCAACTTGATCCCAACCTCGTCAAGTCGTATGCGACTGATTTCTGCGGGGTCAAGGCACTTCGCGATGCTACCCGTGAACAGGTCGAAAACTTCGTCATGCACCTGGCCGATTGGGCTGAGAAGGACCGCAATGCCCTGCTCTGCCAGCTCAATAGCTATCCCAACCAGAAGGAAGGTGCCGCGTGAAACGCCAGATCTCCGGTCTCCACGCCGCCGATCGCTGTACTGCCAACCAGATCCCTGACGGAGTCTTCCTCGTCCGGGTGCAACGAGTCAGATTTCAGCGGCAGGCACAGAAGCCTTACTACACACTGGCACTCACGTTCTTGAGCCCAGCCGTTTCTCTGGGCACGTCCTATCGAGCCGGCTATATTGCAGCCCGAAAGCACTCTGGAAGCTGAACTGGTTCCTGCGGGACTTTGGCTACGACACAGAACTACTCGAACGCGACGAAGTCGACGAGAAGCAACTCGTTGGTCTGAAGGGCGTGGTCAAGATCAGCCACATCGACTTCAACCGTGCTTCCCTGCTCCGGCTCGACGGCTTTGCTCCCGCTGGCCGTTGGGAAGAGCTTTCACCCGCAAACCTGGACAATCCGCAGGTGGCCTGATGACCTACAGCTACACCCAGATCAGCCAATACCTCACCTGCCCGCGTCGGTACCGGCATCGCTATCTCGATGGCTGGAAGGAAAAGGACACCCGGGCGGCGATGCTGTTCGGTCGCGCCTTCGAAATAGCTCTGGGTGCTCTCTTTCGTCGCGAAGATCCGGGAGCAGTCTTGTTCACCGAGTGGTCTGCCTGCCAGAGCCAGGACCTGCACTACTCCAACCGGGACTCCTGGGATCGCATGCTCCGGCAAGGACTGATGCTATTGACCCGGTTCTGCCAGGACAATCGGGTCCAGGTCCCCCAGCCTCGGCGCAATCTGCAGATCAAGTTCACTCGGCAGATCGACGGCAAGAACGACTTCGTTGCCTACATCGATGCCATTGGGAGCCTCGACGGCACGCGCTGCCTGCTCGAGTGGAAAACCTCATCCAGCCGATACCCGGAAGAGCCGGAGGGCCTGCTGTCTCTAGATCCTCAACTGGTCTGTTACTCGTGGATCACTGGTATTGCGGAAGTGGCCCAGGTCGTCTTCGTCCGCAAGAGCCTGGTCGAGGTTCAGTACCTGCGCACTACTATCACCGAGGAACAGCGCCAGGAGTTTGGCCGCTTGGTGGAAGGCACGATCCGTCGAATCGAATCGGCAGACTTTCCGGCCCACAGCGGTATCCGTTTTCCCCAGAACCCTTGCAGCACTTGCCCGTATGTGGGCCTCTGTCTTGGAAAGCAGGAAATGATCGACGCTGCCGTAGTGCGGCGTCCAGGAGCCGACAGCTTTGATTGGCTTGACGAGCTTAATTACTGAGTATCCGCCTATGCCGCCGAAGTTCAATCGCCGCCGCGCCGTATTCGTACTGGGCAAGATCGACGAGATTCTGGCGTGGGAGCAGCGGAAGGAGACGGAGCGGGACACCAAGTTCGTCGAACTGGGGCGCTACCTATGCGAGGTGCGGGCAGGACAGTACTGGAGGCTGGAGAGTTTGAAGTGTTTCGACGAGTTTCTAGAGAGGCGTTTTCCGGAATCGCGGAGGAAGGCGTACTACCTGATGTCGATCCACGAACACCTGCCACCGCAGGCAAGAAAGGAATTGAAGGAAGTGGGGTGGGCGAAGGGGATCGAACTGGTCAAGCTGGCCAGGCGGGACCGGCAGAACTTCGATTGTGCAACCTGGTTGCACAAAGCCCGTCAGATGCCGAAGGAGGACTTCAAGAAGGCGGTCGAGAAGGAACTGACGGGGAAGGAGACGGAGCCGTGGGAGATTGTCTACTTCAAGCTCTACCAGAGCCAGATGCCAGTGATTGAGAAAGCAATCGAAACGGCGGCCCTGATGCTGGGAAGCGACCGATCCCGAGGCTATTGTCTGGAAATGATCTGTGCGGACTTCCTGGCGGGCGCCAACCTGGACAACGGAGATCCCGGAACTCTGCTGTTCTCGATGACGAGGTTCTTCAAATTTCTGCCCGGAGAGCAAAGGCAGGAATTCCTCGAAGGCCTGAGCGAGAAGGCCTCATGAACTCGATCCCGAAACAAGTCCGCTTGCGCCTAGATCCGTTAGCATACGACAGGTTGCGACAGCAGGTGCTGCGTCGCGATGGTTGGCGGTGTCAAGGCGTGTGGAACGATGGCGAACCTAGAAGTACACCACAAACAGTTCCGCGGCCATTCGGGTGACGATTCGAAAGAGAATCTCGTCACCGTCTGTATTGCATGTCATTCTGCCCTACATCGCGGGTGAGAGTTCCAAGGGTGTCCGTCCTCCCGCAGTTGCGGAGTTATCGCGATTGTGGGGCCCCGGAATGCCTGATCCCAATCGTCATGTTCAAAATCCCTAGGCCACAAACAGAGCAGGAATGAGCTCACCTTGCCTCGGGGGTCAGTCAAAACCGGCCAATGAGGGTCACTTCAAAACCGGCCAACGAGAGTAAGAGTCTGGGACGTTGATTCCGACATAAGGTGTTGTAGCTTCTGTCGGCATGAGCAACGTCTTGAGCGAAGCGAAACGACAACAAGTAATAGCCCTGGGACGACTGGGATGGCCGTTGCGGCGCATCGAGCAGGCGACCGGGGTGCGGCGAGAAACGGCTGGCGCCTATCTGAAGGCGGCCGGTATCGGGGTGCGTCGGCCGGGTGCGTGGGGACGGCGGGCGCCGGCAAAACCGGCCAACGAAGTGACCACCGGGTCCGACGCGGGCCCAGAGAGAACGGCCAACCCCAGCACCAACCCCAACCCCGAAAACCTTTCTACGAAGGAAAAAGCAAAAGCCAAAAGCGCAAAACCGGCCAACGATGTGACCACCGGGTTTGGCGTGGAGTCGAAAGCAGAAAATCCTAAACGGAGTGTGTGCGAGCCCTTTCGTGAAGCGATCGAACTGGGTCTGAGCCGGGGCCGTGATGCCACCGCAATCTGGCAAGACTTGGTATCGGAGAGCGGGTTCGGGGGTGGCTATCAGACGGTTAAGCGCTTCGTGCGCAAGTTGCGTGGAAAGCAGCCACTGCAGCCTCGCGCAGTGATTCGGACCGCTCCCGGAGAAGAGTCCCAAGTGGACTACGGCACGGGCGCAATGGTCCGGGATCCGCAGACCAGAAAATATCGACGGACCCGACTGTTCGTGATGGTGCTCGGCTGTAGCCGCAAGGCGGTACGCTTTCTAACGTTTCGCTCCAGTTCGCGCATCTGGGCCGAGTTACATGAGAAAGCATTCCGTCGCCTGGGTGGCGCTACGCGTGTCGTGGTCCTCGATAATTTGCGCGAAGGCGTGCTCGTCCCTGACATCTACGATCCCACTCTGAATCCTCTCTATCGCGACGTCCTGGCGCACTATGGTGCCGTAGCCCTGCCTTGTCGGATCAAGGATCCGGATCGAAAAGGAAAAGTTGAATCCGGCGTCGGCCATGCCCAACGAGCGCTAAAGGGAAAACGCTTTGAGAGCCTGGAGGAGGCCCAAGCCTATCTGGATCGTTGGGAGGTAAGCTGTGCCGATACCCGCATTCATGGCACCACCAAGCGCCAAGTCGCCGCCATGTTTGCCGAAGAAAAACCAACCTTGCTGCCGCTTCCCCTGGAACCTTTTCGCTACTACCAGCACGGCAAGCGGGGCGTGAATCTGGACGGTTGCGTCGAAGTCAATGCTGCCTACTACGGCCTGCCACCGGGCTGGATCGGGCGAGAAGTGAATGTGCAGTGGGATGAGCTGTACGTGCGCATTCTCGATCCCCAGAACGGGCTGTTGCTGCGCGAGCACGTGCGCCAGAAACGCGGCTGGTATCGCATCAAGAAAGAAGACCATCCGCAGCACATACCGCTTCAGGTTTCCCAGTTACTGTGGCGAGCCGGACGCGCCGGCTCCCACATCGGTACGCTCTGCAACCTTATTTATACCCAGCTCGGAGAAGTTGGCATTCGTCGCATCCTGGGCGTGCTCTCGCTGGCCAAGAAGTTCGGTACCGCCGCGGTCGAGGATGCCTCTGCGGCTGCTCTCGAAATGGGAGTGCATGAGTACCGCTTCGTTCGTCGCTATCTCGAACGTGCCCCACAGCTTACTCTGCGGCAAATCGATCCGCTCATTCGCGAACTGGTCCACTACCGCGATCTCATCAACCTCAGAACCCAGGAGCCAGACGATGAACCTCATTGAGTTGAACCGAGCTTTAGGACAACTACGGCTGGGCGGAATCGCCGCCGTGCTCGAAACCCGGCTTCACCAAGCTCAGACCGAAGCCATGCCTCCGATCGACTTCCTCTCCTGCCTCGTCTCCGACGAACTCACTCGTCGTGGCGAACGACTGCTGGAGCGGAGAAAAAAACAGGCCCAGTTCCGAGACGTTCAGAAAACTCTCGATAACTTCGACTTCAGCTTCAACCGAAAAATGAATCGCAGCCTGGTGTTCGATCTGGCTACCGGTGCCTTCATCGCGCGCCACGAAGACGCTTTGTTTCTCGGGCCACCTGGAACTGGCAAAAGTCATCTCGCTCAGGCCATCGGACAAGCCTCTATCCATCAGGGCTATCGCGTGCTCTATCGCGAGACCCACAAACTGCTCGATGACTTGGCCGAAGCCACCATCGACGGAACCCGCAAAGAATGCATGGAACTGTTCGTTTCCGTGCCGCTTCTGATTATCGACGACCTGGGCATGCGGAAGTTACCCATCACGGCTGCCGAGGACTTATTGGAAATCGTAATGCGGCGCTATGAGCGCGCCAGCACTTTGCTGACTTCGAATCGGCCAGTGGACGACTGGGGCAAACTCCTCGGCGACAGCGCCGCCGTTACCGCTATGCTCGATCGTCTCCTCCATCATGGCCATGTGCTCAAATGCGGTCCACGGAGTTGGCGCACGAAAACAGACTTGCCTCCTCAGGAGGCAGCGGAGTAAAAACAACCTAGTCCCAGGCCACTTCGTTGGCCGGTTTTGAAGTGACCACCGTTGGCCGCTTTTGATGTGACCCCTGAGGACCTTGCTCCGACCGTTTCAACACACAGGATATTCCTTCACCGTCGCCTCGCGACGAGGCCCCTACGAGTGCAGTCGCCCGCCTGCGGGTATTTCTTTTCCGTTTGTGACTTTCGCATCAGTAATCAGATCCCTCGACCGTGTCCCTGTTTTCGTCGTCGGGATTGAACTTCGGGCACCTTATCGCACGCGGCGATGGCGCTCACGGCGGTACTTTTGTTCTTCCATCGGATCCAGCTCAAGTTGAGAAGACAGAATGACCGGCAGTCTATTGCACAGCAGATGACTTCCCGGGAAGATATTAAGCGCGAGTCCGACCAGCGAGCGGCGCCTCTGTTGGCCAAGTTGTGAGCAACATAAGTCCCCTCGAATGCTTTGACCAGATGTTGCCCGCAGCCGCCAAAACCGGGACAGTGCAAACTTTGAAATCGGGGAGATTAGTGTGCAAGCCGTGTGCCGCTGTAAATGTGAGTACCGTACGGCGATCTTTGGCGCCTTCAACTGGGAACTTGTCGGGGGCCCACTGCGGGTTGACAGAGTCCGCGGCAAAGTGCAGACTTTCCTCGACTCGACGGCGCCGCGGGACACCATTCGCGGCTCGTAAGTCTATTTTCCGTTTGCAGCCTGGATGTCTCTTCGCCGAATGCCCCCGCCGTCCGAGGACATTCGGGGACCCCATAACCGCTCCCAGATTTTAGGCGAACAAGTAGGCGGAGGAACTCCTAATGCAGCATTTCGTAGCAGCGGCAGCATCTCTGGTCATGCCCACCATCACCGGCAAGGAGGCCACGCAACTCATCCTGCGCTGGTTCCACATTATCGTCGGCATCACTTGGGTTGGCCTGCTCTATTTCTTCAACCTGATCAACGTTCCGTTCATGAAGCAGGTGGACGCCGGCGCCAAACCGAAGATTTTTCAGTACCTGACGCTGCCCGCCCTGAACTGGTTCCGGTGGAGCGCGCTCGCCACCGTCTTCTTCGGCATGTGGTACTGGGGACAATTTCTGGTCGCACCCGATGCGCAACGCCAAGGCGTTGGGCAGGGCGGCACTTTCGGCCTTTTTCTGTTGGTCTGGATCGGAGTCTGGGCCATCCTCTTCGCCATCATCAAGAAAGTGACTCCCAGCGGATATGTGCTCGGAGCCATTACTGCGATCCTGGTCTACGCTGCGGGCTGGATATTTGTGAACTACACGCCGGTGGGCGGTGATGACAATCATGTGCTCGCGATCGGCGTGGGCGGGGGCATGGGAGTCGTGATGCTGTTCAACGTCTGGGGCATCATCTGGCCTAACAATAAGAAGATCATCCGGGGAACACTGGCTGGGACGCCTCCGGCCAACGCGGCCATCATGGCGCGCCAAGCCTTCCTGGCGTCACGGACAAACTTTTTCCTCTCGGTACCGCTGCTGTTTTACATGGCGGCAAGTTCCCATTTTTCTAGCACGGTGATCTTCGGGAAGTAGGGGCGGTCTGGAGGCAGGCTCTGTAGGAAGACAACATGGCGCGGCGAAAGCCGCGCCATTGATTCTTGCGACATCTGATTCGAGCCGTAGCCTATTGCAGGATATCGACTCGCACAATCAATTGCACTCCGTTGCCCAACTTCACGTTTTTTCCATTCGAACTCAGAACTCCGTCTTCGAGACTCAAATTATCGAACCCGTGTACGCCTGTCGACTTCGGATCCGACGCTGGGGGGATACGTGAGGCCGTCTCGGTAGCAATTCCGGTTTTGATATCAGTTGTGGGCTTGTAGTCGGGCGCTGGCACTGAGCCTGGCCCGCCTTGATGCGACGAGGAACCCGGAACACCTGGGTCGGGTTCGTCGGCGGGAGGAAATACCGCCTGCACGGTACCTTTGACGACAAGCTGCTTGCCGTTGGCGACGTTCAGCTTGTCGAAGGAAATAACCAACTGCGACTGAGCATCTCCCTTAGACCGGGCTTTCGCTGCAGTCACGTGGCCGAACATCTTCGAACCCTTCGGCACGAGCGTGCCGTCGGGCAGTTTGAAGCCCCCAGACGTCTCCAGTTCAACTGTATCGCCTTCCTTCAGCTTGCTAGAGTCCAGTGTCTTGGTGACTTTTACGGGAAATGATCCATGCCCGATGGCGCTCGTGGTTGCCGCCTGTTGGGAGGTTTGCGGCGCAGCCTGCGCGAGACACAGAGACACGCCGAACAATACAACAAGAACTATTGAGCTAATCCGCGCCATAGAGTCCACCTCCAATAAGTCAGATGCTGAAAATGTCGAGTTTGGTCACGACGATGCACGAAATTATACTTTTGTGGCGCCACAGCGTGGCGACTCGCCATTACGATTCTTCCTGGCCCCTAACTGCCAATATCTGATCAACAGGAAGTAGTTTCGCAGAGGAAATAGGCTGCCTAGAAAAACAGGATGGCGCGGCGAATGCCGCGCCATCCTATTCTTGTAACGACGAATCACGAGCCCTACAAGCAGCCTATCCCAAGATGTCTACGTGGACGATGATCCGAACACCGCTACCAAGTTTGACATTCTTGCCATTCGACGTCAGTACTCCGTCGCTCAACCGCAGATTATCAAATCCGTGCACGCCCACCGATTTCGGATCTGCTGCCGGTTGAGACTGGGTAGATTCGGTGTTAGTCCCGATCTTGATATCGGTGGTTGGCTTGTACTCCGGAGGTGGGACGGCAGAGCCAGCCGTCAAACCGGCTCCATTACCTCCCTGATGAGCAGAAGATCCGGGAACACCAGGATCAACCTCTTCTGGCGGAGGAAATACTGCCTGCACTATGCCTTTGACCATAAGCTGTTTGCCGTTGGCAACGTTCAGCTTGTCGAAGGCAATCGTGAGCTGGGACTCGGGATCCCCCTTGGATCGAGCTTTCGTCGTCACAACGTGGCCATACAACTTTGAGCCTTTGGGAACTAATGTTCCGTCGGGCAGTTTGAAGCTCCCTGACGTTTCCAGTTCAACGCCGTCGCCATCCTTCAATTTGCTGGAGTCCAGTGTTTTAGTCACCTTCGCAGGAATTGCTCCGTGTCCGATGGCGTTTGGAATTGGGGTCTGTGAAGAGGCTTGCGCAGCAGCCTGCGCGAAGGACAAAGATGTCGCGAAGAGCACCACAAGAAATATCGACGTAATTCGAGCCATAAAATCTGCCTCCAATTGGTCAGATACTGAAGATGTTGACTCCTGATGACGCTGATGCACGAAGGTTCACACTGCCGAGTTTGTATCCGAAAAAGAAACAAGGCCAACCTTTCGGCCGGCCTTGTTTAGCTTCACCTGTTCTCGGACATGAGTTAGAAAACAATCTTGCCAGAGAGTTGGACCACACGAGGAGACGAATCGAAGCCCAGGAAGTTGCCATATGGGCTTGTTGGCACTCCAGTCATGGTCGAGATTTGTCCAAAGCCCGGATCTCCGAAACCATTGTCGGGATTTCCGAAGTTCGGGTGGTTGAATGCGTTGAACGCCTGAATTCCGACGGCAAAGTTGAGCCTCTCCGTGAACTTGAAGTTCTTGAAGAGGTTCAGATCCATGTCGAAGAAATGCGTTCCGTGGTACTGGTTGCGACGTTGCGCAGACCAGTTGTTAAACCCCTCGAACGAAGGATCTGCGCTCTGAATGAACACACTGCCATCCAGACAGGGAGCTGGGCCACCAGGAGCCCCGGGGCTCGCCGTGGCATTTCCGCGTCCGCAACTGCCCAAGCCTGGTGCAGTACCACCGATCAGAGGCTGAGCCAGAATGGTAGATCCACCGTTCTGAATCGCTCCGTTCCAGTTGTTGTCGACGACGGAGAACGGCAGCCCTGATCGCCAGAACCACTTGCCCGAGAACTGCCAGCCGTTCGCAATCCACTTCATTGCGCCGCTCACGTGAAACTCCGGATTCACGACGAAATCGGCGTTAAAGCTGTGCCGAACATCATAATCGGAGTTGCCATAGTTCGCAGTACGAAGGCTGGTGGGGTTGATCTGTCCGAGGAGCGAATCTCCATAAGTGAAGATTCCGCCGTTGGAGACTTCGTCCATGTTGTGAGCCCAGGTGTAGTTGGCGTGAGCCGAAACCCAGTGCGAGAACTGCTTTCTGTAGCTAAAGGTCAAGCCGTTGTTATTAGAGATCGCGCCATTCTGTACCTGAGTTACGTTCCCGTAGTTGTTCTCGTACGGAACAAACGGAACCACACTGCTGGGGTATACCTGATAAGGATCGTAGGCATTCGCCCAAGCATTGGTATACGGAATCTTGACACCGTGGTTCCCAACGTAGCTGACGGTCAGCACTGAGGTGCGGTTCAACTCCTGCTGCACCGACAGGTTCCATTCCTGCCACTGCGGAGTATGCATCGTCCCCACGAGCGCTGTGACCGCCGGAGGGTTGAATTGCGTGCCCAGCGCTTGCAGATTGCTGTAAATCGTGTTGAAGCTCTCGTTGATATCGAAAGCCGCCGCGGAAGCCGCGAAGGTAGCAGGTGCACCGGCAGCGGTATTGTCGAACGGCAACACGCCGATTCCGGCCGTGCCCCGTACGCGGAGAGATACTGCCGCTGGAGGGTTGCCTAGCAGGTCATCCAGCAATCCCGCTGCGGTCGTGTCGTAGAAAAGGCCGAAGCCGCCGCTGATCACGGTCTTGCCGGTCCCTAGCGCATCCCAGCTAAAGCCTAAGCGTGGGGACCAGCTCAGCTTGTCGATGCCTTGGAAAGCATGGCGTTGGTTATAAGCAATGTCGGCGCTGTAGATAGTGTCCCCTGGATCGTTGCCAGCTGCCGCAGACTGTACGGAAGCCAGGCTCGACCACGGCCCCTTGAAATTGGCCAGGCAATTCGTGTTGCACTGTGGGTTGGAGCTGTGCTCCACACGCAGCGCCAGCGTCAGCTTCAGATTGCGGGAGACTTTCCAGTCGTCCTCCGCGTACGCGCCGAGCCCCCAGAGGGCGATGGGCACGTTGCTCGACTCGTTCAACGATTGGCGGAACTGGTAAGCGCGTCCGTTGGCCAACTCCTGCAGACCATTGTTGTTGTAGCCAAAATATGTAGCAGGGGTGTTGAAAAAGAAGTTATGGTCGCTGATGTCGTAACGGCGGAAATTGCCGCCGAACTTAAAAGTATGCACTCCGTGGGTCCAAGAGACGTCGTCAATGAACTGGTACTGAGTGACGTTTCGGCCTTGCGGGAAAGCATACGCCTCGTTGAAGCTGCTGAAGTTCACCGACCCGCCCGAAGCGATGATGGCTGTCGGGAAGGTACTGGCCACGAGAGCAGCGTTCTGCGCGAACTGGGCCACGTAGTGGCTTGCCGTAGCGGTGAAGGCGTTGGTTAGGTTCGCACCAAAAATATGCGTCTCCTGCGCTTGCAGGTCATAGGCAGGCTGAGGGGAAAGCGCATCGAAATTGGAGTTGACGGCATCCAGCGTCGTCGGCTGTGTACCGTGATCGAGTTTGTAGCGGAAAAACATGTTGTCGTTGCTGCTTAACTTCTGGTCAACTCTGAATCCAAGGATATATTCCTTGCCAAGGGCAGACGTTGACCCTCGGAAGGTTTGGTCGCACGGGGTGGTACCTACAGTGAAGCCAGTTACAAAACTCGGGAGTGCCAAGCTGCTGCAGTAAGCATCCGGAGCAACCGGCACAGCAAGGTTTGAGCCCTTAGCACCCGCCCACAAGTTGAACATCGTCTGGTACGTCGTAATCTCATTCGGCTGATAGTTAGGACTCGCCGGGTTACTGATATTTTGCATCACTGCGGCAGCGAACGCGGGAGTCGGAGTATCCAACCCCGGGCTGTTGGGCAGGATGAAACGCATCCCCTCGTAATCCACGAAGAAGAACGTCTTGTTCTTGATGATGGGCCCGCCCACCGAAGCTGCCCACTGGTTCGCATTCGAGAAGGGTCGCGGCGCGCCAGCATTGTTATTCATCCAGTCGTTCGCATTCACGTAGCGACCGTTCCACCAGTACTGGGCGTTCCCGTGGAAGGCATTGCTTCCAGACTTGGTCACGTAAGTCACCTGCGCGCCAGCCAACTGGCCGTACTGACCACCGTATGGATTGGTAATGACCGTGGCTTCTGCAATCTCATTCTGGCCCAAGGTGAGGTTGGTGGCACCCGAGTTATTGATATTGAAGTACGGGTCCATGTCGTTTTCACCGTTGACGGTGAACAGATTCGACGTGGCTGGCATGCCGTTGACCGTGAAGTTGCCGTAACCGCCCATCGAGTTGACGATTACACCAGGGGTCGTATCCGCGATGTTGGTGATGTCACCACCCGCGCTCGGCAACTGCGCTACTTCCGCCTGCGTGTACGAGGTATTGATGCTCGTCTCGGTATTGATCAGAGGAGCGGTTCCGGTCACTTCCACCGTCTCCGACGTCTTGGAGACAGTGAGATTCAGATCCACTTTCGAATTGTTGCCCACCTGAACTTCCGTGGTTTGAATGATGTCCGCAAAGCCACTCTGCTTCACGGTGACCTCGTAGCGCCCTGGCCTCAAGAGGTTGAAGCTATAAGCTCCGGTCGAACTCGTGGTGGTCGTAGCGGCAGACCCCGTATCAAGGCTCTTCAGGCTAACCGTCGCGTTCGGGACCACCGCATGGCTGGGATCGAGCACCGTGCCGTTGATGTTGCCGGTGGTCAGCGATTGACCGAACATGGGAGCCGTCGCCAACGACAGCGTCAACAATAAAGCTAGAACTATAGGAAAACGTTCAAAACGCATTTCCTGCCTCCTTCGGAATTTTCGTAACTCGGAATCGGATCCAAAGCGCTTTGACCGGTTTCCCTGGGAACAATCGCGCGATCCGATAGATTGCAAACCTTCGAGACCTCTTTAAGAGTTGTGAGAGCTGGGATTTCAGACATCAACGCCTGTTTCGCTCGTCTATCGCGAGCTTTTTTCCAACTGTCCCGCAAAACCAAACATGCACAACAACACTGGAACCTCACCATCTGTGCAAGTGACTGTCCAAACAGAGGCAATAACAAACAATTTGTTTTCAATAGGTTAGTATTGGAACCGCCGGATTCGATACCGAAAATGGTATGGCCGGGCAAGGCAATTTATGATAATTGGAAGGCTTGGTTGCTGGCGGACATCTAGCGGCCCTTCCTCTTGCCTGCTCTCGAGGGCACTTCTCCCGGTGCCAGAACACGTCTCACGATTGGCGTATTCAGCTTGTACTTCCTCTCGATGACGTTTCCTGCATCATCTTTCACGCGCAGGATAAACACCGGCAGGGTTCCTTCCTTATCGAAGTTCTCTTTTGTGATGGTGACCGGCAGAATCCCGTTGAGGCCATGCTCACGGTACGCAGTCTCGTAACGATGCTTGCGCGTGTTCCAGGTAAAGACGCGGACCTGATCGAAGTCGTAAGGCAAACCGTCGTGAGGATCGGTCAGAACGCACAGGTATTGCGAAACCTGCTTCTGCACGCCCTTGTCGTTGTCGGGCACCTGGTTCAAGGCAAAGAAGGCGACGAAGCGCTGGCCCTCGGCGTACTCCGCAATGTCGAGGGGGACGTCCACATCCACCATGCGCGCCAGCACCCATCCCACGCGATTTTGATCGTCCCGCACCAGCCACCAATCTTCGAGCACAGGGCCTGCTGGAGCCTTGGCGCCCGGCCTCACGGACGGCTTCGGCAAGGGCACGGCCCCGGGCTGCCTTTCCGCCGTGGCCCGCTTCAGAATCGCGACTTTCGCGCCCGACGCTAGCTGATACAGATGTTCGGTATCCCGGCCGGGAGAAACGTGGAGGTTGGTCTCATTCCGCAGGACTCCGGGGGCCTGAACCGGATCGTTCTGGTTGTCCTGGGTGAGTTTCTGCAGCGCGTCGAAGGTCTTCTGATCGACGAGGAACCGTTGCTCGATCCAGCCTTCGATTCCGGAGGAGGTGCGGACGCGCGCAAAGCGCTTCTCGCGCTCCAGCACGTCCACGCGTTCTCCATTTTTCACGTTGCCTACGCGATTAAAGACCGCCGCAACCTGGTCGCGCAGCGCGGCCTGCGGGGCGGACACATACGCCACTTCCAGGACCCGATGGCGTCCGCGACCGCATCCAGGAAGCAAAAGCATGGCCGCCGCCACCGCCGGAAGCAGCCAGACAACGCGAAATGAGCCCAACAGTCTCACGATTGAGTACGGGGCAAGGCAGGAACCTTCTACTATAGCGCGTTGCACAAGCAAGTTCCTGAACCGAAGGTTTACGCCTGAAGCACCCGGACGGCGGGCCGCCCAAGACAGGGACAATCCGACTCGGTTACCATAGAGGCACGACCGCTGTGGGAAGAAGTTCAGGAACGCAGGTAGCCTAAGAGGCATTTCTAGCGTCTAAATTCGTGTAGGGCTGGTTTGCAAAATAGCTCAAACTAACATCTAAACATCGATGAAAAACATATTTCAGAATCGTCTGGTTGTTCTGTCGCTGATCACTTTGATCGCCCTTGCCGGCCCGGCCGTTTGCGCCTCGGCGCAAGACACTGTGGATTCTGTGTTGCGGCCGCCCAAGGGATCACAGGTCGCGATTGTGGTGTTTGAGGACCTGCAATGCCCCATGTGCCGGCGCACTGCGCCGCTCGTCGAGCAGGCTTCGAAGACCTACAAGATCCCGGTGGTACGCCACGATTTCCCGCTCCCTATGCACAACTGGTCGTATCAGGCAGCGGTGATGGCGCGCTACTTCGACACGCATTCGAAGGCTCTGGGCAACGAATTCCGCGACTATATTTTCGAGAATCAACTGGAAATCAATCCTCAGAACCTGCGCGCCTACGCCGAAAAATTCGGCACCGCGCATAAAGTGGATCTGCCATTCGTCCTCGATCCCGGCGGAAAACTTGCCGCCGAAGTCAACGCCGACCGCGACCTGGGCAAGGCTATCAAGCTCGACCACACGCCGACGGTCTATATCGTCAGCAGCCGCAATCCGAGCCGGCCGTATGTCGAAGTCAAGGACAACAACCAACTCTATTCGACGATTGACGCGGTGATGAAAGAGTAAGAAAACGATTTCAGATTGTAGATTTCAGAATGCAGATTGAAACATCTGAAATCATAAATCTACGATCTGCAATCATTCCGGGCGCCCCATGTAGTGCTCGGTCGAGTGGACGTGTTCGTGATCTTCCAACGATTCCAGGTGAGTGATCACTTCCGCAGGCGTGCCCAGTTCCACGGGTAGACGTTCTTCGAGTGCCGTCGCGAGCCGATGGGCTTCGCCCACTTCTGTCGCGTGGGGAAAGAGCAGGTGCACTTCGATGATCTGGCGGTATCCGGTCGTGCGGTAGCGCACGCCGTGATAGTGCACGCCGAGTTCGCTGCAGATCGTGTCCAGTTTCTCGCGGATCAGTTTGCCGCTTTCAGGATCCGAGTAATCCAGCAGTCCCACGGCTGACTTCCACGCGAGGCGTCCACCAGACCAGAGAATGTTGATGGCGATGGCGATCGCGACCAGAGGATCAAACGGCTTCCACCCTGTCAGCATGACCAGACCGAGGCCGGCTACCACTCCGAAGCTGGTGTAGCAGTCGGTAAGCACATGCTTGCCGTCGGCTTCGAGAATCAGCGAGTGGCTGCGCTTTCCCACGCGCAACAGGTACCATCCCAGCCAGGCGTTGAGCATACCGGCCGCGAGAAGAAGCAACGTACCCGAGCCCAGGTGTTCCAGCGGCAGACCCGCCAGCCATTTTTCAATCGCCTCCACCAGAATCCAGATGGCGGCGATGACAATCATCGCGCCTTCGAATCCCGCCGAGAAGAACGCGATGCGCTCGTACCCGTAAAGAAAGGTCGGAGCGGCGGGCTTCGTGCTCAGTCGCAGACTGAACGCGGCGAACGCCACCGCAATGACGTGTACTACTGACTCGGCAAAATCCGACAGGATCGCGGCCGAGCCCGTCATGTAGTAGGCCGTCGTTTTGCCCAGCAGCATCAGGACGCCCACTGCCAGCGACATGCGCATGGCAAAGCGGGCCGCGCGCAGTTCTTCCTGATCGCGGTGTCCGGCCGCTGACTTCGGCAATTGAATGGAGGAAGGATCCGACATCGGCTCGTCTGGTCGGATCATCGTCCCACGATGGGAACAAGCAGAATGTGACTGAGATCACAACGGAAGAAACACAATTGCTGATTGCCGATTGATGATTGTTGATTGAAACGACCCGGCAAGAAGGTTTTCAATCAGCAATCAAAAATCATCAATCAACAATTCCGTTCTCAGTCTCCAAACCCGATTCCGACGGCGCGAGCCGCTCGAACCAACTCACCATCGGGCCGCACTGTCTTCAACTTTCCGATCGCGTCAGCCACGTCGACCGCCACAATGGAGTCCCCGCGCAGGGCGACCATTTTCCCGTACTTTTCTTCGGCGATCAGGTCGACCGCGGCCACGCCGAAACGGGTGGCTAGCACGCGGTCGTAAGGAGAAGGCGATCCGCCGCGCTGGATGTGGCCCAACACGCTGATCCGCACCTCCTTGTTGGAGATGAGGGAAATCGCTTCGCCAACCAGGTTTCCCACGGGGCCGCCGTGTGCGATCTGTTTCAACTCGGGTGGCAGTTTAATGCCCTCGGCCACCACGACAATCGTGAAGCGGCTGCCGCGGCGCTCGCGCTGCGCGATGAACTCGCACACGCCCTTAATGGTGAACGGAATTTCGGGAATCAGAATGATGTGCGCCCCTCCCGAGATTCCCGCCTCCAGCGCGATCCAGCCGCAATCCCGCCCCATGACCTCGACCACCATCACGCGGTGGTGCGAGGCCGCCGTAGTGTGAATCTTGTCGATGGCATCGGAGACGGTGTGCAGCGCGGTGTCGAAGCCGAACGTGATCTCCGTGGCCGACAGATCGTTGTCGATCGTCTTGGGCACGCCCACAATCTTCACGCCCTTCTGAAAAAGCTCGTGGCCAATCTTCTGCGATCCATCCCCGCCAATCGTGATGATGGCGTCGATGCCGAGCTTTTTGGCGTTGGCGATGATCTCGTCAGAGATGTCGCGCACTACCTCCTGCCCGTTCTCTTCGGTCTTGTAGTGGAACGGATTGCCGCGGTTAGTGGTGCCCAGAATCGTGCCGCCGCGCGGCAAAATTCCGCTGACCCGCTCGAGCGTTAGCTCAAACGATTTCTCGGGCCAGATCAGCCCATCAAAACCATCGGGGATGCCAATGACCTTCCATTGGTGTTTGAGGATCGCAGCTTTGGTGGCGGCGCGAATGACAGCGTTGAGGCCGGGTGCGTCTCCCCCTCCGGTAGCAATGCCGATACAGCGTATGTCAGACATGGGAAGTCCGTGTGAAGGAACCCATGATCATAGGAGTGTGCACAGGGCGACACAACGTTACGCTTGGCCGTAGCACTCAAGGACGGGTGCCCCATTTCTCCCGTTCTTTGGGAGAAGTGGGGATTCCCCAGAATACACTCCGGCGAATAGGGTTTCAGATTTTGAACCCGCGAGACACTACTCGGAAAAGCGACAGCAGAGAATCAAAAGCCCCACTTCTCGCAACTGACGCGAGAAATGGGGCACCCATTCTGAGACTTGACTTCAGTTCACCGTCAGGTTGGCCGTCGCAGTGAGGGTCGAGCCTGCGTAAGACGCAACGATCTGGAAGACGCCGGGCGTGCCCGGCGTCGTGGAGCAGACCTGCTTCGAAACGCCGTCATATGTGCAACTGACGGTTGATACAACCGAGCCGTTTTGCTCGGCGGTAAGGGTTGCCGCGCTAGTGAGGTCAATCGTAACCCCGTTCGAAACGGCGCTCACTGTAAAGCTCTGAGTATTCCCAGACGTGACACTCGCCGAAGTGGGACTTATCGCGATGGATGAGATAACGAGAAACACCGTGCCTGAGGCCGTGGAGTCCAATCCCTGAGCGTCCGCTGTAATGGTCACCGATCCGGTTTGTATTCCCGTCATGATTCCGCTGCTGGGGTCTACAGTGGCAACCGTGGGGTCGCTGCTGGACCAGGAAACTCCGCTCTTTACCTGGTTACGGCTGCCGTCGTTGTAAGTCCCGAAGACCTGAAGCTGCAGTGTCTGGCTGACTTGCACTTGCGGCGATGTCGGCGAAATCGCTATGCTCGTCAATGTCGGGTTTACGAAAAATCCCTTACAACTGACTGCCAGCGCCAGGGTTGCAAGAATGGCAAAGGCGCCTACCAGTCGGAGTTTGGACTTCGTCGATGGCATAGTTTTTCTAGACTCCTTGGGCGCGCCCTTCGCTTCTGAACCTGTTTTTCGACCGGCCAGTCTGCAAAAATTGTAGCAGAGATGTTTTGGCGCGGCGCACACTCTGGTACCTGAACTGCAGGCGCGGAACCATCCCTGCTAATCGCAGCCGGCGCGGTTTGCTCCCGGTTAGAACGCTGCCTTGGAGCCGCCTTGCAGAGAAATCGAAAGACAAACAACTTGCGGTGTGGGAACAGCCGCCATCGGCTGTTCGCCGAGCGGAGCCCGGCGGCTTCGGGTCGGTACGCGGCACCGCTCTTGCCACTTCGCAGGCGGTCCAAGATCGCCAGCGGAGCTTCGCTCCGCGGACAGCCGGTGGCGGCGGTCCCCACATGTCCTACAAATAAGGCCAGCAGCGGGAGCCAGCGCTGGCTTCCCCGGTACTCTTGCTACCGGCCCTTGGGGTGCTCCTGCTTCGGAGCGCTCTGCTTGGGCGGCGGACTGGACTTATGCTGCGGAGGCGGGCTCGACTGGTGTTGCGGCGCAGAGCGAGAAGTGTTTCCCGACGAGTTGTACCCGCTGTTGCCGTGCTCCTGGTAAGTCGAATTGGCGGACGAACCGCGGTTCTGGTTTCCGGCCGAGCCATGGTTCTGTGAGTTCCACGAACTGTTGGTCGAATTCGGTTTCGTAAAGGGACGGAATCCGCTTTCCGAATTGCCCCTATTGGCCGGCGCGGAATTCACGCGGGCTTCTTTCGGCGACATGGCCGGAGCGTGATATTCCCCGCCCGCAGCGCGCGCCGGAACCGCGGAATGTCCGCTGAAATCGCCGGGCCGAGCTGTGGCCGCGATGGCCGGGCGTCCATGATTTTCAGAGGCGAAGTTCTCGCGATTCTGACTGGCCAGGTGCTCGTGCTCAGTCTGCGTCGCCTGAGGAGCGGTGTGGTATTCCCGTGCAGCCGCTTCTTCCTGCGGCGTCGGACGAGCTTCAACCCCGCCTTGCCCGCCGTTGTAGCTCACCGTCCGGGTATTGTTCACCACCACAGTATGGTTGTAGACGGTAGTCACGTTCGTGACGCTAACGTTGGTGACCGCGCGGTTGTAGTAGAACGCTCCGCCGCGCCACTCACCGCCGACGAATCCCACCCCGGTGTAGCCGAAACCGTAATTAATACCGCCGTAGAAGCCGATGTGGGGTCCCCAGTATCCGGCGTGCCACGCATAGAATCCCCCGCCCCAGCCCCAGTATCCGGGCGTCCAAAGCATTCCCACCGGAGCCACCACCCATGTACCCGGCACCCAGTAATAGCCCGCGTCGTCGTTCCAGGCCCAGTAGCCGGGGGTCCAGAAATAGCCGGGCCCGGGGCAGATGGGCTGCGCGTACACCGGCAGCGGAGGCGGACCGACGCGCACCGAAATGCCGACCGCGATCTGGGAAAACGACGCGGCAGAAAGAGATAAGACTATGACTGCCAGCAAGAGTGCCTGAACCGCGGCTCGATTCCGATTCATTCCCGTCTCCCTGATTTTGATCCCAAGACCCGAACCCGTTACGCCCAGAAACGCCATTGTCCCGCAAAAGGCCACACGTCGCCTGATTACGTTCCTCCTGTGTAAACACAGAACTTTGGACTATGTTGCTGAGGTCGGAAACTATTTAGGATGAACCGTTTGGACGGGTGGCAAAGCTCCGCCGTCGGAAGTGAACTAGTTGATTTTTCGCGCTCGAGCAATGCGCTCGTCGATGGGCTTGCGCCCGGCGAATCCTTCCTGCGTTCCGTGCCAGTGGGTGATGGATTTTTCTCCCATCTTCCAGCACAGCAAAATGATCTGGCCGTCGACCTCGCAGGGAAAGTCGAGCAGGCCGACGTCGATATCTTTGACTTGCACGCCGATCGAGTCGATCTCCGCCAGCGCGTCTTTGGCGCGTTGTTCCGCCTTGACCCTCTCCGCTTTGCGCCGCGCCAGCGGCACCACGTCGACGAAAGTGCCGCCATTCAGAAAAATCCTGTGGCCGAGCGCCTGTTGCTCAGCCTCCACTTCTTCCATCACTTTCTTGCTCGAAATGGCAGTGCGCAGAAGTGATTCCAGCACAGGCAAGAGAGACAGCGCCTCATCAAGGGTAAACGTCCGGTCTGACATGGATAGCTCTATTTTAACGTAGGGGATGCCCGAGCCGTTAGTGCGCGAACGACGGGTGCGTGTTTTAATTTTTCGAGCCATCTGTGGCCGGTTGGGCGAGCCGCTGCACATCCGCCACAATCCTGGCAAGGGCTTGGTCGAAGTTCTTGTCGCGATTTCCTTTCAAAACGGCCCACGACGCATGTTCGGTAAAGCCCCAGAGAAAAGCATTCGTCTTCGGGTCTCGAATCACCAGCCGAAACTGCGGATCAAATTCTGCCGTTCCCACGGTGTTTCCCTGCATGACCGAGCGCGACGCAGGCGGGGCCGTGAACCGTATTTCGAGCCACAGGTCAGCGTCGGCGGGAGCGCCCACCAGTTCATACCGTCCCCAGGTTTTCATCGCCGCATAAAACTGGTTGTAGGCGCGGTCGGAGTCTCCGCTGAATTGTGCATCGTCCGACGGCGGTTGTTCGCCGCCGGCGTTCGCCACAAAGACTTTCTTCGCGGCGAGAATCTGTGCAGGGACCGGACCAGGCGGTACCTGCCTGGACTGTTCGGCTGCGCGCAATACTGGCGCCAGCACAACTACAAGACTGATGGCAACCACAGCTGCTTTGAAGCGCCTCGTCATAGCTCCTCCATCGGCAAACTTACATTGCCGAATCAAATCGGAAGATCTCGGAACTCGGAACGCGATGTGAAAATGCGGCCGATCTTTCAAACCCGGCGCTCGCCTCAATGTCTCGCGACCAAGATCGCGATCAGCGCGAGCGGCCGTGGGAAGGGTCGGCGGATGTAGCCGTGTTGAGATCGACGGGGAGAGTGGCGACTCCCGGCGCGTTGCAGTTCCCGTCGCGACTGTAGTTGGTGCAGCGTCCGGCAACGTCCCTACGCTGCGGCGACTGCGCGAACTGCCACACCTCTGCGAACGGCACCCCGCTCTGAGCGGGACTCGGCGCATGCTGCGGAAAAGCACATCCCGGCGCGGGCGGGCAGCCGTCGTTGATCGCCCAGAAGACGATCGCACGCGAGCCCGCACTTTTCTGAATGTCCTCGGCTGTAACGACGTTGCCATCGTCGGTCGCGGCGATGCCTGAACAATAAATGCCGGCGCGAAATCCCGTGGCCGTCACGCCGTCGACCCAGGCATAGATGTAAGCCTTCTGATCGGGCAGCATGCGGCCGCCCTGCTCCTGGTCGAGAAAAATAATGGTCGCGCTGGGGAACTTCTCGCGTCGGGCAGCGGCAACCGCGGCCCGCGCATCCGATCGGCCGAGTCGAGTGGCGTTCGCCACAGTTTTCAGCTGCGCGTACAGCCGGCCATTGAAGAGCACGAGAAATCCGAACCCTGCGGATTCGACTGCGGCGCGGTGACCGGACCAGCTATTCGACGTCGCTCCTGGTGGATTATTCAGCCAGTATCCGGTGTAGGAAAACGTCTGGTGAAGGGTCTTGAGATTCGAGTCGCCGGGATAGTCGTTGCGGTCGAAGCCGAGGTAGGCGGTCTGCGCTTGAACTCTGACGCAGAAGAAAACAAATGCCGCCACGGTTGTCATTCGCCGCCGATTCACTTGCCCATTTTAAATGGAGCGATGCGCAACAGGCGAAGACCGTCGTTTGAGAGGCAACAACCGGATTGAAGCGGTTGCGCAAAACGCGTTCCAGCACGAAAGATCGACCATAGGACTGAAGCCCAGCCTGATTTAACTAGCATTTACGCGGCCCTGGAAGGGCCGCTCTTCTACGATGGTGGATGCTTTTGTGGTCTTTGCTGACGACTGAGAGCTGACAGCTACCCCCCGATATGCACCATCGTCCTAGAAGCGGGCACGAAGTCCGCTTCGCCGATATGATGGCGCTCTTCTTTCTTCTGAACGACGCCGTGAATGAATTCCGCGAGTTCGTCGTCGCTGGAGCCCCGACGCATTTGCGCGTGCAGATCGTGATCCCACACCGAGAACAGGCAGGTTCGGATCTTGCCGTCGCTGGTGATGCGGATTCGGCTGCAGTGTCCGCAGAAGGGATGCGATACCGGCGCGATGATGCCGATCTCGCCCACGCCGTCTTCGAAGCGGTAGCGCCGCGCCGTCTCCGAACGCGCGTGCGGAATCTCAACCAGCGGACGATATTCGGCCATGCGCGACAGGATTTCATCGAGCGTAACCACGGTCGAGGGTGCCCAGGTTCGCCCCTCTTCGAGCGGCATGAACTCGATGAAGCGCACCGTCACTCCCTCTTCACGCGCGAACATCCCGAAGGGAATGATCTGGTCTTCGTTGAATCCGCGCATCAGCACGCAGTTCACTTTCAATGGCCAAAGCCCAGCCCGCCGCGCTGCGCGGATGCCCGCCAGCACGTGATCGTATCCATTGGGCACGCGCGTGATGCGCGCGAAGCGATCGGGATCCACGGCGTCCATCGAGACTGTGACACGCGAGAGCCCCGCATCTTTTAGCGGTTGCGCCATCTCGGCCAGCATGTGTCCATTGGTGGTGAGCGCGATATCGAGCGCTTCCGCGCCGTTGCCGTTCGGCCGACGAAGGTGCGCCAGGTCGCGCACAAACTCGACCACGCCCTTGCGCAACAGGGGCTCGCCACCGGTCAGACGAATCTTCGTGATTCCCATCCCGACGAGCACACGCGTCATGCGCAGATAGTCTTCAAACGGCAGATCGCCGTACAGAGCGCCTTCGTTCCCGGTGCGGCAGTACACACACTTGTAGTTACAGCGGTCAGTGATGGAGATCCGCAGGTCGGTAATCGCGCGCCCGAATTTGTCGTGAAGGGCAGCCATTTATGTCTAGCTAGCAGCTTGTGTGGAAAAGAAAAACGACAGGCGGGACCATCCCGGTGGCTGTCTCCTTTCCAATGCGCTCCTCACAAAGCGCGGGAGGCGCCGGCGTTTCTACCAGCACCCTCGGGAAGATTTTCTCTACTAACTTCGAGTCTTCCTTAGCGATCTTTGCGGTCAGAACTCTTAACCGCAGAGCCCACCAAGGTCACACCAAGCACGCGAGAAAAGCATCCCTCGCCGCCGCAGCCGGGGTATCCCCGAAGGCCAGGGCGGTCGGAAACGTATCTCCCACATTATAGGACGTGCGGATAAGAAAGAGGATTCAAGGTTTTGGACTCGCCAGCGCCTTCTCAATCGCAGCTTCCGCCATAGGCGCCATGATCTTGAACCCTGCCGCGTTCGGATGCAGCCCATCGTCGGCGAGGTCCTTCTTCAGCAATCCCTTGTCATCGACCATGGCGCTGAAATAGTCGAGATAGACGCATCCGTGGGAAGGGACCGCGCAGTAGCTTCGCAGCCAGTTGTTGAGCAGAAGAATTTTTTCCGGCGAGCGCTGGGCAAAGAAGTCCTTCGACTTCTCGGTGTAGTTGTGCACCGGCAACACCGAGGAGTAGATCACCTTGATAGTGTTGGAGCGAGCGAGGTCCGCGAGCGACGCGAAGTCGGCCTCGATGTCTTCGATCCGCATAGGGCCGGTATTGCCAGCAATGTCATTAGTTCCCGCGAGTATGACCACTACTTTGGGCTGCAGGTTAATCACATCCTGCCGGAAGCGTACCAGCATCTGCGGCGTCGTCTGCCCTCCAATGCCGCGATTGATGTAAGGCTTGCCGGGAAAGTATTCGTCGAGATGCCAGATGTCGGTGATGGAGTCACCGAAAAATACGACGCGGTTCTCCCCATGCCCCGGTTCTTTGAGCTTGGCATTGGCGGCACGATAACGCGCGAGCTGACCATAATCGTCGGTGAACATCGCAATCCGCGAGGCCCGGTATTCATCGAGACCGGGGAAGCCGGTGGAGGGAATGCCGGGAGGGGCCGCCGGTTGCTGCTGCGCAAAGGCGGCAAGGGCGACCAGGAAGACCAGCGACAGTATTCGGAGATAACGAGAAGATTTCATGTGTTTTTCCATGACGTGAAAGGATAACGCGAAGGCCGCCTGTCCGACGAATGTTGAGTCGGTTGGCTCACCGCAATCAGGGTTTTCTGGCCATCGCTCGCGCAATTGCCTTCTGGGCGAGCGGCGCCATGACCTTGTATCCGGACGCATTCGGATGCAGACCCTCATCGGACAGATCTCGCTTCAGCATCCCCTTTTCGTCGACCATCGTCGAGAAATAGTCGAGATAGACAAATCCGTTCTTCGCGCAGTACTCCTTGAGCCAGCTGTTCAGCGCCAGGATTCTTTCGCGTGGGCGCAGGGCAAACGATTCCTTCGCATCCTCGGTGTAGTTGTTCACCGGAAGCAACGAGGCAAAGACGACGCGTATCTGGTGCGCGCGCGCCAACTCGGCCATGGACGCGTAGTTCGCCTCGATGTCCGGGTTGCGCGTAGGCCCAGTTACACCGGCTACATCGTTGGTTCCAGCCAGCACGACCAGGACCGTGGGATGCAGGTCAACCACGTCCTGGCGGAAACGCACCAGCATTTGCGGAGTCGTCTGCCCGTCGATGCCACGGTTGATGTAATGCTTGTCCGCGAAATAGTCGCTTAACTTCCAGTAATCGGTGATGGAATCGCCGAGGAACACAACGCGATTCTCGCCAGCCTTCGGGAGACTCAGCGCCGCATCGGCGTCGCGATAGCGCTTCAGTTCACCGAAATCATCGGTGTAGATGGCAATCCGCGACGCGCGGTACTGATCGAGGCCGGGGGAACCGGTGGAGGGGATGGAGGGGGAGGGCTGCTGGGCGAACGAAGCTGAAGACAAAAGCAAAAAAACGACGGCAAGGATCCGGCGCATGCGGCAGATGCTATCACGGCTACCGGTAACGGCCGAGCTTCGCTCGGCAGGACCGATCCGAGATCCGGTCCCACACGAGTCGCATGTATCCCCCGTCACATCCTGTCGTGACATGCGGCACTGCCGTTTACTTGGCCCTGGTTCAGCCTCTGACTGTAATAGGCGGATTTCGCGCAGCCTGGGTCTCAGGGGCCTCCACCGGAGCGGGGCTTTCCGGTTCGGACCTCTGCTCGCTATCCGCGAGCAACATCACTCAAATCACGCAACTCGGTCGGAGGATCGCATGCTCCATCTCGACACCGGCAACACCGGTTTCATGATCTTATGCACCAGCTTGGTCATGTTAATGACGCCCGGACTCGCATTCTTTTACGGCGGCCTGGTAGGCCGTAAGAACGTTCTGGCCATCATGATTCAAAGTTTCGTCTCCATGGGCTGGACCACCGTCATCTGGTACATCTACGGCTATTCGCTTTGTTTCAGCGGGGACTGGCATGGTATCATCGGCAACTTCCACTACGCTTTCCTGCGGGGCATTAATCTCAGCACACCGTCGCCCAACGAGACTATTCCGGCATTCGTCTTCATCGCGTATCAAATGATGTTTGCCATCATCACTCCGGCTCTCATCTCGGGTGCATTCACTAATCGCGTTACCTTCAAGGCGTACATGCTCTTTCTGACCGGATGGCTGACCTTCGTCTACTTCCCGTTCGTCCACATGGTTTGGGGTGGGGGATTCCTGCAGCAATGGGGCGTGAAGGATTTCGCCGGCGGGATCGTTGTCCACAACATTGCGGGAATCGCGGCTCTGGCCTCGGTGATCTATGTGGGCAAGCGCCGCATACAGGACCGCGGCCCGCACAGCATTCCGCTAGTGGCCCTGGGCACGGGCCTTCTGTGGTTTGGCTGGTACGGCTTCAATGCCGGCAGCGAGATGCGGGTGGATTCCGTTACCGCGACGGCCTTCCTGAATACCGACGTCGCCGCTTCTTTTGCAGCGGTGTCATGGCTCTTGGTGGCGTGGCTGAACGAGAAGAAGCCAAAATTGTTGGGATTGCTCACCGGAGCGGTTGCCGGACTGGCCACCGTCACTCCCGCCGCAGGATACGTCTCTCCGACCACCGCCGTGATCATCGGCATCGTGTCTGGCGTGGTTTGCTACTACGCGGTCGAAATGAAGAACAAGCTGCAATGGGACGACGCACTCGATGTCTGGGGCGTTCACGGCGTCGGTGGATTCCTCGGCATCGTCATGCTCGGTATCTTCGCCAACAAGCAATTCAATCCTGAGGGCGCCAACGGGTTGCTCTACGGCGATCCGGTATTTCTTGTGAAGCAGGTAACGGCCGTAGTGTTCTCATCCGTCTGGGCGTTCGCGTTTACGTACGCTATGCTGCGAATCATTGACGCCTTCACCCCGGTGAAAGTCAGTGAGGCGTCAGAGGAGATCGGCCTGGACGAGTCCCTCCATGGCGAACACGCCTACGAGCAACTCACGGATGAAGACGTGGTGCATAAGCTGGTGGAATCGGTTCGGCACTAGCGCCGAAAGAGAATGCTCGAGTAGGAACTTTGGCTGCCCCATTCTAACGCCGCGCATTTTGCGACGTTACAGTGGGGATTTTTTTCGATTCGTGGAAATCCGCGTAGTCCGCGGAAAAGAAGTCTCCTACCGCCGAGTCCCGTGACACAGGCACACCTCGCTCTGCTCGGCTGGGCGGGCGAAGGCGCCCGTCCCCACACGAGCATCGCAACCTCAGAAGATCCTTCGCTCTGCTCAGGATGACCGTAGCGGGCTCACGCCCGCTCAACGCGGTCACATCCCATCGTAATTCGGCCCGCCGCCGCCTTCCGGTGGTACCCAGGTAATGATCTGGTACGGGTCGGCGATGTCGCAGGTCTTGCAGTGGACACAGTTCGACGGATTCAAGCTGATGCGCTTGCCATTGGGCTGGCTCGCATCTTCCACCATCTCGTAAACGTTCGCGGGACAGAAATTCTGGCAGGGGCTGCCGAATTCCTTCACGCACTTCGTGTTGCAGATGTTCGTATCGTGGATGACCAGGTGCGCCGGCTGGTCTTCTTCGTGCTTCGTGCCCGAGTGGTAGAGGTCGGTCAGTTTGTTGAACGTGAGTTTGCCATCGCCCTTCGCTGGACCGAGCATGTGCGCCTCGGGCCCGCCGTCCGCGAGAAGGTCGGACAGCTTGCGCATGTGCTCATAGCCAGCCTTCGCGGGATACCGGTTGCGTAGGCCGCGTCCGCCGGTGATCATCTGCAGTCCAGTGTGGAACATGCCAGCGAACATTCCGTGCTCAAATCCCTGATGCAGGTTCCGCACTTTCCAGAGTTCTTCTTTGATCCAGCTGGATTCGACTTTTTTCTGAAACCCGCTCAAGGTCGCTGCGGATGAATCGTCTTTCGTCAGCGCTTCGAATGCGGTTTCGGCCGCGAGCATGCCGCTCTTGATCGCGAGATGAATTCCCTTGAGGCGCGCCGAGTTCAGAAAGCCGGCAGAGTCGCCAAGGATCATCCATCCATGGCCCGCGACCGGAGGAATCGCCCACCATCCGCCATAAGGCATTGACTTCGCCCCGTAGCGGATCATCTTGCCGCCCTCGAGCAACTTCGCGACGAATGGATGCTGCTTGAAATCCTGCAGCACGTGTTGCGGATCGAGCCGCGGATCGGCATAGTCGAGTCCGGTGACGAAGCCGAGCGAGACAACGTTATCGTTTGATCCGGAACCAGGCGAGCCGTAAATCCAGGCGCCGCCGTATTCGTGGGTAGTGAGCGGCCAGCCCATCGTGTAAATCACTTCTCCCGCTGCAATGCGTCCGGCCGGAACTTCCCAGAGTTCTTTCACACCCACGCCATAGGTCTGCGGGTTGGCGTCTTTGTCGAGATCGAATTTATGAATCAGCTGTTTGGTTAAAGATCCGCGCGGGCCTTCAGCAAGAATGACAACTTTGGCCTGCAGATCGTATCCCGGCTCGAAGTTGGATTTCTGATGACCTTCTTTGTCGACGCCCTTGTCGTCGGTGCGCACGCCGGTTACTTTGTCGCCGTCGTACAAGAGTTCCGAGCCTGCGAAACCGGTGAAGACCGTGATGCCGGTCTCTTCCACCTTGCTGCCCAGCCACTTCACGAATCGATTCAGCGAGATCACATAGTTGCCGTGGTCGCGCAGGAACGGTGGCGTAATCGGCAGCTTGAACTTGCCTTTCTGCGTGAGGAAGTAGACGGCTTCTTTTGTGACCTCAGCATCGAGCGGCGCTTCCTTTTCAAATCCCGGGAGCAATTCGCGCATCGAGCGGGGATCCAGCAGCGCGCCGGACAGACAGTGCTGTCCTACCTCGCGCGCCTTCTCGAGCACATAAATATTTTCTTTGCTGAGTTGCGAATCAGGATGCGCCGCATTATGTGCGTCGATCAACTGCGCCAGCCGCAGCGCACAAGCCATGCCAGCAGGGCCGCCGCCGACGATGACGACATCGGCCGGCATCTGCGGACGCTCAACGCCTTCGATAGGTTTGCGGAAAATCAGCATTCGGCACTCGCACAACAACTTCTTTTCCTCGGATCGACACGGATGAACACCGATCCAAGAGCAAAATCAAGGCTATTCTTTGATCCGTGAAAATCCGCGTGAATCCGTGGCAAAGAATTTCAACTCCCCGCCTTCGCTTTCTTCACTTCTTCCGTCAGCGGAGGCACGATGTCAAACAGATTCCCGACAATCGCATAGTCCGCGATCTCGAAAATCGGGGCTTCTGAATCTTTATTCACGGCAATGATGGTGCGAGCGCCTTTCATGCCCACGATATGCTGAATGGCACCACTGATTCCGAGCGCCAGATACAGCTTCGGCGCAACCGTCTGGCCTGACGATCCGATCTGGCGGTCCATTGGCAACCATCCTGAATCACAGATGGGACGCGATGCGGCGAGGTCTCCGCCGAGCGCATCGGCTAGTTGCTTGGCGATCTCGATATTTTTCTGCTCTTTGATGCCGCGGCCCACGGCCACGATGATCTCGGCCTGAGTGAGATCGATCGCCTGCTTGGCTTCTTTGAATACTTCTTGCGGCTTGTTGCGAATCACGCCCTCGGCAATCTCAACGGCGACGGTTTCGACGGGAGCCGCGCTCGCCCCCGCCTCCGCCTTATCGCCACGGAATGCGCCGTTCTGAAACGTCGCGAACCACGGAGCGTCGCTCGTAAAGCTGACGTCCGCCGCCAGTTTGCCCTGGAACATCTGCCGCGTGAACACCAGTTTCCCGCCTTCGTGCTTGAAGCCGATGCAGTCGCTGATTACGGTGCGTCCCATGGCCGTTGCCAGCTTGGGCACAAAATCTCGAACTTGATAGGTATGCGGCATCAACACGAGCTTGGGCTGTTTCGCCGCGAGGAACTGCTTCAGCGCCGCGGCGAACGCGTCTGGAGTGTAGGGCTCCAGCTTCGGCGACTCGATCCCGTACACTTTCGCAACTTTCTTTGCCGCTACTTCCGCAGCGAATGACGCGACGTTCCCGCCCACAACGGCAGCTTCGAGGGCCCAGCCAGTTGCGGCAGCAATTGCCAGCCCGGCGGTAATGGTTTCCCACGAGACGCGATTCAGTTTCCCTTCGCGCTGTTCGACGACGACAAGGATGGTATCTGGCATAAGTCAGCTCTTAGCTGCTAGCTCCTAGCTTCTAGCGAAACCTTGCCGAGCTTCGCTCGGCGGCCGGGTCAAAGACCCGGCCCCACACAAATTCTTACAGCACCCGCAACTCGTTTCTCAGTTTGTCGACCAGCTTCTTTGCAATCTCGCCCGCCGACCCTTCGATGTGCTCGGTCTTCTTCGTCTTCTGCGGCACGTACAGCCGCTCAATCTTCTGCAGATTTTCGCCGATCGCGGACTGCACTTCCGCCAGCGCGACCTTCCGCAGCGGCTTGTTTTTCGCCTGTTTGATGCCGATTAAAGTGGCATAGCGCAGCTTATTAATCCCCGACTGGATGGTCAGTACCGCCGGCGTCGGCATGTCGACAAACTGAAAGAATCCCGCTTCGAGCTCGCGCTTCACGCGAATCCCACTGTCGGTCTTCTCAATCTGCATGATGATGGTCGCGTGCGGCAGCCCCAGCAACTCGGCCAGGATCACGCCCGTCTGCGCGTACCCATAGTCGTCGGACTGCAGTCCGGTGAAGATCAGGTCAAATTGTTCGTCTTTGATCGCCGCCGCGAAAGCCTTCGCTGTGTTGAAGGCATCGAGCCCCACAAACTTGTCGTCCTCGAGATGAATCGCGCGATCCGCGCCTTTGGCCAGGGCCTCGCGAAGCACCTGCTGGGCCCGCGCCGGACCGCTCGTGATCACGACGACCTCTCCCTTGTGCTTTTCCCGCTGCCGCAGCGCCTCTTCCAGCGCATAGGCATCAGGCTCGTTCACTTCATACGACACATCTTCGCGGATCCACGCCCCGCTTTCGTTGAGTTTCAGCGGTGCATCTTTCTGCGGCACCTGCTTTATGCAGACCAGGATTTTCAAGAGTGCGACTCCTTGCCCCTATGGCTTTCGCGAGCCCTAAGGAAACCTGTCAGTATAAATGAGCACCCTTTGTGCGGGGAAATGTGGTGACGGCAGTTCACTTTGTGATCCTAATCACAGACTCCCGCCCGTCCCTCCGTCAGCATGGCCCAGAGGCTCTATGCCAGACGACAACTTCTCCGCCATGCGCCAAAGCATTATTGACGGCGCACCCGACACCGCCAGTGGACTGGCGCAGCAGGCTGTTTCCGCCGGCATCGCCCCTATCGACGTCATCAATAACGGATACGTTCCTGGCATGCACGATGTGGGCGAACAGTTCGCCCGCGGACAAATGTATCTCCCCGACATGATGGCGTCCGCTGAAGCCATGCGTGCCGCGATGGCCGTGCTCGATCCGGAGATGAAGAAACGCGGCACCGAACGCCCCATGGCCGGAGTCGTTGTGTTGGGCACGACTAAGGGCGACATCCACGAGATCGGCAAGATCCTTGTCGGAACGCTGCTCACCGCGCACGGCTTCCGCGTGCACGACCTCGGCGTGGATGTTGCAGGAGAGAAGTTTGCCGCTAATGCCCAGGAGTTGAACGCCGACATCGTTGGAGTCTCGGCGCTGTTGACAACCACGATGCGCAATCAGAAAGGCGTCGTGGAAGCGATTGAGAAAGCCGGTCTGCGCCCGCACGTGAAAATAATGGTCGGAGGCGCACCCGTCACGCGTCGCTGGGCCGAAGAGATCGGTGCCGACGGATACGCTAAAGACGCCATGAGCGCCGTTGAACTCGCCCGAGAACTGATGCAGCAGAAGCAATCAGCGGCCATGCCGCTACACATTTAATGTGCTTTTTTATCTTGTCATTCTGAGCGGAGACGGCCGTGCGCGAAAGCGCAGGGCCATCGGAGTCGAAGAATCCTACACCCGGAGAGCAGACTGAGGGAGTAGGGATTCCTCGCTACGCTCGGAATGACAAAGACTTCGTTGAGAAGTTGAAAATATGAGACCCAAGCTCCAACTGCTCGATAAAACACTGATCGAACGCATCCTCGAAGAAGCCTTCCAGCTCATCGAAGACCCAGGCGTTCGCGTCGCGCCCTATGTTGTCGAGCTGTTGCGCGGCGCCGGCATCACCGTGAGAGATGGCGTCGCGCGCATCCCCGAAGCCCTGGCACGCCGCCTGCTCGATCTTGTCCCACGCGGATTCTGCCTCTACGACCGCAACGGCAAGCCGGCCGTGCACTACGGGGCCGACCATGTTCACTTTGACCCTGGCTCGTCGTGCCTGAACATTCTTGACCCTGAAACGCAACAGCCTCGGCCCGCGCTCTCGGCCGATCTCGTCCGGCTCGTGGAGGTCGCGGAGATGTTGCCGCAGTTTGCCGCGCAATCCACAGCCATGGTCTGCAATGACGTCCCGCCGGAAATCGGTGATTGGTACCGATTGCTGCTGGTGCTGTGGTATTCCGAAAAGCCCATCGTCACAGGAGCCTTTTCGGCATCAAGCCTACACACGCTGCTCGAGTTGATGGCCATTGAAAGCGGCGGCCGCGAAGCGCTACGCAATCACCCCCGCGCTATCTTTGATGTGTGTCCCTCTCCGCCGCTGAACTGGTCGGAATTCGCCTCGCAGAATCTGGTCGACCTGGCACGCGCCGGAGTTCCCGCAGAAATCGTCAGCATGCCGCTCGCGGGTGCGACCGCTCCGGTTACGCTCGCCGGATCCATCACGCAGCACGCCGCCGAATGCATCAGCGGCATCGTGATTCACCAACTGGCGCAGCCGGGATCGCCCATCGTCTGGGGAGGCGCGCCCGCCATCTTCGACATGCGCACCGGAAAGACTCCCATGGGCGCGATCGAAACCGCCATGCTCGACGTAGGCTGCGCGGAAGTCGGAAAGTATCTCGGCCTGCCCACTCATGCCTACATGGTCGCCGGCGACGGCCGGGTAATCGACGCGCAAGTCGAAATGGAAAGTGGCATGTCGACTGTGCTTGGCGCGCTGGCCGGGATCAACATGATTTCCGGCGCGGGCATGCTCGACTTTCTCGCGTGCCACAGCATCGAAAAGCTCGTCATCGACGCCGAAGCCATTGCGTCGGCGCAGCGCCTGATCGAGGGCATCGAGGCGCGCACCGATTCGCTGGCCGTAGCCATGTTCGCCCAAACTGGACTCAGCGGAGATTTCCTGAAGTTGAAAGAGACGCGCTCGCTCTTCCGCAAAGAGCAGCACTTCCCGTCCGCAGTGATCGATCGCGGCCTTTCGGAGATGGACGGCGCTACGCCTGACATTCTGCAGCGCGCCCGCCAGCGTGTGGAAGAATTGCTTTCCACGTACGAACGCCATCCGTTGGGGCCCGAGCGTGAACAAGAGATGATCGCCTTCGCGCAACGCGAAGCCAAGCAATGTGGCCTCGAAGTCCTGCCCGGAATCTTGCATCCCGAATACGCCAATGAGGCCGGCCTGATCTAGATTCGGATCAAGAACGGACTTCGAAGCCTAGGTCAGCGCAGCGGAAAAGACGTACAAGTGCGACACAAAACGTGGAAGAGCGGCCCTTCAGGGCCGCGTTAGGCGTGTGAAATCAAGTCTGGGCTTTAGCCTCTGTGGGTTTTGTGGGCTTCGGGACGCCACGTTGAGACCGCTAGAGCGGTCCTACTCCGTAATCACGGTGGACTGGCCTGTAAGCTCGAAGCGCTTGCGGCAGCGCATGTTTTTGCAGGCCATCATGTCGTCTTTGCGAACCATGTAGGAGCGGAATTTCGCGAAGCGGGCGCGGTCTCGCTCATCGGCGCGTCCGGAAAGCTGGCGCTTCTTGGTGCGCACGACCCACGTCACTTCATATTCCGCCGCCTGGTGGCAGTGGGGACAATTCAGCGAAGCGGGTTTCTTCTCCTGCTTCTCATCAAAAAAATCACGCTCTTCCATAGGCTTCGGCGTCGGGTCTGCGTTGTGGCGCGCCCAACCAACTATGGATTATTGCACATTCAGCAGGTGCCTGACTGCGAAACCCCGCCCCTGTGGCCCTCAGGGTACACTCGCCTTAAGCCTTCACTGGGAGCGATGCGGAGATTGGAATGGCCAGAAAGAAAAAAGCGAAGCGTTTTCGCGCCGTCACAGCGGTGAAGGAACTAGCCCGCGAGCGCCTCGGAGCGCCCCCCGCCGGACAAGTGGTAATCGAGAAGAAAAAGAAGCCGGAGAAACACAAGCCCACGCTGCGCGACCTGCTGCAAGAAGGAGAATGAGGCGACGCCCGAGACCTAGTTAAAGGTAACCGTTACTCCGCGGTTTCCGACTAGGCTCAGGGTGCAAGGATTCGTACTTGCGGATGAATCGCATCCCGTCCAGTTCCCAAAGACCGAAGTGCCGATCGGTGTCGCAGTCAGCGTAACCGGAGTGCCACTTACGAACTGCTGGGTCACGCAAGGGCCCGGACTGGAACAACTCAGGCCCAACGGGGAACTGGTGACCGTACCCGAGCCGTTCCCCAGAAACGTTAAGGTCAGGGCGGGATTACCAGAGCCACCGCCGGACCCTGTATAACAAACGACGTTCGCCGTCATGTACCCTGTCACGACCGCGCCCGACGAAGACAAGCCTCCAGAACTGGTATTCGTAGTGAGCGTGGCCGAAACGAGCGTGCCGCCGCATGATTCGCCGGTCGCCGTCAGCAAGCCCGTGGAATTGACAGTAAACATCTGGGGCGTATTCGACGACCAGGTCACATCGCTTGTAATGTCTTTTGTTACCGGGGGATGTATATAGGTGCCCAGAGCCCTCAACTGCACCTGCGCGCCGGCATTCTCGATCACGGGAGTCGTTGAGGTACCGACGGTCTGGACCGCCGGCTGGACCTGGATCGATACCAGTTGCTGACTGTGCCCGCAACTGTTCACACCCAACAGCATGCCCGCAATCGCGACCAGAACTACGATGCTCCACCACTTCCCATTCATGAACCGCTCCTGGATTTCCGTAGGCCGGCACAACGCATATCCCGCGCCGAATGGGCCAATTTAGTCAATGGCCAAGCAAAAAGCAATAGGAACAAATGGTTCCACCCATCACGATCGCACCGACTCCGCCACTACCTTCGCAAACTCTTTCACATCCTCTTCTGTCGTATCGAACGAGCACATCCAGCGTACGATGCACTCTTCTTCGATCCACGGATAGAAGAAGTACCGCTCCTTAATTTTCGCGATCGCAGCCTGCGGAATCTGCGCGAACACGCCGTTGGCCTCGACCTTCCACACCACTCGAACCTGCGGAATCTTCCGCACCTCAGCCTCGAGCACGCGCGCCATGCAGTTGGCGTGTTCGGCGCTGCGCCGCCACAGGTCGTCGGTCAGCAACGCCTCGAATTGCGCCGCGATGAAGCGCATCTTCGACGCCAGCTGCATCCCTTGCTTGCGCAGATAGAGAAAATCCTTGCTCATCTTCTGATTGAAGAAGACGACCGCTTCGCCGCCCATGATTCCATTCTTCGTTCCACCGAAGGAGAGCACGTCTACGCCCAGGTCGCGCGTCGCCTGGCGCAGCGTCTGGCCCAGAGTGGCGGCGGCATTGGCAATGCGGGCGCCATCCACATGCAGAAACATTTCGTGCTCGTGCGCGAAGCCCGCCAGCGCCCGGATCTCTTCCGACTGGTAGACCGTCCCCATCTCGGTCGACTGCGTGATCGAGATGACTCGCGCCTGCACGTGATGCTGATCGCCAATCCCGTGGTAGGCGTGCCGCACCGAGTCGAGCGTGATCTTCCCATCCTGGTGGGGCAGCGGAATCAGCTTGCATCCCGTATGTTTTTCCGGCGCGCCGCATTCGTCCGTACAGATGTGCGCGTACTCGCTGCACAGCACGGCATGGTACGGCCGGTTCAACGACTGCAAGCTTAGGACATTCGCGCCTGTGCCATTGAACGTAAAGAACACATCGATCCCCGCGCCAAAGTGCTCTTCGAACTTTGCGATGGCGGAACGCGTGTAGGGATCGTCACCATAGGCCACCACGTGTCCCTGATTGGCGCGGGCGATCGCTTCCAGCACCTCCGGATGCACCCCGGCATTATTGTCGCTGGCGAAGTTGCGAGTGGGCTGTTTGAGCGGTTGCGGCATAAGAAAACAATGTAGCAGAGGAACTGCCAGCGGGGCAGTTTGCACCCACGGAGTAAGACCATTGCCACGAAGGACACGAAGTTAGACGAAGGAAACAACAACAAGTCAAGCCTTTCGTGATACTTCGTGTCCTTTGTGGTGCAGGTCTTGGAATTGGGGCGAGCCAGCAATTGGCGCGCACGGCTGGACCCGAATTACAATGCGTTTCCTGATTTTTCAAGGAGTACTCGTGAGCCTGAAAGTTGTGCGCAGTTCTCTGATCGCGATTCTCCTCTCCGCTCTCGCCACGGCGCAAACTGCCGAGCAGAAAACGGCGCAGTACCTCGACTCCATCCGCCACCAGCCTTCCTTGTTGCTGGCTTTCGTGCGCGAAGTACCCAAGGGCGGAGACCTGCATAATCACCTGAACGGCGCGATCTACGCCGAAGACCTGATCGATTTCGCGGCATCCGACAATTTCTGCGTCGATCGCACCACTTCGCGACTGCTGGGTGCCCCCTGCGATTCCTGCGAGCATTACACGCCCAAGCCCGCCATTCGGTGCGCCTACGACGACCACATTCTCTACAACCAGATCATCGACGCGTGGTCCATGCGCAACTGGCGCGCGGGTGACGAGTCCGGCCACGACCACTTCTTCGCTACCTTCGACAAGTTCGAACTGGCGGCTGACAACCATGTCGCTGAGGCCGTCGCCACCGTCATCAACCGTGCGGCCCGCGAGCAGGTGCAGTATGTAGAATTCATGCACACCGCCGATGGAAGCGCCGCCGCGAAACTCGGCATGCAACTGGGATGGGACAGTAACTTCGCCAAAATGCGCGACCAGTTACTGGCCGGGGGCCTGAAAGAAATCACCGCTGCTACCAGCAAAACATTGGCGGAAGCCGATGCCCACGCCCGCACCGAACTGAAATGCGGCACCCCCGACGCCGAACCCGGATGCAACGTGACCGTCCGCTACCTTTATCAAGTGCTGCGCGGACTGCCGCGCGAAGCGGTCTTTGCGCAAATCGTGCTCGGCTTCGAACTCGCCTCCTCCGACCCGCGCTTTGTGGGACTGAATCTGGTCATGCCCGAAGACTGGTACGTGCCGATCCACGACTTCCGCGAGCACATGGCCATGTTGGATTATCTGCACGGCATCTATCCCAAGGTGCACATCAGCCTGCATGCCGGCGAACTTGCGGCGGGATTGGTGAAGCCCGAAGACCTCACCTACCACATTCGCGAGTCAGTCGAGCGCGGCCACGCCGAGCGTATCGGCCACGGCGTCAGCGTCATGCTTGAGAAGGATCCCATCGGCCTGATGAAAGAAATGGCGGCGCGCAACGTGCTGGTCGAAATCAACCTCACATCGAACGACCAGATTCTCGGCGTGAGCGGCGACGACCACCCGCTGCCGATTTATTTGAAGTACGGAGTCCCGGTCGCGATTTCCAGCGACGACGAAGGCGTAGCCCGCTCCGACATGACGCACGAATACCTGCGCGCCGTGGAGGGCTATCACTTGTCCTACTCGGAATTAAAGCGGATGACGCGCCAGAGCCTCGAACACAGCTTCCTGCCAGGCCAGAGTTTATGGGCGGAAACGAAAGGCAGCTTCCGTCCGGTATCTGCCTGCTCATCGGATGTCGCAACCGAAGAGAAGCCCACACCGAACTGCGAGAAATTTCTTGCGGCGAGTAAGCGCGCCCGTGAACAATGGAAGCTCGAAACCGCCTTCGCCAGGTTCGAGAAGAAGTTCTAGGATCGGACTGGAAATTCGAGGGTGCCCCATTTCTCACGCGTCTTTTGCGCGAGAAGTGGGTCTTTTAGGCGAGCAATGAAAGAAGTGTTATCGCGAAACCCATGCCACGCAAACGAACCCTAATCCCGTCTCCCCTGGCGTGGTCCCCGACCGCAATTCCAGTCCCTCCGCCACTGCTGCCGGTAGTGGCCGAGCGCGGAGGCACGCAGCTCCGCACTCCACTCCCCGCGGCAATCATTGACACCCGCGAGCAGAATCCGCTCTCGTTCCGCCGCTTTCGAAAATGGTTCGCCGGCATTGAGGAGCGCGCGCTCCCGCTCGGCGACTATTCGGTCAGCGGCATGGAAGATTCCTGCGTCGTCGAGCGCAAAGATCTCGCGGACCTGATTCAATCCTTCACCACAAATCGGAACGTCTTCATCAGCCGCCTGCGTCGCATGAGCGAGCGTCCCCACAGCCTGCTGGTGGTCACCGCGTCGCTGAGCGACATCAAATCCGAATACGCCTACCGTGGCGCCAATCCCAACCGCATCACGCAGTCACTGATCGCCGTGCTCGCCGGCCTACGCGTACCCTTCATCTGCACCGAGACTCACGAACTCGGCGAGGAGATCGTCGCCTCCTACCTCTACCAGACATTTCTGTATGATTGGCTGGACCGCAACGGCCACGGCCGCCATTTATCCGACGGCGATTTGTGAGCAACATCACCCTGTCATTCTGAGCGAAGCGAAGAAAATGTACTCCATGTGGACCACCGTGCCCTCAACTTCCCGAAACGAATGCAATGCGCTGCTCCGAAATCATCTTCAAATCCGCACGGACCCGAGATCATGACTGACCAATTTGTACTCGCCGACTCCGCCGCACAATTGATCCTGAGCCGCACTGCACTGCGTCCGAAAATCAGCCTCGTCCTCGGCTCCGGCCTCGGCGGTTTCGCCGGCTCTCTCACCGACGCTACGCGAGTTGCCTACGCAGACATCCCGTCGTTCCCGCGCTCAACTGCCATCGGCCACGCTGGACAGATGGTCCTTGGCCTGGCGGGCAATGTCCCCGTCGCCACCATGCAAGGCCGCGTCCATCTTTATGAGGGATATTCCCCACAGGAAGTCACCTTCCCCATCCGCGTCTTCGGACGCATGGGCATACGCGCCGTCATCCTGACCAACGCCGCCGGAGGCATCAACCTCAGCTACTCGCAGGGCGCGCTGGTCGTGATCCGCGACCACATCAATCTGCAGGGCGCGAATCCGCTGGTCGGCCCCAACGATGACCGCTTCGGCGTCCGCTTCCCCGACATGACGCACGCCTATGCGAAGGACTATCGCCAGATCGCACGCGAAGAAGCCGGCAAACTCGCGATCCCGCAACATGAAGGTGTCTACGCCGGGCTGCTCGGGCCGAGCTACGAAACGCCCGCGGAGATCGAGTATCTGCGCCGAATGGGCGCCGACCTGGTGGGAATGTCGACCGTGGCAGAAGTCATCGCGGCGCGACACATGCGAATCAAGGTGCTCGCGATTTCCTGCGTCACCAACATGGCGGCGGGAATTCTGGACCAGCCTCTGTCGCACGCAGAAGTCATGGAAACCGGCGAACGCGTCAAGACAACGTTCGAGTCCTTGCTGAGAGCAGTCCTGCCGCGCATTGCCCAAGATGTAAAAGAAAGTTAAAAGGGTGCCCCACCCTTCTCGCGCATTTTGCGAGAGGGTGGGACTTTGATCTTCTTTGACCATCTCTCTACGCCAAGTACCACGCCCCATTCTGGCGTGACGCTGGATCTATTTTCCAGCTCTTGGGATCAACAGCATCGCCGGCGGCTTGATCCCATAGGTCGCCGCAAAACTATTCTGATTGACCGCCAGCCCGAGATGTCCCCGCGAGTCGATGTACAGAAGCGGCTGATTCAGCGGCACATCGCTGAAAGTCTTCACGAACTTGATCTTCAACTCTTTGTCGCCGACTTTGACCGGAACGTCCTGGCCACGCTGGTATCCCAGCTTCAGGAAGTCGTCGCCGTCCACATTCGTTACGAGGTTGCCGAATGGCCCGTCGGTCGCGATCACCGTCGCGTTCAGCCCGCTCTCGTCGAGCTTTGCAACCTTCCAATCCAGCCGGACCAGGTCTTTGACGGGCATCTCCGGACCAACCTTCGTCCAGTCATCTCCACGAGCCACATGCGCGCCCACGGGCGAAAAAATATCGCGCCCGTGAAACGTCGACGACATCTTCGTCCCAATCATCCAGTCCGGATTCGTAATCTCGTGAACCGACTCAATTCCATCGCGCTGCTCCACCAGCGTCAGCAGCCCGTTATCCGGCAACACGAAATAGTGGCCGCGTTTGGAGCGCGCCACAATCGCCTTGCGCGTGCTCCCCACGGTTGGATCCACCACCACCACAAACACCGTGCCCGCCGGAAAATACGGGGTCGCCCCATACAGGTAGCGCGCCCCATCGAAAATGGAGAATGGCGTCACCGTGTGCGTCAAATCCACGATGCGCACGTCGGGCGTGATGCCGTACATCACACCGCGGCAAATCGCCACTGAGTCGTCGAGTAAGCCAAAATCCGTCATAAACACTATCGTCTGCGGATACTTCTGGGCGGTCTGGGCCGCCGCGCAGACAGGCACGATGAGCGCCAAGACGAGAAGAAACGTACCGACGATGGCCCCTCGCGACGAGAGGCTCCGGCTACGGAGCAATGCAGTCATAGTTTCAGTCCTGAATGCGAATCGAATGCAAGTTAACGAACCCACCAGAGTTCCCGGCGATGGACACCGCGAGCGCGGAATCGGCGCCCCCAGCCAGGTGAATTTTATCTAGACCCGTAATTCTAAACAAAGACGCAAGAAAACAGCAGACGACGGTGCTGCGCACCATCGCCTCTCGCGTTCTATAATGCTGCTGCAATCCAATCTTGGAGGCTTCTATGTCGCAAGTCATCCCCGAGAAGTACCGCGATCTGTTTCAGAAGCGGGCCTTTGCCAGCCTGGGGACATTAATGCCTGACGGCCGCCCGCAAGTCACGCCCGTATGGTGCGACTTCGACGGCGAGCACGTCATCTTCAATTCCGCCAAGGGACGCCAGAAGGACCGCAACGTCCGCCGCGATCCCCGCGTCTCGCTCGCCATCATCGATCCCGAAAATCCGTATCGTTATCTCGAAATCCGCGGCCGCGTCGTCGAGATCACCGAAGACGGCGCCGACGATAGCATCAACAAGCTGGCGAAAAAATATCTCGGCGTCGACAAGTATCCTTACAGCCAGCCCAGCGAAGTCCGCGTGATCTACAAGATCAAACCCGAGCACACCACGGTGATGGGATAAGAATCAGGGTTTCAAGGTGGCAAGGTTTCAGAGTTTCAAGGGTCTTCTGGAAGCCTTGAGACCTTTGAAACTTTGAAACCTTTCCGCGCAGCATTCGGGGAGATTCCCATCCGCACCCATAACCTCTGTTTCCTCGGCTTCGGCAACGTCAACCGGACTCTCGTCCGTCTCCTCGAAGACCGCGCAGAAGAACTGCGCGCGCGCTACAGCATCGCGTACCGCATCACGGGAATCGCCTCAAGAACTCTGGGCTGGATCGCGGATCCAAAGGGCCTAAACACGACTGAAGTGTCCGGTGCGGGCACCCCCGCCCGTGAAAAGCCAGAAAGGAATTCGAATGTCAGCGCCAGTCAGGTCGCAACCAACGTTCGCGGCTGGCTGACCGCCGCTCAGGCCGACGTCCTCTTCGAAGCCACATCCCTCAGCGTGAAAGATGGCGAACCCGCCGTCACCCACATCCGCGCCGCGCTCGAGCACGGAGCCCACGCCATCACCGCCAACAAAGGCCCCATCGTCCATGCCTACCGCGCCCTGCGCGATCTGGCCGCGAGGCAAGGCAAGCGATTCCTCTTCGAATCCACCGTGATGGACGGCGTCCCCATCTTCTCTTTCTTCGATCAACTCCCCGCAATCCACTTGCAGGGCTTTCACGGAATTCTCAACTCAACGACCAACGTGATCCTCAGCGAGATGGAGCAAGGCCTCACCTTCGACGAAGCTCTGAAGAAAGCACAGACCCTCGGCATCGCCGAGACCGACGCCACTCACGACGTCGATGGCTGGGACGCCGCCGTCAAGACCGCCGCCCTGATCACGGTCCTGATGGACTTTGCCGATGAGACTCGAAGACATCGACCGCGAAGGCATTCGCGATCTCACTCCGCAGGCCCTCCGTAACGCCCGCCGTGATGGCTGGCCTTTCAAGCTAGTCTGCCGCGCGAAGCGACTTTGTCGGTGATGGCGTAAAGCAAGCGTCGCGCCGGAGAAGGTATTGATCGCACCAGCCGATGGGCGGGATTAACGGAGCACAAGTCCTACATCTGCTTCGAAACCGATATCTTCCCCAGGCCTAGCCATGACCGAAGAAGACCCCGGCCTCTACGCGACCGCTTATGGGATGCTGGCAGATTTCGTGCGCGCGGTAGAGTAATCTAAGGCGCTGGAGCGTTCTTGTGGAAGGGCACGGCTTCAGCCGTGCCGCCAGAGTCCGTGCTGATCGCGGCTTTAGCCGCTGAGGGACAGTCCGTGAAAGGCCGGGAGCCCCGTGAAAGAGCAGCCTTTCAGGACCGCGATAAGCGTCTATTTCAAAATTAACCTGGGCTTCAGCCCAGCGACGAGGTGTCCTCGCGTCCCGTCAGCCACAGGGCTAAAGCCCGCATTATTTGTCCACCCAACGCGGCCCTGAAGGGCCGCTCTTTCACGGTTAAGCAATCGTCCGCATCGCAAGACAAAATCTGTGAAAGGCCCTGCTTCGAACAAGCCATTGCAATCCCGTGTCCGTGATAAAAATAGATGACCATGCCGACCACCGAACAAACCTCCGCCCTCGACCTCACCTACATCCGCTCCCAGTTCCCGTCGCTAGCCCAAACCGTCAACGGAAACCCCGCTGCCTTCCTCGACGGCCCCGGCGGAACGCAAGTTCCTCAGCGCGTGATCGACGCCATCTCCGACTACCTCCGCCAGAACAACGCCAACACCGGCGGAGCCTACTCGACCAGCCGCCGCACCGACGCCATGATCGCCGAGGCGCGCAGCGCGATGGCCGATTTCCTGAACTGCGGCGCCGACGAAGTCGCCTTCGGTCCCAACATGACCACTCTGACCTTCGCCATCAGCCGCGCGATCGGCCGCGATCTGAAACCCGGCGACGAAATCGTAGTCACTCGCCTCGATCATGACGCCAACGTCTCCCCGTGGCTAGCGATGGCAGAAGACCGCGGCGTCACCGTCCGCTGGGCCGAGATCCATGACGAAGACTGCACTCTCGACATGCGCGACTTGGCTTCGAAAATCAACTCCAAGACGAAACTCGTCGCCGCCGGATACGCCTCTAACGCCGTGGGCACCATCAATCCCGTAAAAGAAATCGTGAAACTGGCGCACGCTGCCGGAGCCCTCGCCTATATCGACGCCGTCCACTACAGCCCCCACGGACTGATTGACGTTGCCGCGCTCGATTGTGATTTCCTGGTGTGCTCCACCTACAAATTCTTCGGCCCGCACATGGGCGTGCTCTTCGGCAAGCGCGAGCACCTGAAACGCCTGCGTCCTTACAAAGTCCGTCCGAACACGAACGCGATTCCCAATTGCTGGGAGTGGGGCACGCTGAACCACGAGTGCATCGCGGGCATTGCCGCCTGCGTGGAATACATCGCCGACCTGGGCCGGGGACCGAGCAAAATGAGGGTGCCCCACCCCTTCGACAAGCTCAGGGCAGGCTCTTCGCGCTTTTCGATGGGTGGGAACGATGCCGGCACGGGTGGGGTAAATGAAAGACGCGCCGCCATCGAAGCCGCCTACGCGGCGATCCACGAACACGAGCGCGCTCTGCTGAAAAGAATGATCGCCGGACTCATCAAAATTCCCGGACTCAAGATCTACGGCATCACCGACCCAGCCCGCTTCGACGAGCGTTGCGCCACGCTCGCGATTCGCGTCGATTCAGGAAAGCCAGGCCACACTCCGCTCGAACTTTCCACCAAACTGGGCGACCGCGGTTTCTTCACATGGGACGGCAACTACTACGCGCTGAATCTCACTGAGCACTTCGACGTCGAGAAATCCGGCGGTTTCCTGCGCATCGGCCTCGTACACTACAACACAGTGGAGGAAGTCGACCGCCTCCTGGCGGCTCTACGCGAAATCGTCGGCGCGTAAACATGAAAAACGCCGAGCCTAAACAAGGATAAGCGGATCGTCTCCGTGGAAGAGCGGCGCTTCAGCGCCGCGTAAAGCGTGGAGGGTCGAGGGGCTTCAGCCCCAGTGGTAAGAGCGGGCGGCGAAAGCCAGATTCCGAGTGCGTACTACGGCTTCGCTGCCGCGGCTGGCGCCGCCGACTCCGAAACCACCAGCATCTCGTATCCCTTGCCGTTCACTTTGAACTTCATCTTGTCTTTGCTGATCGTCAGCTCGACCGGGGCATTCACCGGCAGCATCTCTTTGTGGCCTTCCTTTTCCTGCCGCACGTGATACTCGGTGGTATCGGTGCGAATCACGTATTCCTGGCACATCAGGTCAGAGGTCTTCTTGCCCTTCGCCTGCGATCCGCATTGCACTGAATTCTCAGAGATGATGGTGCCCTGCATCTCCTTGTCCTTGGCCGCCGCCGTCAGACTAAGGACCAACACCGCCGCCGCCAGAAAGGCTTTCCGCATATTCTCCTCCCGATGTTTCTCGGCTTCGCGATTCAGGGTTCGTTCCCCAATTTCACTCGCATACACGAAAGCCCGGGACTCATCCCGGGCTGTACAAATCAATGCCTCACGCCGCTGGGGCGTACGAACCGCGACAATCTGCTGACTCGGTTACGGCCAGCGCTTGGCCGTGTCTTCCCACCCAGCTGCGCGCACCGGTTGCGGTGCGGGAATCGAGGGCGGCGCTGGAATTGAAATGCGCGCGGTGGCTTGGGGTCCGTTGACGGCCGGGGCCAATGCAGGCTTTCCCATATCGGACGCCATTTCTTTTTCCTCGGAGAGCAGCGGAGCCACCAGCCGCAGGGCCTCCACCTCTTTCTCCAGTCGCGTCAGTTCCATTTCTTTCTGCCGCAGGACTTCGTAAACATTCTTCATGACCATGGCACCTGCTCGTTGTGTCGAAGTTTGCAATCCTGTCTCCGAACTTTAGCAGAGTTGCCTGTCTTGTCAAGGGTTTAAGCGTTAGCGGGAGTAGAGAACAGAGTGCGAAACGGCGCCACTAGCGCAGGATGAAAATCGTGGCAACCGCGGCTCCGACCACCAGAAGCACACCCAAAACGTACTTGTTCCTCGCAATCCACGACTGCGAAGGGGCCAGCCCGGCACTCAACACAAACTCCGCCGGCGCCGCATCCGGCACCTCTGGCGTCTCCGCCACCTCGGGAACGCTCGAACTCAAAACTGGTGCTGCAACGACCGGAGGCGCAGCCTCTTTGGATTCCTTGACGCCGGAGTCTTTGACCCGCGGAGAAATCTCGACGGAGGGCGCAACCGCCGTTGGAGCACCGGCACTGGCAACCACCGACTGCACCGCAGCCGCAAACGCCCGCGCTTCCGGCTTAGCCGCAGCCGCGGTTGTCTTCACCGGAACCGCCGCAACAGGCACGAGGGGCGCGGCCTTCGGCACGTTCAACTGCCCTCGCCACTTCTTCTCCTCACACTCCACACACAACACGCGCCCCGCCGACACCGGGAAGCCACATGCCTCACACTTCCGCAGACCCCTTAATACTGGCGGAACATGGCTCTGGTCGGCCTCTTCTGCCTTCCCCGCCTCGGCCGCAGGACTCAGTGCCGCCGACCAGAACAACGGCTTTCTGGGCGGAACCGCGGCAGCGGTCTTGGCTACAGGAGTAGCCTCAGGCACGTTCGTCTTTTGCGCGGGAGCCTGCCCCGAGTCGGTCGAAGAGCCTGCGACTTTAGCATCCACCCGCGACAGCACCGCGGATTGCCTGGTCCCCACAGCCTCCGGGACTGCAACCGGCTTTGCCAGTTCAGCCGAAACCTTGTCTGCCGGCACGGCGGATGCTTGAGACTTCTTTTCGGCCGTCACTGGGATCACCGGCGTTGGCGTTTCCAGCACGGAATCCTCGAGAACCGGATCGTCCGACGCTGGCTCTTCCAAAACCGCATCTTCTAGAACCTGTCCCGCGAGATCTTGATCCTCGAGAACATCCGCTTCTTTTGCAGCGCCCGAAGCCTGTTTCATCTTCAGCCGCTCCGGCAAGCTCTCGGTAGCCTGGGCAAGCCGAACTGCGGTCTCCACCATCTCGCTCAAGCGCTGCACCGCCGATACGTCGCGCGCCCCAAAGGCATTCGCCTTGCCGGAAAACAGTTCAAAGACGCCCAGCACCTCGTCGTCGTTCACGACGGGCATCACTACCACAGACGCGATTCCCATCTGGCGGCACACATCGCGATTCACCCGGGCATCGCGCTCCGCATCGTCGCAGCGCAGCGGCTGCCGCGTCCGCACGCTCTCCCCAGAAAGTCCGAACTCGGTCGAAAGCAGCGCCCCCAACTCAGGCGCGTTCGACCCTGTGCTGGCGCGGCACAACATGTCATTTTTGCCAATGCGGCGCAAGGCGATGGCCGCTCCGCTCGCGCCCGTAATGTATTGCGCTCGGTCTGCCAGCAGCTGCAGAGCGGCATCGAGATCGCGCTGCGCCATCTCTGCGAGCGAACGGCCGCCATCCTCTCCGGGAAAACGCACGCCCGCGGAGCGTGCACTCACCTCCGCGCGCGCCGCGCTCAGGGCCGCGGATACGCTGGCCTGCGATGTCCGGGTTGAGTGGTTCTGCTCCATTGACTGCTCCGTATGCAAGTACGCTCTGCACAACCGTCTCGCGGCGGCCCGGCAATCGGCCATCGAGAGACGAATAAGGGTCCACGGCGCGCGAACGCGCCTCAAGAGTCGGACGGAACGGGGCGCGATCCGCCGGCCGCAGCTCATCTAAGTGATAAAGAGTGCAGTATTTTGAGTCTCGCTCGGGGCACGCGACGTGTCAAGAATTTCGACGCTCAGAGGTACTAAAGTGCGAAGCCTGTGGAAGAGCGGCGCTCTAGCGCCGCGTAAGAGCAGGAGATAGGAATCGCGGGCTTCAGCCCGTCGGTTGCAGAAGGTCTCAGGGACGAATTTGCTCTACGCCTTCCGCCGCAGCGCCGACTGCGCCAGCCCATTCGCTTCCGCATTACTCTCCCGCGGCACATGCGAAATGGAGAACGTAAGGGACCGCGCGAGCTTCCGGCAGGTCCAGTGCAGCGAATAGAGGCGCGGACTCCGGCACGTATATTCGCCCGTCATCTGCCGCACCACCACTTCGGAATCCGAATAAACGTGGAGTTTTTGCGCTTTCAGCGATACCGCGTATTGCAAGGCTTCCATCAACGCGGCATACTCGGCAACATTATTGTCCTGGTGGCCGATCCACTTGGCGATCCGCACCGGGCCGCTGGCGCAGCCGTTGATCACGACCCCAATGCCAGACGGCCCCGGATTTCCCAGGCAACCGCCGTCCACATAGGCCACGAGTTCTGACATCACTTCTTTTCTTTTCGCGCTATCTGCAACTCTACTGGAAAGATGCGCCGATCTGCCTCAACCGTCAAGACGATTATTTGGTTCCCTTTCATACGTTTTGCCGTGCGCCCCAGCGTTGTGCAATCTTATGTGCAAAACGCGGCCAAATTGATTTCGCCTGTGGATAAGTTCCGATCAGGCAACCATTTGCATTTCACGTTATGCACAGGTTTGCCCCAAGCTATTGCACCAATAGTTTGCGTTGACGTTTTTTAATTCTCTGTTAATGTGAATTGCGTCGACGGTCGAAAGGGTTGGCACAATAAAACGAGCCAGTCCGAAAGACTGAGTGATCAGCCCAGCGGGGTAACCTGAGGGGTGACCGGACCTGAAAAAACCGACGGCTCTGCGAGGGGCAGTTGGGGTTTGGAACTGCGAAAGCAGTGATCGCATCAAGGGGTCGTGACGGTACATGCCTCCACGCTGTAAGCTCCCTCGCAGGAGCGAGCGGCTAGAGCATAACCAATGTCACGGCCCTTTCAATTTTTTCCCCACCTTTTTCCGCTCCACTCCCGGCAAATTTTTATTGAAATTGTTGTTAACCATTTCTCCCTGCCATTCGTTGTGTGCTTAGAGACGCTACAAAGCATCTCTCACGGGGGAACATCGATATGCATAGGCAGCGGCGGTATATGGCGGTGGTTCATGCGGTCATCGTATTTCTGGCGTTGTTCACCGCTGTCAGCGCCGCCCAGGCAACGCGATCCGCGCAGCCTGCAGTGGCTGCCGGCGCTCCGCAGATGAGCGAGAAGGACGTCGCCGCCATGCAAGACCAACTTCTGCAACTGCTGCGCGTGAGTCCTACCCTAGCGGAGGTTGTGGCGCACGACCCATCGTTGCTCTCGAATGCGGAATATGTGAATCGCAACAATCCCGAACTGGGGCAGTTTCTGCAAGCCCATCCCGAGATCGCGAAGAGTCCTGACTTCTATCTCTTCAATAATCTGCACCCCGAACACGAGCAGCCCGCCGAGGTGCTGGAGCGAAAGTTATGGCCCCAGATGTCTCAGCCCGACTCGTCGGGCATTGACCACGAACTGATCAGCGATGGGATTCCGTTCCTGGTTTTTCTATGCATGTTAGGCGGGTTGCTGTGGCTCACTCACGTCCTGCTCGAAAACCGGCGCTGGAACCGCATTTTCAAACTGCAGACGGATGTGCACGGCAGGCTGATCGAAAGATTCGGCACGTCGCAGGAGGTGCTGACCTACATGAGCACCGACGCGGGCAAACGATTCCTCGAGGCGACGCCGATTGCAGTTGGATTCGAGCGGCAGGCGCCGGTTCCTAGCCCGGTCGCGCGGGTGTTGACGCCGCTGCAGATTGGAATTGTGATGACGCTGCTGGGCGCCGGCCTGATCTCTTTGCGCCACAACATTCCCGATGGCGGCATCGCTTTCTTTGTACTCGGAATTGTGGTGCTGATGCCGGGGCTTGGCTTTATTATCTCGGCGGGGCTCACATGGGTACTGGCCCGCCATCTCGGCCTGATGCCGAATAGCGGAGCGCGAGAATAAAATCAATTTGCTGCCTGAGCCATGCAGCGGCCAGACGATGGGCTGCTCTGGAATGCAGCCATGAGGAAACACGATACGACCGGGGAATATGCCATCCCGAATGTTGAGGCTCGCGCAATATCGCGACCTGACGAACTGCCCATGGACAGCGATGCCTTCGCCGGCTTCTATCAACGTTCTGCCCCGGCACTGCGGGCATACCTGGTGCGGGTCTCAGGGAACGCCGCGCTGGCGGACGACCTGATGCAGGAAAGCTATCTGCGCTTCCTGTGCGCAACGCGTCCGGAAGGCGGTGAGGTAAATTACCGGCGCTACCTGTTCCGCATCGCGACCAACCTCTTAAAGGACCATTGGAGACGGCCCCTTGCGGCGTGTATTGAAGACATTCCGGAGCGGTTTCTGGCGGCGCGGGACGGATTGGCGCGGATCGACTCGCAAGTGATACTCGACCCCGCAATGGCTCAGATGCGCCCGCGAGAGCGGCAACTACTCTGGCTGGCTCATGCGGAAGGGTATTCGCATCGTGAGATCTCCGAGATCACAGGCCTGAATGCGGCGGGGATTCGGCTGCTGCTGTTCCGGGCGCGGCGGAAAATTGCGCGCCTGCTCCGCAAGCAGATCGAGGCGGATCGGAGGAGGGCATGACGTTCCGGACCTGCTCCGTCGAAAACGAACTGACACAGGCGCTGAAGGATGGCCACTGGCCGCAGGGCTGCGCTCCCGAGCTGCGCGTGCATGTAGAGAACTGCGCGAGCTGCAGCGATCTCGTGCTGGTGACGCAGACCTTCCAGAGAGCTCGGAGTGAATCGGAACGCGTAGCGCTTTCGGGATCGCCCAGCCTACTGTGGTGGCGGGCGCAACTTCGGCGTCGGAACGCTGCGACGGAACGCGTAAGCCGGCCCGTCACGATCGCGGAGATTTTCGCGTTCGTCGTGTACGTATTCGTCGGTGTAGTGCTGGTCGCATCGCAGTACCGCCATGGTCTGAAGTGGTCGTCGTGGTTGGCCGAGATCACACCTTCGCGTGCCTTTCATTTTCTGTCAGTTGGTTCTGGACAAGTCGATTCGAATCTCCTCCTGCTGCTTTTCGGGTTCGGAGTGCTGAGCCTGGTCAGCATTCTGGTGGTGTATTTCGCGTCGGAGAAATCCTGATCCATCCCTCCCTGCCGTTTTGAAGGCGGCGCTGCTCCGTGCACATCGCGGCCTTTCTATGGCACAGTAAGAGTTCATGCCTGCGACTGCCGACGCCAGAGCTGGACGTGCTGCTTTCACTCACCCGGGGTTCGTGCTGTTCCAGATCGCGCGGTTCCTGATCGTGGCGGCGGTTGAAATGCAAGCCGTGGCTGTTGGCTGGCAAGTCTACGAGATCACGCACCGGCCTCTCGATCTGGGATATGTGGGACTGGCACAATTTCTGCCGGGAATTTTACTGTTCCCCCTTTCGGGGCATGCGTCGGACCGGTTCGAACGGCGGCATGTGCTTTCGGCCTGCTATGCGGGATACGCGGTTTGCTTTGCTTTGCTGCTGGCGTTGACCGCGCGCGGCGTGCCTTCGATTCGGTCGATCTATGTGGTGCTGGTGCTGATCGGCGTGGTGCGATCGTTTAACAGCACCGCCAGCCGGTCGATTCTGCCGCAGCTTGTTCCTCAAGAACACTTCCCCAACGCCGTGGCGTGGAATGCGAGCATCTTTCAGGCGGCAACGATTCTGGGGCCTTCATTCGGCGGGATTGTTTACGCGGCGTTTCGTGGCCCGTCGGTAGTGTATGTAGTGGCGATGGTGACTGCGATTGGCGCGACGGTTTCGTCGTTCCGTATCAAGCCCGAGGTCAAGGCGCGTCCGCGAGAACCCATGACCCTGAAGACGGTTTTCGCGGGACTCCATTACATATGGAGCAAGAAGCTGATTCTGGGCGCGATTTCTCTAGATCTGTTTGCGGTGCTGCTGGGTGGTGCGGTCGCGTTGCTTCCGGTGTATGCGCGCGAAATTCTACATACAGGACCGTGGGGCTTGGGGCTGCTGCGTACGGCTCCGGGAGTCGGGGCGGCGATTATGGCTGTGATGGTGGCGCATTGGCCTTTGCGCGGACGGTCGGGGCCGACTTTGCTTTGGGCAGTGGCCGGGTTCGGGGTCTTTACGATTATCTTCGGGCTGTCCCGCAGCCTGACGGTTTCGCTGATCGCACTGCTGCTGCTGGGGGCGAGCGACATGATCAGCGTGATCATCCGCGCGACACTTACGCAACTCGCGACGCCCGACGAAATGCGTGGCCGCGTCACCGCGGTGGACATGATTTTTATTGGGACGTCGAACGAGTTCGGGCAGTTTGAGTCGGGTGTGACGGCGCAATGGTTCGGGACCGTTCCGGCGGTGGTGTTGGGAGGAATCGGAACGCTCGTTGTGATTGCGATGTGGGCGTGGCTGTTCCCGGAGCTGCGCCATGCCGGAGAGTTATCGTCGATTAAGAGTCCCAGTTTAGAGGACGCACCGAAATTGGACACTGGAGCGTAGCTGTCGACCGACGTGCCATTCTATGGCACGTTAACTGTCACCGTGGCTGAGGTCCGACCGTACTGATTAGTCCCGTAGAGAGTGTAGGTCGTGGTTGCGGTGGGATTCACGGTTGCACTCGTGTCGCGGACGGCACCCAGCCCCGGCGTCACGACGACATAGTCGGAACTGCCAGCATTCCACGAGAGAGTGACGCTGCCTCCCGAGGAAACGTGCGTCGCCGATGCGGTGAAAGAACTGATTGTCGGCGCTGATCCCGTGGGATAGTTCGCGTTGGTATACACCGGATTCATCTGCACGACCTCGAAAGCTGATGCGGGGACGGTTTTGAGCGAATCGAGATCCGAGCCCCAGCGGCTGTCGGACACTCCAGTTACATAAAGCGAGCTGCCATTGTCGGCGAGGATCAGACCGTAAGTCTTCATCGCGGTGAGGATGACCTGCATCTGCGCGGAGAAGGTGGAAATGTCGTAGCTGGATTTGAGGCGCAGACGCATTCCCATTGGCGGTGCGGTCGGATCGCTGGAGGTCGCTGCCCAATGGGACGCCGGCGGGGTAAACGCAGCGCTCGTCTTCGGCAGTGTGAAGCGGAAGGCGTGCTGAATTTTGCCGGCAGCTACTTCGTCGTAGCGCACCAGGCCGGGGAAGATGGGGAGTCCGGCGGCGTCGGCGGAAGTCCAGGTATAGGGACGTTGCTCGTCGCCCAGCAGGTCCCACACGGCGGTGGAATCAGCGTTCCAGCTTCCGTCGGAATTTGCGGACGCGTTATAGAGTTCGTAGAGAAAGCAGTTGCCGTTGTCGAGTACGAGGACGTGGCGATCGCCTGTGCTGGACGATCCGCCCTCGACGGGAGCGGTCGGGGGAACAGGCATGGGACCCGGATCGCTCTCGCCGCCGTAAGCGCCGAGATTCACGTTGACCAGCGACTGACTGCCACTGACCACCACGTAGGGGATGCCGTACGTCGGATCGTTGCCCCAGTCGGGATGGACGTTCACTGAGCCCACCCAGTTCGTGATGATGGTGTTGGAGTTCGGGTCGACGGGCGCGGCGGAAATGTCAGTGTTCCACAGGCTGCTGCCGGAAAAAGGAGCGAAGCCGTTCAGGCTCGCGGTCTGGCCCACCGACATACCGTTGCAGGCGAGGTTGCTGCCGCCGGTGCCGGAACCGGAACCGCCCGAGCCACCTGTCTTTCCGGTGGGACTGGATACGCCAGAACAGGCTGTTAAGAAAAACGCCAGCGCAAGCACGGCGGACAGGAAAAGAGAGAGCTTCCAGGCTGAACAGGGGCAGCGCATCGTACAACGATTGTCGGCGATACCCGTGCTGGGCGGAAAGAGGCCCTTGGGACATGTACGAATTCTGACTACGTTGTGAGAACGAGGGGCTATACGAGCGGCCGGACTTCGTCCTGGCCGGACAGCCGAGGCGGCTGTCCCCACATGAGTTGTGGACTCGACGGCGTTTCACTTCCCTTTTAACAGAGTCTTGGCCGCGGCCATGTTTTCGTACTTGTCGTAGACACGAACCACGACCACGTGATCGGCCGCAGCGTCCTTGCCGGCGTCGGTGGGAACCGTGAAGTCGTAGTCTTCGATTTTCGCGTCAGAGAGTTGGCCGACAGGCTCAACGTACTTCCACTCGCCGGCATCCAGCGAATACTCGGCGCGCTTGATGGTAGAGAATCCGTCTTCCGCACGGAAGCGCACGCGGATCTGAGCACCTTCGACAGACGCTGTCAGATTCTCAATGCGCGGAGGGGTGGTGTCGACTTCGAAGCGGCGGCTCTCTTTGGTTGCGGTCAGCGCCTCGCCCGGAGAATGCGAGGGGGCATCGGAAGCTACCACCTTGATGGTGTAGCCTCCATCGGGAAGCAGGCTCGCATCGAAGGAATAGGCTTTGTCGGTCAAATTGTCTTTCAGCAGCAGCCAGCGGGACTCGCCATCGCCGCGGTAGTAGACCGAATAGACAAGCTGATCGTCATTCTCATCGTGCGCATTCCACTTCACTCCGATCGAATCGCGGTCGTGAGTGCTGGGCACCGGCGACTCGAAATGGCCGCCGGAAGATCCGCTCAGATCTGTACCCAGACTGAGGCCAGATGACTTCTGGAGCGGCTGATAGCGCACCCCGATCTGCACGGAGACATCTTCGATCTCGGGCGCCACGTTTTTCGGGAGGTAATTCAAGGTTACGGTGTCAACCGTGGGCTTGGCGCTGCCCGCGTGCAGCACGGCTTTCCACTGGGCATAGCGTGCGGCGGGAACTGCCATTTCGGCATCCTTGCCGAGATTCACTGATTTCCAAGGACTCCAGTTGCGGTCCGGATTGTCGACGTTGCCGCTGCGTACGAGGAGATCGACATTGCCGGAGCAGCGAAATTCGACCCGGCCCCAGCGCGAAAAAACTTTGGCGTCGAACACATCGCTCTCATAGCTGCCTTCACTCTGCGGACCTGGGCCGAGAACGAAAATTTTACCGAGGTTGCTGCTGGCAGCGTATAGGCCGCCGTTCGGCGCCTTGGCGAAGCCGGTGACTTGCGATGCGGGTGCCTTCAGCAGGTCGGAAAATTCATCCTGGGCTTCGATGGCGAAAACGTGTCCGCGGTTCCCCGTACCGGCGAGCAGTTTGTTATGAGAATCGAAAGCGAGTGCGTAGACAATGTCTTCGTGCGACGTCCAAACCCGCGACGGGGAACCGTCGGAGGCAATGCGGTAGACATCGGAGCCGCCGCTGGCGCCTCCACCGGGAAATGGGAACGGTCCAGCCTGCGGGGCTGCTGGGCGTCAGAGTCAGGGTCATGCCGGGAGTTTGTGGACTGCTTGATGTAGGACTTGTTCCCATCGTCAGCGTTGAGACGCTTCCAGCGGGTGATGTAGCCGCACCAGCCCGCTTCTCGCCTACGCCTGCCGCATAGATGTTGCCCGCGCGATCGAGAGCGAGCGCGGTGATTTCTTTCTTGGGCGCGCTATACAGAACGAATCCTTCGCCGGCGGGAGAGATCCGGTAGACGAGACCGCTGCCGTCGGTGCCGGCAATCACGTTTCCCTTGGCATCGAGCGCGAGCACGCGGATATGGGTGTCATCGCTCTTGAAGAAAAGCGAATGTTCGCCCTTGGGCGTGACTTTGTAAATCTCGCCGTGATCTCCGGTGGCGACGTAGAGATTACCGCTCTTGTCGAGAATAAGATCCCAGATGTACTTCGTGCCGGGCGCGAAGTATTCAGACGAACTCCAAGTTGCATCCAAAGATGGTTTGGCAGGGTCTTTCGTCGTGTCTTTGTCGGACTTGCTTTCGGACTTGTCGGGTTTGGGCTCACCTCTTCCGGTAGCCTTGTGCTCGATCTTGTAGACCTTGCCGTCGGGCGCAGTGGCTGCGTAGATTACACCCCCGGGCGCGACCTCGAGCGTCTGCACCTGAAGTTCCCGCGGCTCAAAAATAATGGTGGCCTGGCCGTCGGGCGTGATGCGGTATACCCGAGCCGGAGAGCCCGTCGCGGCGTAGACGTTTCCCGCGTCATCCGAGGCGACGGCCCAGATGTAAGTCGAGGGCGTGGCGTAGAGCAACTTGAACGAGGGAGCGAGTTCGATGCCGCCGGAACTGCGGATCGCTATTCCGGTGGCGGTGCCCTTGGTCAGGTCATCGAATTTGGACTGCTCCCAGGTACGGGTGCCGTCGGCGAGGACAGACGGGGCCAAGAGGGCGATCGTAAGTGTGAAAAGAAAAAGGCCGATAAGAATGGAGCGGGGAATCCTGCGCGAACTCTGCAATGTGTATACCTCGATTCAGAATCATCCCAAGAGGCAAGGTCGCGGGCGTGTCGTGCGGCCTACCACAAGATTTCAGGTTAACACGCAAGCACTATCCGGCGCGTTTGACGAGGGACTCAGAGTCTTTGGTGGCGGTCAGTTTAGAGATGTGGAGAAAAACACATGAACCACCAAGGGCACGAAGTATTACGAAGGGCCTCTGATCAGCTCTCCCTGCTTTGGGCGGCTTCAACGAGGAAGTCTGTCCTCGTGGTATCGTAGATTTTTATGCATCCCGCGCGTCAGAAACTGCTGAGCACGCTCGCCCACAAGTCGTTCCGGCTGGGTGAGTTCAAGCTCTCGTCCGGCGGGACCAGCGACTACTACATTGATTGCCGCACGACCACACTCGACGCGAAAGGCTCACGGCTGACGGGAGAAGTTTTCTTCGAAGAGATCCGGCAACGTGGATGGAAAGCGCAGGCCATTGGCGGGCTCACCATGGGAGCGGATCCGATCGTGGTGGCCGTTTCGGTGGTGAGCGGCGAACTCGACGGTTTTCTGGTTCGCAAGGCCGAAAAACAGCACGGCACCGGGCAGCGCATTGAAGGCTTTCGCGAAAAAGGTGCGCGGGTGGTGATTGTCGATGATGTTTGCACCACGGGGTCGTCGACGGTGCAGGCGATTGAGGCGGCGCGGGAGTTTGGATTCGAAGTGGTGGGCGTGATGTGCCTGATCGAGCGGGAGGATGCCAAGGGACGGCCGAACGTGGAAAAGGCAGCGGGTACGGCGCCGTTTGTTTCCATTTTCACGGCGAACGATGTGCGGGCAGAGCATGTTCTGCAAAATGACGAAACCTCACCTGGCGTATTTGCCATAGCTGCGGCTTGCGAGGTTTGCGGACGCCCGGCGGTGACGAATCATCCACGCAACCGCTGCGAGGCGCATCAGCCTTGAGCTTGCGACAGGAACCAACGATCAATTTATGATTCAAACTCTGGAATGGACTGACAAAGGTGTGCGCTTCATCGATCAGACGAAGCTGCCTACGGAAGAAGTGTATGTGACCTGCAAGACGCACGAGCAGGTGGCGGATGTAATCCGCAACATGGTGGTGCGCGGAGCGCCGGCGATCGGCGTGGCCGCGGCCATGGGCATCGCGCTGGGAGTGAACAATTCCAAGGCGGAGTCGCCCGGCGACTTGAAGCGCGACCTCGATCAGATCTGCGACCTCATCGGCAAGACGCGGCCGACGGCGGTGAATTTGTTCTGGGCGATTCGGCGCATGCAGGAGAAATACGAGCGGATTCGCATCTGGCCCATTCCTCAGATCAAGCAGACGTTGATTGAAGAAGCCCAGCGGATGCATGCGGAAGATATCGCAGCCAATCAGGCGATGGGACGTCATGGCGCGACGCTGATGCCGAGTTCCGGCGGGGTGCTCACACACTGCAACGCAGGCGCGCTGGCCACGGCGGGATACGGAACAGCGCTAGGGGTGATTCGCGCCGCGGTCGAGCAAGGCAAGAAGATTCATGTGTATGCCGATGAGACTCGTCCATTTCTGCAAGGCTCGCGGCTGACGGCGTGGGAATTGATGAAAGACGGCATCCCAACGACCGTGATCTCCGACAACATGGCGGGGGCGATGATGAGTCAGGGCAAGATCGGAGCGATTGTGGTGGGCGCCGATCGCATCGCCGCCAATGGCGATGTGGCCAACAAGATTGGGACTTATACGGTGGCGATTCTGGCGAAGGAGCACGGGATTCCGTTTTATGTGGCCGCGCCGATTTCGACGGTGGATCTCGCCTGTCCCGATGGCAGCAAGATTCCCATCGAGCAGCGGAACGCCAAGGAAGTGACACACATCGGCGGAAAGCAGATGGTTCCGGACGGTGTGGACGTGGAGAATCCGGCGTTTGACGTAACGCCGGCGAAATATGTGGCGGCGATTATTACGGAAAAAGGAATCGCGCAGGCGCCGTACGACGAGTCTCTGCGGAAGGCTGGCCGGGCAAGAGGCTGAGGTGCATCCGTAGGCAGAGAAGGTTTTTCGGTCATTCGTAAAGAGATGTAAAGCATCAAAATATCTCCCTTCCCGCGCTACTTATTTTTCGGGTTCGGGTTAGACCTAGCGGCGACTCAGACGTGCTAATCTGAGCTCAAGCAGCACCCAATCTCACGCCAGCCTATCCAGGGGGATGTCATGTCGTTGTGCAATCGTCTTGTTCTCACCACCGTTCTCGCCAGCATTGCGATATTAGGAGGTTGCGGTAGCGGCGGCAGCTTCACCACCCCAATACCACCACCGGGAGGCAGCTTCAGCAACAGCAATCTCAATGGCACTTACGTGTTTTCGGTTTCGGGCACCGACACCACCGGAGCACCTTATGCGATGGTTGGTACCTTCACCGCGAGCGGCAGCGGAGGAAATGGCCAGGGCGCAATCACGGGAGGGACTCTCGATCTGAATGATCCGGGCGTTCCCGCACTCGTTTCCAATGCCGCAGTCGGCGCCGGGAGCAATTACAAAGTCAACGTGGACGGGCGAGGGCAGGCGACTCTCAACACTACGACGGCATTCGGGAGCATCACGCTCGATTTTGTTCTCCAAGACAGCTCTCATGGGCTGGTCACCGAATTCGATGGCAACGCAACAGGAAGCGGCACGATTGACATACAGACTGCGGGAGTGTCCCCGGCCGGGTCGTACGCTTTCCTTTTTTTCGGAACTGATGTGAGCAGCAGCTTTGCCGATCCGTTTGCCACGGTCGGTAATTTCACAGTCGGGGCGGGCGGAGCCATCTCCGGATTGGAAGATTTCAACGACAACAGCGTTGCGTACACTTCTCAAGGGCTCAGCGGGCAGGTCGTTTCGGGCCCGGCAACCACTCCTGGGACGACGTTGATCACACAGTTCGGCACGCAGACCTACGATGTGTACGCCATTGATGCCAGCCACTTGAAATTCATTGAGATGGACGCGACTGCAACGCTCTCGGGCGATGCTTACTCCCAGACAACTACCACGGTGCCCACTGGCGCACTGGCGTTTACCGTTGCGGGTGCCTTTCCGGGCGTGAGCGCCCCGTCAGCGGCCGGCGGATTTATGGTGACTGACGGAGCCGGAAACATCACCTCCGCCTCGACGGAGGACTCCAACATTGGAGGAACCGTTTCTCAGTCTCCCGTGTCGTTCACCGCCCAGTACACCGCCGCCGGTACCGGCCGCTTCACACTGGGCAGCTTTGCAGGCTTCACCGCGGGCTCACTGTATGCGGCGTATCCTTCAAGCGGCGGTCTTCTGTTGTTGGAGATCGACAACGGTGGCGTGATGAGCGGAGTGGCTTACCCGCCGCAGAGTTCCACGAGTTTCAGCGGATCGGCAGGCTATGGATTGAACCTTTCTGGTGTCAATCTGGTTGCTAGCGCTGAAGTGGACGACATCGCGGAATTTATCTCCAGCAGCAGCGGGTTGACGGTAACCGGCATCACGGACGAAAACTACGCTCCCAACGGCTTCCCTAATTACAGTTTGCCGCTCAGTGGCACCTATGCAGTCCCTGACTCGAACGGCCGGGGTCAGATTGCAGCGAATGCCGGCAACAGCTCGAACAGCACCCTTAACGGTGGATTCGGCATTACTTTTTACACTGTCAACGGAACAACGTTCCCCTTCATCGAAACGGACGCGAATGGGCAAATTGCAACCGGGGTTTTCTTCACGCAGGATGCTTCAGCCTCGGCATCAGCGGCTTTGACCCATCCGCACATGTTCGTCGTGCAGTCTCCAGTACGCCCGAGCGCGACGCGCTGGCGAAAGAAGTAGGCGGGGGAAACGATTTGGGAAAGGCGCGGCGAGTTGGCCGCGCCTTTTTGTTTTGGGTGGGACGGGTTGGTACCCAGCGGCGCAGCGTTATCCTTCTGAGGTGCGCGCGTTCGCGACTGCGGGGGTGCGCGAACCGATCCAGACGATGAGGCGGTAAAGGATCAATACTGCCAGCACGGCTGCGTATTCCAGCGGCTTTTTCAGGTCGGCCTTGACCAGCCAGATGTAGTGGATGACTCCCGCGGCGGCGCTGAAGTATATCAGGCGGTGCAGGGCCTGCCAGCGCTTGCCGCCTAATTTTCGGATCGACCACTTCGTCGAAGTCAATGCGAGCGGAATCATCAGGGCGAAGGCAGTCATTCCCGCGGTGATGAACCGGCGTTTGGCGATGTCGGCCAGCATTTCGTGGACATCGAAAAATTTGTCGAGCCAGACATAGGTCATCAGGTGCAGCGTGCCGTAGAAGAATGCGAACAGGCCGAGCATGCGGCGCAGGTTGATGAGCCAATACTGGTGAGTAATCTTGCGCAGCGGCGTGATGGAGAGCGTGATCAGCAGGAACGTCAGCGTGCAATCGCCGGTGCTGTGCGTGATGGCTTCGATCGGATTCGCGCCGAGTTCCGCGTGGAAAGCCCTCCAGGCGAGCCAGGCTAGTGGTACGAGGCATGCCAGGAAGACTGCGGGTTTGAGGTAGCGAAGCATTTTTTCGGCTTCCGGCTTCCGGCTCTCGGCTCTCGGCTTCCGGCAAAAACTCGTCAATCAAACGACGATCACCTCGCTCCAGCATTTGGAGTGGGGAACCGGAAGCCGAGCGCCGGAAGGCGGAAGCCGATTAGAAATTCTTTTTCAGATCCATGCCACTGTACAAACTGGCTACCTGATCATAGCCGTTGAACATCAGCGTTGGGCGCTTCGAGAATTCGCCGAGCCTGCGTTCTCGGGCCTGACTCCAGCGCGGGTGATCCACATTCGGATTCACGTTGGAATAGAAACCGTACTCCGTAGGGGCGGAAATATTCCAGGTATTCTGCGGCTGCTTGTCGGTAAAGCGAATGCGCACGATAGCTTTGGCGCTCTTGAAGCCATACTTCCAGGGCACAATGATGCGGATCGGCGCGCCGTCCTGATTGGGAAGATCTTCGCCGTACATGCCGAAGCAGAGCAACGCCAGAGGATGCATAGCTTCGTCCATGCGGAGGCCCTCCACATAGGGCCACTGCAGGACATTTCGCTGCTGGCCGGGCATCTGAGTCATGTCGAGGAGAGTGGTGAACTCGACAAACTTCGCCTTGCTGGTGGGGTTCACGCGCTTGATCAGTTCACTCAACGAGAAGCCGATCCAGGGAACAACAATCGACCAACCTTCGACACAGCGATGACGGTAAATGCGCTCCTCGGGGGGAGCCATCTTGATGATCGCGTCCACATCGAGTTCCTGTTTCTTGTCGACCAGACCATCGATCTTCACTTTCCAAGGGCGCGTGCGGAGCTTCTGAGCGAGTTTGGCGGGTTCGTCTTTTTCGGTGGAGAACTCGTAATAGTTGTTGTAGTTGGTGACGTCTTTGTAAGGAGTGATCGCTTCGGTGGTGCTCAACGGACTCTTCTGGATGCCGTTGATCTTGTTTCCGGCGAGGGCAGTGGCTGACGGCGAGATGACTTCGCGCAGTCCGATCCCGGTTGCTGCCGCGGCGCCAGCGAGCGCGGCGCCGGCAAGGAACTTGCGGCGGTTCAGGTACAGACTCTTGGGCGTGATCTCCGATGAACGAATGTCTTCCGGCCTCTTGATCAGCATGGAACCCCTATCTTTTATACGCGCATCCGCCACGGACGGATTTTGGGCAAGCTCTATTTTCCAATAGATAGGACGCAGAGGTTGGGAAAAAGTTGCATGGCATGTTCGGAAGGGAGAAAGCAACCCTCAGGGGCTAAAGCCTAAATCTGGTCGGGTCTCTGGCGCGGCAGGAGAAAACGGATACTAACCGAGCACTTCTCTGACTTTGCGGGAGAGGTTCTGGAGGGTGAAGGGCTTCTGAAGGAATGCGGCGCCGCGTTCAATGGTGCCTTCGTTGATGATCGCGTCCTCGGTGTAGCCGGAGAGATAAAGGACTTTCGTACCGGGACGCATCTGCACGAGTTGCTTGACCAGTTCGCGGCCACCCATGCCGGGCATCACCACGTCGGTAATCACCAGGTTGATTTTGCCGTCGTGCTGGGCAGCGGCAGCCATGCCGGCCTCGCCGTTTTCCGCCTCGACCACGCGGTAGCCCTTTGCGACGAGGGTGTCGCGCACCAGTTGGCGAACCGAGTCTTCGTCTTCCACCAGCAGAACAGTTTCCGTGCCACCCATGGCGGCGTGCGCCACGGGGACGGCATGCTTTTCGGCGACGCCTTCGACGCGAGGCAGATAGATCTGGAAAGTAGTGCCGCGATGTTCTTCGCTCTGCACCATGACGTAGCCGCCACTCTGCTTGACGATTCCGTAGACCGTAGAGAGGCCGAGGCCGGTGCCCTTGCCTTTCTCTTTCGTCGTAAAGAACGGCTCGAAGATTCGCGACTGCGTCTCCTTGTCCATGCCCATGCCGGTATCGCGAACCGAGAGCACGACGTAGTTGCCGGGACGGATAAAGGTTTGGCCACGACGATGATTCTCATCGACGATGATGTTGCGCGTTTCGATCGTGAGTTTTCCGCCCCGGTTCATGGCGTCCTTGGCGTTCACAACCAGATTCATCAAGACTTGTTCCAGTTGTCCGGCGTCGGCCCGGGTGTGAACCGCATCGGGTGCGAGGATGGTCGTAAGCTCCACGTTCTCGCCGATCAAAGGGCGCAGCAAGCGTTCCATGTCGACCACAATGGCGTTGACGTCGACTACTTTTAGTTCGAGCAGTTGCTTGCGGCTGAAAGCCAGCAATTGCCGCGTCAAGGTTGTAGCGCGATCGGCGGCCAACTGAATGGCGCGCCCTTTCTCATGCAGGCAATGATCCTGCGGAAGGTCCGCCAGAATCACTTCGGCATAACCGCTGATCACCATTAACAAGTTATTAAAGTCGTGGGCCACGCCGCCGGCGAGTCGTCCCACGGCCTCCATCTTCTGCGCCTGGCGTAACTGATCTTCGAGCACGCGGCGGTCGGTGACGTCTTCGGCAATCGCTTCCAGCACATCGGCCGGCTCGTCCGCACTGCTCACGGCGCGCCCACTGATGCGCACCGTGATGGCGCTGCCATCCTTCCGCTTCCACTTCACTTCGATGCCATCCAGACGCCCGGTAAGGCGGAACTCTTCGATCAGGCGCGCGTGCTCTTCCGCGTGGGCAAATACATCTTTCTCGGGATCGAGGAGCAGTACTTCCTCCGCCGATCCATATCCGAGCATGGTGATGAGCGCTGGATTTACATCGAGGAATCTTCCTTCCAGGCTGGAACGGTAGATTCCGTAGACCGAACTCTGCACCAGCGAGCGGTAGCGAGCTTCGGAGCGGCGCAGCGCCTGCTCATTCCTCTTAATCTCGACGGCGCTCGCCAACTGTCGAGCAACGAAAGTCAGAATCTCCTTGTCGCTGTCCCCATATCGAATGTTCCTGGAGTACGTCTGCACCACCAGCGCACCAAAGGTATGGTTGTTGACCTTGAGGGGAACGCCCATCCAGTCGAGGGAGCGCGATCCGTTGCGCGCCACTTCGCCTCGGTCCTCCATAGCCTGCAAGACTTCAGGCGTGGCCAGCAGAGGTTGCCCTGCACGGATGAGATAGTCGGTCAAACCGCGGCCCAACTTTTTCGGGGACGGAGCGGAGTCCTGCTCATCGACGAAATAAGGAAAGCTAAGAAGGTCGGTCGAGGAATCATACAGCGCGATGTAGAAGTTCCGTGCGTACATCAACTCGTCGACGATGCTGTGTACAGCAGCGAAGAACTGTTGCAGGTCGTGGGCGCTGCTGCTCTTTTCAGCGACCCGGTAGAGTGCCGAACTCAGGGCCTCGACGCGCTTGCGATCGGAGATGTCGTGGTAGCCAACGTAGAAACCGGCCATGTTGCCATCGAGGAGCAGCGGCGCGCAGGAGACGGAAACATCGAGCAACGTTCCATCTTTCTTTCTGCGCTGCGTTTCTAGTGTGATGCGTTCGTGCTTCGCGAGGGACTCGGTCACCCATCGCGATTCCGCCAGACGTTCCGGAGGGACTACGAGATTCTCCAGAGGCTGTCCGATAACCTCGGCCGCCTGGTAGTCGAACATGCGCACGAAGGCGTCGTTCGCCCAGAGCACACGATGATCGGTATCGGCGATGCTCAATCCATCGGGCGAGGCCTGGAACATTTGTTCCAGGAATTGCAACCGGGTCGCTGGGTTGGCTGGGTGCGTGGCGGAGAGGCTAGAAAGCGGAGGCAGAAGACAGGAATTGGCGGAGCACGAACCGTTCGCGGGAGCGATGGCGCTCTCGGGTTGCACAAACGCAGGAGGGTCTCCGCTCTCCAGAGCCTTTTTCAGGCGGCTGGCGCGCGCAAGATCCTTTCGTTCTGATTGGGTGACACGTTCACCCATCCGCGGATTCCCCCCTCGAAATACGCAGTCCAAGGGCATGGTAGAACGCTGAGTACCGGGTCGAAAGTTACGGGGGTAATCCCGAAATAAGACGGCCCAAACCGGGAGGAATCGGGCAGCTATTTGCTCATTGCAGTCGGTTACCTTAGTGAGTCACCGACGTATCGCGGGGCCGACCTTCGTGGCACAATAGCTTCACTCATCTCACGCACGTACAACCTGGAAACTCAGCAAAGTGTAGCCCAGTGCGGGGGAAATACTTGGCACGAGGAGTTTGCGGAATGAACCGTTTTGGGGCGGGGTCGATCTGTCTGCCTGCGCGCGTTGCGCTATTTCTGCTGTTCAGCTTTGTATTCACGATCTCTGCTGCTATGGCGGAGACGCCGGGCGTCACCGAAAATAGCATTCTGATTGGATCTTGCTCGGCGCTGGATGGTCCGGCGCATGTGCTGGGCCGACAGACCGTGCTGGGCGCTTCCGCCTACCTGCACCTGATCAACGACGAAGGCGGAGTGTTTGGCCGCAAAATTCAGCTGCAAGCATTTGATGACAGCTACGATCCGGACCGAGCTCCCGCCTGCTTCAAGCGCATGACGAAGGAGGGAGTCTTCGCGTTGGGCTTTTTTGTGGGAACGCCGACCGCCAAGGTCTATGTGCCTATGGCGCAGGAAGAAAAGGTTCCAGTGGTTGGATTGTTCACCGGCGCTCAGATGCTCTACGAACCGTTGAAGCATGAAATCATCAACGTTCGCGCCTCCTATTACGACGAAACGCGCGAGCAGGTGGACAAGCTGTGGGAGCAGAACGTCCGCAAGATTGGCGTCCTTTACCAGGATGATCCTTTCGGAAAGGCGGTGCTCGACGGGGTGAAGCTGGCTCTGCGGAAGCACAATGCAGTTCCAGTGGGATTGGGCACCTTCAACCGCGGCAGTGTCGAGATCGATGGAGGGCTGAAGGAAGTGATGGCGGCGCATCCGCAGGCGGTAGTGATCGCGGGACCATATGCGCCGACGGCAGCGATCGTGAAGCAGGCCCACGCAGATCGCTGGAGGCCGCAGTTCCTCGCCGTGTCCTTCGTCGGCACCGAGGAATTCATCAAGGAAGCGGGAGCAGATGCCGAGGGAACGATCATCACTCAAGTCATGCCGCCGTACGACCGCATGGAGTATCCGACCGTCGCGCTTTACCGGCAATGCTTGTCGAAATATTCTCCCGGTGAAGCGCCGACGTTTGTGAGCTTCGAAGGGTTCGTGGACGCGATGGTCGTGGTTGAAGGATTGAAGCGCGCAGGAAAAGACGTAACGCGAGAAAACTTTATCAGCGCGATCGAGTCCATTCATGAAATGAACTTTGGCTTAGGTCCACGACTCGTTCTCAACTACAGTGCGAGCGACCACAAGGGATTCGATAACGTCTATCCGACAATCGTGAAGGGCGGGCAACCGGTGCTGCTCACAGACTGGTCGTCGGTAGGCAAATAGGCGAACCCATCTCTTTTCTTGACTACGCTTGGACTGCGCCGGCAGACGCACGACTGCCCGCCAGTTTCATAAACCCACGACCCCGCAAAAAGTTTCTCTGAGCCGTCTGCACATCGCAGGTGCGGCGCGTTTCCCGTGCTGCCAATGCATCTCACACCGATCACTCCGCATCGAATGAATTAACCAGGCAGTTAATTCGTAAAGATTCGTCAACGGGTCGGAGGTGACCTCAATGACTGCAAGAGAAAGTTGGACGGGTAAAGTGGTGGGTACGGCTTTGGCGGTGGGGCTGATGGGCGCAATGCTCGTGGCTCAGACGCCGGCGGCGTCCCGCTACGACAATCAGATTCAGACAACCGTGACGCAGAAACTGGCGTCGAAAAGCCAGTTCGGCAACGTAAAAGCGAGCGTGGAAGAAGGGATCGTAACCCTGACGGGCACGGTCGATCTCTATCAGAGCAAGCTGGATGCTGCGAAACTGTCGCGCAAGACTGCGAAATCGCAGGGCGTGCGGGACTTGCTGACGGTGGCCGGTCCCACTGTACTGGACGCAGAACTTGAGCAGAAACTGGCCAAGAAGCTGCGTTACGTGCGCGTGGGCTACGACAACACGTTCGATTACTTCGCGCTGGGAGTGAAGGATGGAGTAGTCACGGTCGAGGGCCAGGATCGAACGGGGATTGGCCGCGATGAAGCGCTCTTTGACATCGCGAACATGCCCGGCGTGAAGGACGTGATCGATAACGTTTCGGTCGAGCCGGTTTCGCGGTTCGATGACGGGCTGCGCTTGCGGGCAATGCGCGCGATCTACGGAGACAACGTGTTGAGCAAGTATGCGATGGATCCAGCGCGTCCGATTCGCATCATCGTGACAAATGGTCACGTGACGCTCTACGGCTCGGTGGACAGCTCGATGGACAAGACGATCGCTGGACTCAAAGCCAACCAACTCTTCGGCGCCTTCAGCGTGGACAACAAGCTGCAGGTTGAAAAAAAGGCGGGCCAGCAGGGCTCATAAAGTGTTGCTGTAGCGGTGACGGAGAGGGCGCGGTTCGACACTGAACAGTGACGAGCCGCGCCTTTTCCTATTTCGGCGGCGTGTGCTCGAAGGGCAGCTTGGTGTAACGCAGCTTCCCTACTTCAATGATTAGGGCAACGCGCCCTTCCGGATTGCGCATGGGGAACGGCTTGCCCGTGTATTTCTGCGAGATCGGATCCATCGTCTTCAAGTCGTGATCAGAGCGACGCTCAACGACGCGGCCGCGGATCTGGACCTCTTCGTAGGGATTGGTGAAGTCGACGATCGACAACGCCACGCGCGGATCCCGGCGGGTGTTCTTCCCTTTCAGTGAGTTCTCTCCGGTGCAGATGATGAGGTGCTCGCCATCGCGGCCAATCCAGACCGGAGCCGATTGCGGGGAACCGTCAGGCATGAGCGTGGCGAGGTGAGCGAAGTTCGGGCGATCGATGAGTTGCTTCACTTCCGGCGAGAGTGCGGTGGGCATAATCATTCCTTGGTGTTTAAGGTAGGCGGTTGATAAGCGAGGCGACGTAGCCGGCGCCGAATCCGTTGTCGATGTTGACGACGCTGACGTTCGAGGCGCACGAATTCAGCATACCGAGAAGCGCGGCCAGTCCCTTGAATGAAGCGCCGTAGCCGATGCTGGTGGGGACGGCAATGACGGGAACGCCGACGAGGCCTCCCACAACGCTGGGCAAAGCGCCTTCCATGCCGGCGCAGACGATCACGACTCGGGCTTTGGTCAGTGCTTCGCGATTCGCCAGGAGGCGGTGAATACCGGCGACGCCGACGTCGTAGAAATGCTGGACCTCGTTGCCCATGAGTTCGGCGGTGACAACGGCTTCTTCGGCCACAGGGATGTCGCTGGTTCCGGCCGAGACAACGGCGATGATGCCCTTGCCGTATCTCGTGGGATCGCACTGCAGGACGATTGCGCCGGCCGCATCGCGATATTCGGCGGCGCGAACTTTCTTTTTCACGGCGGAAAATTGTTTTTCAGTGCTGCGAGTGGCGAGGATGTTGCCGCCGTGTTTGGCGAGGCGGGCGAAAATTCCGGCGACCTGGGCGGGCGTCTTGCCTTCGCCGAGAATGATTTCAGGCATTCCATTTCGCAGGGCACGGTGATGGTCGACTTTGGCAAAGCCGAGATCTTCGAAGGGCAAGTGGCGCAGGCGAGAGACGGCGTCGTCGGGCGAAAGCTTACCCTTGCGTACTTGCTCGAATAGTTGGCGGATGGATTCGGCGTTCAAAGGGCACTCAGCCTTCAGCACACGGCGTTCAGACGGCGAAGTTAGATTAGCACTTTGAGGCTGAAGAATTCACGCGCGGGAGTTCAGGCGTGGGCAGTGCGCGCCTTCGAGTTGGAAACTGAGCGCAGCTTAGCAATGACCGCCGCGCAAACTTTGCGGGCTAGTCCGGGCTCATCGAGGTGCGCGAGGAAAAGGCGGCGGAGGCCACTGGGCGTGACTTTGCCTGCCAGATAGGCGTCGTAGATCTGGCTGCCGATGCGATAGCCGAGGTCTAGAGCGGAGGACTCGACCTTGCTGATGTCGCCGCGAACGGACGCTTGGGCAGCTTTTTCGCACGCGGCGCGCGATAGCGGCGACGAATCCTCAGGCGCAGGTCGCGAGGGATCGAGCACACGCGAGCCGAAATAGGCGACCGCGTGTTCGATGACACGGGCGTAGAACTTGTCGATCGGGCTGCGCTCACGTTGGACAGTTCCGTTCGTGGCGATTCCCTCTTCAGAATGTCCATTGAGACGCTGTGGCAGGCCTTGACAGGCCTGATGCAGAAAGCGCGTGGCATCTTCGGCGGCGTGCATCATCTGAAATTCGCGCAGGTAGAACGCGTTGACCTGCGGCAGATAAGCGCTGCCGTGCTTCTCGACGATGGTGAGCATCGATTCGCGTTCCGCCTCCGCAATGCCCTTGCGAGACAGCAAGCGGCGCATCATGGCGTCGGACGGGCCGCCGTAAACCTCGGGCAGCATGTCGACCAGAAATTTTGGTTGCGTGCCGTTGTGCGGCGAGTAGCGGTTGATTTCGAGGAAGCGGGCCAGACTGTCGATCAGGTTGTAAATTGTGGGAGCGAAGTCGGGAACATCGTCACAACGGCTCCACTGGTCGAGAAACAGGCGGTAGCTCTCGTATTTTTCGAGCGGCGTGGCGTTGAAGACACAGAGAACGTCGTCATTGACGCGGACGGCTTCCACCTTGTCGATGCGTTCTCCGGCGGCACGCCAGTAGAGAGCGTCAATGTTCTGCAATACGGTAACGACTTTTGCGCCCGGTATCTGGTCACGCAGCGCGCCGGGCAAATGTCCGGGAGCGAGATGCGACTCGCCGAACAGGACGAAGATGACTGCGCCAGGATGGCGCTCACGAATTTCGGCGATCTTGGCGGCGGCGTGACGGTCGCGGGCGCCGATCTTGCGCAGGTCTTCACGCGGCATGCAATCGAGGCCATAGACGGCTTCTGCGTGATCGCGTGCCGTGACCAGCAATTCGTGAAATGGGGCCCACTCGTATCCCCAGTCGAGGTCGAAGCGGATGCGTTGGCGGAGTTCACTCTCGTCGATTTCGCGGCGCCACCATTCGTCGAGAATGTGCTGGTCGCGGGCAAAAATAGTTTCGACTCCGAGGACCACTGGGCGGTCGCCGGCTAGTGCGCGCTGTTCGATCAGCGACGCGGCATAGCGCTGCGCTGCGGGCAAGGCATGGTAGTCGCCAACGAGGACCACATCGGCGGAGTGCAGAGCGTCCTGAAACTGTTGAGAATCGAGAACGGAATCGTAGCTGCGGTAGGCCTCGTTGAACTCGCGAAGATATTTGCGGCGGTTGTGCGAATCCTGGGCGCGGATTTCGCGCTCCACTCCCGCCAGCGCGTGCAGTTGCGCTGCGCTGCGGCGGGAGCGAAGATTAGCGGGGCTGGCCATTTATGGTCGCGTCTTCCCTTGACTTCTAGTGCACTGACTCCCTATGCTCCGAAGTTCGGTTGAGAACGGTGCCGTCCCTACGGGACTCGCTGGTTCTCATACTCCTCCCGGCACTTCCGTGCCGGGCTATCACATTCCGCCCCTGCGGGGCTGGTGAGGCGATTTCTTATTTCGCGCTTCATCCCAAAGTCCCGCTGGGCACTACTTTCGCAAAGGATCTTGTGCCCAACCATCCACCGCAAAATCTGACCATCGCAACCACCGGGGCCAGCGGGGCCATTTTCTTGCGGCATCTTCTTCTGGCCGTGGAACGCGACGAGCGCGTCGACACGGTCAACTTCATTGCCTCCGACAGCGCTCTGCGCGTGATGGCCGAAGAGTTGGGATTGCAGGGCCGAACCAACGTGGTCGGCCAGATTCTCGGGAATTCCGGCGATCACGGGCCGCGCAAAATTCAACGCAAAAAATTAAAGAGCAATCGAACGCTGACATTGGGGCGAACGTGGCCAGCGGTTCTTATCCCGCCGACGCCATGATCGTCATGCCATGCAGCGTGGGCACTATGGCCCGTATCGCAAACGGCGTCGCCTCGCAACTGATCGAGCGCGCGGCTGACGTCTCGCTCAAAGAGAAGCGTCCACTGGTGCTATGTGTGCGCGAAACGCCGCTCAACAAAATCCACATCCGCAACATGTACCGGGCAGCCGACGCCGGGGCCACCGTCTTTCCACTCATCCCGGCGTTCTATTACGGTCCTGCTTCTTTAGATGAGATGGCGCGCGAATTCGCATATCGCGTGCTGGCTCATCTGGGCCTTCCCCAGCCCGACGCCTTTCGCTGGAAAGGCTGACGGATCAAGCACTTGGACGCCTAGGGAAAATACCCGCTCCCCTCAGGAATATCGGCAGCCGGAGGGCAGGATTTCAGTGTAGAGAGCCAAAGGTGCCGGTCCCAAGATGCCCGCCGGACATGTCCGGCTGGGGCAGCCCGTTCTCTTTCGCAAATCTCCGAGATTTCCAAAGCCGCATTCGCGCGTCGATGGCGTAGAATGCGGCAACTTCCGGGAAGGTGACATTCATGTTGAGACGATGCTGTTTGGGAGTAATCCCATTTGTGGTGCTCGGGATGGGAGTGTGCTCGGCGGACGACCACAATCCTTTTGCGGGCGACGCCAAGGCGGCGAAGGCGGGCGAGTATGAGTTCCGCATCAACTGTGCGCTGTGTCATGGGCTGGGCGCGCATGGAGGAGGGCGCGGGCCAGACCTGACGCGGGCGGTGAAAAAACACACACACTCCGACGCGGATATGTTTCAGGTGATCAGCAACGGGATTCCGGGAACCGCGATGCCGGCCAACGGGACCAACGGCCAAGGCGTCGGGATGACCGATGAGGAGATCTGGCAGATCATCACCTACCTTCGCAGCCGGGAAGTGAAGGCTCCCGCTCAGGCGATGGGCAATGCCGCGCATGGCAAGGAACTGTTCTACGGCGATGCGAACTGCTCCATGTGTCATATGGTGGAGGGAAAGGGCGGGAGACTCGGGCCTGAGTTGACAGCGGTGGGCGGGTCGCGGACGCGGGAGGCGATCATAGAGTCGGTGCGCGATCCGAGCCGGCGGCTGGCTTGGGGACTGACGGAATCGACGAAAGAGTTTCCGCAAGAGTACGAGAGCGTCACCGTTGTGACCGCCGACGGGAAAACAATCAAGGGCGTGACCTTGAATGAAGACAGCTTCAGCGTGCAGATCATGGATATGGGCGAGCACATTCATCTGTTGGAAAAAGATCAGCTGCGATCGTTTCAGAAGAGCCGGCAGTCGGCGATGCCGAAGTACGATGCCGACATTTTGAGCGACAAGGATCTGGCGGACATCGTGGCCTACCTGGTCAGCGTGGGGGCGAAATGAGCGGGAGCAGCATCGGGCTTTCTGGAGCGTGCAAGAGCGGCCCTTTGAGGGCCGCGTCTCGTGTCGGAAACAGAGTGACGGCCTTCAGGCCCTGTGCTCCACGGGGGCAAAAGCCCCAAGAAATTTCTTCCGTTCGACGCGGCGCTGAAGCGCCGCTCTTCCACGGTGTCGCCTGGCCCCATGCATGCCTTCTGGCGGCGTGTTCGATTGTGGTCCTCTTCGCGAGTCACGCTTTCGCGCAGGTGACGTTCGAGCGACTCGCAAATTCGGCGAAGGAGCCGCAGAACTGGATGACGTACTCGGGCGACTATGCGGGAAGGCGGTTCAGCACGCTCGATCAGATCAACATCAGCAATGTACGAACCATGGTAGCGAAGTGGGTGTATCAGACTGGAGCGACGGGAAAGCTTGAAACTACGCCGCTGGTCGTCGATGGAATCATGTATGCAACCGGGCAGGATGACCGTGCGTTTGCTCTCGACGCGCGCACGGGGCGGCCCATCTGGATGTACCAGCGGGAAGTTCCCGGGGACATTCGTCCGTGCTGCGGGCACGTGAATCGTGGGTTGGCGATTCTGGGCGACAAGGTTTTTATGGGCACGCTCGATGCCCACGTGATCGCGCTCGATGCCAAGACCGGGGCCGTGGTCTGGGACGTGGTCTCGGCAGATTATCGAACCGGACACAGCTTCACGGTGGCGCCGCTGGCGGTAAAGGGGCTGATCGTCATTGGGATCTCCGGCGGCGAGTATGGCGTGCGTGGGTTCATTGATGCTTACGACGCCGACACTGGAGCGCGGAAGTGGCGTTTCTATACCGTGCCTGGGCCGGGTGAGCCTGGGCACGATAGTTGGGAAGGCGATTCGTGGAAAGTGGGCGGAGCCCCGGCGTGGAACACCGGAACATACGATGCGGTCACGAATCAGATTTTCTGGCCGACGGGGAATCCGGCGCCGTCAAATCGCGGCGAAGGACGGGCTGGCGACAATCTCTACAGCAATTCCCTGCTGGCGCTGAACGCTGACACTGGCAAGATGAACTGGTATTTCCAGTTCACCAAGCACGACGAACACGACTGGGATGCGACGCAGGTTCCGGTCATGATTGACGCCGGTGGCAAGCATCTGATCGCGCAGGCCAACCGCAACGGCTTCTTTTATGTGCTCGACCGCACGACGGGCAAGCTCATGTTAGCGAACGCCTACGGCAAGACCACTTGGAGCGATACAAAGGATGCTGAGGGGCGTCCGGTGGCGAAGAAGGAAGCGTCGCCGACGCTTGAGGGACACACGGTATGCCCAGGTGCTTTGGGGACGACCAACTTCATGGCTCCGACGTACAGTCCGCAGACTGGGCTGTTTTATGTGACGGCGCGCGATCAGTGCGACATTTTCAGCACGGCACCGCAGCCATACGAAGCGGGGCACGCGTACTACGGGAGCGCGTATTTTCCGTCAGAAGAGGCCCGGCCATATTTGGGATTTTTGAAGGCGATCGATCCGGCGACGGGAGAGATCAAGTGGAAGTTCGAGCACACATCGCCGACGTGGTCGGGCGTGCTCTCGACGGCGGGCGGACTCGTCTTCACGGGCGACGCGGAAGGAAATTTCATCGCGTTCGAGGCTGCGTCGGGCAAGCCGGTATGGCATTTCCAGATGGGTGGCGCGGTCTATGCGGCACCGATGGCGTATGCAGTGGATGGGAAGGAATATGTGGCGATCGCGGCGGGCAGCGCGGTGTATGCGTTCGGGCTGCCATGAATGTAGCGTTCACACATTCGTCCGCCCTGCGGGCGCGACGATGAGTGTTCCTGCAGGAACGTGATGTAATGACGATGTGGGAGATACAGTTGCGTCATGACACGCAAGTCTAAGAAAAAAAGACGGAAGCCGAGAGCGCGGCCGGCCACCATCGAGCTGTTTGCCTCGGTTGAAGATGACCTGTTTTCGCTGGCGGAAGAAGAGGCGCAGCCGGAGTCGCGCTGGAACCGTCCGCGAAAGCAGCGGATTTCGCTGCGAGTGGATCGTGAAGTAGTGGACTGGTTCAAGTCGAAAGGCCCCGGATACCAGACGAAAATCAACCGCATCCTGCGAAGGGTGATGCAGGACGGGAAGAATCGGAAGGGGGAGTAGAGCCGGCTACGACGCGGAGGAAGCCTTTTGTATAGCCTCAGAGGGTAGCGGCTCCTGAATTGGGACTCAACTTATCTGGTCGCACGCGCCCGCGGTTCCCACCCTTGCAAAGAACGCAAGGGTGGGGCACCCTCAGCTGCGATGCTTACTGGAAAAGTCCGACAGGTTGGGCCACCCGCCGACTGCTCCGCTTCCTCAGCCAACCGACGATACCCACTGTGGAAGCCGCCTCTTAGCTGAAGTGACAAGAACAACTCGACCGCCGCAATCTTTACAGCCGGAAAGACATTGCGATCACGGACTTTTTCAACACCCACGCCTGGTTTCGTAAACTGAGCTGGATGCCGTCGCTTATAATCGGCTTCATGCAGGACTTGGTTTCAGGATCGGTTGCTGCCACTATTCAATTCCTTAAAGGGGTTGGCGCAGCCATGGTGTTCATCGCCGTCTATTCGTACTGGCGATGGCTCCCGCAACCCCACTCATTCTGACTGCGGCGAATCCGCTAGCCACTCATTGAGGGTCAATGAGCGCAATGGCCTGCTAACAGCAGTTATCCGGTTGAGCGGCTCTCTCAATTCCTTGATTTAGGCTTGTAGCAGACCTGTACGCTCACCTCGCAAGGCCCTTCTGTTTGGCTATACGGGGAACCGTGCACCGCACAGAAAAGGTGCATTGCGAAGACGTATCGACTAGAGGCCCCGTTATTGTCTGGTTTGACTAGCCTTGGTTCACCTACAGCCCAGTCCTTTTCAGGCTCTCTTGACCCGTACGGAGTGATGTAAATGCCTTTTGGTATGTCTTGCGGGCGCAGGCTCGACTCGGTTTTGCGCGTGCTGCTTGAAGCCCGGACTTCGGTCTGCTGATAGGATTCGTCGAGCGTCGCATACTCGGGCAGTTTAAGCGCAACCGTTTTATCAAACTTGTCCGCATCCGACCCCGACAAAGTTCCTGCATAACGAAATCCTTCCGGGCAGCTGTTTTGAGCGCTACTTAGGGAAGACATAAGCAAGAGGCCCAAGAGGCCCAAGAGACTCAAGAAACCAAAGTGCTTCTTCATCGAAGTCGCTCCGAAGTTCGCAGTAACTATTCAAAGGCGATGCTCGGCACCTTGCCAACTAGGGAAATCCCTAGATGTTGAAACATCCCCATAACGCTCATTGACCCGCCTATCGAAATTAGCGCCTCTTGCCGGATGTGTCTGAGAAATTATTGACACGAAATTCGAGAGGGGATAATCTGCGATTACACCGGAAAGGAGGTGGTCGGATGACAAGTTCTGAAGGCAGTAGTTGGGGTAATCAAAGACCAGGTGAGGTGGCTGAGACTTAGAGCGGTTGCTCTAAGCGGGGCTTCAGGCGCAGACAAGAAACGCGCGCCGGAAGCTACAGCCCGCACACTACCGGTGATTTAAGGATTCAATTCCGCCTGACGCAGGTCGGTCAGGAAGCGCGCGGATTCGACGAGCGTCATCGCGCAAACCGGAGTTGCCGTAGAGGCCACGTTAGAGTGACCACCTCTTGGTCAATCCCAAACAGTCCACCGGGCAGCCCGCAAGCCTTGTTTGAATAGACAAGGGCTTGCGGGCTGTTCTATTTTTTCGCGGCTCCCGTCGCGAAATAAGGCGGCTGCGTCCGCGGCTTCTTCTTCGGCACGCCCTTTGTGTGACAGTCTGCGCACTTCACGGTGTGGACATTGTGGGGACTCTTCGTCGACTTAAAAGTCGTATCCATGGTTTCGACATTGAGTCCGCAGTTCGAAAGCTGAGGATGGCAGGTCGCGCACGAGGCGCGCGCCTTCTGGCCGTGCTTTTCGTGGCATGCGAAACAGCTCAAGCCCTCATGCACGCCAATGGGTGTGCGGTCGTCGCCGGATCCGACCTGAGTGCTGCCCTCGGGGGCATGGCACTGATAGCAAAGAGCCTGGCGCTGGTCGGGGCTGATCTTGATGGGGCGCGCGCCATCGTGCATCCGCGGGAGAGGTAGACTCGCGAGCGAAACATACTCCTGTCCACGACGGTCAAAGAATGCCAGCGACGGCCTGGAGATTTCCTCGCGGGGACCGGCATCATCCACTTTGACGGCAGCGCGCGCCAGGGGGACTCCGTGACGGTGCATCTGATGGCAGGCCAGGCACGGGATTACGGGTTGCTCCGTTAGTTTCGAATCGAGGAGCCGCCACGGACCGTGCGTATCCACAGGCGTGACGAGGTCGCGGATGCTGCCTTCGAAGTGCATCGCGTGACAACGGAGGCAGTCGTCCATTAAACGGCGGCGCTGGTTGTGGTCTTTGTCCAGAAAGATATGCGAGTACGAGACGCCATGCGGTCCGGCTGACCAGTCAGCGAACTCCTGGCGATGACACTTGGCGCAACGGGAACTGATTTTGAGAACGTCATCTGTCTTCAGGTGAACTTGTTCGGGAACATGGCCTCGCAGATGCGCGGCCAATTGCCGAATGTTTTTCAGATGAAAGCCCGCGTCGAGGGTGAGGACGTCGCCGTGACATTCGGAGCACGGCACATTGCGATGAGACGATTCGTGCCAGTCGCGATAGGGCTGCCAGATCTCATGGCAGCGCGCGCAGGATCGTCCGCCGGAGTAACTGTAGTAAAGGCTGGCGCCGGGCAGGAACAGGATGACGAACAGCGCGATCGCGAGGGGCGCAACGACACGAGGACGAAGGAAGCTGCGGGTCGTCATGACACGCGCTCGCCGTTGACGCTAAGACCGGCCATGAGTTCCTTTCCACGCTTTCACCAGATTGTCAGAGGCGTAGTAAGCGATCGCCATGATGGTGAGGACAGGATTGAAGCCGCCGTTGGTGACATGGACGCTGCCATCGATTACGTACAGATTGTCTACGTCGTGGACGCGGCAGTACTTGTCGACGACGGAAGTCTTCGGGTCGTCGCCCATGCGGCACGTGCCCGCCTGATGCTGGCCCCCGCTGGGGCCGTCACGAGAAGTCCAGTTGAAGGGGATGGTCGTGGTAGCGCCGGCTTCCTTCAGCCACGCTTCGGCCTTCGCAGAGAGGAACTTCGTTCCGAGCAGATCGTTGTCATGGCGGTGCCCGGAGAGTTGTACGACCGGAATACCCCAAGCGTCATTCACGCTGGGATCAACCTGCACTCGAGCTTCGAAGACCGGCATTTCCTGCACTGGTCCCATGACGAAAATGCTGCGACGGTAGTAGCGGCGCATAAAGTCTTTGTGGGCCGAGCCCCAGCGAGGGACTCCGGGGGCACGCAATCCCGCGAATTGATACGGCAAACGAATAAACTCGTTGGCCAGCAGGCCTCCGCCGACGAATCCTGGATTGCCGTGGTTGTAGTCGCAAAGCGCAATGGATGCACCGGGGCCGAGGTCGTCGTAGGTCTCTTGCTCGAACAGTCCGGCTGCGCCGGTGTAGGCGTGACCTTGCAAGTTTCGTCCAACCCAGTCGTAGCGGTTGCCCAAGCCCGTGGGAAAGACACGACTCTTGGAATTCAGCAACAGGCGCGCTGACTCAGTGGCCGAGCAGGAAAGAACCACCAAATCTGCGGTCTGTTCCTGCAGACGGCCAGTGGAATCGAAATAGGCGACGCCGGTAGCGCGGTCGCGGTCGTTGGTCAGGACTTCCTTGGCGACGCATTCCAGGCGGAGTTCACAGTTGCCCGTCTGGAGCGCCTTGGGGATGACCGTATTCTGCGTGCCACACTTGGCGTCGACTTCGCATGCAAAGCCCACGCACCAGCGGCAGCGCATGCAGGCGCCGCGTCCGTTGTAGGGAACGGAATTTCGCAGCATGGGAAGGTCGAACGGGTGCAGGCCGAGCCGCTCCGCGGCAGGCTTCAGTATCTGATGTTCGCGGTTGGGCGACAGCGGAGGCATGGGCAGAGGACGACGGCGCGGGGCGCGAAAGATGTTGTTCGAGTCATCGCCGGAAACGCCGATCTCCCATTCGGCTTTTTCGTAGAAGGGCTCGAGGTCCGCGTAGCTGATGGGCCAATCGTCGAGCGTGCTGCCTTCGACGGAGCCGTAAGTCGAACGCAGGCGAAAATCTTTTTCCAGGAAGCGCCATGCCATCGCGCCATAACTAAGCGTGCCACCGCCGACGCAGGCGGCATTATTGCTATAGGCACCCTCATTCGAACGAACGATGTGTCCCCGACCGTTCGCGTCAACCGATACGCGAGGATTGCGCTGCTCATCGGGGCCGAAGGAATTTCCCAGGACACAGGTGCGCTGGTTTCGCAGGTCGTCCTTGCGGTCGTCGTTGGAGGTGTACCATTTGCCGCGCTCCAGCAAGACGACGCTCAGGCCGGCTTCGGCGAGTTCTTTGGCGACGATGCCGCCTCCGGCTCCGCCACCAACCACAACCGCGTTTACATGCTTGAGAGACATTCGGTTGGTTCCAGTGCACTACGGCTTAGTCAGGTCGTACCGCAGACGGCCGCGGATCGGCGGATACGGCAGGCCCAGCATCGTCCAACTGACGCCGTCGCGATTGCCTCCGTGACGGGGATCGCCGTAGTACCCTTGCATGGTGTGATCGACAACCAGACCGAAAAACTCAGACGAGGAAGTCTGCTTCCAGATCGCGCCGGGAGCTTGACCGTCTTCCAGGCGATGCAGCACTTCGATCTGTTGCGGCGCACTCAGATCGGCGAATGCGTTGCCATAGAGCGAGCGACTGCTCTCGTCGATGCCGGCAATTCCGCGGCGATAGGCTTGCTGGAGGTTTTCAAATGGGCCGCAGAGTTGCCGGTCGATGTAGTTCACAACTCCAGCCCACGCGGCACCTGGGTCCTGATCGGGTGGAATGATCTGGTCTGAGATCGCGGCGAGTGTCCGGGCTTCATCGATACTCAGAAATCGCCACGGCGTTCCATTCGCGCTGCAAGCCACGCCCGCTCCTGCCGCAGCAACGAGGGCCGCCTGCAGGAAGGCACGCCGGCTCAGTTTGAGGCTCGCTTCCACTTCCCGTTTGTTACATGCAGCGGCAATGAAGTCTGTGATCACCATCACCAACTGGTGTGGACTGCTCTATTTGCCGGGAACCGTAGCCAGCAAGCGCAATTTCCCGGCCGTGAACTGGAGTATGATTCCGAGCCATGGCGACGATTGATCCGGAGCAGGTACGCTCGCGACTGGTTGAAACCTACTCCCGCCAGACGGATGCGGAGTTAGTGGAGGTTGCTGCACAGGCATACGAACTCACGGACGTAGCCCGGACGGCGCTGCGAGCAGAGCTGACAAAAAGAGGCGTGAGTGCGCCCGTGGTCGAATATTGTCCCGGCGATGAATTTGAAATGCGCAAGAGGGTGACGATCCGCGCGTTCCGGGACCTACCTGAGGCATTGTTGGCGAAGGGCAGTCTTGAGTCAGCCGGCATTGACTGTGCCTTGGTGGACGACAATGTGGTGCGGATGGATTGGCTGTGGTCGAATTCTATGGGAGGGGTGAAGCTACAGGTAGATGCGGAGGACGCTCCTGCGGCTGAGGAGATACTGGCTCAGCCCATTCCGGAACACTTTGATGTGTCGGGCGTCGGAGAATACGAGCAGCCGCGATGTCCGAAGTGCGGTTCGTTGGACATCAATTTTCAGGAATTGGATCCTGCAGCCTACCTGAGCGTGGCTTTGGTGCCTGTTCCGTTCCATCGCAGAGCATGGAGTTGCCGGTCGTGCCACGTTGAGTGGGAAGACGAAGGGAGTCATGGCCCGGCCAAGTCATCGACGTAGCTTCTCATAGCCTTTGCGGATCACGTCTCGCGTGTCTTGGGGGAGATTGAGCGGCGGCAGCTCGTTTCGCGCGAACCAGGAAACTTCTGCGGCGTCGCTGGCGGCTGCGAGTTCGCCGCCAACCCTGCGGCAGAGAAAATCAATCAATACATAGTGATATTGCACGCGCTCTTCGGCATTACGCAGAATGCGGTCATAGACTCCGAGCAAGTCGCCGGGCTCGACGATGAGTCCGGTTTCTTCACGGGCCTCACGGATGGCGGCCTCGCGGACCAGTTCGCCGACTTCGAGGACGCCTCCGGGGATGGACCATTGGGCCTGCAGTGGCGGGTGGGCGCGCTTGACGAGGAGGACGCGGGAGTCTTCGATGATGATGGCACCGACGCCGACCAGCGGGATTTCGGGAAACTCGCGTTGCATGTTGCAAGCATTCTAGCGAATGGAGATTGGCGTGACCGCGGACGCCAGCCGAGCTTCGCTCGGCAGACCCTTCGACTTCGCTCAGGGCAGGCTCTCGAAGACGCCCGTCCCCACGCAAGCCACCCACGCTCGCGGCCTTGCCGCTGTGGTTAAATAGCGTTCTCTATGGCACTGGAAGAATATAAGCGGAAACGGCGGTTCGAGGAGACACCGGAGCCTCCCCCGAAAGTGGCGGCGAAGGCGGGGAACCGCTTCGTCGTGCAGATGCACGATGCGACGCGGCTGCACTACGACTTTCGGCTAGAAATGGAAGGCGTGCTGAAATCGTGGGCGGTGCCGAAAGGCCCGTCGCTCGATCCGGCGGACAAGCGGCTGGCGGTGCAGGTCGAGGATCATCCGGTTTCGTATTTCGATTTTGAGGGCAACATCCCAGAAAACAATTACGGCGCCGGAACCGTGATCGTATGGGATGTGGGCACGTGGCAGCCGCTCTCGCCGGTGGCGGTGAATGGGAAGTATTCGCCCGGGACGGAAGCCGAAGCGGCGGCGATGCTGGCCAAGGGGGATCTGAAGTTTCGGCTGAACGGAAAGCGATTGAAAGGGGATTTCGCGCTGATCAAAATGCGCGGACGCCGTCCGGGAAGCAAGGGCAACGAGTGGTTGCTGATCAAGAAGCACGACGATCACGTGGTAGAGGGATACGACATTGCGGCAATCGACACGTCCGTGCTGAGCGGGCGGACCCTGGAAAAGATTGCCGGCGACGCGGGATCGGCGCGGTGGAAAAGCCGTCCGACCGGCCGAGGAAAACTAAAGGCAGCGTGGCTGGCGGATGCGGTGGCTCGGGTCGAGAAGAAAAAGAAGAAAACCACAGAGGACGCAGAGGACACTGAGGGCGACGAAAAACGAAACAAGACCTCTGCCAAACGAGTCCGTCCGGTTACAAGTGATGCTCCAGCGAAGAAAGCAACAAAATCCTCCGCGTCCTCTGAGTCCTCTGTGGTTCAAGCTTTCGCCGGACCTGTGAAGCGGCCGATGCCAGCGACGATTCATCCCATGCTGGCGGAGTCGGTAGAGGAGCCGTTTGATGGGACGGAATGGTTGTTTGAGCTCAAGTGGGATGGGTACCGCGCGATCGCCTTCATCGATGGCGGGAAGGTGCGATTGGTCTCGCGGAATCAGAATGACCTGACGCCTCGCTATCCGGAACTGAAAGACATGGGGAAGTTCATCCACGCCAAGACGGCGATTCTGGACGGGGAAGTGGTCGCGCTCGACGAGGAGGGGAAGGCGTCGTTCAGCCTGATGCAGCAGCGCACGGGATTTCGTCCGGGCGGAAATCGGGCGGCGGGGAATGCGGACGTACCTGTGCTGTATTACGCATTCGATTTGCTGTATCTCGACGGCTACGACTGGCGGCGCGTGCCACTGGAAGAGCGCAAGCACAAGCTCGCGTCGTTGTTGGTTGCAGGAGATGCTGTCCGCTACTCCGACCATTATGAGGAGCGCGGCAAGGCGCTGTTTGATATGGCACAGAAGACGGGGCTGGAGGGGATCGTTGCCAAGAAGCGTGCCAGCTTCTACGAAGAACGCCGCAGCCGCGAGTGGCTCAAGATTAAGATCCGCAAGCGGATCGAATGCGTCGTCGGGGGATTCACCGAACCTGAAGGGAGCCGTGCGCATTTTGGATCGCTCGTGCTGGGGCTTTACGACAAGAAGGGCCGACTGATCCACGTGGGCCAGGCCGGGAGCGGGTTCGATCAGAAGTCGCTGGCCGAGATTTCAAAGGTACTCAAGAAAATTGAGACCAACAAGAATCCATTCTTCGGAGAAGTCGAGGCCCTGCGAAAAGTCAGCTGGGTGAAGCCGGAGTTGGTGGCGGAGATCGAATATGCAGAGTGGACCGGCGGGACGAATGAGGGCAGCGGGCCCAAGCTGCGTGCTCCGGTGTTTCTGGGGCTGCGGGACGACAAAGACCCGAAAGAATGCTTGCTCGAAGAGGCTCGCGCCTAGCTTCGCGTTCCTGCGTTATTGGTCCATCTGCCTACTTTACGTCTTTCATTGCGAGCAGGGTGCCGTAGTCGCGGGCGCTGGAATCGACAGCACGTGCGACCACTCCGGCGAAGGCATCCCGCAACTCCGGATACTTGGTGACCAGTGCTTTGATGACAGCAACGTTATTCTGATAAGCCAGATTCGTATTCGAGACATCGGTGGCCTGATACTTCACAATGAGATCCAGATCACTGCCCACCGCTTCCGGGTACACGGCTGTCAGCTTGTAGGCGGTGCTGCCAGCGGAAAGATCGGTCGTTTTGCCGTTGGTTGGAATGTCGGCGGGCTGAGCGGCTTGCGATTCGTCATAGAGCTTATCGGTTGCCAAAGTGCTCATGAAGGGCAACGGAGAAATCAAGCCGCGGGCTTCCTCATAAAAGAAGAACGCATTGTGCACTTGCCCTTTCGCCTTGTACTCCCGGGCACGTGCCAGGAACCAGTCGCTGTCGTGTCCCGCCACTTGGGCGGCCTTCACGTAGAGACCGCCGAGCTTCCAGTCAGTCCCCGCCTGCTGAAGGATTATTGACACCATCAGTCTGCCCTTCGCAGAGGTTGCGTCCAGCAGAACCACACCGTACTTGCCGGCCGGGAGATTGTCGAAGTAGAAAACGGCGCTGCCTGCGGTCTGGCCGTTCTTGCCAAAGACTCCGCAGTAAAACTCAGCGTGCGCGACCGGGGTCGTACCGTCGAGCAGAAAGACCGTCTTCACGGTCCCCTGGACGCCCGCGAGATCCTGCTGGTGATCCTTCACGGTCGTCTCGATTCCTGAGAAGTCTGATGCGAGGCTGGGGATGGCGTTTTGACGCAACAATGCCACATCCCCTTTGGCAACCATGTCGAAGTAGTGCCGGCCCGCTGCAGTAATAGCGGCACGAGCGGCATCTTCAAGATCGCTTGACGTTTGGCAGCTCTGGGCGCGGGCATTCAAGGGCGAGAAAGCCAAAAAAGACGATAGGGCGATCCCAAAAACGAGGTAAAGCCAGCGAGACATCCGATTCATTGTGCTTCCGCCTTTACTTTCATAGAGTTGGAAAGGCTTGCCCAGTTTACGCCTGCTTCAGCCTACCCTGCTAAGATTTCCTACAGCCGGAAATGGTTGACTGCAATCGACTTGGTCCGTAAGTCCCGCCTCGTGCCATAGCAGCGAAAGCTTGCAAGAGAGTAGTGTGAGAACGTTCTGCTGGTGGGAGATTATCCTGCCGGTGCCTACACGCCGTTCCAGTGCTAGAATTCCAGTAAGGTGTCCTTGCAGTGTCCCCCGAAATCAGATTGCTGGGAGGAAAGCGGTTATGAGCTCGGGATGGAGATTCACGACGGCAGCGGGAAGCCTTGTCCTATGCATCACGGCGCTGTGTCCAGGGATGGTAAGCGCCGCGGCAGCACACCCCGTGCCGTCCCAGACCCATAAGAAAACGAAGAAGCCCGTACCACCTCCTCCGCTGCCATCTGGGCCGACTGGTCCGGTCCAACCGATTCCCTTGGATTCGATGCCCCCCGTGCCTCCGCAGGTGAGTTATCAGAATGAGCAATTGACGATCGTTGCGCCGAACTCCACTTTGGGTGACATTTTGCGAGCCGTCAAGAAACAGACTGGGGCCGAGATCGAAGTTCCCTCAGCACCGGAAAGGGTTGTTACCCATCTTGGACCAGGACCCGCGCGCGACATCATGGCAGAACTGCTGAACGGATCGCGTTTCAACTACGTGCTGCTCGGGTCTCCGTCGAATGATGCGTTGCTGACGCGAGTGGTTCTGGTGGCAAAGACAGGGCCAGACAACGTGGCTGCGCCGCCCAGTGGCCCATCGCTGGCAGAACAACAGCAACTCGGGATTGTTCAAGCGAATCAAGGGCAACCGCAGCCCGAAATGGGGCCCGATGCGAATGACGCAGACGCGACCGAAGAGAATACCGATGACAACCAGGATCAGGCGGCCGCCGAGGCGGAACAGCAACCGGCGGACCCCAACCAGCCTCCGGTAAAGACACCGCAAGAAATGCTGCAGGAGATGCAGCAACGGCAACTGATGCTGCAGCAGCAGCAACCGCCGGGCCAACCGCCGGTTCCCGGTTCGGGCATGCCACAGAGGCCTCCGCAAGAACAACAATAATGAAAATCGAAGGCCGCATCCAAGAGATGCGGCCTTTTCACTTTCACGTCGTCTTCAGCTCGATAGGACGTTAAGGCTGGTCTCCGGAGTGCGGAATGGAGCGTGCAGTAAGCGGCGAGTCGGCCATAGTTCTCTGGAGCATTTTCCAATCGCGATCTATTTCCGCTTCGGTAATGCCCTGCGCTGATTTCCGCCGCAATTCCGACTGCAGGCGAGCCTCGAGAAGCTGACGCACTAACTGCGGAGGCGCGTTTCCACTCAAGATATTATCGGCGGCCACACCGATCTGCACCGTACTATCTCCCACTTGCACTTGGAGGACCGGCCTCCCGTGGTCATCGACCGCCGTTTTCGCTTTGGATTGCAGCCGCTTCCACACTTTGTCGGCGTTCTGTCCGCGTTTGTCCGGATACGCACCTGCGAGAAAATGCTTGAGCTCAAGCTGGTAGGCCCGGCGATCCTCGCGGTCTAAAGGCTTCTCCGGATCGTCGCCGACGACGAACACCATGGCGTTGTGGGACGGCTCAAAGTGTCTCGCACCGGTGCCGACATACACGGCCGCTACGCATCCCGCGAAGATGGGGCTGACTACGGCGCTGGGCACGATGTACTTCTTCGAGGTGAAAAACGATTCAACGACGCCATGGACATTCGCACTGCGGGGCATGCTACCGGGCACCTGTGAAATGATGAGGCGCGAAAACTGCAGCTCAGGATGCCGATCGCTGAACTTCGTCAGCATTTTGGCCATCTGCTTCGGCGTGGTAATGCCGATATCGGCGACCAGACTGCGGTGGAGAGATTTCGGATAATAAAAGTTGAGCACTCCTTTCGCGAAATCGGCGCAGTTGTTGGTGATGAGATGGAAGTGAGACTGGTTCGGCGACGAGTTGTATTTGCGAATTAAGGCGTCGTCCTGCTCGGGCGAAGTTTGAATCTCGAAGCCGTAGATGGTGCGATCGTAAGAAGATCCGATCAGTTGATACCAGTTTCCGCCGGGAGTTTCGCCGTTCTTCGCGTCAGGGGCAATCTTCTCCAGGTATTTACGGCGATAGCGGTCGCGCAGGAAAAGAGCCATCTTCGCGTCGGCAAAGAGTGGCACATCTTCGGGGCGTTCCACCGCATATAGGTAGGGGATCAGAGGAATGGCGACCCAATCGTATCCCCCTACGCCGTCGTAACGGCTGATTACAACTCCCATTTCACCCGGGGCACAGCGGCGCAGAACAAGAGGAGTGTCGGCGCAAACGCCCGACAAGTAGACGGCGGCGTGACCGGTCGCCGTAAAAAATCCCATCGTGCCGTAGGGTTCTTCCAGAAGGAGGGTAGCCGAGGCGCCTGCGAACGAGGCACAGACGAGGAGCATCACGACTAAACTGCCCACTGCCCGCCGCATGGATTGGATGTGGCGTAAAAACATGGTCACCCCAGACGATTCAGACTTAACCTGCTCAGTAAGAACCCTTTAGACCAAGATTAGTTGCTGCAAATCGGGAAGGCCAGTTACGGAAGGTCAGCGAATTTGGGGCTGATCGAGAGCAAAGATACAGCGAAACCTGTAGGGATTCGGAGAGTCTGCGATTATTCAGCGGATTTCTGCAGTCGTGTCTTCGCCCACCGAGCAGTCTCGCTGACGATTTGGTCTTCGTCAGCCACTAACTGGTCGAGCAGCGGAAGGAATGCTTTATTACCGCTGTTGCCCATGGCGATCGCAGCGTTGCGGCGCAGGCCGGAACGCTTCGTGCGACGAATCGGCGATCCGCGAAATGCTGCACGAAATTCTTCGGCAGACATTTCAGCGAGCCACGCGAGAGCCGGGTTCACCAGCCCAGGCCGAGGTTCGAACTCAGGTGCGCTCGACGCAGGAGCTTTGCGGTTCCAGGGGCAAACATCCTGGCAAATGTCGCAACCGAAAACGTGGTGACCTATACCCGCACGAAGGTCCTCCGGAATCGATCCGCGCTTTTCGATCGTCAGGTAGGAAATGCACTTATTGGAATCGAGCTGGTAGGGAGCGAGAATCGCATCGGTCGGACAGGCTTCGATGCAGCGCGTACAAGTGCCGCAGCGGTCTGGCGCGGGCACGTCAGGCGCGAGTTCGAGCGAGGTGAGGATCACGCCAAGGAAAAGCCACGAACCTTTTTTCTGATTGATGATGCAGGTATTTTTGCCGATCCAACCCACGCCGGCATATTTGGCAAAGACGCGCTCGACGATTGGACCGGTGTCGACGTAGCTTCGTGTGGTCAAGGACGGCTGTAGATCGGCGGGCACAGACTGGCGCAGAACGGTTTCGACTTGCTTCAGCCGGCGCAAGACTGCGTCGTGATAATCCTCGCGGCTCCATGCATAGCGGGAGATCCATCCGCGGCTCGGGTTGTGAACCTGGGTCGAATACGGATGCGCCGTGTTGTAGTTGATGGCGCAGACGACGACGCTTCGAGCCCAAGGAGCAACGCACGCAAGCGAGGACCGTTTCAGGGCTCCGTGATCGGTGCGAGCCTCCAAGTATTGCATTTCGCCGGCATGTCCGGCAGCAATCCATTTGGGAAAGTGCTTCAGCTCAGAAGCATCGGCGGCGGGAGCGATGCCCGCGAGGTCAAAGCCGGCCTCTTCGGCGGCGCGCTTGACGATGGCTTTCACGTCGACGAGGTTCCTCACTCGGCATTCCTCCCTGCAGGCCCCTTCGCAGAGTCAATTTTAGCTCTCGTTCTGCCAAGGGCTGACATCGACCAGCTTCCGCGTTATCCTTTCGCTCATGCGCATGAAAAGGCTCAGCGTCATGGTTGTTTGCGTCTTGTTCTCCGCTTCGCTGCTCGCCCAACAAGGAACAACTGCTTCAGCCGCCCAAAGCCGGCCCGATGCATTGGCGGCATCCTCGAAGAACGAGTTAACTCTGCTCACGAACTCCGCTCACAAACCCGTCGTGCTGTCGGCCGCCGAGTTCAAAACTCTTTCGCACATTTCGGTGACGATCCACAACGCGCACACCAATGCTGACGAATCGTATTCCGGGGTTCGCCTTTCAGATTTGCTCGCCAAGATTGGAGCGCCACTAGGGAGTGAACTTCGCGGGAAAGCGCTCGCCAACTACATTGTCGCCACCGGGTCCGACGGTTATCAGTCTGTGCTGGCGCTTGGCGAGGTCGATCCCAGCTTCCATCCGGGAGAAGTGCTCGTCGCAGACGCGATGGACGGCAAACCGCTCGACGCACATTCCGGACCGTACAAGCTCGTCGTCACGGAAGATAAGCGCCCAGCGCGGTCGGTACGGAACCTCACTACGATTGAACTAAAGTCCGTTCCATAACCACCCGAAGAGAAGCCGGGCACAACACTGAGGCCGCCGCTTGAACGTCTGACTGGATTCTTAAACGCCGAGCTTCTTGACTTCCTCGTTGTAATACTTGCGGTAGAGGATGTCCCACTCTTGCGAGCCTTCGAGGATGGTGCGCTTCTGGCTCTCGATCTTCTGGCGGGCGGCGACGTCGATGCGTGCCTCTTGCATGAGCAGTTCTTCGAGAATCTTGCGGGTTTCCTGGCGGATGGTGTTGGGATCTTCGATGAACTCGACTTCGTCCATTTGCTTGAGTACGTCGGAAACGGCCCGGGCCAGCACGTTGACTTTATCGCGGCTGAGTCTCACAGCACCGCCTTGTACTTGCGCACCAGTTCGGTTTTCACCTTGCGGAACATCTCCTGGTAATTGGCGCCGCTGTTGCGCATTTCGTCGGAGTAAGCTTCGAGAATCACCCGCACCTCGTCGTTGATGCGGTCCTCGAGCGAGAGTTCATCGACCAACGCAGCGTTCACTCGCTCGGTGACCGCGGGTTGGGCTGTGACTTCGATGAACTTGCCAGCAATCAGTTTCTTGGTGACTTCGCGGGCCAGATAGCCCACATATTCTTTGGAAAAAAGCATGTGTGGATTGGGCGTCCTGCGTCTAACAGTTTGTCGTTATGAATCAAAAAGTGTAACACAGGTGGAAGCTCGGCGTGCGCCATGTCAGTGAACCTGAGCTGGGGACGGGTCGCGCAGGGTATACACGAACTGACGGATCTCGTGCCGTTGGCGCTCGGCGCTTTGGGCTGATTCCTCTGCGAGGCGATCGTAGATCTGGAGCTCTGTTGCCGCTTTGGCGGCATCTCCGGTCTGCCGGTAGGCTTGCGCCAGCCGATAGTGCGCCTCCTCCATTTGAGGATCCGCCATGACGGCTTGCTGGTAGTCAGCAATGGCTCGGACATTCTCTCTCTGCTCGGAGTGGAGTATTCCCAACTGGAGATAGGCACTAGCGAACTTCGGATCGAGTCGGATGGCATTGCTCAAGAACGATCCCACCTGCTCTGTACTGGCCGTGTCCTGGGCCCCTTTCCGCCGCTTCCACAGACCGACTGCGTAGTAATAGTTCGCCTGGGCGTTCTCCGGTTCTAGCGTGACGAACCGGCGTAGCTTCTCGACGGTCTTATCCGAAGGTGCGGATTGCGCCGACTGCATTTTTCCAAGGAACAGGTAGGGAACCGGATCGTTGGGATTCAAGTCGGACGCCTCGCAGATTCGCTGCACCGCCTCATCGTAGGATCCGCGGGCAAACCAGGCCGCCCCGAGCCCAATCAGCATTCGAACCGAACGCGGGAACAAACGGTTGCCTTGGGCAAAGACGTCCAACGCTGGCTCCGGTGCATGATGCAGCAGAAGCTCGGAGCCCCAATCGAAAATGTAAGCCTCGCTGGGATCAAGTTCCGCGGCACGCTGATACTCGCGAACTGCCTCGAGAGAATTTCCCAGGTGCTCCTGCGAATCACCGAGCAAATGATGGAGTTCGGCTTTGTCGTACTTCACCAGCAGAGTCTCAGCATGCCGGCGCGCAATTTCGTAATTACCGGCACTCTCATAGGCCAGGGCCAGATCGTAGGAGTTTTCGTAGTCGTCCGGTTTGAGTTCGCGGGCGCGCTCAAGGTACGGGATCGCGTCGTTTGCCTTTCCCCTCTCTGTCAGCAGCTTGCCGAGATCATGGTTTGCCCCAAAGTTATTCGGATCGCTCTTTATGCTCTCGCGCAGAGATCGTTCCGCTTCAACCGCCGCAGCGGCACCACCGGGAGACGCCTTCCCCAGCGAAACCGCCTCTTTGGCCAGTGCCTCGCGGGTGCGGACAATTGTGTCCGACCCGTGGCCACCGAGGTTTGTGGTGTCGGTAACACCGGAGACTGTGAACTGAGGTTGATCAAAAAACTCCGGCTTCCCAGCAGAGTCGGATTGCGGTGGCGAGGTCTTTGCCGCCTGCAGGGTCAGGTCGACGTCTTTGACTTCTTTCGGACCAACAAAAACAGAAGAGACCTCCGCGGCACCGTACCCAGACAGCTCGGCTCGGAGTTCATAGACCCCGCCGTGGATCACGCCAAAACTGTACGCTCCTCGCACATCTGTGTGAGCTGTTTGGGGCGACGATGCGTCCTGAGCGACCAACTGAACGGTTACACCAGCGAGGGGTTTCCCTAGGGCATCGCGAATCGTGCCGCGCAACGATGCTGACTCTTGCGCTTGCGTTGAGAGCAGACATAGAACTAGAGCCGCAACGCAACGGCCGAGAACACCAGCGGTTCCGAGTTGCCTTGAGATTGCGCGAAAACGGCCCATGTGGACAGGTGAAACAAACGCTCGCCTGCTCAGGGATTCTATCTACGCGGCCCGCCCCTAGCAACGTCGCGCTTCTCGTTCCATCCAGCCCGAGAAAGCGCTGGCTAAGCACGCTCCGCACAAAATAGAATGCAATGCTTTGCGAGGACAAGAGATGAGATTGGGGCGGCTATTGCTAGCGGTAATCGCAATTGTGTTGGTCGTATGTAGCTCCGCATTGGGGACGACCTCAGGCAAACGCAAGATCATTATCGACCAGGATGCGGCGGGCCCTGGTGGAACCGATCAACAATCCATGCTGCTGCTGATTCAGTCGCCGCAGACCGATGTTCTCGGAATCACCGTGGTGACCGGAGATGCATGGCTCAAGGAAGAGGTCGCTCACACGTTGCGCATGCTTGAACTCATCGGACGTACTGACATTCCCGTGGTGCCGGGAGCCGAGTATCCGCTGGTGCGGCGCCAGAAGGATACTGAACTCTGGGAGCAGCAATACGGCTCGATCCCTTGGGTGGGAGCGTGGACCCCGCGTCGCTATCATGCTGCCGATCAGCTGGGCGAAATGCCTGAGGGAAAACCGACGACGAAAGCGCTCGATGAAGATGCAGCACATTTTCTGGTGCGCATGGTCCACAAGTACCCGCACGAGATCACTATCTATGCCGGCGGGCCGATGACCAACCTCGCGCTCGCCCTCTCCATCGATCCTGAATTTGCTGCGCTGGCGAAAGAGTTGATCTTCATGGGCGGAAGTCTGAATCCAAAAACGGACGACCCCGAGTTTGTGAACACGCCGCGGCACGAATTCAATCTGTGGTTTGATCCCGAGGCGGCGCACATCGTATTAATGGCGCCGTGGAAGAAAATCGTCTGCACTACGGTGGACATTTCCGTAGAGACACGGCTGACGCAAGCCTTGATCGATCGCGTCCAGGCGGGCAATTCGCCCGCCGCTCATTATGTGGCCTCGTATTCGCGTCTCTATGGAAACTACAACTATTTATGGGACGAACTCGCGGCGCTCGCCTGGCTTGACCCTAGCTTGATCACGGCGAAAGAAACGCGTTATCTCGATATCGATCTCAACCAGGGCGCAGGCTACGGAAATACGCTCAGTTGGACGGAGCACGACAAGCCCGCCATCGTTGGTCCTGTAGTCGAGGTGCAGATGGATCTCGATACGGAGAGGTTCTACAAAATGTTCGTCGATCTGCTGACCACGCCGACGCCGAAGCCCTGACTCACTGTTGCAACTGTTCCAGAACCTGCTTGGCCTGCGGGTGATCCGGATGCTGCTTCAGCAGTTCGAGTAGAACGCCGCGAGCCTTGTCGCGTGCGCCTTCCAGAGCGTAGACCCTCGCCAGATTCAGATACGCCTGGTCGAACCCCGGCGCAACCTGGATGCATTTTTTGAAACTCTCGACTGCCTGATCTCGACGCTGCGTAACAAGATACAGCACGCCCAGATTGTTCAGCGCCTCAGGATATACGGGTCGTGCCTGCAACGCCCGATGCAGATGCTCGTAGGCTTTGGTGGTGTCACCGGTCTGCGCAAACACCATGCCCAGGCTGTAATTCGCCTCTGGATCCTGAGGCGCAACATCGACTGCTTGTTCCAGAACTTTGCGAGCGTCGTCCCACCGTTTTTGCGCACGATATGCATTGCCCAGATTGTCGAGTGACAAGAGGTGACGGGGATTCAGCTTGAGAGCCGCCAGAAAACACGGGACAGATTCATCTACATGCCCCTCGCGCGTGGCGATGACGCCAAGATTGTTCCATGCGTCCGGCAGAGTATCAGGATAGTTGGCCCGAAGTTTCACGGCACGTTCGAAAGTCTCGCGCGCAGCAGCATTCTTGTTCTGATTCAGATAGACGCTTCCAATGCCGTATAAAGCCTCAGCGCTGGAAGGATCGTCGCGCAAGGCTTGCTGGAATGAAGCCTCGGCCTGATCAAGGTAGCCGCGCTGAAAGAAAAGAGATCCGTAAGAGAGATAGTTCCGGCCGAATTCGAGCGAGTCGGTCGCGCTCAGGAACGGCAGCGCTCTCGCCAATCGCTCGGCATCGGTTCGGGGAATGTGTTGGAAGTCATGTTCCACCTGCGCCGGAACCAGCGGGCCCTGATACACCTTAACGATGTCGCCCTTATCGTCGATGAGGAAAGATGTCGGCAGGGTCAGATCGCGGTGCCGGTCGAATAACTGGCGATAAAGAATGTTATAGATCGCCGCAACATCCTCGGAGCCGCGCAGAATCGGAAAGGTGACGCCCTGAGTGACGGGACGGAGCCCATCATCACTTGGATTGTCCACGTTCACTGTGATCAACTGCAGACCTCTTGCCGCCCAGGCAGCATAGGCCTTCTGCAGCGCTATCAAGTCCTTCTGCGATTCCGGTAATTTGGCGGTCCAGAAAATCAGGATCGTCGGCTTGCCACGCGTCGCAGAAAGGCTGCGGAGTCGTCCCGACAGATCTGGAAGCGAAAACTCCGGAGCCGCGATCGGCGACAGAAGCCACGCTTCCATGATGGAGGGAATCATCTCTGGCTCTGCCGCGGCCTCTCCACGAATGGGAGTGTGCGCGGGCCTCTTGAACGGTTCCATGCGTGAGGGCTCTACGCCTTCCTGCACCCAGATCCTATGATTGATAGGGAGATTATGCAGTTCCTGCACCAGTCCGCTGGGCCAGCGAATCGATGCTCGGATAGGGCCTTTCGCGTCTCCCATGCCAAAGAAGACCTCTTTGCTGTGTTGGGAAAGGAAGCCCGATCCGGCCTGAAGCATCCTCGTCTGCCGCCCCACCTCTGTTTCAATCGTGACCGTCGCGCCGATTGCGTCGCGGTTGCTCTTCGTCCCTTGCAACCGGAAGACAATCGATGGAGGCAAATCCTCCATCACGTTCTTCAGAATCCTCAATTGCGGAGCATTGCGATTCTTCAGCACTACTTCGAGCCGGCCATCGTGGTCGAGATCGGCGAGTACGAACGATCTACCGTCGTCCACGAAGTCCAGGCCGACGACGGCTGAAACATCCGAGAACGTGCCATCCCGGTTGTTGGCGTAAAAAACATTCCGCTCATAGCCGCTCCACGTTCCGTCGGAGCGGATCAGTTCGTTGATCGCGTTCCACCCCAACTCGTACTCGTGAGACGCACCCGCTTCGTCGGGAGACACGGCCACCACCTGCCGCCAGAAGAAACTGTTGAGATCCTGTCGGAGAGGTCCGGAGACCATGCCGTTGGCGATGTAGAGATCGGGAAAGCCATCGTGGTCGAAATCGAATGCATCGCTCGACCACGCCCAGCGGCCCATGCCGACGCCCGCGGCAGTCGTCACGTCTTCGAAGGAACTGCCACGATTCCGGAGCAGCGAGTTTCCCATCGCGTGCTTTTGATAGAGAGCCCGAACTTCCTTCGTCGAGCTTCTCTTAAAGTTCTCCTGTGTGGAGACGCGCTCGCCGGCCGCGGTCCACATATTTCCAACGTACAGATCCTCGACGCCATCGTTGTGGGAGTCGAACCAGGAGACACTCATCCCCGCGCCGATGTCTTCCGCTGCCGCCCGCGCAGCAATGTCGGTGAACGTTTCGTTGCCATTGTTGCGGTAAAGATTCTTTCGGCCAAAATCATTCACCACGTAGAGATCGGGCCAGCCGTCGTTATCGAAGTCGCTCCACCCGCAGCAAAAACTGTAACGTGTGTTGTTTTGATTCAATCCCGTCGCGGAAGTGACGTCGCGGAACGTGCCGTCGCCGTTGTTGCGCATCAGAAAATTCGGCGGACCGTCCTCGGCATCGTGATAGGGCGAAGGATATTTGTATTGCCCAGTTCCCTGGTAGTAGGCATAGAGACAGAAGTAGATGTCGAGCTGTCCGTCGCGGTCATAGTCTGCAACGGCTGCGCCTGTGAAGGTTCCCTGCGGAGGGTTCGCAAATTGGAACGCGTCAGTTTTTTGTCGAAATTTGCCGCCGCCTTCATTCAAAAATAGAAGCGGGCCGCTGGCGCGAACCACGATGACATCCTGTCGCCCGCAGTTGCGGAAGTCGGCGAAGAGCGCGCAGGCCGTGTTTTCAAGGATTCCCAGGCCTGATGACTCCGTGATGTCTTCGAACGTTCCGTCGCCACGGTTGCGATAGAGGCGGTTGGGCAGGCCCGCAGGCTGGCAAACATAGAGATCATCGAAGCCGTCATTGTCGATATCGGCGACCGACACTCCATTGTGTCCGTAAATGTCAATGCCGGAGGCGCCGTCAATGATTGTGCGCCAGTAGTCTGTGCCATGTCGTAATTGAGCCGAGTAGGAAGAATTGCCTCCAAGCACGGCCGCCGTGATGTCGACGTAGACGGGCGCGCTGGAGCGCGCCTGTGTTTCATCAAGGGCACGCCAACTCCGGAGCCGAAACTCACCGGAAGGAGATGGTTGCCATTCCAACTCCCAGTGTCCGACGTGTTGTTCGCGGTAGAAGCCAGCGCCAGCGCCCACAATTTCGTGGCGAACGCGAGTCCGCACGCGGCTTGGAAGTTGCGATGCGGACGGAGAGGCCGCGTCGGCGATGTCGATCCTGGTGATCTGGAATTCAGCGGTGACGATCCGCGAGAAGTTGCTCAGCGCTGATTGCCACTGTCGAAGAAAAACATCGCGGCTGAGCGTCACTTCGTGGGTGAATGTGTTCTGGCGCACTTGCAATGCTGAACTGGAACGCAGGACTCGCGACTCTGCGGGACGAGGCGATGTTCCGGAGAAATCTGGCGCGAAGACTTTCGCGATCGCATGAGTTTCCTGGGGAGACCGCAACAAGCTGGCGCTCCACTCCACGAGAATCGCCGCGATCTCGTCGGCATACTTTTCTGTAATGAAGTCATCGAGCCCCGCCTGTACCTTCAGAAGCGTGGCGTCGAGGGGCCGCTCGCTTCGATAGTGAGGGTGCAGACTAAAGCCTGTGGCAGAGTCCGGCTCACCCCGAGCGCCTGATGACTGCGCCGAGGGAAAATTCATCCCCCACAGACTCGTGGGAATCAACGTGGCTCCGGCACCCTGGCAGAAGCGGACAAGAAATTCGCGCCGGCGGAGATCGACGGATGACTGCGGCTTCCCTGCCCTGTTCAGAGTGATGTCCCTCGAAGAGTCACGTGTGGAACCGAAACTAACATTCACGTTTGGGCCGGTCAAGGCGAAGTGGGCTGACTGAGCTATGGTAGGCTAACGGCGTTCTCTGGCGTTTCGAGAATCCGATGGGAGATTTCATTTGAGTGTTCCTCGCATCACGGTGGTGGGCAGTTACGCTACCGGCCTCACCATGAGGGTCGAGCGGATTCCGGGCAGGGGCGAGACGTTGCTGGGTACCGGGTAGCGCGTCGACTTTGGCGGCAAGGGTTCGAATCAGGCGGTAGGCTGCGCACGGCTCGGCGCGCATGTGGATTTTGTCGCCAAGATTGGCAAGGACCCTTTCGGGGAGATGGCGCTCGGTTTATACCGCGACGAAGGCATCGATGTCATCTATGTGAAGCGATCCGCGGATGCACCGACAGGGGTGGGATTCATCGTGGTCGAAGCGAAGAGCGGGCAGAACTGCATTGTCCTGGATCCAGGTGCAAATGAGTTGCTGACGGCTGCGGATGTTTCCGCCGCAGCAGACGCGCTAAAGTCTGCAGCAGTCGTGCTGACGCAGTTGGAGATTCCGGCAGAAGCCGCCGAAGCAGGGCTGACCATTGGACGAACAGCCGGCGCAATTACAATCTTAAATCCCGCGCCCGTGCGGCCTCTGAGGGCTTCCCTCCTCGGAGTGGTCGATGTACTCACGCCGAACGAGATGGAAGCCAAGGTGCTGGCTGGCCGGGCACCGGACGACTCGATTGATCCCGAGATCGTCGCGCATGAGTTGATCCGCCGGGGCGTGAAGCAAGTTGTCATGACCCTGGGGGAGAATGGCGCTTTGCTGGTTAGTAGCTCGGGCTGTAACCGCTTCCCCGCTGTGCCCGTGCGCGCGATGGATACGACCGGCGCCGGCGACGCCTTTAACGCCGGCCTCGCGACCGCACTGGCTCAGGGCATGAGTATCGAGGAAGCCGTGCAGTTTGCCGTAACCGTCGGAGCGATGGCAGTGACCAAAGACGGCGTGATTCCCTCTCTGCCCCGCCGGCGAGAAGTGCTGGAGTTCTCCAACCAGCATGCAATGACTCCGCCCGGGTGGCTCGCCGGCGGTCAAACGGTCGACGGAATATAGTGATAGACGCGAGGTCGCTTCACTCAATGGATGACCGCACGAGAACCGACGCTGCGCAGCTCGCTCACCGCATTCAGCACACGCTGATCTCAAATGTTCTCACCGAAGCGCTCTGGGAACAGCATCTCACCGAGTGTCTGAAATACAGATTTCACGCAGCCATGATCCCGGGTGCATGGGTCAAACGCACCGCCCAGAAATTGGGCGGTACGGGAATTCGTGTCGCATCATTTATCGATTTTCCCTACGGGACAATGACGAGCCGCGGAAAGGCCGATGAAGCGCGACACCTCGTCGACGACGGAGCCGAGGAAATTGACCTGATGCCGAATGTTGGCTTCCTGCTTTCTGGAATGGAAAGCGAATTCCGCGACGACGTCCACGGAGTCGTCGCGGCGGCCGGAAAGGTTCCGGTGAAGATTATGCTCGAACTGAACTTGCTGAGTCTCCAACAACGCGAGTGGGCGGTGGCGTTGAGCATTGACGCGGGCGTTTCGTATCTGAAGAATGCCAGCGGCGGTGCGGTAGGCATGGCCACTCCCGAGGACATCCGCTTTCTCCGGCGAATCGCGCCCCCCACGTCCGAGTCAAGGCTTCCGGCGGTATCAAGACTGCTCAGCAAGTGCGCGAACTGCTGGATGCGGGTGCTGACTTGGTCGGAACCAGTTCCGGCGTGCGGATCATGCGGGAGCTGTTTCACGATGCCGACGCCAAGACGCAGCAAAACTCTGATTACTGTTAACTTAGATTCTTTCTACCTTTTCTCTGGAGGCTTCTTTGGCCGGTAGCTTCAAACTCTCTCCTGCACTGAAAAAGCGTGCCGCGAAAATCCAACTGCTTCTCATGGACGTGGACGGCACAATGACCGACGGCAGCGTTACTCTGCTCTCCCAAACCGACGGCACCGCCCTCGAAATTAAAACGTTTGACGCGCACGATGGCCAGGGCCTGACTCTCGCTCAAAGCGCTGGCCTGCGCACAGGCTGCATTACAGGGCGCGAGAGCGCAGCGCTCCTACGCCGCGCCCACGAAATGAAGATGGAGTTCATCTACATGAAGCAGGCGCTAAAGATGCCGGCCTATGAAGAGATCTTGCAGAAAGCGGGAGTCGCGGATTCCGCCGTGGCATATGTCGGCGACGACCTTCCGGACATTCCCTTGATGCGCCGCGTCGGATTGGCCTTCGCTGTCGGCGACGCCGTGCCCGAAGTCAAAAAAGCTGCCCACTACACGACGAAAGCACTGGCCGGCCACGGCGCGGTCCGCGAAGCCGTGGAAGTGATTCTCAAATCCAAAGGCACTTGGGAGGCGATGATCGACAAAGCGCGCGCGTGACATATCGCATTGCGACTAGAGCTGCCGAATGTACCGAAAAAAGAGGATCAATCGGAGAACGATAATGCCGCCTGACTGAAATGGCGAGAGAAAGATTTGGTCGGGGAGAGAGGATTTGAACCTCCGACCCCCTGGTCCCGAATTCAGTAGAGTCAACAGCTAACTCATTGGTCTGGTATCGCTTACGCATCTTGAATGAAACTCGGTTGCACCCATGCACCCAATAGCTTTTCTATCGCCAGCAATCAGGCTTTAAAAGACCAGTTCGCCGATTTAATTGCACCGGGATTGCCTTGAGTCGCCTCACGACAGGGGCGTCCTTGAACTCCGTCAGTGGCACCTGCTTTACTGCCTTACCAACCTTCCTCTTTGCCCAATCACCTCGTCCGGGGTGGGGTATCCTCAGTTTGCGACAAGCCTTGCCCAGCGCGACATCGGAAATACCATATTTTCTCGCGAGCTTAACGAGCGGTTGATTCCAGACTTCGTTGTACAACTCAACGCGGCTCCAAAACTTCCTGCCCAGTTGGGAGGTGCTGTCATGCAGGGCTGCATCGCGTTTAAGGGCTCTGTACTTCACGCTCGACTGTCCATGCTGCTGTAATCGCTGTTCCCCTTTCACAAAGGACTGCCCCAACTCGCGGAGTTGGGAGCAGAGGCGTCCGAAGTCTGCATTTGCCATTCTGAGTTTTCGAGCAGCCTCTTCTTGAGTTCTCGTTGCTGCAATCGCCTCTAACGCTGAAAGGATCCTCGGGCTTCGTCTGCGCGCAAAATCGATGAACTCCCCGACGAACAATCTGTCTTGCAACTGTTTGTGGGAGCGCTCGGCAGCCTCCAGCAACTGCTCTGAGACAAGTTCAGAGAGCTCGTCATCGATACACACTCCGTCACTAGTTTCTTCAGACAACAGCAGGCGCTCGGCATGGCATAGCGGGCTCTTAATGCCAAGCGAGTGAATCGTTCGAAACTTGTTAGCTAGGCAGAGATTGATGTAGTTCTGAAATCGAGCCTGATTGGCCCCATAGTGACGCACTGGATCGAAGGTCTGAACAACATCCTGCTTCCCAGCTTTTCGGTACTGTGATGTGGAAGGGAGAGAACTCATGTGGACGCAGAGCTCTTGAGTCCAATCCTCGATGTCCTCCTTCGAAGCGCAGTTGTCCGTGTGCCTAAGCACCCATCGCCGAATGTGTTGAGGGAACCGCACGTAGAACTCAGGGAAGTCCTTGGGGACGATAAATCCATCATGCCCGACGTAATGTCCGTCCACGAACATGACAGGATCGGTCGTGTTTTCTTGTTTGGAAGACGAGCAGTTCTGCGGCACCTCGGTGAATGGCACTGTCGCGTGTTCCATGAAAGGCATATCGAGTCGGCCGTGGAAGTCAGTTGCCCGTTTCCGATGCCCGAAGCATTCCGAGCGACACGAACCTAATCTTTCTCTTCGTTTTGGTGATCACTGTTTCACCAGAAAAACCAACCCTGCGGGTGATGGGCTTGGTGTGCCGGACCTTGAACTTGCCGAAACCGCCGAGCTTGAGCGAAAAGCCGTCAACGCCAAGGTTGTTCAATAAAGTGCGCTCCAGAGCATCCACCACTGCCCCCACCGCGATCTCAGCCTCCTTCTTCGTCTCAAGGTTCAACGATTGCTGAACCCTCGCGCAAAGCTCTGGATTCGTCTTTAGGGGATGACCTCTGAGTTGGTAGCAAACCGTGGGTGCGGTCCCCGGTGCCGGAGAAGGTCGCCTTTCCAAAATCGAGATTCCTCCTATCGCCTCCCGCAGCGTCCGCCGTACGCTCTGGACTCGTTGTTCCAGCCTGAGAACTTCCGATTGAATTTCAGTGAGTTCCGCGCCGGCACCCTGGATGCTTTGAATAGCTGATGCCATAAGCTCGCCTCCGGAATTGCATGCTCCGACCAAAGATTCACGCAATAGAACACGAACGGTTGTTATTATCGCCGGGCAAGGTCGTATCAGAGGACACGGGGGCGAAGACGGCAATGTGTTCTGCCCACAACGATTTGGAATTGCACGACTGGCTTCGCTGGGCATTCGATTACGGCAGCGGCTTTCTTAAAACGACGGCTGAAGCGGCATTGATCGCCGACTTAAAGCATTACAATCTTCTGCGGTCTGTCCTCCTGGAACTGAAGAGGGAGTGGCCGAAACCAGCCTGAGGCTCTATGTGCGGACGCTACCGACTCTCGCGTAGAAAAACATGCCATCGAAGAACACTTCGATGCTATTTCCGGCGAGGAAGACTGGAGTCCGCGCTTCAACGTCGCGCCGACTCAGCCCGTCCCGGTAATCCGCCAGAATGCCAAGGAACCCGTCCGCGAATTGTCGTTAGCCCGCTGGGGCTTACTCCGTCGTGAGCGAAGGACCCGTCTGTCGCCACAAAGATGATCAACGCAAGATCAAAATCAGCCATTTCGTCTTAAGTGGAACAAATCTTTACTCAGTCCGTAATTGCGTCGTGCACCCAAGATTTATTTAACGGTCGGAGCTGAGAGCTGAATCTCGCAAAGGTGCGCAAGGTAGCGGTACAGACTGCGTTCCCCTCTGCTGTTCCTCTGCAAGCCTGTCGTTGTGGTCGCGCGGAAGCCCGAGCTGCTGCCCAAGGTCATCGTCATAGTAAGCCTTATCCCAGTTCTTGGCTGCTTTGAGCGCAGGAGCCGCGAGCCCCTTCGTCTGATGGGTGTTGTCCAGCGACCTGAAGTCGGCAAACGTTAGGTCGGCGCCTTCGAACTGAGCGTCGGTCAAATCAGCCCCGCTCAGGTTGGTGTTTTCAGGATGACCCCGCTTAGGTTGGTGTGTTTCAGGATGGCCCCGGTCAGTTCGGCATTGGTCAACTCGGCCCCGGGCAGCCAAACGTCCCGCAGGTCGGAATACGGCAACTGGGCCCCGCTAAGGTTGGCCCCCGTAAGGTCGGCATCGTTCAGGTGGACGCCTTCGAGTTCAGCGTAGGCTTGGCGTAGATCGCTAAAACGCAGATCGGCACCCTCCAAGTAAGCGCCTGAAAGATTGGCTTTGGCAAGGAAAGCGCGATACGCGTCGGCGTACCGGAGGTCAGCGCGCCGCCGCACGGTAAGCAAAGTTTGGCCACCAATAACCGAGCTTGAAGTCACCGACAGCTCCGCACCCTTCACAAGATACAGGTCGGGATCGCTCTTTTCCGTCCAGTTCGCTGGCTTAATCGAGACGTCGGTCCGTACAAGATTAGCGAACGGCGAGTAGTTAACCAGCGCCATAGCGCGTGGCACCCAACTCCATCGTCCTTCCCTCTCCCCACTCCACCAAGCGTCCCCACCCGGTCGGAAACCCCTGATGGCGCCCACAGCCAAGAGCACGAACGCTGCTAGGGTTACTAGGAAGGTCCCAATTGCGCTGTAAGTGCGGAGGCTATTAAACGCACCCTTCCAGGAAAAAGGTTGACGCTTGGCTCCGCGCAACGTCGCAGCCGCCAGTTTATAAAGAAAACACCGCCGCGGTGATCGAGACCGCGAGCAGGACGGCCTGCAAGATTGTTCCGTAAGAGTCATGTCGCGGCAGATAACGCCCCCAGCACAGAAACAACGTCACGGGAACCAACCACCATGCCAGCACAATCGAAATGGCTTGCTGAAAATACGACATAGAGGGGCGTCCGGCCTGAGCAAATGCACGTGCGACCGCACCAGATCATTCAGCAGCCAGGGGTCAGACCTTTCGTGCAGGCGGCGGCCGTCTGGGAAGATCGCTGGCAACGAGCCGAGCTCCTCCCATAGCTTTTGCAGGTAGAAATGGAAGTAGAAGTAGACACACAGGAGCAATAAAGGTACAACCACGTAGAATCCGACAATCGGAATGGTGGTTTGGATTATGGGCAGTGGGGAGGAGGCGCGATTGGTGATCAGATTCAAGTCGGTGGTGGTGGCGATGGTTAGCCAGGAGTAGAGGCAGGCCGCCAGCATGGTGATGAACAGCTTTCGCGCGCTCTCCGAGATGTCCCCGACGGCGTCGAGGTTGTCAAAGAACCTTGTTAGAGACGCAGGCAGGGTAGCTCCGGTAAGATCGGCACCTGCCAGTTGTTGGTGCTGCAAGCCACCCTTCACGCCGCTAAGGTCACAGTCCCTCAGCTTGGCTTCGCGCAGCTGCGCATTGCACAGATTCGCACCACTACCCCCCGAACCAAAGGCCGCGCCGGTCAGGTCTGCACGCTCAAGATGCGCGTTGGACAGGTCGCACCCTTCAAGGTTAGAGCATGCCAAGTTCGTAGCCTCAAAGCGTGCTTCGGTTAAGTCACGTCCTTGAAGATCCGCCTTGCTGAGGTCGCGATTAAGCGAATTCCAGTTCTCATTCCAGAGCCGGACGCTTTGTTTCAGAACCTCAAGAGCCTTCGGGTCCGCCATCATCGAACCTCATACTCTGGGATATGACATCGCCGCACCACCGCGACTCGATGGAAGGGATCGCGATGCCACGGCATGGCTTCGCCCGGAGCGAGTCGCAGACGACGCACCATCGTGGTTCCGTGATGATCCCTGCTAGGTAATTAAGCGGGCGTGAGTGCTTCCAGGCTAACGATCCCGGCCGATTGTTTTCCATAAGTCTGCACTCCCTCCGCTTGGAGTAACCGGCATCCTGCGAGCACCTGGACTCGCCATCCTGTGCGAGTTCGGACGCGGGCGGCGGTGTTACTTCACGACACTCACTTCCGCGTTGGGGGCTCGTGGATGGAGCCCCTTTTCGCTGCTTGTAGGTCACTCGGAGCCACTGTGGTCCCGTGTCACAAGCTTTTGCGCTGAAGCCAACTACGGTCACGCAACGTGATGTAGCTGTTCTTCAGCAAGACGTTCCGCCTCTTTTGTTACTTCTAATGGCAAACTCGTGATGTAATCTCTTGTGAACCCGGCAAGCTTTGTCTTAAGCCCATCGTTCATCTCAATCAGCAGGCTGGAAGTTGCTGAAAGGTCAGAGCTCGCCGACTCAAACTTCGCGGCTTGCTTCGTTACTTTAAAGAAAAGAACCTGAGTTTTCCCAAAGGACGCATTGAAGCGTGCCGACGCAAGCTTCATGGTCACCTGGTCTCCGGCGACTTGAACTACAGAAAACTGGTATTCAGTCACGTCGAAGCGACGACTCTCTTGGTTAAACAATGTGATCCAAGGAGAGTTCTTGTCCATCTCTTTGAGTTGCTTCAGCGCAGTGAGAATTAAGGCTCCAGCTGCCACCGCGCCACCAAAGGCGGCGGCTAAGAATGGAATTACAGCCTCGTGGACGGCCACATTGACGTTCTTGAATTCAGACTCAACTGTTCCGCCACCTCGAACCAGCCAATTGAGGTTCGTCAAGACAGTATTGTGTCGTTCAATCCATTGCTGAGGGGTGCCTATCACAGTGTCATTCGAGGCAACCCGCTGAGCAGCCAAAAGCGACAGCGCGACGCTTGATTTGATCTCCGGGCTTGCATCTTTTGGAAACTGAATTAGGTTCGATCCGGTCACGACACCTTCGGGTAGGTTATCGATGTCCACTGCTGTGACGACGCCAGGCTGAAGCGCCGCCGCGCGGTACGCACCAATCGGCAAATTGGAAATATAGCTACGCATACTTTCGATCAACATACTCATTTACCTCCTTTTTCGGAATTAGTGGTTACTTCCTCGATGCAATAGTGGAGAGCACTTTAACAGCCCGTGGTGGAAGTCTGGGTACGTGCGACGGAAAGATGGTGTGATCCACAGGGCGCTGGATAGACTGCAGGCATGGCGATGAGCAAGCGGAGTGGCGGGGAGAAGCAGGAAGACATTTGGATTGCGCACAGGGAGTTGGCGCGAGCGCCGGGGCATCCGTTTTATGAGCGGTTGAACGAGTTGTCGGAGGGCGCGGGGTTCGACGAGTTTGTGGAAGGGTTGTGCGCGCGGTTTTATCATGCGCGGCTGGGGCGTCCGTCGCTGCAGCCGGGAGTGTATTTTCGGGCGCTGTTGATCGGGTATTTCGAGGGCATCGGAGCGGAGCGGGGGATTGCGTGGCGGGTGGCGGATTCGCTGGGGTTGCGGCGGTTCTTGCGGATCGGGTTGGAGGAATACACGCCGGATCATTCGACGATTTCGCGGACGCGACGATTGATCGACATCGATACGCATCGCGCGGTGTTCACGTGGGTGTTGGGGCTGCTGGCGGATCGCGGATTGTTGCAGGGACAGCGACTGGGGATCGACGCGACGACGCTGGAGGCCAACGCGGCGATGCGTTCGATTGTGCGGCGCGATACGGGCGAGAGTTACGAAGAGTTTCTACGGGGGCTGTCGAAGGCCTCGGGCATCGCGACGCCGACGCGGGAAGACTTGGCGCGGCTGGATCGCAAGCGCAAGAAACGCACGTCGAATAAGGAGTGGAAGAGTCCGGTGGACGCCGACGCACGCATTGCGAAGATGAAAGATAAGCGCACGCACTTGGCGCACAAGGCCGAACACGCGGTCGATCTAGATACCGGCGCGGTGTTGGCGGTGACCCTGCAAGGCGCCGACCAGGGCGACACGAGCACGCTCGATGAAACGTTGTGCGAAGCCGGGATGGCGGTGGCGGAGCAGGTCGGGCGCGAGGCGGAGTTACGGCCCCATGACCCACCGAAGGTGAACCTGGCCGGGATCGAAGAGACCGTGACGGACAAGGGCTACCACAGTGGCGCGGTGGTGAAGCGAATGAAGGCGTACGGGGTGCGCAGTTACATGCCGGAGAAGAAACCGAAGGGGCAGCGGAATTGGGCGGGCAAGGCGGCGGAGCAGCAAGCGGTGTACGCGAACCGGCGGCGAGTGCGGGGCGAGTACGGCAAGAGCTTATTGCGGCGGCGCGGCGAGTTGGTCGAGCGCAGCTTCGCGCATTGTTACGAAACGGGCGGGCTGCGGCGCTGCCATCTGCGCGGACGCGAAAATATTCTGAAGCGGCAACTGATCCACGTGGGCGGGTTCAACCTGAGCCTGATTCTGAGAAAGATGCTGGGAGCGGGTACGCCGCGGGAGCTGAAAAACCGGGCAGGGCAGTTGTTTTTGCACCTCTTGCGCTTTTTGCTGGGCCCGCGGAAGGCGGTTCCGCGCATCCGACCGCTTCTACCCGCCGCTGAACCGCAGAGGAATCCATCGCGAACTTGCCACACCTCAGCTCACTCCCCGCAATCTTTCAGCAGTTCTGCCACGGGCTGTTAAGCTCAGAATCTCCCGCGGCCCCATTTCGTAATCCGATCCGCTTGTCGTCTGGTTCTTCCTCGATACTTTTGACCCTACTACGCCGCTACTCGCTGCTTCTTGATCGCCACGTCTAGAGCGCTTTTCTGCCCAGGCTTCGGATAGATCTTGGCGGCGAATCGATAATCGCTGCTGTCGATGTCAGCACCTCCGATAATTGGTTTGCCGTCCTTGGTAATGGCGCCAGGAATTTGGTAGCACATGATCGAGTGTGGATCAGCATGGAGTGTCCCAATCAGCGACGACTCCTCAATAGGAGTGAGCACCTGCTGTCGCACCATTTGCTCGCTCCAGCCTTGCGTTTCCTCGAAGTACTTGATCGCTTTCTCAGCATCGATTTTTGCTACCAACTCCCCCCGCATGTGCTCATGGGGAAAGCCCATGGTGTGCCCGGTTTCGTGCCGCACCACTCGGTGGAATTCTGAATCAAGCGTTTCCATCGCAAAGTCCTGCAGGTTCATCGTCTGTTCGTTTGCAGGAACGCTGAGAATGTCAGTCCCAACGTAAGACCAATACCCGCCGTCGCCTCGTGAAATGCGGACTTGCGCGTCCGTCTTGGTCTCAATGAACTTCACATTTGCGGTGTTGCTCCATGCATTCATATGGTCAAGGATGCGTTTGCGCAGAGTCGCAGGAGGATTGTCGAGAAAGCTGACCGTCAGACTCACTTGGTGCGTCTGCCAGTACTTCGTGACCACTACTGCCAGATGCTCGGGCAACGGCTTAAAACCGGGCATTACTAATGCAAGACTTTCCAGCGGGGCATGGTTGAGTGGGTTGACCTCTACTGCCTTTGCCGCAGCCTGGATCCATTTTTCTCGCGGCAGAGATTTCGGCGTGCAAACCATAATGTTGTCCATACTGTTCTCCTTTCTATTCATTGTTGTCAGTGGCAAAACTCAGACTTCAGGTCCGCGGCCAATCTCCACGTGACAATTCACATTCCGGCTGCGGGATAAGGGAAATCGGTCGGTTTTATAGCATTCGGCAGCACATGCCTCCGCATTGCCGCGTCGCAAACCGCATATCCCAGTTGATAAGCCGTTCCTGCTGCTCGGGCTCCAACCTCTTAAGTCGCGTAGGCGTATTGCGAGCGCCAATGTATGTTCGGGTGGCCAGGGCAAGGGATCGGTTTGCCCGCATTGTGCAATCTGGGTGCGAAGACCCAGATAGGCCCCCTGTCGATCTCCCCGGCGGAATGATGCGATGACTTCCCGCTTGCGAAGACTACGGACCTGATTATCGATGAGACTCAGCACTCTATACGAATGCCGGGCCCAGTCGTACTTGGGTTCGGCTCGGCTGGTCGGCTCCCCCTCCGTCGCTTACCAGAATCGTGTCATAGCGTTTCCACGCCGTTTCGAGACCAAGGTTGTCATAGACGCGGCCATCCGTGAGGACAACGTCGGTTGTGTAAGGCTCTCGCTGCAAATCCGAGCCCGATCCGGGCGCTGTATGCAGCGGCGTCAAGGCGTAGCTCGGCCGGAGATAGCACCGGTGGGAATGGGGATGACGCCGCGACCGCCGTGGCAAGTTCGACTGTAGGACCTTTACTTCTCCCACGCGATAGTCGCGCATGTACGGCTTACTGAAGCGCCACAATACAAGTGATTGAACGTTGGTTGCGTTGAAGACGAAACGGGGTGAATCTGGGATTTCCTGGAGTGTCGTGCCCAAACGAGTATTCCTGATAAGCTGCTCTGACTTTGTCGGACACGGTACCCGGCAGCAGAAGTCCTTCCAGGATGGCTGTCGCGTCTATGGTCCTGCTCGCCAGATTACGGATAGGGGCTGTTATCTCTGGCTGGAAATCACGAGCGACGCCCTTGTCATCAAAGTTCAGGCTCTTCCAATGCAGAGCAAGCACGCCAGCAGTGATGGACCCCCCAGAGACGCTGGAGACGCGGGCGAGCCGAGGCAAGTAACCGAGTTCGTTCGGCCCTAAGAGCCCCAAGATGGAACACCATTGCCCGATACCCACCGCCCGAGAGACACAAAGCAATCCCTGACTCTGGCGAGTCCTCCGCGGGATCGGTCGTGAGACGCTCCACGGGGCTGTACACACGAACGTCCCGATGAACATCGGTTGCCACAACCCCTCCAATTCTGTACAGCCATCAACGAAGTTGCGCCTCCCCTCAGCTCCGCCGATGAGGCCCTATGCGACAGATCGAGAACCACCGCTCCTCCGGTCGTGTTCCACAGCGCTTAGTTGGGCTCCTTTGATAGAGACCTCGTAGTACTTGACCTTGTAGTTGCCGGGCGTTGTTTCTTGACAGACCACGTTCTTGAGGAAATCCTCCCAAGCCGTGCTCGGGACACCTTCGGGCGCTTGGCGCTGGCTTGGAGGTGGGGTCATCGTTACGCAGAATATGACCAGAGGTCTTCTGCTCAAGCCTTTCCATGAGGGCAGCGAAGGGCATCCCGTTCAGCGTTTCTTGACTGCCTCATTGTGATCAACCGGGATCAGCGCAATCAGTGCACTGCTCTGCATCAGTTCCAGCCCTTTGGCTCGTAGCGTGGCATTGTGGCTGCCATGGTGCCCGACTTTGTACAACATCGTCCGCTGCAGGAGGTCTGTCGCCGTGACATTTCTGATGCGCTCGCCATCACGAACTTCCCAAGATTGATCGTTCCAAGATAGCCAGTTGCCGACCTGCGCGTCGGCTGCAAAAAGCAAAACTTTCACTCGCGGTCAATTCAATTGCGAGCACCAGACTGGTGTTGTTGGTATAGCTATCGAGTTGCAGGGCGAGTTGTCCGGCCCCGTCCAGCCAGTCGGTATCGATTTTCCTCCAGGACTCCTCGCCGAAATACTTCTCGACGAAAAACTTGTCTTTCTTAGCCTGATCTGGTCCGAGCTCCCATCTCTGTCGAATGGACGTGCCACGCCGCAGGTCGGGATGTTCAATTCCGGATTGCCGTCTGCCGGGCGGTCGCTGACCGCGGCTACAAGAAATGCCGTTTCCGGCGACAAGGTCAGTGCAGTGTCATAAGTCTCCTTGCCGGTCTTGGTAGGCAACAGATTCTTGATCCGCTTTTCGTTCTCAGGCGGACCCAGGACGTAGAAGCGAATCCCGGGCAGTTCCTCCAACTCGATAGGGGGATCGACGGGGTGGCAGTAACGCGGCGGATAGCGGCAAGCCAACCGCATTCTTCATCGCGTCTTCCGTAGTGCCTCCGGCAGCCGACATTGCTCGACCGTTAAGTCCCTGTACAGGTCCGAAGAACTCCAGCAGGGACAGCACGCCTGTTTCCGAACCGGCAGTCGCACCGCGCATGCGCAGCGCCGCCGCGCGCAACGCGCGTAAGGCATTTCTCCGTTCTGCCTTGAGCTTGCGGGCCAGTTGATTGCCCGGGTCCTCAGTCCACGCGAGCCAAATCTGGTGAACTTTGATCTTGGCAAGCGCGCTTTCGCTTGCACAAAGCCAGAGTTGTGATCCCAGTGTTCATGCGTCGATACCAATACATCTATGTCGCCGGTGACGCTCCTGATATCCTCGACAACTTCCATCATGATCGACGCAGCGTCTGGTGTGCCCAAGACCACACCGCAGTCAATCAACATATAGAAGGGCCGCTCTCCTGCGGGCCGAGGAAAGGTCAGCAGAAAACAATCGCCTAGACCGTGGCGATACATACGGACTTTCACCCGGGTGGCGGCTGATGACTCAACTCGTAGGTCTTTCGATTCAACATCTTCGTCTTCTCTGTCTTGCCGGATGCAGAGTAATGGTCCGCTTCAGAGTACGCGTCGTCTTCATGGCTGTCCTCCTCAGAGCCCACGGTGAAGTACCGCGAAATTCACGCCTTGCGGCGAAAAGGATCCACCGAAGTAAGTCGCATACAAGGATTGCTCGGCGGGTGCTCCAATGAATTCGCGCTGTCGCTTGAGGCGATTCTCGCTGTTAATGCTCTTCGCAATCACGTAGCGCGGCTTCCGTGTTTCGAGATCGATGATCATCGTGCATCCCCCGCGGTACTTGAATACGCGATTGAGATCCAGGTCACCGGGATGTCGCGGGTCGATCTGTACATTGTCGTTTGGATCGATGGGCTCGAACCGCTGTTGTGTAATTTCGATTACCATATCCACCAGCAACTGTCCGTCCGGGCCAACTCGCCGGACTGGGCGTACCGAATGGACCTCTGCCAGCGGTTCGTTACGTTCATGCGGGAACATTCCTGGGAGCGGTTGCCGCATCCATCGACAATCCAATTTGAGACGCAAGGCTAGGAGATCATTCTGTGGTTTGCGTACAGCATCCGATAGCAGCCGATGGTCCACGTTGAGCAATTAGCCCGCATCGTGTCGTAGATCACCTTTCGGTCCGTCCGCTGGTCCCAGTTCAGTTGGATCTGCTCCATCAGCTCGGCGAAGCCCGGCAGTTCGGAGACCTCCGGTTTCTGCCAACGCAAATATCAACGGCTAGTGTGCGTACATCTCGGGGGAAGATTCCGCGCTGGCGGAATGCCTCGATCACCGCCAGACGATACCCGCGGTCGTCATCCGGCACTAGGTCACCGTCAGCAGTGATCAGGGCCCGCACGTAGTCGCCGAAGTTCAGATCCACCGGCGGACAGTAGTCAAAGCGCGGATGCACATGGTTAGCAAGTGCTGTGCCGACTTGGACGCTTCTTCTGCCAGGCGATTGACGAGGTCAGGATGGATTTCCCTTTCGAGCAGCACTCCTGTACCCGTGGTTGCGATCCGCAGCGAGTCGGTTATACGCGAGCGATAGATGGACAGGAAGGCATCAAAAACGGCTGCTACCGGCAGCGCACCGCGAGCATGCGGTTCTGCCGCGGAGTCGTATTCGGCTGGATCGGGCGGGTGCGGTTGCCATTGGTGGGTTTGTGGATCTACTTGGCCGATTGCATCCCGTAGTGCTC
>CAVPNR010000048.1:0-3131 GCA_963706645.1 uncultured Acidobacteriaceae bacterium
CTCTGTCAACCCGCAGTGGGCCCCCGACAAGTTCCCAGTTGAAGGCGCCAAAGATCGCCGTACGGTACTCACATTTACAGCGGCACACGGCTTGCACACTAATCTCCCCGATTTCAAAGTTTGCACTGTCCCGGTTTTGGCGGCTGCGGGCAACGTCGTTGGTCAGCGCTTTCGAGGGGACTTATGCTGCTCACAACTTGGCCAACAGAGGCGCCGCTCGCTGGTCGGACTCGCGCTTAATATCTTCCCGGGAAGTCATCTGCTGTGCAATAGACTGCCGGTCATTCTGTCTTCTCAACTTGAGCTGGATCCGATGGAAGAACAAAAGTACCGCCGTGAGCGCCATCGCCGCGTGCGATAAGGTGCCCGAAGTTCAATCCCGACGACGAAAACAGGGACACGGTCGAGGGATCTGATTACTGATGCGAAAGTCACAAACGGAAAAGAAATACCCGCAGGCGGGCGACTGCACTCGTAGGGGCCTCGTCGCGAGGCGACGGTGAAGGAATATCCTGTGTGTTGAAACGGTCGGAGCAAGGTCCTCAGGGGTCACATCAAAAGCGGCCAACGGTGGTCACATCAAAACCGGCCAACGGAAGTGGCCGGGGACTAGGTTGTTTTACTCCGCCGCCTCCTGAGGAGGCAAGTCTGTTTTCGTGCGCCAACTCCGTGGACCACATTTGAGCACATGGCCGTGATGGAGGAGACGATCGAGCATAGCGGTAACGGCGGCGCTGTCGCCGAGCAGTTTGCCCCAGTCGTCCACCGGTCGGTTCGAAGTCAGCACACTACTGGCGCGTTCATAGCGCCGCATTACGATTTCCAGTAAGTCCTCGGCGGCAGTCATGGGTAACTTCCGCATGCCGAGGTCGTCGATAATCAGAAGCGGTACGGAAACGAACAGTTCCATGCATTCTTTGCGGGTTCCGTCGATGGTGGCTTCGGCCAAGTCATCGAGCAGTTTGTGGGTTTCGCGATAGAGCACGCGATAGCCCTGTTGGATAGCGGATTGTCCGATGGCCTGAGCGAGATGACTTTTGCCAGTTCCAGGTGGCCCGAGAAACAAAGCGTCTTCGTGGCGCGCGATGAAGGCACCGGTAGCCAGATCGAACACCAGGCTGCGATTCATTTTTCGGTTGAAGCTGAAGTCGAAGTTATCGAGAGTTTTCTGAACGTCTCGGAACTGGGCCTGTTTTTTTCTCCGCTCCAGCAGTCGTTCGCCACGACGAGTGAGTTCGTCGGAGACGAGGCAGGAGAGGAAGTCGATCGGAGGCATGGCTTCGGTCTGAGCTTGGTGAAGCCGGGTTTCGAGCACGGCGGCGATTCCGCCCAGCCGTAGTTGTCCTAAAGCTCGGTTCAACTCAATGAGGTTCATCGTCTGGCTCCTGGGTTCTGAGGTTGATGAGATCGCGGTAGTGGACCAGTTCGCGAATGAGCGGATCGACTTGCCGCAGAGTAAGCTGTGGGGCACGTTCGAGATAGCGACGAACGAAGCGGTACTCATGCACTCCCATTTCGAGAGCAGCCGCAGAGGCATCCTCGACCGCGGCGGTACCGAACTTCTTGGCCAGCGAGAGCACGCCCAGGATGCGACGAATGCCAACTTCTCCGAGCTGGGTATAAATAAGGTTGCAGAGCGTACCGATGTGGGAGCCGGCGCGTCCGGCTCGCCACAGTAACTGGGAAACCTGAAGCGGTATGTGCTGCGGATGGTCTTCTTTCTTGATGCGATACCAGCCGCGTTTCTGGCGCACGTGCTCGCGCAGCAACAGCCCGTTCTGGGGATCGAGAATGCGCACGTACAGCTCATCCCACTGCACATTCACTTCTCGCCCGATCCAGCCCGGTGGCAGGCCGTAGTAGGCAGCATTGACTTCGACGCAACCGTCCAGATTCACGCCCCGCTTGCCGTGCTGGTAGTAGCGAAAAGGTTCCACGGGAAGCGGCAGCAAGGTTGGTTTTTCTTCGGCAAACATGGCGGCGACTTGGCGCTTGGTGGTGCCATGAATGCGGGTATCGGCACAGCTTACCTCCCAACGATCCAGATAGGCTTGGGCCTCCTCCAGGCTCTCAAAGCGTTTTCCCTTTAGCGCTCGTTGGGCATGGCCGACGCCGGATTCAACTTTTCCTTTTCGATCCGGATCCTTGATCCGACAGGGCAAGGCTACGGCGCCATAGTGCGCCAGGACGTCGCGATAAAGAGGATTCAGAGTGGGATCGTAGATGTCAGGGATCAGCACGCCTTCGCGCAAATTATCGAGGACCACGACACGCGTAGCGCCACCCAGTCGACGGAATGCTTTCTCATGTAACTCGGCCCAGATGCGCGAACTGGAACGAAAGGTCAGAAAGCGTGCTGCCTTGCGGCTACACCCGAGTACCATCACGAACAGTCGGGTACGACGGTATTTTCTGGTCTGCGGATCACGGACCATTGGGCCCGTGCCGTAGTCCACTTGGGATTCTTCTCCTGGTCCGGTCCGAATCACCGCGCGTGGCTGCAGTGGCTGTTTTCCACGCAACTTGCGCACGTAGCGCTTGACCGTCTGATAGCCCCCGCCGAACCCGCTCTCCGATACCAGGTCTTGCCAAATTGCGGTGGCATCACGGCCCCGGCTCAGACTCAGTTCGATCGCTTCACGAAAAGGCTCGCAGACACTCCGTTTAGGATTTTCTGCTTTCGACTCCACGCCAAACCCGGTGGTCACTTCGTTGGCCGGTTTTGCGCTTTTGGCTTTTGCTTTTCCTTTAGTAGAAAGGTTTTCGGGGTTGGGGTTGGTGCTGGGGTTGGCCGTTCTCTCTGGGCCTGCGTCGGACCCGGTGGTCACTTCGTTGGCCGGTTTTGCCGGCGCCCGCCGTCCCCACGCACCCGGCGGACGCACCCCGATACCGGCCGCCTTCAGATAGGCGCCAGCCGTTTCTCGCCGCACCCCGGTCGCCTGCTCGATGCGCCGCAACGGCCATCCCAGTCGTCCCAGGGCTATTACTTGTTGTCGTTTCGCTTCGCTCAAGACGTTGCTCATGCCGACAGAAGCTACAACACCTTATGTCGGAATCAACGTCCCAGACTCTTACTCTCGTTGGCCGGTTTTGAAGTGACCCTCATTGGCCGGTTTTGGGTGACCCCCGAG
>CAVPNR010000049.1:0-106505 GCA_963706645.1 uncultured Acidobacteriaceae bacterium
CTAAACTAAGGCGTGCTCGTGGGCAAACATGGAGCTAATGGCTGTTCCCGGCTGGGGCATTTTGAGGGGATTCTGAGTGGAGAGGCGATTTGTCACCCCCCGTTGATCTGCCGAAACGAGGCTCGCTCGGTGGGCGCTGCTGGAGCTAATTAAGGATATGAAGATGCCTAGAAAATCGATTCTTTGCCCAATCCGGGAAGGCAGGGGGCACGGTGTCTGAATAGGTTTGACCCGTGGTAGGCAACGTGTTATAAATGCCCGTTTTGCTCTGGTATGCCGGGGCTGGAGACTTATTTCTCCAGGCCGGATTTTGCGGCGTAGCTTTCTTACTAAAATCCAGCGCGAACTCCGACGCGGCCAAGCTCCAACACTCTTCAGGTTTTGCGGTGGAAGCGTGTTCGGAAATCCGGAACAGATGTCCAAGCCACGAATGGGCGTGCTCACGGTGGAGTAATCGGACCGTGGTTCGCGAGGCGGGAGACTGCTTCCCGGGCGGAGTCTTTACGATATTCATCCTTAAAACCGTACTCTTCCGGAGGACTTATCTTATGTACACATGGCTCGCCACTGCTGCGTGGTTTACACGCCGCATGGGCACGAAACTCTCGGTGGTTGCAGCGCTGCTGACCGTCGGCGCCGCTGCCGCTTTCGCTCAACCCGCTGCCGAAGGGGGCGAAGCTTCCCTGAGACTGCCGGACCTTTCGCAGGTCAGCTTCTTCAATGGCGCGATTGACGGCCATAAGCTGTTGCTGATCGGCATCCTGTTTTGCCTGTTCGGGCTGGGCTTTGGCATGACGATCTTCATGCGGTTGAAGAACCTGCCGGTGCACCGGTCGATGCGCGAGATCTCGGAGCTGATCTACGAGACTTGCAAGACGTACCTGGTGACGCAGGGCAAGTTCATTCTGCTTCTGTGGGCATTCATTGCGGTGATTATTGCGGCGTACTTTGGCTGGCTGTCGCCGGTGCCGGGGAAATCGGTGGGACTGACGCTGCCGATCATTCTGGCGTTCAGTCTGGTGGGCATTGCGGGTAGCTACGGTGTGGCGTGGTTTGGCATTCGGGTGAACACCTTCGCCAACTCGCGGACGGCGTTCGCTTCCCTGCCGGGCAAGCCGTATCCGGTGTACCAGATTCCGCTGGAGGCGGGCATGAGCATCGGGATGATGCTGATCAGCGTGGAACTGCTGATCATGCTGTTCATTCTGCTGTTCATTCCGGGCGACTATGCGGGACCGTGCTTCATCGGGTTCGCGATTGGCGAGTCGCTGGGCGCGGCGGCGCTGCGTATTGCGGGCGGCATCTTCACTAAGATCGCCGACATTGGGTCGGACTTGATGAAGATCGTGTTCAAGATCAAGGAAGACGACGCTCGCAATCCAGGCGTGATTGCCGATTGCACGGGCGACAACGCGGGCGACTCGGTTGGGCCGTCGGCAGACGGGTTCGAGACTTATGGCGTGACGGGCGTGGCGTTGATCACGTTCATCCTGCTGGGCGTGAAGGAACCGAACCTGCAGGTGCAGTTGCTGGTTTGGATTTTTGTGATGCGCGTGATGATGCTGGTGTCGAGCGCGCTGTCTTACTTCATTAATGGCGCGATTGCCAAGGCGAAGTATGGTTCGGCGAATGAGATGAATTTTGAAGCGCCACTGACTTCGCTGGTGTGGCTGACTTCGATTATCTCGATCGGCATTACCTATCTGATTTCGTACTTTGTCATTCCAACCCTCGGCGCCGACGGGACGCAGTGGTGGAAGCTGGCCACGATTATTTCGTGCGGGACGCTGGCGGGGGCATTGATTCCGGAACTGGTGAAGGTATTCACCTCGACTGAGTCGCGGCACGTGAAAGAAGTAGTGGTCTCGGCACAGGAGGGTGGAGCATCGCTTGGCATTTTGTCGGGATTCGTGGCGGGCAATTTCTCGGGCTACTATCTCGGGTTGGCGATGATGATGTTGATGGCGGTCGCCTACTACATGAGCACGATGGGATTGGCATTGGCGGCGGGAATGCTCGCTCCGGCGGTGTTCGCGTTTGGGCTGGTGGCGTTTGGATTCCTGGGCATGGGACCGGTGACGATTGCGGTCGACTCCTATGGTCCGGTTACGGACAATGCGCAATCGGTGTACGAGCTTTCGCTGATTGAGGCTGTGCCGAATGTGCAGGCGGAGATCAAGAAAGACTTCAACATGAACGTGGATTTCGAGCGCGCCAAGCACTTGCTCGAAGCCAATGACGGGGCGGGCAATACGTTCAAGGCGACGGCGAAACCGGTGCTGATCGGGACGGCCGTGGTGGGTGCGACGACTATGATTTTCTCCATCATCATGGCGTTGACCAACGGACTGGCCTCGAACCTCGACAAGTTGTCACTGCTGTACGCGCCGTTTTTCCTGGGACTGATTACAGGCGGAGCAATGATTTACTGGTTCACCGGCGCCTCCACGCAGGCGGTGACAACTGGAGCTTACCGCGCGGTCGAGTTCATTAAAGCGAACATCAAACTTGAGGGCGTGGAGAAGGCGTCGGTTGCCGACAGCAAGAAGGTGGTGGCGATCTGCACGAAGTATGCGCAGAAGGGCATGCTGAACATCTTCATCGCGGTGTTCTTCGGGACACTGGCATTCGCGTTCGTCGATCCGTTCTTCTTCGTCGGCTACCTGATCTCGATTGCAATCTTCGGTCTCTACCAGGCGATCTTTATGGCCAACGCGGGCGCGGCTTGGGACAACGCGAAGAAGATTGTGGAAGTGGAGATGAAGCAGAAAGGGACGCCGCTGCATGACGCGACGGTGATCGGCGATACGGTGGGCGATCCCTTCAAGGACACGTCGTCAGTGGCGCTGAATCCGGTCATCAAGTTCACGACGCTGTTCGGGTTGCTGGCGGTGGAACTGGCGGTCAAGCTGGCGAGCGATTCGGGCACGACGCTGACGCGAGTGCTGGCCGCGGCATTCTTCGCGGTGTCGTTTACCTTCGTGTACCGGTCGTTCTACGCGATGCGAATCAAGCAGGGCGCAGAGTAGGCGAGCGGCTGGAAACATCGACGCCATCTGGAGTAATCCAGATGGCGTTTTTGTTTTGGGCTTATAAACCTTGGGAAGAGCCCGTTCGAACAGGGCAGGCTATGGCGGCTGTTCCGACAAAGTTCGTTAGAACGATTGCTTCATTTTTGATTTGACGCCGTGAGCGAGTTTTTCGATCTGCTCGGCTTTCTTGATGGCGTCGACCGACACGACGCCGTGGCCGGATTTCTCAACGTACTCTTTCAGTTCCGAGGTCAGCTGAAACATTTTTTCAGTGTCGCGCCGGATCTCGGCCTGGCGCTGCTGATTAGCGGCCTGAGCTTGTGCTTTTTGAATGTCGTCATCGGAGTTGAGCGGCACGTTTCCGCCGGGCCCCTGAGAGACGGAGGGCGGAAGTTTCGGCATCTGCGCGAAAGCAGTACGGGGAGCACACACCAGGGCGAGAGCGAGCAAGGCGATTGTGACTGACTGCGACATGATGAGCCTCCCATGTACGACCCAGAGGCGCGGTTCGAGGGCGCCGAGGGCGGACTTCATCGGGAATTATGGCGCGGCAGGGGGAAAGAGACAATCGAGATTTCTTCCAGGACTCATTATTTGTTATTTGGAGTTGGTGGAGCCGCGGGGACGAGAGGCCTTCGGATGAAAAGCCAGGAGCGCGAACGGCGGGCAACCCTTGCGGGGCCACATATCAGCGGAAGCAGAAAATTGGCGCTGTCGATCTGCATTGCGAAAAAAGGAGGGGGCGCAGCGAACAATCCGTGAGAGAGAGAACGGCTGCGCCACCCCCAGCTCAGACTACAGATCAAACACCAAGGTACAGGAGTGGAGAACTGTCAAATTTGCCGGCCAGTTGCCGGTTTGCTATGGATTCGTCTTCTTGTCAAGCACGGCAACCAGGGACTGACCTTCCCCTGAAGCCTTCACGCTGTTTCCGCGGACGATGTCGGTCGCGGTCAGCGTCTTGTCGTAGAGGCGTGAATTCGCGTCATTGTCGGGTTCGACCGTGGCGCCACCGAGGGATACACCAGCGAACACTCCCTTGGCGCGGCCGTAGGTGAGGATGTCGGCGTCAGCCGCGGCGGCGGCCGTGGCGCCAGGGCCAGCTGCCGCAGTCGCATCCGAGCCCATCTTGGTCTTTCCATTCAGAACCTGATTGACGACTTTTGGATTCATGAGCAGGAGGACGAAGTCACTGGATGAACCACCAACCTGCAGACCGACGCTGGCGCCGCCGACGGAATACATGGCAGGCGCGGACCATTTGCCTTTGAAGTTATCGCCGCCTCGGCAGAGCAAGGGACCGCGACCGCCGCTGCCGCCTACACCAAAGCCGAACTTCTTCACATTCGGCAGAATGAGCACGCAATCCGCGGTCGACAACAAGTTCGGAGGAATGCTCTTGCTGTCGATCAGACCCTGCAGGACAAGGTTGGCCTGCCGGAGGGTGTCTTCGTCTTTCTGCTTGTCAGCGGCAAACATCGGGAGAGTCAGCAGTAGCACCGCTGTGAACGTAAGGAAGCAGGGTACAGCCTTCCCAATAGTCGGCGGACTTATGGTTTCGGATGTATTTCGTAGCATGGCCTTTCTCCTTTTCCCTTTGAAGTTTGCCTGGGGGCCGCATGGCCGAATTCAGGGCCGACCGTCCCTAGCCTTTTAAGGATTGGACAAGACGGCGCGGTTGGAAACTGGCAAAACATATAGGGGCATGGCCAACCGTCAAACCGATTGGGGGTAGCCGATAACTGCCAGATGGATGGCCGCTTGGAGATAAGGCGTGGCGTCGACGGTCCTGAAACGATTCGAAATCGTTGATTCGAGATCTTCGATACGAGATCTGCGGAATTCGCTATGCCCTCGTTGAGTTCGTGGCTGACCAGCTTTTAACGAATTCTCCCAATCGGTAAAGACCTTCTGGAAATCGATTGGTGGCCGCTGCGAAGCCAAGGCGGAAATGCGAGGGCGCATCCCAACAGTCCCCCGGAGCGAGCAGGATGCCCTGTTCCGCAGCCGCCTGGCAAAAGGCGCGGCTGTTCTCTCCGTTGACGAGCCAAGGGAAAGCGGTCACTCCGCCACGAGGAGGGATCCAGGCAAGAGTTTCGCGGTGTTCGGACATGAAGCGGACAAGATGCCGGAGATTCTCAGTTGCAGTTTCCTGAGTTTTCCCGAGGACGATATCGCGGCGGCGCATGGCAATCTCCGCCAGCATTTCTCCAGCAGTATTGTTGGAAATGGAAAAATATGTGCGCGCATTCCAGTAGCGCTCGCGGCGGCTGGCATCGTGCTCAATCATCCAACCGGTCCGCACTCCGGATAAAGGGAAAGCTTTTGAGAAGTCATGGATGACGGTCGCATGGGGCAGGCGGGAGGCCGATCTGGTCGGCTGTCCATGATAGATCGGGTGGTAGACCTCGTCGCTCACAAGTTGAATTTCACGAGACGCTGTGAACTCGTGCAAGCTGTCCAGTTCCGCATCGCTGATCGTAGCGCCTGTAGGATTGTGCGGACTGTTGATCAGAACTAACTTCGTATTTCGATCGACCCTTTGCTTGATTTCCTCGAGATCGATACGGAAGCCATTCTCCTTGCGAACGGCGTAGTAGCGAATCTCGATCCCAAGGGATTCGGGCAAGGCGGAAAACGGGGGATAGCCGGGTTGAGGCAGGACAACGTTAGCGCCAGCTTCCGTGGCCAGCCACATCAGGATGACAAGTGCCTCAGAAGCGCCGGTGACGATCTGGACAGTGTCGACGTCCACATCCTGCATGTCGGCGATAGCTGCGCGTAAGCCGTCGGCTCCGGCCGGGCGGCTGTAGGCCAATGTGTGATTCAGGAAGCGATGCCGCTCCTCCTCACTGGCCAGGCTCAGGATCTCATTCAAGGTCCAGCGCGGTCCTTCGCTCGATGCCAGATTGAATTCGATGTCGTGCTCGTAGGCAGCGAGCCAGATGTCCAACAAGAAAGGTTTCAATTGCATGTCGCACCTCGACGGGATCGATCGGGCATCCGCGAGCGCTCTTAGTTCGGACCTTTCATTTTTTCTTTGACGCTGTGGGCCAACTTTTCGATCTCTTCGGCTTTTTTGATGACGTCGAGGGAGAGAACATTTTCGTCGGACTTGTCCACGGAATCTTTTAATTCGACCGACAACTTCAGCAACTTGTCGGTGTCATGCTTGAGGGCGGCGATGCGCTCTTTGGCTGCCTTCTTGGCCATGTCGCTTTCGATGCGGGCGCGGGCGTCGTCTCCATCGGCCATGGGCGGGTTGACGTCATGGGTTGAGGGCGGGCTCGACTGGCGGGTCTGGGCGGTGCCGGGGAGAAAGAGGAGGAAGAGGAAGGCTATCCCTAAGTAGAGTCTGGATCGCACGAGAACCTCGCTGGAGAGTCGGATGCGTGCTGCTCTTTGAAATTATACGTCGCGGAAAAAAGAATTCACCACAGAGGACACGGAGGACACAGGGGAAAAGCCAGACTGAACCACGAAGGCCACGAAGGAAAACAAAAAGCCAGAGCCCGGGCCCTGGCTTTTGCGATCTTAAAGAGAACTACAGCGCGCTCATGTTGGCGAGGAATTCGCTGTTGCCTCTGGTTTTGCTGAGCTTGTCGATCAGCAGTTCCATGGCTTCCACGGGAGAGAGCGGGTTCAGCACTTTGCGAAGAACCCAGATGCGCGAGAGATCTTCTTTCGGAATCAGGAGTTCTTCTTTACGGGTGCCGGAGCGCTGAATGTCGATGGCCGGGAAGACGCGTTTGTCGACGAGCTTGCGCTCGAGGATGATTTCGCTGTTGCCCGTGCCTTTGAACTCTTCGAAGATTACGTCGTCCATACGGGAACCGGTGTCGATCAGGGCCGTGGCGATGATCGTGAGCGAACCGCCTTCTTCGATGTTGCGGGCGGAACCGAAGAAGCGCTTCGGACGCTGCAGGGCATTGGAGTCGACGCCGCCGGAGAGCACTTTGCCGGAGGGCGGAACGATGGTGTTGTAGGCGCGAGCGAGGCGGGTAATGGAGTCGAGCAGGATCACGACGTCGCGCTTGTGCTCGACGAGTCTCTTAGCTTTTTCGATCACCATTTCGGCGACCTGGACGTGACGTGCGGCGGGCTCGTCGAAGGTCGAAGAAATAACTTCGCCTTTGACCGAGCGCTGCATGTCTGTGACTTCTTCCGGACGCTCGTCGATCAGCAGGACCATCAAAACAACTTCGGGATGATTGGTGGTGATGGAGTTGGCGACGTTCTGCAGCAGCATGGTCTTGCCGGCGCGGGGCGGGGAGACGATGAGGCCGCGCTGTCCCTTGCCGAGGGGCGTGAGCAAATCCATGACGCGGGCGCTGGCGTTCTCGCGGGTGGTCTCGAGTTTGAGACGCTCCTGCGGATACAGCGGCGTCAGGTTGTCGAACAGGATCTTGTTGCGGGCTTCATCCGGCGACTCGAAGTTGACGGCTTCAATCTTGACGAGCGCGAAATATTTTTCGCCCTCGTGCGGAGGACGAACCTGGCCGCTGATGGTGTCGCCGGTCTTGAGATCGAATTTGCGGATCTGGGAGGGCGAGACGTAGATGTCGTCGGGGCCGGGAAGGTAGTTGTAATCGGGAGAGCGGAGGAAACCGTAGCCATCGGGCAGGATTTCGAGTACGCCTTCAGCGAAAATGTGGCCTTCTTTTTCGCTCTGCGCCTGGAGGATCTTGAAGATCAAGTCCTGTTTGCGCATACCGCTGGCACCGGGCAGATCCAAGGTCCTTGCGATCTTGGTCAGCTCGGTGATGTTCTTTTCTTTTAGTTCAGCAATGGTCATGATTCACCTGAACCCGTGCACTAGAACGTAATCGTTAGTGTCAGCGGGAGATTTTTGAAAAGGAGGGGACGCAGGGAAGACGCAAATAGCACCAGGCAGGAAGGCGGGGCTGGGTTAAGCAGCCCGCCGTTGTGCCTCAGCAAAATTCTCTGGTTCCGACAAAACTTCTTGCCGATCCGAGCCAGCGATCCGGTCCAACACACCGTTCATCGTTTCCTGGATTCTAGTACTGGGCCGGTGGAACTTCCGCGTGGCCTTGGAGGCAAGCTGACAAAGCATATACCGGTTCCGCAGAGTCTGTAAAGCATCAAACACACGATCAGAGCGCATGTGCGTTCATTCTCCTTACTTTATGATTGTGGCCTTCCGCATTCGTCCTTTGCCAGGGAGGTGACCGGAACCCCAGAGTGCGCCCTAAGTCACTGATTCCTAGTAAGTTGTAAAGGAGTTAGCGTAAAAACTCACTTTTGAATAGATGCGTGACAGGACTCCGAAGATGCTCGATTTTCTGGGCTGGCTTCGCGGGCGCAGAGTGACTTGAAAACTGCCCAGAAGCTTCCGGATGTCCTAGAACTCGTTAATGTAGCTGCAAGAGAGGGAGAGGTCAAGTAATTATTTGAGGGCGATGTGTAAAAGCTGGTAAAGATGCCCGGAAGCGGATCTTGTGACGCAGGTTCCGATGGTAGAGCCGGGGTAATTGACGTCCAAGAACATCATAAGACATTCTATTAAAACGAGTTAGTAGTGGCAATTCGATCTGAGAAGGGGATCACGGTTTGGTCATTTTTTCGAGCTCCGCGGTGGGCGTTTGAGCGCCTAGAAGCTGACGCAGGGCTTCCTCGAGCACTTCGTCTCTTCCCGCACGGATTCCCGCAATAGTCGGTGTGACTTTCACATTGGGGATGATGGCGATCTGCTGGGTGGGAGATTTGTCGGGATAAAAGACGCCGATGCCGCTGATTCCGGCGTGAAGGCCGCCAGGCAAGGCGAAGGGGGAGACGTTGCCGTCGGCTCCGGAGGTGGTACTGCCCAGAACGATGGCGCCGGGGGCGACTCGAAACGCCATGGCTGTGTACTCGGCTTGGCTCATCGAGGTCTCGTCGACCAAGATCACTACCTTTCCGATGTAATGGGGCTTCTCTGGCTGCAGCGATTCAGTTGCTCCCCAGTGGAAGGCGCCGGGATTGGCTAGATCGGCTTCAGTGAAGCTGGCGAACGGAGTTTCATGGTCGACGAGCAAGTTCCCCAGTGCGAAGACCATAAAGGATGAAGGGTAGTTGCGGATGTCGATGATCAGGCCCTTGGTGCCCGCAGCCTGTTGGACGTAGCTGGCTGCATCGGCGTCTTTCACGGACGAGAGCTTGAGATAGGCGACGTCTTTCGAGAGCAGGCGGAAGGCAGGTCCGGGCAAGTCGTGGGTGCCGGGGCTGAAATCGTTGATGGCGAGAGACACGCGCTTCGTCGTTATGGTGAGAGCGTCGGCGCCACGGTAAATGCCAATTTTGGTCTCGCCGCAATCTCCGCGCGTCAAGTAGCGGCCGAGATCGCGCAGGCGCGCCGCTTCGTTGGAGGCTGAGTAGTAGGGCGACCACTGTGCAATCAGTTTGGCGATCGGAACGCCATCGAGTTCAGTGATGACATCACCGAGTTGCAATCCGCCTAGGCTGTTCGCCTCGGATGCTGGAAAGCCGCCGATGACGGCTTGGTTTTCAACGAAACGCACATTGATCGGGATCCGGCACTTGCCGACTGGAGGCCGCGCCTGCAGCGAACTCCAGATGTTGGCGTGGCCATCGTGAGCCTTCGCGAGCAGCGCCATCACTTCGCGCTGGTAGTCTTCTGAGCTCTTTGCCAAAGCGAATCGCGGTATGAATTCGGCGAGAACTTCGTTCCAGTCCTCGCCCACGATGTCGCGGTAGGGGGACCAATACTCGATGATGTTCCAGAAGCGATACAGGCTGAGGATCTGAAAGCCGGGATCGGGGAACTTCAGGATTGGGTAGCCCGGCTCGTGGTCGAACTTAGGGTTGCCAACCTCGGGGACCTTCGAAACGTAGAACTGTTTGTCTGGCAGGTGGTTGTCGCGAATCGACTGCAGGGTCCGGCTGAGGGACCCGAGTTCTGCTTTGTTTGAGATCCAATCGAGGTCTGGCTTGAAGTAGGGATTCTTGTCATCCAGCTTGGCACAGGGTTTGCACGAGGGCACGGGGCCCAGGCCATCGATCCATTGCTGGAGCGCGGCGTTTGCGGCGGCATGGTCTGGCGCAGCGAGAATCTTGGGCAATACGCGGAAGAGATCGTAGTCCCAGTGGCGCTCTCCGGATGTCACTTTGGGATGGTAGTACTTGAGAAATCCCCAGACTTTGCCGAGGGTGACCAGATTGTCGATCTGAACTTTGCTGAGCGCGTTGAGCGTGATCCCGGAGCCGGCGTCGAACTCGTGATCAGTATCGAGGACGGTGGTTGACCGATCGACCCGGGGCGCGTCCCAGACGGGTTTGCCATCGACGAGGAGTTGCAGGTCGTCCGCCCAGGCCTTACCCGTGCCCGCCAAAAGAACGCCGAAGAAGAGTTGCCTTGCTTCGGGATGCACGGGCAGCGTGATCGAATACTCTTTCCAGTCGGTCGTTCCCTTCAACTGTCGGGCCTGCATGTTGTCGAAGGCCAGCGCGGGTGATTCTCCGTCCTCGCGCATCCACAGGCCTACGAAATCGCTGACCTCTTCGGTGCGGAGGAAGCCGCGAAACTCAATGTTCTGCCCAGCGAAATCCATGGGAATGGATTTGGTGATGGAGGAGAAGGTGCTGGGACTATCAGGATGACGTTCCAGGCGCGCGGACCATCGACCGCTGTGGACGACTTTGTCGTCCGCGAAGAGGGTGAGGGGAGGACCGCCTCCCCAACCTCCGGGCATGCCGCCCACGGGCTCGGCTTCAAAGGACAGAGCTGCCGCTAAGTCGGAGTGGTCGTTTGCTGTGGCTGCGGTCTTCTGCTGGGCGTTAGAGACCAGCGTCAGAATTGCGAGTAGCGCAAGCAGGCACCGTGGCATCGGGAAATGATAGTCCTGTGGGGAAGAGTCGGAAGGAAATTCTGTATCTGCCGGCGCAGTGCGCCGATTATCCGGATTGAAGAAACTCAGGGGCCAAAGCCCAGATTCATTTCGAGATCTAACGCGGCCCTGAAGGGCCGCTCTTCCACGGTACTCTGCGCGGCCTGTTCTCGCACGGCCGATTCTCGCCCGGCATGTAAGCCCCTGAGAGTTGGCTTTATCGAAGCGCTCAAAAGCACGGTGCCACCTAGAGGCAAGCCTTCCAGTGGCTCATGTTCATCAAGTTCATCCGCCACAGTGGGGTGTGATTGAAATCACAGCACGTTGAAAAGGAGGCCGCTACCGTTAGGGTTGATCCTCTTTTACAGACTGTGAGGGCTTTTTCGATGGCCATCTCTTCCCCGACGACTTCGCGCGTTTTGAACTCCCAACTTGAAAGCAAGATCATGAGCGCCGCTGAGGCGGCGGCGTTGATTCGGTCTGGCGACCAGATTGGCATGAGCGGATTTACGGGGTCGGGCTATCCGAAGACGGTGCCGATTGAACTGGCGCACCGGATCGCGGATGCGCACTTTCACGGGCAGAAGTTTCAAGTGAGTGTGTTCACCGGGGCATCGACCGGGCCGGAACTCGATGGCGCCCTCGCGATGGCGGGCGGGATTCATTTGCGGCTGCCTTACCAGTCGGATCCGGAGACGCGGAAGCGGATCAACGCGGGCGAGATGGATTACATGGACATCCACTTGAGCCATGTGGCGCAGTTTGTGGAGTATGGATTCTTAGGCAAGATGGATGTGGCGCTGATCGAGGTGACGGCGATCCTTGAAGATGGCCGGGTAGTGCCGAGTTCCTCGATCGGCAACAACAAGACCTGGATCGATTGCGCGGAGCGGATCATTCTTGAGGTTAACTCGTGGCAGCCGATGGCGCTCGAGGGAATGCACGACATTTACTACGGTCTGGAAGCGCCTCCGAATCGCAGGCCGATTCCGCTGGTGAGGCCGGGCGATCGGATCGGGACGCCCTATCTTAAGATTCCAGCGGAGAAGATTGCCGGGATCGTGCTGACCGACTCGCCGGATCGCAACAGCGCGTTCAAGGCTCCGGACGAGGCTTCGAAGCGGATCGCCGGTCATATTCTGGAGTTCCTCAGCTGGGAAGTGAAGAAGGGCCGGATGCCGGCAAACCTGCTGCCGCTGCAATCGGGCGTGGGGAATATTGCGAACGCAGTTCTGTTTGGGCTGGAAGAAGGGCCGTTTGAAGGGCTGACATCGTACACGGAAGTGATTCAGGACGGAATGATTCGGCTGCTGAAGTCGGGCAAAGTGACGTCGGCATCGGCGACGGCGTTCTCGCTCAGTCCGGAGATGCTCGACGAAGTGAATGCGGATATGGCGTCCTACCGGGAACGGATTGTGTTGCGACCGCAGGAGATTTCGAACAACCCGGGGATTATTCGGCGGCTGGGCGTGATCGCGATGAATGGCATGATCGAGGCCGACATTTACGGAAACGTCAACTCGACGCACGTGATGGGCTCGCGCATACAGAACGGGATTGGCGGGTCGGGAGATTTTGCGCGCAACGGATACTTATCGATCTTTATGGCGCCATCGTCAGCGAAGAAGGGGACGATCTCGACGATCGTGCCAATGGTTTCGCATGTGGATCATACCGAGCACGATGTGCAAGTGCTGGTCACGGAAAACGGGCTGGCTGACTTGCGTGGGCTTTCGCCGAAGGAACGGGCGAAGCTCGTGATTGAGAAGTGCGCGGGCGCCGAGTACAAGCCATTGCTGAAGGATTATTTGTCGCGTGCCGAAGGGTTGTCGTATGGAAAACATACACCGCATCTGCTGACCGAGTCGCTCAGCTGGCATAACCGGTATCTGCGGAGCGGGAATATGCTGCCGCGGGAGGAGTAGGGGCAAGGTTTCAAGGTTTCAAGGTTTCAAGGTTTCAAGGTTTCAAGGTTTCAAGGTTTCAAGGTTTCAAGGTTTCAGATCGGGAAGCGCGCTTGCTGCGCTCGCGGGTACGGACGAATGCGTCCGTCCCTACTTGTTTTGGCGCAGCATGTTTAGCGCGGCCAGAGCCAGCCGAAGGTTCCTGCGGTCAGTAGGGCGTAGACGAGGCCATCGATCACTTCCTTGATGGTCATACTCCAGGTCTGCCCTTTCCAGATACTGTTGCTGATGTTGCCCAGGCCGTAGGCGAGGAATGCGGCGGTCCCCACGATGCGAAAGACCGCGAGATAATACGTGCCTGGCGCAACCGTGTGCGCGGTGAGGTAGGCGACAAAGAATCCGATGATGAGACAGTAGGCGAACCACTGGCCGAGGAACTTCGGCATGACCGGCGGACCGATGGGAAACACGGTGAGCATGCCGACCGGACCTTGGTTGTATTTTTCGATCACGGCTGGGGACTTCATGTCTTTGTGGGTGGTGAAGGGGAAGATGTAGAGTCCGCGCTTGAGGCCTGCGGCGCGGAGAGTGGGGAGGATTTTATCTTCGTCGGGAAGTCCTCGGTAGTCGCTCTTATGGTAGGGCAAGAGCATGTGCATGATGGAACTGGCGACGAAGACGATGACGGCGGAGAGCACGATCGGGAGCCAGAGAGCGGAGAGCGGGGTCATGCGGAGCCTCCTGGTTAAGTTGATGGCAGAGTGTCTTCGGGAGGGTATTCTTGCGGCGGCGGGCGGTCAAGCGGTTTAGCAGACACGAGCAGCGTGCATGCAAGATCCAAGCGGAGGCCCGTTCTACGAGGGGCCGCACCAGAGTTGGTCGCAGATTCATAGGATTGCATCTAAGGGAGGACGATGACAGCCGAAGGAAATCCCGCACGCGTTCAGGTCATTCACTCGGCACAGGAGTCTGTGCCGGTCAGGTCGTGGCTGGAGGAACTGGTCTCACGAAATGGCAGTGACCTGCTGCTGGTGCCGCACGCGCCGGCATCGATACGGGTGGAGGGGACGCTGCACGTGATCGGCGACAGTCCGCTGACAGGCGATGAGATTGAAGCAGCCGTGTTGCCTGCGATGGCGGAGCACGCACGGCAGGAGTATGAGCGGACCCATATCGCGGACTCGTCGTATCGAGCAGAAGGACTGGGTCGGTTCCGCATCAACCTGCATCACGAGCGAGGACGCGCGGCGGCGACGGTGCGGGCACTGCCATCGAAAGTACCGGCGCTCGAGGAACTTCGTCTGCCAGCGGGGATTGCGGCGCTGGCCAAGCTGCGGCGCGGGTTAGTGATTATCGGCGGGGCGACCGGGTCGGGGAAAACCACGACGCTGGCTGCGCTGGTGAACGAGATCAACCAGCGGGAAGCGCGCCATATTGTGACCATCGAAGATCCGATTGAATACGAGCACAAGCATAACTTGAGTGTGATCGAGCAGGTGGAGATTGGAATCGACGCACCGGAGTTCCCTACCGCGCTGCGGGCGGCGCTGCGGCAGGCGCCGGATGTGATTGTGGTGGGCGAGATGCGGGATCCGGAAACGGCTCGGATTGCGCTTTCGGCGGCGGAAACCGGGCACCTGGTTTTTACGACGCTGCACACAACCGACGCGGCGTCGACGGTGTCGCGCATCGCGGATTCGTTTCCGCAAGAGAGGCAGCATTCGGTGCGCGCGGAGATGGCGATGGCATTGGCCGCGATGCTGACGCAGACTTTGATTCCGCGGCGGAACGGTGGACGTGTACCGGCGGCGGAATTGCTGATGGTGGGGTATGGGGCGCGGCAGCATATCCGCAAAAACGCGCTACAGCATCTGCATCAGGAAATTACGATCACGCGCAAGCAAGGGTCATTCACACTGGAGGAGTCGCTGGCGCAGTTGGTGTTTCAGAACGACCTGGCACGGGAAGATGCCATGGTGCGGGCGATTCATGCGGAGGATCTCGACGTGATGCTGAAGGCAAAGGGATTCTAGAAATCGTCTCGGCCAAGTCGAAACCCCCACTTCTCGCAAAGGACGCGAGAAATGGGGCACCCAGCGCGCCCAGCCATCCGCGCTAACATTGCATCCCAGGGATCTCGATGTGATGCTGGATCAGTTATGCGAGGCCACTCTGCCGGGCAAGAGCCAGTGCTTCGAGCGCAGCTCCGCGCGCGCCGGCGGTATCGCCATTGGGCATGACGTGGATAGGAATGTCTGCCTGCTCGACGCGTTGGGTTGGCATTCCCACACGGATCTCTGCCAGAAACCATTTCTGAAATGCCGGACTGGTTTCGAGGACACCGCCCCCAACGATCAAGGCATCGGGGTCAAAAGTATTCACCATTTCATCGAAGAAGAGTCCAAGGGCGTGGGCCTGAACCCGGAAAATCTCTGTGCACATGGCATCCCCTTGATCGGCGAGGCCGCGCACGTTTTTAGCCGCCTGATGCGGTGCCTGCTTCGCTAAAGGATGGTCCGGATGGCTCTGCAGCTGATACGGCAGCAGAGTCCTCTCGATCGCGGTGAGGGAGCACAGCGACTCCAGGTCCCCAATTCTTCCGCAATTGCAATGGGGCTCAATGCCTGCGATTCCGGCGATGCTCTGGTAAGGGATGAGAACGTGCCCAAGCTCTCCGCCGAAGCCGTTCTTGCCCTTCACGACGTTGCCGTCGAGGATGATGCCTCCGCCATTTCCCGTGCCGACGACGTCGGAAATCGACGTTTCGCGGCTATTGGCGCCGAAGATCGCGTAGTGGCCCCAGAGCGCCGCGGCATTCGCATCATTCAGGTAGGAGACGGGCTTGCCGAGCTTGTGTGCCAGGCCCTCGCGGATATCAAACCCGGCCCACATGGGATGCACAAAGTTCGTGGAGCCGCGCGCGCTGAGACGGCCAGCGGCACTGGACGGCCCGGGAGTATCGAGGCCAATGGCGACGATGTCATCCAGCGCAACGCCGGCAAGGTCGGCGGCGATCTTCAGACCGTCCGCAATCTGCTGAAGGCAGACCTCAGGACCCTGCTTGGAGAGTGCCGGATGCTCGCACAGTTCCTCGATGAGAAACTGCTCTTTCGCGTTCACTAACGTGTAGTTGATTGCGGTTCCGCCCAGATCGACCCCAGCTACGACTTCCACGGTTTGAGTCCTCGATGATCCATGACTACGGAAAAAAGCTTAGCAGAATTGGAGGGATCGGCACACAAGGCGCAGATTCTGAGGGTTGAGCGGGATGTCAGGCGGGATTTGCGAGATCGATTCCAAATTTTTGTCTGAGTCTGGTCTGGATCCAACTCTCAGCTTCGGTAACGGAGCGAAACGTCATGGTCTCCCAGCCCACGCGCTCGACGAGCGCCTCCCACATGCGCGACAGGGCGTAGCCGTGATCTCTGGGAGAAGCCACCGCGAGGAGCACGCCGGGCAGAGCGTTGGCGGCGATGGTTGCGTTCTGCGTGACCACGCGAGAAATGTCGTTGTAATTGATGTCCATGGATTCGACCGCGGTCAGGTCGACGAGCGTGTATCTCCACTTGCGGATCTCGTCGGGGGTCGCCAGAAACGATTGGCCGGCGGTGAAAAAATCTTCGATGACCATGGCACCACTACATCGGTAAATCACGCCCATGGCCTCGTGGCGGACTTCCACTTCGATAGGCATAGACACGGCAATTATAGTTTGCTTCTGCAGTGTGAATGACTCCGACTCGATCGCGATCCGATGGTCGTGAGGCTCGATGGCTGGTGTTGTCGTGCTGCCAGAGGTGCATGCTGGGCAATTTTCCGTTGACGGACTGGCAGTCCGTTATGAAAGAATGCCGCTAACGTTCGCACCTCTCGGGGACCGGTCTTATGGCTGTCGGTCAGCATTTCCGGGAAGCTATAGAAGCCGCAAAAGCCGTGAATCTGTGCTCCGTTCGCCTGGCCGGTCGGAACCCATCACTGTTACGCAGCTACGTATCCTTCTGTCTGAAAAAGTACGATGAGCTCATCGGGAAGGGGTTGCCGGCGAAAAGCCCCATCCCAGGTCTGAGTCCGACGGATCTTGACACCTTAACGATGCCCTTGCGCTTCCAAAGTGGCGGGGGCACGGACCCGCGAGAGATTCTGAATCTGGCGGCGGTCACCAAGCTGTTGCGGCCGAAGCGGATTTTTGAGATCGGGACCTACAACGGAAGAACCACCGCAGTGTTCATCCTGAACTCATCGCCTGATTGCGATGTCTTCACGCTTGATCTCCCGCCGGATGCGAGCAGCTTGTCAGATTATCTTCCCACCGATATCGGACTGGTGCAGGATCGAAGTCCGGAGGGTTATTTGAAGCGCGCGGGGCTGAGCGAACGGTACCGACAGATCTATTGCGATTCCATGGCCTTTGATCCGGAGCCGTTTAGGGATAGCGTGGATCTTGGATTCATCGACGGGGCGCACGCAGAAAAATTTGTGCGGAACGACACTCTGAAAATGGCCGTCATGATGTCTCGTCGCGGCTATGTATTCTGGCACGATTATGGCGGGAGAGGCACGTTCCGGCCGCTGGCGGAATATCTCGAGACGCTGCCGATCGAAATCTATCGCATACCGGCTACAAGTTTGGCATGGACCACTGCGGTCGAATTGAAGAAGCTGGTTGCATCAGAACAGCCTGTGCAAGCGGCAGAAGAGCAGCAAGGCCGGGCTCCGCAAGCCAAGATTGGTTGACCACACACATCGCCTTCCAGTTCTCTCTTTTTGATATTTAAGCCCAGTAGGTGCGATCGAGGCTGCGGTACTGGATCGCTTCGGCGATGTGTTTAGGCTCAAGATTGGATGAGTCTTCCAGGTCGGCAACGGTGCGGGCGACTTTGAGGATGCGGTCGTGGGCGCGGGCGCTCAGTCCCTGCTGGGTCATGGCGCGTTCGAGCAGGCGTTCGCAATCGGCGGAGAGTTCGCAGAAGGTGCGGATGTGGCGGGAGGACATCTGCGCATTGCAGTAGAGCTTCTGGCGAGATGTGGCGAAGCGGTCCAGTTGCTTCTGGCGGGCGCGGACGACGCGCTCGCGAATCGTCGCAGAGTTTTCCGGTTCGTGGGTCGAGCGCATTTCTTTGTAGTTCACGGCAGGAACGTCGATGTGGATGTCGATGCGGTCCATCAGGGGGCCGGAAATTTTCGAGACGTAGCGCTGGATCATCGGAGTAGTGCACTGGCAGTCGCGGGTGCGGTCGTTGTGGAATCCACAAGGCTGCGGGTACTTTCATTGCTGAAAGACAACTCGTTTATTTGCCTATAGTTACACTGTGACATGACTGTTCAGGAAACCGATTCTGGCACGTTATTCGGCACTTTATGCTCCCATGCTCGACCATTCCCCGACCTTCGTGACGCGCACGCTCCCGTCCGGCAGCCCGCGCACCGAGACCCTGTCCAGCCGCGCAGCCGCATACAAGCCGGAGCGGAATCGGTTGCGGCTCCTCTCGTCCGTGCCGACGCCCCGAACGTCGAAGTGCTGACCGACCTTCAGCCTGTGGATGCGGTCGGCGATCTTGCGGTACTTGCCCGGTTGCTCGACGCGAGGACGGAGGTAAGCGTGCTCTCAGAGTGATGCAGTGCTTGTTGCCGCATGACGCATCGACAACTTGACCTTCAGGCACAGAACCGTGCGCGTCGATCCAGTTGCGACGCCGACGACCGTAAGCGGTGGACGGGTTGGCGATCTCCCCGCAGTCGCCGTGTTGCTTTGTTGGTGAGAACTTTCCCATTGCTTGGCTTTGGTTCAACGGCTGGCAACTGCGGATCGCGGCTCAAAGCCTTTGTCAATTTTCTGCCGCCCAGCTTCAACCGCCGCATTGATAGCGGACTCCTCCGTTTGAAACGTGCCCGGCACGAAGAACTGCGTTTCGGTGACGCCAGACGCATCGTGTTCCTCGAACGGAGAACTCCGAGGAGAATCCGCCGTCCCGAAGCTCGTGCGACCGTGCCTCGATAACGTAGCCCTTGTACCCGAGCCTGCTCTTCATGACTGCGACCTCTTCGGCTCCAATTATTGCATCGGCGGGGTTGGGACGTTTCCACGAGCGTCTCCGAACAACCGTTCATGGTCGCTCCGTCGCCTTACCGCATTTGAGGAATTGCCGGGGTCGTTGAATTCGGGTCGGCGTAAAATAGGGTAGGAGGAGACAGAATGCTGCACAAAACTTCCCGCGAGCGATACGACAAGCTGAAGAAGCTCTTCCACCGTTTGATGAACCGCTTCAACGTCGATGACCTCGACGATTTCATCGCAACGGCGAACTCGATGCCGGAGTGGATGGAGCACGATCCGTCGCTGATCCAAGAGCAGCGGGACGCAATCGCACGGTTCACGGTGGATGGAAGTTTGGACTGGCAGATTTGCAATCAGATTGCGAACCGCCAAAAGCATGTGAAGCCGCTGAGACAGGGCGGGCCTGCGTTGCGGGTCAATTCGGTACAGGTAAATTCCGGCGGACGTGGAATCCTTCTGCAATCAACGCAGGCCATGCGGGTGATTGGAGCGGGGGACGAAATCTTTGTCGATTACGGCGGCAGCAGGGAGTCTGCGTTGGCCTTTGTGATTCGGACGTTCAAGCACTTTCACTACATGTTTGAGATGGCTCCGGTTCCGCCCGCACAACGCCACATTCCGACTTTGTCGAACCTTGCCGGTGTGTAGAAATTCTGGTCACAAAGAGAGGGTGCGGGGCGGCGGGTGAAGTGTTCTATGACCCTGCATCGGGGAGCGGCTACGTGTGAACTATAATCGCCCCGTGCCTGACGTGATCGAAATGCCGAATGAAACAACGACCCAGAGCGAGACGGAAGCCCTGAAGTGGGAGTTTCTAAACATCGTCTTCCTGTCGAACGCTATCGCTGCTGCCCTCGGACACAACAAGACCTACGCAGCCACGGCGACGGACGAGAACAAGGATACTCTGCGTCATGAATTGTCTTCTGCGATGGTCGAGTTTGCTGAAAAGTACAAGATGCCTGTCGAACCTGCGGACCATCGGAAGAATCTCACGGCTCTCGAAGAACAAGTGACTAAGAAGTGCGGCTCATTTCTCGTAGGCGGAGACCGTCGCAAAGAAGGACATCTTCGCAGGGGAACAGCACAGAAGGCGTTCAATCTCTATCTCAAGTTTTTGTGGTGTGCGGGCAGGATACCAACCCCACCCCATTGCACGATTGACAGCACCGTCATTGGGAAGTTGCCAAAGGAACTTCGCAACGTTAAATGGACGCAGATTGATTCCGAGGATGAGTACGACAAGATAATCGAGGCGGCTCAGAAAGTCGCAGGTCACGAGCCGTTGTCCGAATGGGAACTGCGGGAAGCGATGGACGTTATGCGTGGAATCAAACGATGACTCAAGTCAGTGAATCATGATCGGTCTGGCGGTCTGGCATACGTGCTACCCTGAACGTATGCGACATGAATTGATTCTCGCCTACAACGAAGGTGCAAGCGTCCCCTTCGCAGTTTTCGACGTTGACAGAGCGTCTCGTGATTATGGAACTGGAAGAGTCGAACTCTTCAAAGACGGACAACTCGTAGATGTCATTACACTGACGCCGTCGCAGTTCCTCAGAGTCGCTCCAATCAACGCTCCATCACTTCACTGAGAAGTCGTACCCGCACCCGAGCAGGTTCGCAATCGTGGGATCATTCACGCCCTGATACATGCCGAGAAGATATTCGCCAGCGGGGATGTCCGAATTGGGCGTCACTTTGAAGACTGAGCCGTCGTGAACGGTCTTCGTGTCAACTGTGTTCTTCATTACGCCGCCCGCTGCAAACTCAACTTCTCGGTTCTTCTTCTTCGCAGTCATGTTGATTAGTGCAAAAGTCACTCTTACAGTAGGAGTTTGGTCTGCACCAATGAAGACGAACGTTGGATGATGATCGTCGATTTGAATCTGGCCTATCGGGTTGAGGTAGATGAATTTGTCACGTAGTCCGAAACTCATTCCCATCGACTTCATACCAGAGTTGCAGGCCCTCTTCATCAGCGTGTAATTTGCCACCAGCGAGATAGTAGATGCCTGAATCGGTCGGCATGGTTTCCTGTGCAAGCATCGCCGTCACTAGCAGCACTGTTAATGTCACTCCCGCTATGTGCTTCATCTCTCCTCCAAGGTGCAAACCCTGAACGGACGGAAGGATACCACGGCGGTTAGTTGCACAGTGGAATAATGCCGAGTGACGTGACAAAGTGAAGAGTTCAAGGAGAAGCGAGCCTTTGCATGCGTGCTTGAAGTTCACTTTCATTGATCCCTTCAGGGAGAGGTTGACGGCACAACGGACATTGAGCGGGCATAGTCGATCCTCCTAGTTTCGCCGAGATGCAAGAAGACACAATTCCAGACGAAAGCAATCAACCTCCGCATGCTCGCGGGCAGTTTCTCTGCTGAACGTTTCTCCACAGACAAGACACTCGCGCAAGCCGTGACTACGCACGAGAAAAACCTTGCCGATCACGTCGGTGTGGATCGAACCAGCGTCGCGCTTGGTTTTTTCGTCAGCAGTCATGTCAAGCGGCAATCCCCTACAACCGAGCTTTGTGCCTGAGCCTCCCATCTTCTGTTGCCCTCGTCCCAGACAATTTCCTTGTGCCGAATCCTCAGCATGCTCCTGTTCCACAGAACGGCATGAACCTGTTTGCCGTCAACTCGCTCGACCACGGCTATGCCTCGACCGAGGATCGCCACGCGGTCGCCCTTCTTCAAGGTTCGTTCGTGTCGGCGTTGGTCGTGATACTGCTTACTCCTCTCGATAAAGTAGCCCAATCCTGCGTCGTCGTATCCCGAACTGATAGCCCAGAGCGGGATGTTCTTCTTCAGATCAGCAACGCAAATGTCAACGCGGAAAGCAGTGAGCATTTGCAATCGGGATTGGATTTCGGCGAGCGTGAACGGCAGCGCGTCCGGCGGCAGGGCGAAGTTCTTGGGGTAAGCGAATTGAGCACGGTATCCAAGTTCGTGCTCTACGACGGTGCCTTACAGGTTCACCTCGCCGTGGATGCCGTACCTCGCATATCCAGTGGTGCGCAAATGCTCAAGGCTCTTGCTTGCGTACACACCGCAAGTGCAACTTGCTTGCGGGGCGTCGTGGGCAGCATGAGCCGCCTCGGCACGACCGACGATGATTCCGTGAGACGCAGCCCTGCATTCCGCCGCCAGCGGCTTGCCCGGAGACCAAGGCTCTCCGCACAGCGACTTCAACCCCGTGGCGTCCCACTGCCAAACTCGGTGGGCGGCGATAGGAGAAATGTAATCGGGAACGTTCATCGCGTGGCTGGCACCTGCCGTGGCTCCGACTCTGGCGACTGAATCGGCTCAGGCTCAGGTTCGCGGGTTGGCTCTTTCACTGGAAGTTCCAGCGGCTCGACGATGATCGTTCGAAGTGGCTCGCCAATTTGCATCTGTTGCCTCCCTTGGGTATCTCTTGCAGCCAATGAGTCACGAACGTATAAGTTCGTCACCAGCGTGCCTCGGCTGAACTCGACTGCGCAAAGTCAACAGCATCAACAACTGGGCTGGCGGCAGCATGGAGCCTTCGTCACCAGCACTCGCTCGGTTAACCAATTTGCAAACCAGGCTGCGGGAAATGCCCCACTTCTTGGCAACAGCCGTCAGAGTCATCCCGCTGAGTCGGTCGCGGACAATGGCTGCCCGATCTATGTTCATCGGTGCGCGTCCGATTCGCACCCCGTCGAGCTTCGCCCTCCGCATGCCAGCCAACACTCGCTCGCGTATCAAGTCCGATTCGAGTTCGGCAATCGAGCCAATCAGCGTCAGGAAGAGTCTCCCCATCGGTCCGCTGGTATCCACGTTCTCTCGCCGGGAGATGAAAACGACGCCCAGACTGTCGAACTCGTCCATGACTTGCAGGAAGTGCTTCACGCTTCTCGCGACTCGGTCGAACGCGGCGACGAGCACCACAGAGAATTTCTTCCGCCGTGCATCCGCGATGAGCGCGTCCAGCCCCGGACGTCTCGCTCTTTTCCCTGAGACTCCGCTGTCTCGATACTCCTGCACGACCTCCAAGCCACGCTGCGCCGCAAGCTCGCGCAGATCGTAAAGCTGCGACTCGACGTGCTGGTCGGCGGTGCTGACGCGAACATAAATGGCTGCTGTTTTCATTCGCTCGGTTCTCCTTTGGTTGGTCGGCTTGTTTGGCGAAGTCGATCCGCAGCCACGAGACAAATGGTCGATTCGGGAGCGAGCAGGTTCAGATTCGACCAGACCTCATCCTCCAGCAGTTGCCCAAGATTGAAATCACTCAGGTCGCGAAGTCGTTGTGCCAGCACGCCGGGAATGAGCAGCGCCGCCGCGAACCGCTCTGCTGGAATGGTGGATCGCATTCGCCTCCGCTGCTCTGCGATGAGTTCCAAGATGGTCAATCGAACCCCCAGTCTCAGTAATAGGGGAATCTGCGCAGCATCGTCCAGAAATCGAGGAGGTAAAATGGTAAGCGTTACCAAAGATTTTTGGAGGATTGCTGCTCGCTTCAGAGATGCACGAGTCGATTGAGTGCGGGAGCTATTGCAGCTTCGCGTATTCGGCTTTGGTTTCTTTCAGGATGGGGATGTCGAGGTCGGCATCTTTCCAGAGGGTGAGGAAATCTCTGGCACCGGGAGAAGTGTTAGTCTTGAAACATAGAGTTCACTGGAAAGGGATGCGATAAAGGCTCCAGTGGGAAGTTTCTTTGCTGAATGTATAGCGGGAGCTGTCGGGGCCCGGAGAAATGGCTCCCTCGAGCACCTGCGTTGCCAATGTGCATGTAGCTCTCTTCTCGGATCGAAATCCTGCCTTGGGAAGTTTCGGCAAATCACTGCCGTGAAGGCTCGGAACAACATACGTTCGTCGCATTGCCCATAAATGAGCCCCAGTAAAAATACATGAGTTTGCCGTCGCGAGACCAATCGACATCGCACCAACCCGAGCAAAGAGGGATCGAAGGGCCGCCAGCCAGCGGCACGGCCTGAATAGCCCACCAATTCTCTTCCTTGATTGAGCGTGCGCGATCCACGACCACAAACCGCTCGTCCGGAGAAATCCCTGTAATAATAGGCGATGGGCTTGGAGACAACTTTTTCTTCTTGCGTGCCGTCGCTCCTTCATGCGATATAAATAGGGCGAGGCTTGCCCTCGGAAACCGAGATAATAAATGCGCCCGGAGCGTGAATACAGCGGCGAAAAACTCGCCACTCGCGGAGCGGATCTGGCGTGGGGCGGAGCGATGTTCGGTGGAAGACAGCCAGAGATGATGTTGTTCGTTTGTCGTCAAGCTGTCTCGAAGACGACCTGCTTGTCATCCGGCGAAACACTAAAGCTGAAGCAGAGCGATTCCCGGGCAGCACTTTGGAAGCCTGACCTGTACTGAGATCTGAACACCCACAGTTCGCCTCCGTGCTCGGCTTGCGATGAGTTAGCGGCCGCCAGATAGAACACTCTGCTGCCGTCGCTGGAGAACCTTGGACTATAAGAATAACCTTGAGAAGAAACCTGCCGTTCTCCTTGCTTGGTCATGCACCCAGACGTCACTCTCAGAGGTGCCAACAGACGTAACTAGGGACATGCCGTCCGGAGCCATGGCGATCCCCTCTTCCTCACCCAAGCTGGCTGTCAGCTGCTGAGGTACTCCGTCGGGAAAGGCTTGGCGCCAGATGTGAGCACCCTTCGAGCCTGCATCGGAATTGAAGTACATCCACTTACCATCCGGCGACCATGCTGCATAGTCACAGGACCCGGTTTGTGCCCAACGAACCGCGCTGCCCCACCGGAGAACGGCACGATTTGACATTGAATCATCCCTACCGTCCCCACCCATTTCGGCCACCAGTACCCACTTGTGATTCGGTGAGAGATACGAGAACGTGAGCCATGTGGTTCTCGTCGGGCGGAACATACACATCTCGCTGCTCCGAACGGCTTTCAGTTGCGGTCACGACTGCAAGGTGAACTCCACTTTTGATCTCGCTAAACATCACATGGCTTGCGTCGATCCAACTCAGACCCGTGGCGTTGGAGATCAATAGCTGGGGCTGGCCTCCGAGCACCGGTACGACCCACGTCCTGCCAGTTGTGTTCGCTTGTTCCATAGGCAATACGCGAGCCATCGGGGGAGAATGCTGGGTGCGAGTTTAACTTTGATTTCATCGTGCGTCAGCTGCACAGGCTCCCCGTCAGGGAAGAAGCTTCACATAGAGCTGTGCCAAACCGCCTGTTCCACGGAGAAACGCCAGCATTCGTCCATCAGGCGACAGCGCCGGCTCAAAAATATCGCCGCTCAGGTTGGTGAGCAGCACCCAGTGCGAAGAGTCCACTGGAGGTAACAGCGATGCTTGTTTTTCGCCAGACCACAATCGCACAAACGACAAGCGCAGCCATCAGCAGCGAGACCCCCGTCCAAAGGGCGAGTCGAGACTTTCTTTGCGGTCGGACAGCCGCGATTCTCGGTTTGGTGCCGGATTCCGTGTCCCGCTTCAGCCGTTGCAGGTCTGTGCGGATGTCGGCGGCATGCTGGTAGCGCAGGTTCCGGTCTTTTTCCAGAGCACTTGTTGATAATTCTCTTCCAGCTTCGGCTGACACATTGGGGTTCAGCCGCACCGCTGGCGACGGGTGTCCGATTCGAGAATTGCTTTGAAGATCAGACCCGTACTCTCGCCCCGGAACGGCAATGTTCCCGTCGCCATCTCGTACAGCACCGCACCAAACGAGAACAAATCCGTTCGTGCGTCCAATTCCTTGGCTCGGACTTGTTCCGGGCGACATGTAGGCGATGGTTCCCACCGCTTGACCGGGGCTAGTAAGGTGTTCTTCCAACGTCACGGTCGAAGCGGCCGTCGCGCCAGCCTCGTCCAACTTGCTAAGGACGGGCGTCATCTTTGCCAACCCGAAATCCAGAATCTTGGCGTGCCCCCGTTTGGTGACGAAGATATTAGCGGGCTTGATGTCGCGGTGCACGATCCCCTCGACGTGGGCGGCGTCGAGCGCGTCCGCAATCTCGATGGCGAGCGAGAGAATCAATTCCGTGTCCATCGGGCTGCTTGCCGATGCGGTGCTTGAGCGTAACGCCGTCCAGAAACTCCATCACGATGAACGACTGACCATCGTGCTTGCCAATTTCGTAGATCGTGCAGATGTTGGGATGGTTCAACGCGGAAGCGGCACGTGCTTCGCGCCGGAAGCGTTCCAATGCTTGGGGGTCTTGGGCTACGTCTTCAGGCAGAAACTTCAGAGCGACGAACCGCCCAAGCTCGGTGTCCTCGGCTTTGTAGACCACACCCATCCCGCCGCCGCCGAGTTTCTCGACGATGCGGTAGTGCGAGATGGTCTGCCCTATGAGTTGGGTCGATTCGCCCATTGGCGGGAATCATAGGACTGTAACGGCAAAGGGTCAATGATCACGGCAAAACTGCCAAGACCTGACGCCACTCATTGGTTTTCTTGCACTTGGGAGTTGGTGGTCAAAAAGGGCCTCGCCGCGAGAGCCGCAAATCTATTGGTGTCAACGCGGGCTTTTTACTTTTCGGTTGGTCAGCCAGTATACCTTTTGAGCAGCGATTACTGCGGAAACCCGATCCGGCTCAGCAAGTCGGCGAAGCGTGGATCGGTGCGAAGATTGTCGAGTCTCGGATCAACATAGAGGTCTACAACTCCTGCCCGACTGACGGGTGCCTTGTCCAGAGCCGCGAATGCGGCATCCTTCTCGCCCAGCATCGCGTACTCAGCGGCCACGCTGTGGATCAAACCGCCGCCGTAGTACTTGCCTTCGGCTTCGTTATCCTTGGCATCTTTGCTGAGGTACCCCTTATACCCTGACTTCTCGAAGGTTTGCATGAGTTCCTTGGCTCGCGCTTCGTGACCCTGTAACCGTTGGATTTTCACCCACTGCTCCATTGCCTGCGTGTGGTTCTCCGTCATGTTCGTATGCGAGTCCCAGAACTGAAAAAGCGTCAATGTCGTTCGGGTCGATCTCCAGTGTTTTGTTCGCTTCCTCAATGGCATGTTTGTAATCACGAGCGAAGTCGTACTCCCACGCGAGAACCATATTGTTCAACACGGAGAGCGGATCGAGTTCCACCGCTCGGCGGCATTCGGCGAGACCCTCCTGAGTCTTGCCCGTGCCAACTTTGATCCAGCAGGAAACCTCATGGGCATACGCAGAATTGGGGTCAAGCGCGAGAGCCTTCTGAATCTCCGATTCCGCTTCTGGGAAGTTCCAGAAATAGTTGAAATCGAGATTTGCTAGGGCAGTGTGGGATTCGGGAATCTGGCTGTCGAGTGCCAGCGCCCGCTGTGCTGCGGATCGCGCTTTGTCCAATAGCTCTGGGTCAGAGACATAGCCCATGTAACCCTGTATCGCGTAAACATCTGCCAGTCCAGCGTACGCAGCCGCATAGCCTGAGTCTTGAGCAACTGCCTTGCCGAAAAACTCGGCAGCCGCCTTCAAGTCATGCTGGAGTCCAAGTCTTTTCGTAGTAGTGCCTTCCCTTCAAGTAAAGCCGATACGCCTCCGCGTCTTTTGTTCCTACTTTTGCTACGCTCTCACGCTCACTCCCCGATAGCTGCGGGCGCAATTGACTGGCAACATCAGGGGTGATGGCGGCTTGCAGCAAACGAGGCATCGTTGGCATTTCGCGTGTATCGCTTACCCCAGAGTTGCGCTCCGGTGCGCGACGTTGACCAACTCACGTCTCAATATCGAGTTCACTGCCGTGCTCCAGCACGCGTCCCGTCAGCACTGCATCGACATGCAGATCGTGCCCGACCCCTTGCGGATCGTCTTGCCGCGATTTGTAGTGAGACACGGTACTCCGAGCCATCACTTGGAGGTTCGGAAGCCGGGAGAGAGAATTGGTGATCTCCTCTGAAATACCTTCACCGAGGTAATCCATTTCGGGGTCTTTGCTGGCATTCGCAAACGGCAGTACGGCTATCGAATGAATCGGTGTCTGCATCGTGAAGCGCGGGAGTGCATAGAGCGCCACGCAAGAAACGCTCCACCGACAATTAGCGACTGCCGCCGCGCTCGCAACAAAGCGCCAACGCACTCGGCGTGAATGGGTGCTGGCGCCCGCTCCTGCGACAGTAGCAGCACTCCTGCCGCTCTCGGTATCGCGCTTCAGCCGCTGCAGATCGGTGCGAATGTCCGCAGCGTGCTGGTAGCGCAGATCGCGATCTTTCTCCAGAGCCTTGTTGATGATCTCTTCCAGCTTCGGCGGCATGTCGGGATTCAGTCGAACTGCCGGCACTGGCGCTCGATTCAGAATGGAGTTGAAGATCACGCCGATGGTGTCGCCTCGGAACGGCAAGCGTGCCCGTACACATCTCGTACAGCACCGCCCCGAACGAGAACAGGTCGGTGCGGGCGTCGAGTTCCTTCCCTCGCACCTGCTCCGGCGACATGTAGGCGACGGTGCCCAGCGCACTGCCGGGACTGGTCAGATGTTCCTCGGACTCGATGGTCGGGGCGCTCAGGGCAACGCTCTCCGGCTTCAGCGAGACCTTCGCCAGCCCGAAGTCGAGAATCTTCGCCTGCCCTCGATTCGTCACGAAGATGTTCGCGGGCTTGATGTCCCGATGGACGATCCCCTTCGAGTGTGCGGCATCCAGCGCGTCGGCGATCTGGATGCCCAGATCGAGCACCGTTTCGATCTCCAGCGGCTTGCCAGCGATCCGGTGCCGGAGCGTCTGCCCCTCCAGCAGTTCCATGGCGATGAAGGTTCGCCCATCGGCCTCGTCAATCTCGTAGATCGTGCAGATGTTCGGGTGGTTCAGAGAGGATGCAGCCTTAGCTTCCCGCTGGAAGCGGCTGAGAGCTTGTGCGTCGTGGGCGAGTTCGTCGGGAAGGAACTTCAGGGCGACGTGGCGACCGAGCTTGAGGTCTTCCGCCTCGTACACCACACCCATACCGCCGCCGCCGATCTTGCTGAGGATGCGGTAATGGGAAACCGTCTGACCCACGGGTTGGGAGGGCGTGGACACTGGGTAGACATGTTAGGTGGGGCTAAGGGGAAGGTCAACGTTAGGGCGGCTTGCAAGCGCGTTGTGGGTCAGATCAGCCGCAGCCGCAGGGCTTTGCCCTGCATGGCTTCCCGACCCTCCCAAACGATGAGCGGCAGAATCACTAAAGCCGCAATCGGGTCTGCCCACTTTACGTGCCAGATCGCGTTGATCGCCAGTCCCGCCAAGGCGATCAGCGATAGGTAAGCGCACAGCGCCGACTGTGCGGCGTCCGCCCTCAAAGCTGCGCTGCCTGTCGCTCCTGACAGCCGCCGTTTCTCTTTCGCAAGCCATGGCATGACGACGGCGGCTGCGACCAAAATTGCCATCCCCAGAAACGTTGGTTTGGGTTCGCTATAGCCCAGCAGACTCGTGACCGAAGTGATTGCGACAAAGGCAGCCAGCGCGAACAACAAGGCTCCCGCGACACGGGCAGCCCGCCTTTCCGCGTCCTCGTGTGCGGCAGTTGCACGAAATCTCCACAGCACTACTACCGCCGAGAAAAGTTCGATGGCGCTGTCTCCACCGAAGGCGAGCAGAGCGGGACTACGCGCCCGCCAAGCAGCGAAGAGGGACACCACAGCCTCGACACTCATCCAAGCGATTGTGATCGCCTGCACCCGCCGGATTCGCCGGACAGCGTGAGTCGGGACTTGGCGGGATCGAGACCACCATGGAGCAATTATGCCAGCTAAGATGTGTCGGGTGATTGCCGTCACTGCTCATCGGTTCCATCGACGGCGACAATTACCGTGGGTTCGGACACTACTCGAACCACGCGACTGACATCCGATGACTCTGAAATCGAGATTGGCCCTCCGCTTGGTATTTATGCCAGTGATGTGGGGGTCTCTTTTATTCCTGCCCGCTGGCTCCTTCAGGTTTTGGCAGGGCTGGGTCTATTTCATGATTACGCTTGCCTTCATTCTCTCCACTCTTGGTTACTTGTATAGGCACGATCCGCAATTAATCGAGCGCAGGCTGAGAGGGGGGTGGAGGCAGGAAACTGTCCGCCAACAGAAGCTCATCATGAAGTTGATCGCCGCGACTATGCTGATCGCCTTCCTGCTCCCCGGCCTCGATCACCGGTTTGGCTGGTCGCACGCGCCCTTGTGGCTGACGACGGTTGCGGAGGCACTCGTTCTCGGCGGCTACCTGATGATCTTTTGGACATTGAAGAGCAACAGTTTCGCTGCCAGTACGATTCGAGTCGAGGCTGGTCAGAGAGTTATTTCCACCGGGCCCTATCGTATCGTCCGCCATCCCATGTATTTGGGCGTGAGAGCGTATGGTTGTTGTTCACGCCCGTGGCGCTCGGTTCGTACTTCGCCTTACCTGTTTTTGCCCTCCTCATCCCACTCATCGTTGTTCGCCTGCTCAATGAGGAAAAGGTTCTTCGCCAAGAACTGCCCGGCTATCCTGAATACTGCCTCCACACGCGCTTCCGGCTCGTGCCTTACCTCTGGTAAGCGACATTTTCTCTAAAGCACGTCGATCACGATAAGAGTGATGTCGTCTTGCTGGGCTGCGGGTACAGGCTGCCAGCGCCGTAGTTCAGAAAGCAATCGGTCAGACAATTCAGAAGACGGACGGTACCTGATTCTCACGCACGACCTCTTCCAACCTGCGGTCGCCGAACGACTCGCCGTTGGTGTCTTCCGGCTCAATCAAGCCGTCTGTGTACAGCAGGAAACGGTCACCCTGCGGTGATTGAAATCTCACGAACCGGATACTCGCATCCCGACATCACGCCAAAGATAAGGCCGTTGCTTTCTATGCTCTCCAGCTTGCCTTGGTTCCAGCGCAGAAGTGGTGGATGTCCAGCAGCCGAGTACAGTGCCTTGTGGTTCTCGGTGTCGAGCCACAAGTAGGCTGCCGAGACGAACTGACCACGTAGCTGGCTGGAAAGAGTACCTTCCACTCCGCGCAGCACGGATGACGGATCGTCTGCACAGGCCACCACCGACTGCATGGCAACCTTAATCATGGATGCAATCAGAGCCGCTGGAACACCATGCCCGGAAACATCGGCGACCAAGAAACCAGCGCGGTGAGGATCGACGGCGATGAACCAGTAAAAATCTCCCGCGACGGCAGTCATCGGAAGATACGTCGCACTGATCCGCAGGTGCCTAACTTCGGGGACGCCACTGGGGAGGATTGAAGTCTGTATCTCACGGGCGATAGTGAGTTCGTCTTCGATGGAGAGTAGGCGGCGTTCGTCCCCAGACACCTTTTCTACTGCGACCCACCCCTGCGAGAGCACAAACAGCGCAAATGCCAGCGGCTCAAGAAAAGGATAACTGCGAAGGTTGAGAAAAGTTCCGTTCAAATTGTCGTGAACAACCGCAGCCGCCAGAATCAGAGTCCCGGCTGCCGAAACTCGGCTTTGAATAAGCAAGCACTGTTTCCCGATTCGTGGAACGACATTCGCTATCGCGACGGCAAGCAGCGAGCCGATTACAAGCACATTGTTGTATGGCATGAATCTGACAGGAGATTGATGGAGCAAAACTGAAGCTATGCCCGCGATAGCAATGGCAGACGCGGGAATGACCATGATCCGGGCAATACGGCGCAAAGTCCCTACAGTTAGCTCTGCCCAGAACAACAGTGCGGGGATCATGATGACGTAGGTGATGATCCATACGACTTGCGGGGCGCTCGACGAAAAGGGGCCGACCAGCAGGCTAAAGGCGGTAGGCACTGCGGCAAACAGGCGGACTCCATACAATGCGCTGAAGATGCCAAACCATGCCAGAATCCGTCCCGTGTTACCGCGACGAACCGCCGCAATACAGCAGGCGGCAACCCCGATGAACACGAAGATCGTCCCAAGAATGACGACGGCGAATTCTGCACGGGGCGCTAGCATAGCTTGATTTTCCAGCCGTCTCGCTCACCTGCCCAACAGCATATTGGTGTGTGGAAGAGCGATGCTGTGATGTGAAGCACAGGAAGCGTGTTCCTGCTCACCGACTCGCTCTAGCCGCTTATGCTATGGTTCGCCTTCGGCTTAAACAAGTCCGTCAGGAGGGAATTATGTTGGGAGGACTACTCCTCGTGGTGTGCGTGATCCTGCAATTTCATTATCATGATTCGATTCCGTGGTACATCTGGGTGCTTGCGCTGATCGCACAGTGTGTTGCGTTCGGCGAACCAGCGATGCGATCTGCTGCTTGCGAAAAAAAGCTGAATGTGCGAAGGGCTGGCACTGCGAGGATCAAGCTACCAAGACGTTGAAATGGGAACTCCCGTGTCCAGAATCGTTGTCATCGGACTCCTCTTTCTCGTCACGCTCTTGTCTGGCGTCTGGTTGAAGTCGAAATCTCAGGCGAAACGACCCAAGACCCTCCGGGAAGCCACTCGCGGGTGCGGAAGCCGCTGTCAATAAACTCGTCGCGCTTGCGATGATGATTATCGCAGGGGTGACCATTCGCAACCTGCACAGAGGTATAGATGTTCAGAAGCACTCGAATTAACATGCCGTTGATCAGGTCTGTCGGATTACTTTTTTGACGCATCACTGGTCGATTCGGGCAGTTTAGTTGACGCCGTCGGCAAGCGTACGTAAAGAAGGAACATCGTTGCGCCTCCATAACGTAGGCTCGCTTCTTACGGATCATTATCACGATCTTGGGCTATTTACCTAGTCTGACACGAGGCGGGTAGTAAGCCAACAATCCCAATCACTTATTTCCCGACCTTCCTGCAACTCTCCTCTTCCCACTCCATCGGTTTGCCTTCTGCGCCTGTCACCACGAGGGCGCAATCGTAGGCCGCATCGCCTTTCTTCGTGAAGGTCTGCTGGATGGGTAGCTTCTCATCATTCGCGATCATGTAGCCCGTGAAGACTAGCTTGTCGCCGTCCCATCCGAGCGCGGTCACGTCCACGCGTGAGCCGCCTATGTTCATGTCGCGGCGGACGTGCACTTTCGCGTTAGCGTCCCAAGTGCCCCAGCCGACCAGTGTCCGTTTTCCTTGGAGTGGCCCTTTCGTTTGATCGATGTGGTAAGTGAGCCAAGAGCCATCAAGCGCCATCTTGAAGGTGAACTTGTCGGTGAACTGCACTGCGACGGCCTTCGGGGAAGCGTGCTGCTCTCCCTCGCATATCCACTCCCCGACGAACCACTTCTCCACAGACAGTTGGTCTGGCAGCGTCGGTGTTGCCGATGGCGCGGCATTCACGGCTGGGGTCTCTCCGGCGTTCAGCGAAAAGTGCTGCACAATCTTCCACTCCCCGCCAATCTTCTCCATGACAATCAGGTATTGTCCAAGATGAACGACGGAACCAACAAGCCTTCTCGTTCGCCCTGTCCCATAGGCGAGCGTTCCAGAACTCTTTTCAACGATTGGCTCGATTGCTTCCAGCCTGCTTCCTTGATCCAGTCCCGACTTGACCCAGTTCCGAATCTCGTCCCGTCCTTTGAAAGTACCGCCATCACTCACCAGCGTGGCGTCTTCGGCGTACAGTGCCACGACTGCGTCCACGTCCTTCGCGTTGTACGCTCTGAGGAATTCCTGCCTTAGTTGCGCTCCCGGTTCGGGGCTGGACAGCGGCTTCACCCCCGGCTCCTGTGCCCACACGTTCAAGCTGAATATCAACAATAGCGCTGCTACGAGATTCCTCATTTGTTCATCTCCGATTCATGCAGGGTGTGATCTTCCAGTTTTTCTCTTCTTGAAAACGTACATCGCGTAGACTGCGCCTCCCAGAATGAACATTCCAAACTCCAATGCCGTGGCTTCGACCGCACTGATGGAGTTGTACAGGCCGAGTCCGACTTTCGGTGAGCCGCCGAAGAGAAGTGGAAGATCGCACGGTAGTGGATGTCCGTAGCTCCACTGCCACGAGCGCCACGAGAAGCTGGGAAAGGGGATGGGATGAGAAACGAAGTCCAGCACCCAATGGCTGAACACCAACAGCCCGACGACCGCCCCTGCGCGGCGGTCACGATAGATGCGTGAGGTGAAGATCGCGGCGAGTACCGACCAGATAACTGACATGAAAAGACCATGCGACCATGGGTTTCCTGCACTTCCTCCCCTCTCGATACCTGCGAAGCCGAAACCAATGGCAAGAACATCGAGAAGCCACGCGGCTAGGAGCAGAATGCCGAGCGACACTCTCGGAGCAGCAGGTTTGGCTGCTAGCCCTACCGCGAAGTGTCCAATCGGACCCATCGAGTCCTCTTCAAAACAAGCCATCAGCACTCAGAATTGCCCGTCGTCACTTCCCGCTTCCCAACTGTTGTGCAAGGTAGGTGCCAATGCCCATCTCCTTGATGGAATGAAGCTGAGCGTCCAAGAAGTCCGCGTGTCCTTCTTCGTCCTTGAGCATGCGCTGAAACAAGTCGCCTGATCCGTTGTCCCCAGCGTCGGCACAGATTTTCATAGCAGAGTTGTACTGGTGTACGGCATCCTCTTCGTCCTTGAGGTCGCCTTCGAGTTGCTGCTGCACGTTAGCGCCAAACTTGGGAGCCAGAGCGACATCCACCTTTGGCGTGGCATCCAAGAACACGATGCGTTCGATCAGACCTTCAGCGTGACCCATCTCCTCGATTGCGCGTCTCTTCAGGAAGTCGCCTAGCCGCACGTAGCCCCAGTTCTGGCAGGTCTCCGATTGAACCATGTACTGAACGATTGCGGTCAATTCTGAAGCGAGAGCCGCATTCAGTTGCTCGATCACCTTTTCGTTGCCGTGCATAGTTTTGCCTCCGTCCTTCATTGTGCGATCTGGACAAAAAGGGAGGCTGTGATCGAGAACACAGGGACGTGGCAGGCGGGCATCAGCAAGACGGTGGTGAATTCCACGTTTCGTTAGAGCCGTTTTCTTGCGAGAACCTCAAGCACTTGCGGCAGGGGGCCAAGCGTGCCCGTGACCGAGGGGATTATGCCATCGGCGCTGTCATCACCCGCGTGACGAACGGGCGCGAAGTAGTCATTGCCAGCGCGGGAAACCGGGTGAAGACTTCAGGATCAAGCATCAAGCATGTGGAGTTGGAAACGCTCAAATACGTATCGAGCGGTTATGGTCGCTACCTGACCGAGTTCGTGCTCTACACCACGCACGAACCCTGCGCGATGTGTGCGGGTGCCTGCGTCTGGTCGAGAATCGGTGCCGTCGTATACGGAGTCTCGCAGGAAGACATCGCCGCTTATGGTCGAGAACGCGGGACGGAAGAATATAAGTGGCGAGCGTGCCTCATTCCCTGCCGACTGGTCTTCGAGAAGGGCAATCACGCTATACCCGTGATCGGCGGCTTTCTACGTGACGAATGTAAGAAACTATTCGGTTACAGGGCTGGATACGGATTCGGGGGTGGCGTTGGCTGTGACGGATGTCACCAGAGGGCTGTGGAAAACGAGGATTCCCGCTAAGCGGACCGCAGGGGGGCTAAAGCCAACGCAGATTTCAGGCGCCTTATGCGGCCCTGAAAGGGCCGCTCTTCCACGGTAACGCAAGGGCATTCATGGCTTTCGGCATCAACTCAGCATCGCTGACTCCTCGAGGTTAACGCGGCATCTGTCACCTTTCCGTTGCAATGCCAGACTTTGACTCTTCTGTAGCCTCTTTAAATCGTGGCCTTCCTATCTTGCGTTCCCCATTGGTTTGGCGAAAGCGCGTGCTAAACTTTCGCGTTCAAACTACTCTCGGGGGCCCCTATGTTTCGACTGGTGCTGGTGTGGATGTTGTCGCTTGCGTGGCTGAGCGTCGGTGCGAACGCGCAAAGTCCTGACGTCGCCGAGCCCGGGTCGGTCGAGGCGATCGCGGCGGCTACGACCGATCCGCATTTTGTTTCACCCTGGGTTTCGTATGTTCCGCAGTCCAGCACAGTACCGTCTCCTGAGAAGTTTCTGGGGCGGATCATGGGGGCTCCGGGCGAGTTGCTCGGGACTGAGAAGACCTATGCCTACGCACATGCTTTGGCGACGGCGAGTCCGCGAGTTCGCGTGTTCACGATTGGCCGGAGTGAAGAAGGACGCGACATCATCATGCTGGCGATCGCGGATGAAGCTGGGATCCGCGATCTGGACCGTCTAAAGGCGGCGACTGCGGCATTGGCGGACCCACGGCGAACCGATCAGGCTGCCGCCGACAAGTTGATCGCAATCTCGCGGCCTATCTATTACTTCAACGCGGCACTGCACTCCGACGAGACGGGCTCGACGGAAGCGATGCTGGAGCTGGCATACCGGCTCGCGGTGTCGGAGCAGCCGATGATCCAACGGATCCGGGAACGGGTGGTCGTGCTGATTAATCCGATTTCCAATCCCGACGGGCGCGACAAGATGGTCGACTGGTTCTACTGTTATCTCAAGGGCAAAACGGACCGGAACACGCTTCCCCGGCAGTCGCCGCCGTACTGGTCGAAGTACACGTTCGTCGACATCAACCGCGATACGCACCAGCAGACGCACGAGACTACCAAGGCGGTCCACCGGATGTTTCATGAGTGGCATCCCACGGTGGTGCACGATCTGCACGAGGGCTCGCCGCTGATGATGACGTGGAACGGCACAGGGCCGTATAACCCAAACATCGATCCAATTACTTATAGCGAGTTTCTGGCGCTCAGCTTTCACGAAGTTGAGGCGATGACGGCGATGGGAATGCCGGGAGTTTCGACGTGGAATTTCGGGGAAGCGTTTGCGCATCTGTATCTGGATTCCGTGGCGATGAACCACAACAGCATTGGGCGCGGGTACGAGACGTTCGGCAACGGGAGCGCGGAGACCGAGAAGAGGTCGGTGTCTCCGTCCGCGGCGACGATGGAGTGGTACCGGCCGCTTCCGGCTGCGCGAGAAGTGACGTGGTCGGCCCGCGACAATCTCAACTACCAGGAGACCGGGGCGCTGGCGGCGCTGGACCAAACCGCGAGCGAGTCGAAAGAAATGCTGCACAACTTCTATAAGAAGTCGTGGGACTCGTGGCAGAAAGGGCTGACGCAGCCGCCGTATGCGTTTCTGATTCCCGAGGATCAGGGAGATCCCGCGCGGGTGGCCGCGATGGTTGGGCGACTGATGGGGCAGCACATCGAAGTGTCGCGGTCGCAGGAAACGATCCAGGTCAAGGAAGGAAGCTTTCCCGCGGGAACATATGTAGTGCGCCTCGACCAGCCCTACCGAAACTATGCGGTGGATCTGCTTACGCCGCAGCATTATCCCAAGGATGGAGAAGCGCCTTACGATGATGTGTCCTGGGAGCTTCCGGCGCACTACCATTTGCAGGCGATCCCTACCGCGGATGCATCGATCCGTGGTGCTGCGCTTACGCAACTCACCGAGGTGCCGCATCCCACGGGGCGCGTCACGGGCAGCGGCTCCATTTACTTGTTGAAGGACACGGGGCAGGAATCGTTTCTAGCGGCGCGCTACCGGCTGGCGAATTTCCAGATTCAGATTGCCGAAAAGGAATTCGAGGCGGGCGGCACCAAGTTTCCCGCTGGGTCGTGGATCGTGGCCGCGCAAGATGGGCTGCATGACGCCATCGCGTCGACGGCGACGGAGTTGGGCCTCGACTTCGTGCAGGTTTCTGCGGCGCCGGACGTGCCGCGTCACCAGGCCAAAGCGCCGCGCATCGGGCTGTGGGTGCCATGGGCAGATACCGATTCGATCGGGTGGATCCGGTACTCGCTGGATCAGCGGAAGGTTCCTTATATCTATCTGCGGGATGAAGATATTCGCGCCGGGAACCTGAGCGCGCGGATCGACGTGCTGCTATACGGTCATGTGGATCTGGAACTGGCGGAGCAGATTGAAGGATTGCCAAAGACTTGGTCGCCGATGCCGTTTAAGAAGACGGCGCAGACGCCAAGCTTCGGAACGCCGGCTGAATCGGATGACATTACCGGAGGCATCGGCTATGAAGGGCTGGCGCAGATCCAGCGCTTCGTCGACGGGGGCGGCTTGATGGTGACGCTGGGCAGCGGAAGCATGTTGGCGCTGGAGGGCGGATTGGTACGGTTCGTGCGGAGATCGTCGGGTGGCGTGCCGAGAAGCGCAGCGGGCGGCGGAGGGGCATCGTCGGCTGCGTCACAGCAAGCGGGTACGCGCACACCCGGCGCTCATGTGCGGGTAACATTCGATCGGCCGGATCATCCCATTGCGTATGGGTATCCTGCGCACACTTACGTTTTCCGACAAAATTTCCCCTTGTACAACATCCCGCACCGCTGGTTGCGGATGGCGTACTGCACGACCTGCCTGGACGGACCGGAGGACCGGAGCGGTGTCGTGATGGAATGGGGCGATACTTCAGACGCGCCGTTCGTGGTGAGCGGGCAGGCGTGGGGAGAGGAAAATCTGATTGGACGCCCCGCGATCCTCGACATGCCTGTGGGTAAGGGGCACGTGGTGAGCTTCAACTTCAATCCCATGCATCGCGATTTGAACAGGGGCGACCAGCGGTTGCTGTGGAACGCACTTCTGAACTGGCAGGCAATCGTGGCGAGTCAGGGAAAGCTGGAGGACCCGTCCCGCGCGGCGCCGGAGCCGGACGAGTAGAGTTTCGGTTTCCGGAACATTCCAGAAAAGCGCAGTTGCAGCGGCACGTATAGAATTAAGATGGTTTTTAGTAGGATTGGCAGTCTTCCCTCATGAACCTGGACCCGGTTAATAGCTCGCGTACCCCACGCCCTCCCGGAAATCTGGATCGAGAAGAGTCTCAATTGTGGCGGTGGGCGCTGCTGTTCATGGTCCTGCTGTCGGTTGCGCTGGCGGGGCTGCTGTATGAGCGTCTGGAAAACATTCCATTTCAGCTCCGCGCCATTCCCTTTGGGATCTTAGCGCTTTCCATCCTGTTCGCGGTGTATGCCTACGGGCGGCGGCGCGAAGTCGGCGAACTGAAACAGCTGCTGCACGGACTGCAGGAGCACGTGGGGGCAGCGCCTTCGGAAGAGCAACTCGACCAACTCAGCCAGGTCATCATGCGCTCGCAGCGTAACTTCAAGGAGTTGATCGACTCCTTTGATGATCCGGCGTGCGCGGTCTCTCTCGACGGCACTCTGCGAACGGTGAACAAACGGATTGCCGAGCTAACCGGACTGACTTACTCGGAGCTGATCGGGTGCAAGGTCTACGACTTGATTGAGGAACCGACTCGGGAGGAAGTGGAACGCGGGCTCGGCCGATTTCTGGACAAGAAGCGGTGGGCGGGGACGGTGCGGCTCCGGCTGAAGAACAGCACGCGTCCGCTTTACTTTGAATGCGTATTGAATGCCATTGTTAAAGGCGATGAGGTGGTGGGCGCGAGCATGCTGGGGCGCGACGTCACCGAGCAGCGCGAGAAGGAGATGCGCTTCACCGAATTGTTCGAGACCCTGCAGGAAGGCGTGTACTTCAGCACGCCGGAGGGACACTTGCTGGACGCGAATCCGGCCTTGGTGAGCCTGCTGGGATACACGGAGAAGCGGGAGCTTTTGGCGGTGGAACCGGAGTCCCTGAATCTCGAAGCTGGACAACCGGTACTGGGGCGGGCGGTCGACGACCGCGGCGGAGTGCGCACGCGCGAGGTCAAACTCCGGCGCAAGGACGGAACCGCCGCGATCTTTCTGGATTCCTCGCGGGCGGTGTGGGATGCTTCCGGGAACATTGTGCGCTACCAGGGGACGCTGGTCGACATCACCGAACGGCGGAAGATGGAGCGGCAACTGGCACAGCAGGAGGAGTTCCGGGCGCGGCTGCTGGAGAGCTTTCCCGACCTCATTTTGGTGGTGGATCTCGAGGAGCGGTATACATTCGTGAGTTCGCGATCGCGCGACCTGCTGGGTTACGAGCCGCAAAACATGCTGGGCAAGAAAATCTCGGAACTGGACGATCATTCCCCAGAACTCGCCGCTCTTTATCACGACGTCGTTTCCGGCAAAGAGGTTTTCGCGGCGGCGGAGTACGGGGCACGGCACCGCGATGGAAACTGGCGGACGATGCGGGCTGCGGGCAGCCAGCTGGTGGATGCGGACGCGAAGATCAGCGGCGTCATCATTTCGGTGCGCGATATTACGGTAGAACGAAAGCTGGAACAGCAGGTGGTACAAAGCGAGCGCCTGGCGGCCATGGGAGCGATGATTGGCGGTGTAGCCCACGAACTCAACAATCCTTTGACTACCATCATGGGCGTGAGCGAACTGCTGCAGGACACCGAGACTAATGAAGGGTCGCGTAAGCAGCTTGCAATGCTGCAGCAACAGGCACGGAAAGCAGCGGAGATCGTCCAGAACCTGACGTACTTCTCGCGGCCTCCGGCTCCGGGCAAGAGCAGGATTAATCTGGTGGAGGTGGTGGAGCGCACGTTGAACCTGCATGCATACTCGTTGCGCAAGAACGGAATTACGGTGGATTTTCTGAAAGAAGCTGGGGTGCCTTATGCGTTGGGCGACCCGCACCAGTTAATGCAGGTGTTTCTGAACCTGATTGTGAATGCGGAGCAGGCGATCCGCGAGGCGCGGGACAAGGGGACGCTGCGGATTCGTTTGGGAAGAGGGGAGAACTCGGTGTGGGTAAGTTTTCACGATGATGGACCTGGCATCCCGAAGGAAAACCTGGCGAGTATCTTCGATCCGTTCTACACGACGAAGCGGCCGGGGCGCGGGACAGGGTTGGGGCTCAGCATCTGCAAGTCGGTGATGAAGGAGCACAACGGCAGCGTGGAAGCGGCGAACTCTCCCGAGGGTGGAGCGGTGTTTACGGTGACGCTGCCGGTGTCGACGGCGGCGATGTAAGGAGCTACGGGCGCTTCTCGGCTGTATAGGTCATCGTGCTACCGCGTTGCTTGTCTGAGGACTCGACTCTCATTGACCTGCCGTCTTTGGATACAGTCATGCGAGCAACTGTCATCATTTTTCCGTCCTGCTTGTCCGTTTCCTCGAGCGTGTACTCATCGATGAGCTTGAGCGAGACGGTGGCGTGGACGTCTCGGCCTGCGGGATAGTCCTTGCCGTCAAACTTCACGTCGTAGCTCTCGCTGCCGTCGGAGATCTTCATTCCGCCTGCGATGCTCTGATACGTGGTCAGAGTACCGGCGGAGGTCGAGTTCTTGACGGTTTGCATGCTCCATTTTCCGGAGAGCGCGTTCGAACCAACCGGGCCCAGAGCGAGTCTGGTGAAGCTCGCCTTCCCGGTGACGGTTTCTGCTTCCGCCGTGTTGGTAAATTCCTCCGTCATGGTTCGATCGTCTGGGGAAACCGTTTCGACACATTCGAATGTTGTCTTGCCATCTTTCTTCATGGTGAACTTGACGGAACGGTTGTCCAGAATTCGCACCGCTAGGGTGTCGTACGGATGCCCGGTCACCTTGTGATCTTTGCCGTCCATTTCGACGTCAACCTTGGGGACGCAAGTCTCGCAGTGGTAGGAGCTTTTGTCGATCAGATATTCTTCGGGCGGGCCGGAGAACTGGAGTGTGTCCATCTTCATCTGCCAAGTGCCGTTGAAGCGAGTTTGGGCTTGCACAGCAGAACTCGTCAGCAAGAAAAGCAACGCGAGTGCCAGAGAACACCGCATGGAAAGCTCCGTAGGGCTAATCACAGACGATTGGATGAGGCCATCGAGCTCCGCGAAAAGCCTGACGGCCGAGGCGGCCGTCACCGCATATAAGCTTGTCTACACCTGAACTTATTTTCACTTGCACTTGTTTCCACCTGAGCTTGTCTAAGGCTGGATCTTCTAGCGCTCGACCGCCATGGCTACGGCGTTGCCTCCACCGAGGCAGAGGGCGGCGATGCCACGCTTCACGTCGCGGCGCATCATTTCATAGATCAGAGTGACTAGAACGCGCGCGCCGCTGGCGCCGATGGGGTGGCCGATCGCGACAGCGCCGCCGTTCACATTTACTTTTTCGGGATTCAAGCTCAACTCGCGCATCACACCCAAAGCCTGGACGGAGAAAGCTTCGTTGAGTTCGTACAGATCGACGTCTTCGTTCTTCCAGCCAGTCTTTTCCCAGATGGTGCGGACGGCACCCACGGGGGCCATCATGACCCATTTAGGTTCGACGCCGCTGGTGGCCTGCGCGACGATGCGGACCATGGGCCTCGCGCCGAGTTCGGCCGCACGCTTGGCGCTGGTGACGACGAGGGCCGCGGCGCCGTCGTTGACGCCGGGCGCATTGCCGGCGGTAACGGTACCATCTTTCTTGAAAGCAGGCTTCAGGGCGCGAAGCACTTCGATGGTGGTGTCTTCGCGGGGGCTTTCGTCTTTGTCGAAGATCGTGGGAGGCGCGCCCTTCTTCTTCGCGGGAATCTCGACGGGAACGATCTGCGACTTGAATCGGCACTCTTTGATCGCGGATAGCGCTTTGCGATGAGAGTTCAGGGCGAACTGGTCCTGCTCTTCGCGCGTGATGCCGTATTTCTCTGCGACGTTCTCGCCGGTGATGCCCATGTGGTAGTCGTTGTAAATGTCCCAGAGTCCGTCGTGCACCATGGAGTCGACGATCTGCGCGTTGCCGAGGCGATACCCCTTGCGCGCTTGCGGCAGAAGATAAGGAGCGTTGGTCATTGATTCCATACCACCGGCAACGACGATGGAACTGTTTCCGGTCTGCACCGCTTGCGCCGCGAGAGCGACGGATTTCAATCCGGAGCCGCAAACCTTGTTGATTGTCATGGCACCTGTCGCGGGAGACAGTCCTCCGAAGATTGCGGCTTGTCGCGCAGGATTCTGACCGAGTCCGGCGGAGACGACGTTGCCCATGATGCACTCGTCGATCTGTGCCGGATCGATGCCTGCACGTTTGACGGCTTCGCGAACAGCGATGGCTCCGAGTTGCGGAGCAGAGAGATCGGAAAGACTGCCTTGAAATTTTCCGACGGCGGTGCGGCAGCCGGAAATGATGACAACATCGTCAAAAGAGGCCATGAATCAAGCTCCCGCGAAGATTTCGCGACTTCATTATAGATGCAAGAGTGTGGGGATGCGTCGCATGCGGAGAGAATACGACCGGTTGCTGTGACGGGGTGAGAAAGTGAAATTGTTGTCGGTGCATGCGGCGTTGAATGGAACGCTCGACACGCTTGCGAGATGAAAACTGCTCGCGACTCGATGCACTCTGCAAAATTCTTGTTGACTTTTGCTTGCGAACTTCTCTCGGCGTGACTTTGGTGTCACAACTTGCGCCGATGGATCATCATTTTTTTCTTGACTTCATTTTTCATTAACTCTATACATCAACTAGTTGCAGTAAAAGACCACTGCGACATTTTCCATGAAAAATGGAAGGGAGAATAGGAACAATGGCAACCAAGAAAAAGGCAAAGAAGAAAAAGAAGCATTAAGAAAATTCAGTACGAGTAAAAAGGGGACGCTCAAGAGCGTCCCCTAAGTTTTTGTGTACAGGAACCGTTCGGCGTTGGCCAGCTAATTCGGGCGCTTGGCGGTGTTCTCCACGGGATGCGGAATCCGCTTCTCTTTCTCAGGACACAAACTGCGATACGCGCAGAAATTGCAGTGAATCCCGGCCCTCGCCTCGAAGATGCCGTCGGCGATTCCTTGGGCAGCAGCCTGCACACGGCAGCGCGCGGCGATGAGTTGAGCCTCCGTCCGCGTCGTGATGACTGGGACATTTTCCTCGAGGTTATAGAAAATCAGCGCGCCGACGGTGAATCCCCATTTTTCGTGCGCCGCGATCGCGTAGAGGGACAACTGCAGGCTCTCGTCGGCGTCCTCCTGATCGCGGGCCTTGCCGGTTTTGTAGTCGATGATGGCGACACTGCCGTCGGGTCGGCGGTCGATGCGATCGATGCGGCCGACCACCGCGGTCTCGCCCACGCGAATCTCAAAGGATTGCTCGGTGTGAAGAACCTCTGGCGATGGAAGCGTGCGCGCCTTGGCGAGGAAATCGCGCAGTTGTTCGACTCCCTGCTTTTCGTAGAGCTCGTGCTGGTACGCCTCCTGAATCTTGGAGTCAGCCAGATCGAGACGGAACAGGGCGATGAGTTCGTCGTCGGTCTTGGGGCGTCCGAGGTTCACGGAATCGAAGTAAGTCTTCAGGACACGATGGATCGAAGCGCCATACTGCATTGCAGCCACGGGCCGGTCGGATAAGCGCCAGTCGCGGTCGAGTTTGAACTGCAAGCCGCAACGCTCGTAGGTGTCGACGGCGGACGCGCTGAGCCGAGTATGCAAACCCGGAAGCACGGGCATTTCGAACCATACATTCGTCTGCGACTCGGCCGGGTATTCCAGGGATCCTTCGCCGAAGATATCGAGCGTCTGCTGCGTACCACGGGCCGGCATCGCGGTCAGCCAGCGGGAGAGAGCCTTGTCCTCGATCAAATCCCGCATGTAGCCGGAGGGATTCTTGTTGATTTTGCCGGTTCCCTGCTTGGCATAGATGTGCAAAGTGTCGCGGGCGCGGGTCATCGCGACGTAGAACAAGCGGCGTTCCTCTTGTTCGTGGAGAGTCTTGTCGTCGGGCTCGGCGATGAAACCGGGATCGCGGAGTTCACGAGGAAATGCGACTAGAGTCTCTTTGAACGAAGCGGGGAATGCCGGTGGATTCGCGCGAAGGATGAAGACGTGGGGAAATTCGAGTCCCTTGACACCGTGGGCGGTCATGAGACGGACCGCGTTCTCCGTCTCTCGGGCCTCCATTGGAATCACGCCACCGGCCTCACGGAAGAGTCCGAGGTAGTCGACTAGTTCCTCGAGTTCGGTCGTCTTATTGACCTTCTTCGTTTCCCAAGTCTCTACGAACTTTAACGCTGCCCGAAGAATGGGCGAGGAGGCGTCGAGTGCAAACTGCTTGACGATGATGTCGAGCGCGACGCGAGCCTTCGCTTGCCTGCGGCGGATTTCTTCGCGGGTATGCTGCACGGCCGCGAGGACGTCGGCGCCACCGGCAACCCGGTTGAGAGCGGATGAGAGAGGCCCGACCTGGCCATCCCGACGGTCGTGGGCAATGGAGCGCATCACATTGCGAAGCTGCTCGGGATCAACGTGAAAGCAGGGGAGAGCGGCCACGCGAAACAGGCTGACGTCATCTCCGGCGGACACGACCGCGTTCAGGCAAGCGAAGAGGTCGCGAGCCTCGGGAGTGTCGGAGATGTCCATGCTCTCGATGACGAAGGGAATTCCGGCCTTGGCTAATTCCTGCACGACGTCATCGCGCTGATAGTGGGAGCGGTAGAGGATGCCGAAGTCGGACCACTTGCATTTCCATTTTTTTTGCTGCTCGCGGAGGACGGCAACCACGTCGGGGCCCTCGGCGTCTTTGGTTGTGAGAACCACGACTGCGACCTGAGGACTCGGAAACTGCGTGCCTGCCTTCAGAGCTTCCTCTTCACGGGCGGACTGCAGCGGGGCTCGGCGGTAGGCGAGCTTCGCATCGGCACGCTTGGAGAATACTGGCGGATTCTTGTCGATCAGGGCGAAGGCGCTGCGCAGGATCGGCGTGGTGGAGCGGCGATTCTGTTCCAGGACTACCCGCTTGGCGTTGGGGAAGTGATGGTGGAAAAGATCGAAGGCCGCGCTCGAGGCGCCGCGGAAGCGGTAGATCGCCTGATCGGGATCGCCGACGGCAAAGATGTTTCCGCCAGGCCCGGCGAGGCGCGCGAGAATCTGAATCTGGGCGAAGTTGGCGTCCTGAAATTCGTCGGCCAAAATGAAGCGGGCCCGGGAGCGCGCCTCGGCTAGAACGCTCTCGTCGCCGTGCAGTAGAGCGTGGGCGCGCGTGATCATATGGCTGAAGGTCCCGAGATTCTCATCTTTCAGCCATCGCTCCATCGTTGTGAATACACGGGCGATCTCACGACACCGGCCCACGACCTCTTCGTCTTCGAGAGCGACTTTGGATTTCACGACGCGTGGAATCGGGACCTCTTTGCGCTCGAGGCGCTGCACGTACTCGGCGTATTTCTCGGGGGTGACCAGTTCGTCGTGGCAGCGGCCGACAAACTCCAGCAGGTCATTAAGGAACTGGGGGATATTGGCGGCGCGGATGTAGTACTCGAGACGCAGTTCGCGGATGCGGCGGCGGAGGAAGATCCAGAGATCCTTGTCGTCGAGGACGCCGAAATCTTTGTGGACGCGCTTGAGCATGTCGAGGCAGTAGTCGTGGAAGGTGGCGGCGTTCACTTCCTTGGTTCCAATCAACTTTCCCACGCGGTCGCGCATCTCCTTGGCGGCATTGACGGTATACGTCAAAGCGAGGATCTCGTGCGGTTGGGCGTGGCCTTCGAGGACCAGGCGCTCGATGCGGTGGGTCAGGACCGAAGTCTTGCCAGTGCCGGCGCCGGCGATGACTAGCATGGGTCCGTGGACATGCTCGATGGCTTCGCGCTGGTGATCATCTGGAGTGAACGGGGCGGGGCGTGAGTTAGACTTCGACGGCAGCATCTGGGGTCAGGATACCACCTACGGGAGGTGTGCAAAGCGGAGAGTGAGACGTGGCGGGTGAGAAGTAGGCCCGCCTTCCGGGTGGGCGATCGATCCTAGTTGCCGGCGTTCGCGTCGACTTCAAAAATGCCGAAAGTGTTGCCCTCGGGATCGACGAAGTAGCCTTGCCAGCACGTCTTGGGAACTGCGAACTTGGGCAGTGCGACAAGACCGCCCTGCTTCAGAATTGTCGCGGCGGTTGCTTCGAAATCTTCAACTTCGAGGGAGCAGACAAACGCGTTCGTGCCGGATTGGGACGGAGGAGTCTTTGCAGGGCGCTGCAGCAATCCACCTCGCGAGCCTCCAGTCTCGATCGTCCAATATGGGATGGGGGCACCCTTGACCTCAGAGAATTTCCAGCCAAAGATTTGGGAGTAGAAATCGAGCGCGCGCTGGGTGTCGTCAGCCTGGATTTCGAAGTAGATGTGTCCTTTGTTCATAGGTCGATTTTCTCGCGGGGAGGGCCCAGATGGCAATCAGGTGAGTTCCGAAATCGTGATTGCGACGGCGGCGATGGCGGCGGTTTCGGCGCGCAAGATCGTCGGGCCGAGAGAGGCGGAGGTCCATCCAGATTTCTGGAAGAGTTGCAGTTCGTCGTCGGCCCAGCCGCCTTCGGGGCCGATGGCCAGTAGAATTTCGCCGGTGGGAGGCGGGGTGAGGATGTCTCGCAGCAGAGTTATCTGCTCGGACTCAGCGAGGACAATGCGCAAGCCCGCTGGGCCTCCGATCGTCGCATCCTTCAGCTTGAGTGGAGCGGCGATCTGCGGCGGAGCTGTCCGGCGGGATTGCTCGGCTGCCTGGATTGCGATTCTGCGCCAGCGTTCGGCGCGCTTTCCTGCTGCTGATGCGAGGTGCGCGTCCGTGTGGCGCGCGATGACCGGAATAATTCGCGAGACTCCAAGCTCGGTGCATTTCTCGAGGGCCCATTCCATGCGGTCGAATTTGAAGACGGAGAGCAGTAGAGTGACATTAGGTACGTTCGCGGCGGGAACTTCTTCTCCGAGTTCGAATTCGACTCGGCCTTCTTGGATGGTCGCGATGCGTCCGTGGCGAACGACGGGACCGGTGGCGATGTCGAATTCCTGGCCGACGCGGGCGCGCAGGACGCGGAGGAGGTGATCAGCGTGTTCGCCGGTAAGAGCGGCGTGGTTGCCTGAGACTTCATCGGCGATCCATCGGCGTCGGGTCATGGGAAGTGTACGGGCAGCATCTATGGGCTAAAGCCCCACTGATTTCGCGGATTACGCTGCCCTAAAGGGACGCTCTTCCACGCGTAAAGCCGCGCATTTTTGAGCTCTTTCGCCCTCTTCCACGCCTAACGCGGCGCATTTCTGAGCTTTTCCGCAGCCTCCTACGTCGTCATCTTCACGATCGGACCGGGAACATCACATGTTATCCGAAAATGTCTTTCATTTTGCCGAGCAGCGAGCGCAGCATGGGCTGGTTGTCGACCTTCGCGAGCGCATCGAGTTCCTGCAGCAACTCTTTCTGGCGCTTGTTGAGCTTGGTCGGGACCTGAACCAGAACCTGGACGTACAAATCGCCCTTGCCATGTCCGTTCAGCACGGGTACGCCTTTGTTGCGGATGCGGAACGTGGCGCCGGGCTGGGTACCATCGGGAATCTTGAGGTTGTGCTCACCTTCCATCGTGGGCACTTTGATCTCCGCGCCCATCGCAGCCTGAGCGATTGAGATCGGGACGACGCAGTGCAGGTCATTGCCTTCGCGCGCGAAGAAGGGATGCTCTTTCACGTGCAGAACGACATACAAATCGCCCGCCGGACCGCCGAACTGGCCAACTTCACCTGCGCCGGAGAAGCGGATGCGAGTTCCGTCTTCCACACCTGCGGGAACCTTAGCGTCAACCGTGCGCTGGCGCAGAAGGCGGCCCTCGCCTTTGCACTTGGGGCAAGGATCGGTGATGACACTGCCTGAGCCCTGGCATGTGGGACAGGTTCGCGCGATGCTGAAGAATCCCTGCTGGTAGCGGACCTGGCCGCGACCGTTGCAGGAGCGGCAAGAGGTCGGTCCCTTTCCCGGGGCCGCACCGGAGCCGTGACAGTCCTCGCAAGCTTCGTGACGGCGAACTGTGACGCGAGATTCGGTGCCGAAGAATGCTTCCTCAAATTCCAGGGTAAGGTCTTCGCGAAGGTCGGCGCCGCGCTGCACGCGGCTGCGACGGCGTCCGCTGCCACCACCACCGAACATGTCGCCGAAGCCAAAGAACTCTCCGAAGATGTCGCTGAAATCCTGAAAGACCGTGGGATCGAAGCCGCCCGCCCCCGAGCCACCGCCGAGTCCAGCGTGGCCGTAGCGGTCGTAGACAGCGCGTTTGTCGGTGTCGGCGAGCACGGCGTAGGCTTCGCTGACTTCTTTGAATTTGTCTTCTGCGTCCGGGTTGTTGGGATTGCGGTCGGGATGGTACTGCAGCGCGAGCTTGCGATAGGCGCTCTTGAGTTCGATCTCGGTGACGGTGCGGGTCACGCCCAGCACTTCGTAGTAGTCGCGTTTTGCGTTCGTCGTCAGAATAAAACCTTTCGCTAATGAAGAGTCTAGGTACCGTCGATGGCTAAAACCGGCTTCCACTGAGTTTCAAGCAATCGCAGCGCTGCCGGCGCTGCGCCACCCAAACACAACCCACACAACAGCTGATTTCAGGGATTCTTGGCGACTTTGACCATCGCGGGGCGCAGGAGGCGGTCTTTGATTTTGTATCCACGCTGCAACTCCTCGATCACTTCGTGGTCGGCGGCGTCGGAGGTTTCCACCATTTCGATGGCTTCGTGCACATGCGGGTCGAACTGCTCACCCTTGGCGGGAATGGCTCTGACACCAATCTTGGCGAGCGCATCCTGCAATTGCTTGTAGATGAGTTCGACGCCGTTGCGGAAGTCCGCAGGGTCCGACTTGACCTGCAGGGCGCGCTCGAAGCTGTCAAGGACCGGCAGGAGGGGCTTAATGGCATCGGCCGCAGCATAGTCGCGGAAGTCCTGCTGCTCTTTGGCGGCACGGCGGCGGGCGTTTTCGAATTCAGCCTGCGCGCGCGCCAGGCGGTCGAGTAAGGAGTCGCGCTCGGCCTTCAGCTTTTCCAGTTCTGCTCCGCCTGCGGCGTCGCTGACCACAGCTCCGCTGGGAACAGCCGACGGGGAGTTCTCGTCGCCGTCCGCGGGAGGAAGTTCGTGTTCCAGATCCAGTCCTGCCATTTCTCTTTCCGATTTTCCGTTTGCTTTCTTCATAACAGCGTTGCTCTACTCCGATTCATTCAAGATCTTGTCGAACAGGCGCGCGATGTACGAAACCGCAGTGATGGTGTGCTGGTAGTCCATGCGCGTGGGGCCGATCACGGCCAGCGATCCCATAACTTCGTTGCCAGCGTGAGCGGGGGCGCCGATCAGGACGAAATTCTGCATCGACGGCAGGGCCTGGTCCAGTCCGATGACGACGCGGACGGCCTCTTGCTTCACATCGAGATACGCACCCAAGAGTTGTACGACTTTTTCTTTTTCTTCCAGCGTCTTGAGCATCTCCTGCAGGCGCTGCCGGTCCTGATCGCCAGTAACCAGGTTCGATGTGCCATCGACGAAGACGACTTGCGAGCCTTGCTCGGCAGCGAGCGCGCCTTGCTTGTAGAGTTGCTCGATCGAATTCATCAGGCGATCGTATTCGCCACGCTCCTGCTCGAGGCGGCGAGAGAGTTCGGCGCGCATCGATTCCATGGTCCAGCCGCGGAAATTTTCGTTGATATAGCGCGCGGCCAAGTCGAGTTCCGACTGCGACAGATCGAGGCGTAGCACGCGGTCGCGCACCAGGCCCGAACGCGTGACGAGCACGGCCAAGACTTTCTGATCGCCGAGACGGGAGAAATAGACGTGCTCCAGCGCATTCTTCGGACCGCTCGTGGCCACCGTCACGCCGACGTTGCGCGAGATCAGCGAGAGCACGTGCGAGGTACGCTCCATGAACTCCTGCACGTCGGTGATCCCGGCGAGCGAGTCGGAGATCATGGTCTCTTCCTGCGGAGCCAGGCGGGCGGTGCCGGAGATCTGCTCGACGTAATAGCGGTAAGCCTCGGTGGTGGGCACGCGCCCGGCGGAGGCATGCGGCTGCTCGAGGAATCCTGCGTCGGAGAGGTCGGCCATCACGTTGCGAATCGAGGCAGGGCTCAGCCCTTCGCGGTTGGAGCGCGCGAGAGTGCGCGATCCGACGGGCTCGCCGGTAGAGATGAACGTCTCCACGATGGCGGTCAGGATTTCGCGTTCGCGATTCCCGATATTTGGGTCAGCGGGCATAGTTAACAGCGCTAGACAGCCTTGTCTGTTGTCTCAGTCCTAACGGCAGCAGCCGGGGGAAGAAACTGCTTCGGAATCATTCTACCTAACTATTTTAGATGCAGAAGGTTGGGTTTTGGACCAAAGTGGGGGGTGTCCGTCATCGCATGAAGTCCGCCATTCCTCCCCAATGCCTGCTGTCGTCGCAGTGTGTCTTGTGATAGTCGAGTCCCTCTAGCAGTACGCTTAGGCCGTACAGCGCAAAATACGCAACTGCCGACAGCGCGAAAATGGGTATAGAGCTGGCTACGAGGAAACCAACAGTTCGCACAAGATTACAGTTCAACCGAACAGCCACAACGACCGACATCAATGCCAGGCTGATAACAAATGCGAACCAAAGCAGGCTTATCCATCGGGGCACTCGATGCTCCCCGCGCTCGATCTCTTGCAGCGGCTCGTCGTACATAGCGGGCAGTTTCGCACAACGGTTGTTGATAAGGGTATAGCGCTCGTAATCGGCCTCGTCGGCGCTGGAACCTGGAAAGCTTACGCATGGAGGATTAAATCCGGGGTACTGGTATGCTCTACCTGTTCCCATGAACTCCAAACCTCACATTGCAGTTATCGGCGCAGGGGCGTTCGGCGGGTGGACCGCCTTGCATCTTCTGGAGCGGGGGGCGCGAGTTACGCTGCTGGACGCATGGGGGCCGGGGAATTCGCGGGCGTCTTCGGGCGGGGAGACGCGCGTGATGCGCGGGACTTACGGGCCCGATCAACCTTACACCGAGATGGCGGCCCGCGCTCTGAAGCTCTGGGCGAAGTACGAGCGGGGGTGGAAACGACAGTTTCTGCATCGCACCGGCGTGCTGTGGATGGCTTCCGGGAGTGACGACGCGTTCGAGAGCGGTTCGGTGAAGGCGCTGCGGGCGGCGAAGATCAAGTTTCAGGAATTGTCATCCGCGCAGATGCGGAAGCGCTGGCCGCAAATCAACTTCGAAGGGATCGAGTGGGGGATCTTCGAGCCGGAGTACGGATTTCTGGATGCGCGGGCGAGTTGCCAGGCGGTCGTCGAGGCGGTCGTTGCGGCGGGTGGAACGAATCGGCAGGCCGCGGCGCTGGCTGATGGCGTGGAATGCGGGCCTTTGCTAAATCTCGCGCTGTCCGATGGATCGCGGCTCAAGGCTGACGGCTACGTCTTTGCCTGCGGGCCGTGGCTTGGGAAGCTGTTTCCTCAGGCCGTCGGCGATCTGGTGCAGGCTACCAAGCAGGACATCTTTTTCTTTGGCACACCGGCGGGGGATGATCGGTTCAACGACGCGCATCTGCCGGTCTGGGCCGATCATCGCGGACGCTTTCGTTACGGAATCCCGGGCAGCGATCGGCGAGGGTTCAAGATTGCGGACGACACACGTGGGCCGGTGTTCGATCCCACAGACGGCGAGCGCGTGGTTAGCCCGGAGACTCTGAGGGACATCCGCGAATATATCGGCTTCCGCTTCCCTGCCTTGAAAAACGCGCCGCTGATCGAAACACGCGTCTGCCAGTATGAGCAGACTCCGGACAGTCATTTCATTATCGACCGGCATCCGGCGGCAGGTAACGTGTGGATTGTGGGTGGCGGCTCGGGGCACGGGTTCAAGCACGGGCCCGCGGTCGGGGAGATGGTGGCAGAGTTGATTTTGAAGGACGGCGAGGCAGACGCAACGTGGCAGCTGGGGCGCTTCAAACGCTCACCTTTGCCATCCTGAGCAGCGGTTTTGGCGGCGCAGGATCTGTGCACTCGGCGGCAAGTTGCATAGGTCCTTCGCGGCAAAAAGCGCCACTCAGGATGACAAGATTGTGGGGCCCTTACCAACTATTGGATGTGAATTACGCTGGCCGGGGCGCTTGCCTTGATCTCCGCGGCGCGCGTTACTACGTTTTGTGCGAAGGCGTAGATTGACTTGGCGTGCGGAGAGTTCTCTCCTTCGAGTACGACCGGAGTGCCACCGTCGCCGGATTTGCGCACTTCCGGGTCCAGCGCGATGTTCCCCAGGAACGAGACTCCAAACTGCGCCGCCATCTTCTCGGCGCCGCCGCGCGAAAAGATGTCCACTTCGTGCTGGCAATGAGGGCAGGTGAAGTAGCTCATGTTCTCGACCACGCCGACGACGTCCACCTTCATCTGGCGGAACATTTCGATGGCTTTGCGCGCATCTTGCAGAGAAACGTCGGATGGAGTCGAAACAACCACGGCGCCCGTAAGCGGGACGGTTTGCACTAGCGAGAGCGCGATGTCGCCGGTACCCGGCGGCAGATCGACGATGAGGTAGTCCAGTTGTCCCCACTCGACCAGGCCCAGGAACTGGCGCACGATCTGGTGCAACATGGGGCCGCGCCAGATGATGGGCTTGTCGCCGGGATTAAGGAACCCGACGGAAATGACTTTCAGCCCAAAGGCCTGGATCGGCTCAATGCGGTTCTCGCCGACCATACGCGGCTGGTCGTTGACGCCCAGCATCAGCGGGACGTTGGGGCCATAGACATCGGCGTCGAGCAGGCCTACTTTGTGGCCCATCTTGACGAGAGCGACGGCCAGGTTCACCGACAGCGTGGTCTTGCCCACGCCGCCCTTTCCCGAACCGACGGCGATGATGGCGTCGACGCCCGGCAGCGGCTGCGGGCCCTGCGGCGCCGGTCCTTGTCCATGCTGATGCGGCATATGTGCGTTCAAAGGATCACACTCCAAGTATGAATTGCGAAGGTGAGGCAGAACCCTCTTCGATTATACCTGCCAAGCCGTGCCCTCCCACTCTTCTGGGGACAAGAGAGAAGCGGCTGCGCCAGGCCGCCGAAAACCTCGGCATGCACGGCCAGATTGCCCTGAGGGACTCTAAGCGCGACAAGCGAACCACAGGGGCTGAAGCCCAACTAAGTGCGCATGCTTACGCGGCCCTCGAAGGGCCGCTCTTCCACGGTGGCGCATGCATCAAGGGCCTCAGTATCCTTCGCCTTCGAGCTTTACTTTGCCTTTGAACATGCGGAAAAGCAGGGTGAAGTAGCCGAGTGCGAGGATCATGCCGAGGATCCACCAGGTGAGTCCAACGGTCAGGCCGTGCTGGCCCGCGGCGGTGTTGTAGATGGTGAGGTTCAGAGCGGGATCGGTACTAGCCGGCAGTACCACGGGATAGAGCCCGAAGGCCGCGCCGACAAGCATACCCACGATGTATAAGGCCGAGGCGACGAAGGCCATCTTCTCGGCGTGCTTGAGGATGCCGTGCATCATGACGGCGAGGCTGCCGAAAACGAGCACCGGGATCAGGAATCCGATCGCATGGTGCTTGTAGTTATCGAGCACTCCGGGACGAATAGAGACGGTTGCCACTAATCCGACGACGGTGAGAAGCAGTTGCACTGGCCATGCCCACAGGGCCACGGTTCGGGCACGGCGGTTCACGTCGCCTTCGGTTTTCACGGTGACGTACAAAGACCCATGCATGGTCAGCGTGACCAGCGCGATCACTCCGGTAAGAACCGTGTACCAGTCGAGGATGCCGTTGTTCGCACCGGCAATTCCAGAGTTCACACGGAAGTTAGTCCAGAGCGGCTCGAAGAAATACTCGTCGGGGCCGAGAGGGACGCCGCGGACCACATTTCCCAAGGCAGCGCCGAAGAAGATCGTCAGCAGCAGGCTGGAGCCGCCGAAGATGGTGTCGAAGAATCCCAGCCACACGGGGTTCTTCATGTGTGCGCGGAGTTCGATGCCGATGCCGCGCAGCATCAGCAGCCAGAGCACAATCATGAGCGGCAGGTAGAAGCCGCTGAAGCTGGAGGCATAGAGCAGTGGGAAGGCGAAGTAGAGCGTGCCGCCCGCGGCGAGCAGCCAGACTTCGTTGCCATCCCAGACGGGGCCGATGGCGCGCATGATGCTGCGGCGCTCGTCGGGCGTGCGGGCTGCGCCTAGGTAGATGACGCCAGCACCGAGGTCGAAGCCATCGAGCACCACGTACGCTGCCACCATTACTGCGACGATCATGAACCAAAGGGTTGCCATCTTATCCTCGTCCCTCAGGGGCTAAAGCCCCGCATCGTGCCAATTCTCACGCGGCCCTGAAGGGCCGCTCTTCCACGGTGACGCTCGCGTCGGTCAAGCACGCGTCGATCATGCGCACGGGTCACAAATATCGGTCATGTACGCGTCGATCATGCGCGCCGGTCAGCGCTCGATCACTCGTCGGTCATGCTCGCATCGGTCGTGCGTGTGCCGCAAAAACACGCAAACGTACACGTCCAATAGCCACGCACGTATGGACCCTGGATATCCGGAGTACACACGGAGCGCTCGGTAGCACGCGTCCGTCACGCGCGTCGTCATGCACGCCTCGGTCAACCCGCCGGTCCCAAACGTCCGCCATGCACGTATCCGTGATGCACCGCGTTTGGTGATGCACGCACGGCCGCGCTACCTCTAGTGCGCCAATCCTGTTTCCGCTTCTGGGCCTTGTTCGATTTCGCGGCGGACCAGGAACAGGAACAGAATGCCGAGTACTGTGTACATTCCCATGAATCCCAGCAGGGTGAACATGCCGTTGCCTGCCGAGACCGTTTTCGAATAACCGTCTGCGGTGCGCATCAGGGAGTAGACCAGCCAAGGTTGACGTCCGATCTCTGCCGTGATCCATCCGGCCGTGTTCGCGATGTAGGGGAACGGAAGGGACAGCAGCAGGATCCAGAGCATCCAGTGGCTCGAGAACAGCTTGCCGCGCCACAGCAGGAACGCCGCCACGACCGCGATCGCAATGAAGATCGTCCCGAGCCCGACCATGATGTGATAGCTGAAGTAGAGCAGCGCCAGGTTCGACGGCCATTGATCTTCAGGGAAGGCGTTGAGGCCTTTTACTTCGGCTTTCCACGCGCGATAGGTGAGAAAGCTGAGCGCGTTGGGGATTACCAGTGGATTGTCGATCTTATGTTGCTCGACGTTAGGTTGGCCAATGAGCACAAGCGGAGCACCCGGCTGCGTCTCGAACAGGGCTTCCATCGCGGCCAGTGTCACCGGTTGATTCTCGGCAATCATGCGGCCCTGACCGTCTCCAGTGGGAAACAGCTGTAGGACGCTGAAGATCAGCCCGGCGACCACTCCGACGCGCACAAAGATGCGGCCGTACTCTTCAAACTTGCCCCACAGTAGGTAGAACGCGCCCACCGAGGTCATGACGAAGGCGCCGGTAATCACAGCGCCCGACATATTGTGGGCGTATTGCCACCATGCCCACGGATTCAGGACGAGCGCCCAGAAGCTCGAGAGCTGCACGGATCCATCGGCAGCCTTCGCATAGCCCACGGGATGCTGCATCCAGGCGTCAGTAGCGATGATGAAGAATCCGGAGAGCCACGATCCCAGAAACACGGCGACCGCCGACCACCAGTGAGCCCGTGGGCTGAGGCGCTTCTCCCCGTACAGGAACAGGCCGAGGAAGGCGGACTCCAGGAAGAAGGCGAACATGCCTTCCATGCCCAGAGTCTGGCCGATTACGCCCCCGGCAAAGCGCGAGAAGTGGGACCAGTTGGTGCCGAACTGAAATTCCATGGGGATTCCGGTTACCACGCCCATCACAAAGTTGATGCCGAAGATGCGGGCCCAGAATCTTGCGGCCTGGTGATAGGTCTCGTCGTTGCGGCGCAGGCCCAACGTCTTGAGCACGACGATGAGCGGGGCCAGCCCCATAGTGAGTTGGGGGAACAGGTAATGGAAGGTGACGGTGAAGGCAAAGTGAAGGCGATGAACTAAAAGGGCACTATCCATGAAGAACCTCGACGCCCCGATAGGCTAAATCGTCTGCCGGTGCGGTTGATGTGATGCAAATCACAACAGTCTATGGAAATTAGCGCGTTTTGCGCCTCCGTTCCAATTCGGAACGCCTTATTTCGCGGCGCCGTCCGGCGTCATCGTAGCGGCGCTGTTGCTCATCAGTCTCGGGAATCACCGGAGCGACTTTCAGGTGCTGTCCCGCAGGGTCGATGGCGACAAAGGTCAGGTAAGCGGAGCCCACATGCTGGGCGGTGTCTGCGATGTAGTTCTCGACGAAGACTTTCACGCCGACTTCCATAGACGTATGGAAGACGCGGTTGACCGAAGAGCGCAGAATGACGAGATCTCCCACGCGCACGGGGACTAGGAAGTCGATGTGATCTACAGAGGCGGTGACCACGTAGTTGCGGGAGTGACGGTGCGCGGCCATGGCGCCGGCCAGATCGATCCAGTGCATGAGGCGACCGCCGAGCAGGGCGGCCAGAGGGTTGGCGTCGTTGGGGAGGACGATTTCAGCCATCTCGGATTGCGAATCGCGGACGGGGCGTGGCGCCAGAGGGTCATGCGTCATGCGTGTCTTCCTTTCAGGTGCGGCAGGGGTTGCTCAAGCTTTCTTCTTCAGGTACGACTCCAGGAAACATTCGGCCATCTTCTGGATACGCGGATCTTTGTGGCGGACCAGCCAGGTCGCACGCGATAGGTCGAATTCCAAATCGCCATGCTCAACGGGCCGATGATTCCGTTCGCAGACGAAATGCAGAAGAATGACCCGGGCAGGGGCTGGGGTGGCAGATTGCTGATCGGGTGTGGCCGGGTTTCGACGAGCGGAAACGGCGAATCGTACCGCATCCCAAACGCTCGCCAGCGGCGACCAACTACAGCTGCTGGCATATCCCAGATTGCAGAAAGCCTCCAGAATGTCTTGGGGCGGAACTTCGCCTTCGTGGCCAGGAGCGGTACAATGCCCGCACCATCCCGCGCCGAGCGGAAGCCTGGCGGGATGCGGCCAGGTACCGTTCTCCAGTCTTGTCATCGGCATGAAGTATGGACAGGCCACTTCGGTTTTCTCTGATTTGGAAATGGTTGGAACTGGCAATTGTAATCAGTTGCCCGAGGTCTGGCCAGTTTTCTGCCGAGCTACCTTCGTCTGAGTGCGGCGGGTGTAGTAATCTCGTGGGCGGGAGCTGTTGGACTCTTCTTACAATATGGATCGCATCGCCGCGCTGAACGAAATCCTGACGGAGAATCCCAAAGACGCGTTCGCGCGTTACGGACTCGCCATGGAATATTCCAAGCAAGGCGATTTTGACCGCGCTCTGGCGGAGTTCTCCATTCTGCTGGAGAGCCATCCTGAATACACCGCCGGATATTTCATGGCGGCACAAACGCTGGTGCGAGCCGAGCGCATCGAAGAAGCCAAAAAGATGCTGCAGGATGGCATCGCTTCGGCGCGGCGTACCGGCAACATGCACGCGCAATCGGAAATGGAAGCCATGCTGGCGGAGCTGGGATAGATCAAGGTTTCAAGGAATTCTGAACACATGGTTTTTATGCCTTTGAAACTTTTGAAACCTTGAGACTTTGAAACCTTCTTATTTCGCCATTCTGCCCATTGCTCGCTCCACCAAGGCCGGGAAGAGTTGATAGAGCTTTACAGGCACGTGCATCGTCCACGGAACAATCACTTCCCTTTTCTCCTTCAGGTATCCGTTGAGCGTAGCGCGGGCGACGCGCTCCGCGGTGATGCCGCGCACTGAACCCGGTCGAACTTTCTTCTGTTCGTTTCCCCGAATTGCATTCTCGCCGAACGCGGTACGCACGTAGCCCGGACAGACTGTGAGCACGTGAATGCCATCGTTCTTTAACTCGACTCCTGCGGCCTTGCCGATGGCATTGAGCGCGAATTTGGTCGCGCTGTAAGAAGCGTGAAACGGCATCGGAATGTGCCCCGCAACACTGGAGATGTTGATGATCGAGCCGCCGCCCTGCTGGCGCATCACTGGAATCACAGCCTGCATGGCCGACATGGCGCCGAAAAAGTTGGTTTCGAACATCTCATGGCAGGCCTGCATGTCGGTTTGCGCAACGGAATCGAGCAGGCCGTGCCCGGCGTTATTGATCCAGATGTCGATTCGCTTGAAGTGATGCAAGGTCAGGGCGAGAACACGGTCGATTTCTTCGGAGTGGCGGACGTCGCAGGACAGTGCGGCGGTGCGGTCGGGAAAGCCGATCCTGGCGCGAGCCGCTTCCGCGCGGGCAGAATCGCGCGAGAGCAGAACGACGTTGGCTCCTTGCTCCGCAAACAGCTTGGAGATTGCTTCGCCGATGCCCATCGAGGCACCGGTGACGACGACTACCTTCCCGACAAGTTCCATGCTCGGGTTGTATGCTCCACGGCGTGGCAAGTCAAGATACGAGCCTGGAACTGAAGACCCCTTAACCACAAAGGACACGAAGGTCCGCGAAGGACGCGGTGAAACAATCTTGTTTCGATCCGCGAGTGCACGATGGCTATGTCGTACAATCGGGAAGCCCGTTCAGTCTGCGCGCGCCTCGATACTGGAGACTTCGTGGCACTCCTTCCTTTGTTTCCGCTGGACGTTGTACTGCTCCCCGGCACTCCCCTGCCGTTGCATATTTTCGAGCCACGATACAAAGAAATGATTGGAGAGTGTCTGGCAAATAACACGCCCTTCGGCGTGGTGCGCGCATTGGAAGAAGGCGTTGCGGAAATTGGGTGTACTGCGGAGATCGTGACTGTCACGAAGGAATATCCCGACGGGCGCATGGATCTGGTCGCTGAGGGCCGGAAACGCTTCGAGGTACTCGAACTGAACCAGGAGCGATCGTTCTTGCGTGCTGAGGTATTGATGGTACCGGACGAGCCGGCCGCGACTTCAGAGGAGGACAAGGCACGGGCCATCCAAGTGCATCTACAGATTCTCTCGTTGGCGGGCGCGGTGCAGGATCTTTCGGCGGCCGATCAGAATGCGCTGTCGTTTTATCTTGCGGGATCGCTGCCGTTGGATCTCGACTTCAAGCAGAAGCTGCTGGGGATGCGGTCGGAGAGCGAACGCATTCAGGCGGTGGCAGCGTATCTGGAAGGCATCTTGCCGAATCTGCAGCGTTCGGCGCGGGCGCGACAGAAGGCCGGGGGCAACGGGCATGCGCGGTAGGGCTTTGAGTTTGGGTATCAGTATTAGGTCTTGGGCGTTCGGGTTGCGGCCTCAGGCGCGCACTACGGCAGTAAACGCTCTCCGGCGGCGGCGCGTATAATCGGGGAAAGTTTGGTTGTGGGGGGGATCCTTTCATGAGTAGTCTTCCGCGAACGCAGGGTGAACTGCGCCGCAGTATTTTCTCCGAAGAGCGTTTGCGCACGCGCCACGTTAAAGATGAGCTACGGGAGAACCTGTCGGCCCGACTGCGCAAGAGCGGCGACGCGCCGGTGTTCCCGGGGATCGTGGGCTATGAAGACACGGTCGTCCCGCAGATCGTCAACGCGATTCTCTCGCGGCACAATTTCATTCTGCTTGGGTTGCGCGGCCAGGCGAAGAGCCGCATCCTGCGTGCGTTGACGAGCCTGCTCGATCCTCACATGCCGTATCTCGCGGGATGCGAAGTTCACGACAATCCCTACGCTCCAATCTGCCGGAGGTGCCGCGAGGAGGTGGCGCGGCTTGGGGACGACTCGCCGATTGCTTATCTTTCGCCCGATGACCGCTATGTGGAGAAACTCGCTACGCCCGACGTGACGATTGCGGATCTGATTGGCGACATCGATCCCATCAAAGCGGCGCGCGGCGGACACGAGCTGTCGAGCGAATTGACGGTGCACTACGGCTTGCTACCCCGTGCTAATCGCGGCATCTTCGCGATCAACGAACTGCCCGATCTTGCGGGAAAGATTCAGGTCGGATTGTTCAACATCATGCAGGAAGGCGACGTGCAGATTAAGGGGTACCCCATTCGCCTGCCGCTCGATGTTGCGCTGGTGTTCAGCGCGAATCCGGAAGACTATACGGCGCGTGGCAAGATCATCACGCCTCTGAAGGACCGCATTGGCTCGGAGATCCGGACCCACTATCCGGCGACCGTTGAGGAAGGAATCGCGATCACGGCGCAGGAGGCCTGGACGCGGCGCAACGGGCATCCGATGCACCTTCCGAACTATGTGCAAGAGGTGATTGAGCGCGTGGCCTTCGCTGCCCGCGAAGACAAGAAGATCGACAAGCGCTCGGGCGTGAGCCAGCGGCTTCCGATATCGGCGATGGAAAATGTGGTTTCGAACGCGGAGCGGCGGGCGATTCGCAACGACGAAAAAGTTGTCGTCCCGCGCATCAGCGACGTGTATGCGGCGCTGCCGGCCATTACCGGCAAATTGGAACTGGAATACGAAGGCGAGATGAAGGGCGCTGACCATGTGGGGCGCGAGTTGATTCGCTCTGCGATCGCCAAGACCTACGACGAGTACTACACCGGCGCCAACGTGCAGCAGATTGTGCAGTGGTTCGATCTGGGGGGCGAGATTCAGCTGTCGGATTCGGTCGCGGCCGAGGACGCGCTGGAGAAACTGAAGGGGATCCAGGGCCTGGTCGACAAGCTTGGGCCGCTGAGTGTTACGCAGAAAGACAGCCCGGAGCAGCAGGTATCGGCCGCCGAGTTCATCCTCGAGGGTCTGCATGCGCACAAGCGCATCGGACGCAGCGAAGAACGAGTCTTCAAGGCGGGAGAGAAGAGGTCCGAGCCTGTGCGAGAAAAAGGTTTTGAGCCGGAGGAGAGGCCGTACCGGCAGAGAAGACAGTTTAACTAGCGGTCGTTAGTCGCTGGTCGTTGGTCGTTAGCCAAAGGGCTTCGCCAACGGCCGACGACCAACGACCAACGACCGTTTTATGAAGCGCATTCGCTACTCCAAATACGTGCCTGACCCCGCGGGCGAGATGAGCATGGAGGACCTGCTCGGCGCGCTTTCAGATTACCTGCTACAGAGCGGGTTTCAGGAGTCCATGTGGTACGAGTTGCCCGAGGGCGAGCAGACTCTCGACGAACTCAAGCGGGCCATCGAGCAGGCTTTGATGAATGGCGAGATGTTCGACGAGAACCTGCGGGAGCAAATCGAGCAGATGGTCGCCGACGGGCAACTCGACGAGTTGGTCGAGAAACTGATCGAGCGGATGCAGCAGGAAGACTATATTTCCATTGATGAGCCGCATGATCCGGCGCGGCAGTCGAGCGTTGGGGGGCAGACGGGCGAGGCGCAGCAGGCGAAGTTCGAAATCACTGACAAGAGTCTCGACTTTCTCGGATTCAAGTCACTGCGCAATCTGCTTGGATCGCTAGGCAAATCAAGCTTTGGACGCCATGACACGCGCGATCTCGCGACCGGCATCGAAACCAGCGGGTCGGCGAAGACTTACGAATTTGGAGATACGCTCAATCTCGACATCACGGCAACGTTGTCGAGTGCGATCCAGCGCGAAGGGCTGACGCTGCCGCTTAACATTGAATACTCGGATTTGCAAGTGCATCAGTGTGAGTACCAGTCGTCGTGCGCAACGGTGCTGATGCTCGACTGTTCGCATTCCATGATTCTGTATGGCGAAGATCGCTTCACTCCGGCCAAGAAAGTGGCGATGGCGCTGTCGCATTTGATCCGCACGCAGTATCCGGGGGACTCGCTTTCGCTGGTGCTGTTCCACGATTCGGCGGAGGAAATTCCGTTATCGCAACTGGCGCGGGTGAAGGTTGGGCCCTACTACACCAACACGCGCGAGGGACTGAGGCTGGCGCAGAGGATTCTGCAGCGGCAGCGCAAAGACATGAAGCAGATCGTAATGATCACCGACGGCAAGCCTTCGGCGCTGACGCTCGAGGATGGGCGCATTTATAAGAATGCGTTTGGGCTCGATCCCCTGGTGGTGAGCCAGACGCTGGAAGAAGTTTCGAAATGCAAGCGGGCGGGCGTGCTGATCAACACGTTCATGCTGGCGTCGGATTATGGGTTGGTGCAGTTCGTGCAAAAAGTCACCGAGATGTGCCGCGGGAAGGCGTATTTCACGACGCCCTACACGCTGGGGCAGTATCTGCTGATGGATTACATGTCGCGGAAGACCAAGACGATTCATTGAGGTGTCGGCCCTCAGGGCTAAAGCCCGATCGATTCGGTTACCCTTACGCGGCGCTGAAGCGCCGCTCTTCCACCATTTCGCCGCCCGCCCACACGCCGCTCTTCCACCGTTTGCCGAATCCTACCCCCGCGTCTCTCTTCCACGATCCGATGGGACCTTGCTGAGGCACTGCGATGCGAGCGGCCCCGGACGAATGCGTCCGGCGCTACGTGTTTGATACTCTTTTGTAAGACATGGCGAACTGTATTCGATGCGGGCGGCAGCTGCCGGCGCTGACGTTGGGGAAGAAGATCTGCCAGTGGTGTGTGCGGCATGAGGCGGCACAACGCGGCGAAGAGGGTGACGACGCGATTCAGCCAGTGATGGCTGCTCCATGGGTCCAGCGGGAATCTGGCGTTTCTCTCACGAAGGTGATTTTCGGCGCCAATGTGATGGTCTTTGTCGCGATGGTGGCTGCGAGTGGCCCGTCGATGGACTTCAGTGGGCAAGTGATGGTGCACTTCGGCGCCAACTTCGGCCCTTATACCTTGTCGGGCCAGTGGTGGCGCTTACTCACCTACATGTTTCTGCATGGCGGCTTCTTCCATATCGCCATGAACATGTGGTGCCTGTGGAACATCGGCGCACTTTGCGAGTCTCTGTACGGACGATTTACCTATGCCGCTATTTACCTGATCACGGGAGTCGCTGGAGGTCTGGCGAGCGTGGCGTGGAACCCCAACGTGCTCAGCGTTGGCGCTTCGGGAGCGATCTTTGGACTGACAGGGGCGCTGATCGCTTCGTTCTATTTGGGCGAGTTTTCGCTGGCGGGCATTTCCATCAAGGGAACGCTGAGCAGCCTCCTATTCTTCGCCGGATTCAGCCTCTTTCTTGGGAAGGTGGTCCCCGGAATCGACAATGCCTGCCACGTCGGTGGACTGGTCAGCGGATTGATTCTCGGGGCGCTGATCGCGCTTGCCGCGCCGGAACGTGACAAGCCCGTGGCGCGCATTGGTATTCTGCTCTTCGTGGTTGTCCTGTTGGCAGGAAGTGCCGTAGGCGTATATCGCTGGCGCGGAGCGGGGGTGCGCTTCGGCGCGATGGACGCGCAACGGAACCTCGACCGGATGATCGGCGAGTTTCAAAAGAAGGTGCAACAGAACCCGCAGGATCCTTCGGCGCATTACGCTCTCGCGCGCGCTTACTTATCCAAGGGACAATTTCTCGATGGCGAGAACGAGCTGAAGCGCGTGCTTGAACTACAACCACAGAATGCGAGAGCGCGCACGGACCTCGGCGCGGTCTACCTGACGCAGGGTCAACCGAAAGAGGCACAGGAGGAATTTGCCAAGTTGGTGGCACAGGAGCCCAACAACGCCAACGCACATGTCGGGTTGGGAATGGCGCTGGCGGATCAGAACAATCATGAGGCGGCGATCGACGAGTATCAGACTGCGCTGCATCTTGATCCGCAGGTTCGGGATGTCTACTACCGGATGGGTGAGTCCCAGGTCGAGTTGAAAAAGTATGACGAGGCCATTGCTTCCTACCTGAAGGAGCGGGAGCGGTCCGGCGATGATGCTGGATTAGAGGAAGCTCTGGCGGATGCGTATCAGGCCAAGGGCATGCAGCAGCAAGCGCAGGATGCGCGGAATAAGGCGGCGCAACTCAACGGCCAGAACACGGATTGACATTCAAGAACAACGGCCGAGCTGCGCTCGGCGGACAGCCGGGGCGGCTGTCCCCACATAAACCTTTCCACATAAACCCGGCTTCCCAGGTTAGTCCTTCGTGATTTCGCCGACGGCTCGCCATGCCTGGTTGATGGCTTCATCTGTATAGGCGTAGGCACCGGCGTCGGAGTTGGCGATGGCGATCCGTCCGTGGGGCTTGCGTGCGACTTCGCAGGGGGTCTCGCCGCCTTCGAGCCAGAATGAATCGAAGAGCGAGTTGTATTCGTAGGCGTAGCCGTGCGGCCAGCGGTTCACTGTGATGGCGTCAATGTCGCGAGCGGGATCGAAGCCTCCGGGACCGAGCGTGCGGGCCAACTGATCGCGAATCTTGCGCTCCATGGTCTCGAACGTCGTGGTGTAGAGTTCCATGCGGCCGTACATGTGTTGCTGGCGCGCCGGGAGTCCCGGGTGGCACGCCGCCTTCATCATATGGACGACGATCGGCTCATCCGGCTTGCGAGCGCACTCGTATCCACCAATGCTTACGGGCAAATCGAGATTCACGCCAGTGTGGTACATCCCCGGAGCATAGACAGAATTCACTCCCAGCTTCTGACACGACGTCCAGTTGCGCAAGGCAACGTTCGTATAGAGAAGCGGAACTTTCTGTGCTGAGGCGAGCGCCTCTTTTTGCTTATCGGGCAGTTCCCCGCAGATGTAGGGGATCACCACATGCCAACAAGCGAGAATTGAGCTCTTTGCCTTCGCGGTATAGACCTTTCCGCCGCGAGCGTAGCTGACTTCCACTTCCTTGGCGCTGGCGGCATCTCCTAAGTGCTTCACGCGGACGGCCGTGCTGTTCAGCCGGATACGGACCGATGAACTGGAATCATCGAGCTTCGCATAATTCGCCTTAGCCAGAATGACGTCCGACGAAGAATTCCCGGGGATCGCATCGGGAATCAGTTTGCGAACCAGCAGGCGTGCGATGGTCGCGTTGCCGTCGGGAAAGTGGAAGAAATACTTCTCGGCTTCTTCGTTGGGGATGGCGTCGCGGTTCATGCCCTTGCCGGGCGACGGATCCAGATTCAACCCATCGAAACCGGGCAAGTCGAATCCCCACGCGTCCTGGGCGGCGACCGCGTCGATGCCCACACCAAATAGGCCATGCGGCAGCGTCTGGTAGAACTTGATAATGTCCTGATGGACGCCAGCGACATCTTTCAGAAAGCTGCCATAACTCATGCGCGCGAGTTTGGCCTTCTTCTGGTCGGAGGTCAGGCCAGGGAAATAATCTTTCGGCTCCTGATACAGACGCACAAGGTCGTGCTTCGCCTGGTCGGCAATCGGCGCCTCAGCGAGAAATTGTTTCAGCAGCTCGGACGATGGAGCAGCTGCGTCTTCGCTTTCGCCTCCGCCGCGCGGGCTCGGATTGATGACGAGTTTGTCGACGCCCCAGGTTTCTTTGTCGAAGAATACTTTGGGGTGCATGCCGGCCGAGGAATAGAGACTCTTGTTGAAGTAGTTCGGGTACGAAGACACATCGATGCCGAGCTCGGCAACCACGCTTTTGGCCACCGCGCTGTAGGGAGCAGGACTTTCGATCGAAAAAGTGCCACCGAAACCCAGGCGGAATGTATTGCCGACGTGGAATTCGTTGCGCTTGGCATGTCCGCCGAAGTCGTCGTGGTTTTCGAGGATCAGGATCCGTGCTTTCCCGCCGGTTGCCTTGCGGTAGAAGTAAGCTGCGGCGAGGCCGCTGATGCCGCCGCCGACAATGATAAGGTCGTAGGTCTCGCCGGTGTCTTCGGGTTTGCCGGCTGAATCCCAGAATGTGCCATCGCGCAAGGCGTGAGCCGCGTCAAACGAACCGGGATGGCTGCCCCGCATGCCGGTCAGTGCGGGCGGATAATAGCTGGGAGAGGTTTCAGGGCCAACCGCGGCCTGGCCTTCGCCAAACCCGGCGGCGTCGAGGTCCCACGGCATCATGACCGCGCCTGCCGTCACCGCAACGCCGTTGAGAAAATCCCGGCGCGTGATCTTGCGCCGCATCCCCAGTTCCCGGTCCCGTGAATCGTGCACCATCTCCTCCGCGAATAAGCGCTGCAAATGGCCTAAGGCGTTAAAGCGCTGCGCCACCTAAAAGCACTGCGCCAGGCAGGCGCGCGCCCCACACAAGCTAGTGAGGTGCGACTACGAACCGCTGTCGGCTTTCTTTACGGCTAACTCGGCGGCCTGGAATCCAATGCGGCTGTGCGTTCCATCGCAGAAGGGCTTGTTGACCGATCCGCCGCAGCGGCAGAGCGAGAATGCCGTCTTGCCAGTGAGATCGTACGGGGCACCGTTTACATCGACCAGTTCGATGGAGCCTTCAGGGGCCTCGACCCGGAATGGGCCATTCGGTTTGACCGTGATTTTTACCGTTGCCATGTATGCATCCTCCAACCTTACGGGTTTCTAGTAAGGCTAAGAAGATATCATCAATGAACACTCGTTGTCTCGGGCTAGTGTGAAATGGGGAGGATCCGCGCCCGCGAATGCGAGGGACCGCGAATTCAGGCCGCTTCGACGCGCACTGAACTCAGGCTGCGGTAAAGGCGCAGGTAGTCATCGATCATGCGCTTGGTGGTGAAGCGCTCGCGGGCGCGCGAGTAAGCCAACTCGGCGTAGGCGCGGCGCATCGGGCGGTCCGAGTTGAGCATCTGAATGCTTTCCGCGAGACTGGAGGCGTCGTTAGTACGGAAGTAAAGAGCGGCATCTCCCCAAATCTCGCGAAAGCTCGGAATATCGTTGGCGACAATGGCGCATCGGGAGAATGCGGCTTCGAGAGCGGCCATGCCCAGAGGTTCGTAGCGGGCTGTGGCCGCATAGATCGAGGCCCGACTGTAGAGGGCGCGCAATTGCGCTTCGGTTTGCGGACCGCGAATCGCAATCGATGTTTGATCGGTCGCAACTTTCACATCCGCACGAATCGGAATGCGAGACACGGGCACGGTGTGCTCAGCACCGACGATACAGACTGGAACAGAGTACGGTTGCTGCGTGAGGAGATAGACCTGCTTGCTCGCGTCGACCATGCGGCCAACTGCTAAGACGCAATCGTCTTTGCTCACATAAGGATTAAAGAAAATAGGATTGCGTCCGGGGTAGATGACCTCTGCACGCTGCGGGTGCCCATAGCAAGTGGAAATACGATCGAGCATCCACGCAGAAGGGGCGACGAGCACATCCGCCCCAGCGAGTCCCGCGAGGACCGTACGGCGGTACCAGGTCAATGAGCGCTCAAAGCGCGGAATATGATTGTGAACGGCTTGTGTCCATGTGACCAGATCACCGTGCGCCATCACGATCCGCGGAACGTCGACTGCCAAGTTCCCGTAGCAGAACTGGTTGAGATGGAGAACGTCAGGGCGCACTTCGCGCACTAAGGCTGCCAAGAATGCAGACGACTCGGGCAGATCTTCCTCCGCCTCTTGCATCCATTCAAGATGGAACGCAGTAGGACGGTAGTCGAGGCCATGGAGGTGATCCATCCATGAGGTTTGATCCGGCAGTGGAATCTCGCCGAACGTGACCAGCGTGACGCGCACTCCGCGGGTAACGAGGCCGGTCACAAGCTCGCGGGTATAAGTCCAGGATCCGGAGAGCGAATCGGCGGTAACGAGGACGTGCACAGAACCTCCCGGGACGACCTGCGGAATGCCGCGAAGAACATAGGATCCCCGCGTCGCAGGCGCGTTCATTTTAGTTTGAATTGGGCTGGGCGGGAAGGGATTTGAGTAGACCGCTGTGCAAAAATTTGCATGGCTGCGCGAGGTGACGGCCGTGCCACATGTTCTTTTCCCTCTCAGAACATAAACTTCAGGGCCAACTGGATCAGACGCGGGTCTTGGGCGGCAAGAATCTGGTTAAAGGTGGGCGAACTGATGTCGCTGTCGGGCAAGCGGAAATTCGGGTGGTTCAGGAAATTGAAGAACTCGGCGCGGAATTGGAACTCCTTGCTCTCGGTCACGCGAATGTTCTTGAAGGCTGAGAAATCCCAATCGGCATAGCCTGGCCCTTGCGCGATGTTTCGGCCCGTATCTCCAAATTGCTGCACGGGCGAATTCGGATCCGCGATGTTACGTTGAAACGCTGCGGCATTGAGCCACGCACCGGGTTTGTGCAGCCCTGCATTCGGATTCTGTCCGGCAACCAGGTTCGGACGATTGGCCGAAAAACCCGTGATTTCGGGCGCGCCTCCCTGTTCGGAAACATCATTGGAATCGAAGACCGTGAATGGAGTACCGCTCATGATGGTGACGATTCCGTTCAATTGCCAGCCTCCCAGCACTTGCTGGTGCCAGCCGTGCGGCTGTCGCCAGAAGGGGAGGCTCCACTGATAGCTGAGAACGAGGCGGTGCCGGGAGTCGAACAGCGAGCGGCCACGCTCGGCTGAGAGATTAAAGGGATCCTGCGCCAGATCGTTTTCTCCGGCCACCGGTTTCGAAGCGGAGCCGGTCATGTTGAAAGAGGAAGCATCATCAATCGTTTTCGAGAACGTGTAGGACGCCAGGAAAGAGATACCGTGGCTGAAACGCTGGCGCAGGCTCGCCTGAAGAGCGTTATAAGACGAATTCGCGATGCCGGCGATTAATCCTGTGGAGGAATAGATGCAACTGTTGGGGGGATCGTTCAGGGTGCAACCCGAGTACAGCCGTCGCTGATCCGCATTTCCAGAGGTGGACAAAGGTTGGCCGCTGCTGTCAAAGCCTGGCACGTAGATTGCAGGATTTGCTTCAATAAAGCGGGGCAGCTTGGTGCCCTTGGTCCCGACATAGCCGATCTCAAGCAGGAGATTGTCGCCGAAGGAGCGCTGGATGTTCATGTCCCAGTCTTGCGAGTACGGAAGCGGCAGATTCGAAGCGAGGGTCAGATTGGTTAAGGGAGTGGCGAATGAGTTTGCCGGCGGAGGGTTGCCGTTGAAGGGATCGGAGAAGTTGGGAACGCTGATCTGCTCGGTCTGCAGATAGGGCGGCGCGCTGATTGGCGATTGCAGCGGTCCTCCCTGCCCAGTGTAGTACGGCTCGTAGAAGATTCCATACGAGGAAGTCACAAGCCACTTCCCGCCTCCGGTCGGATCCCACGCGGCACCGAAGCGCGGCGCGAAGCCTTTCTTGAAAGTCGGAATCAGGCCAGCGGGAACGCCGGCATCGCCCGGATACAGCAGTCCCGCCGGAGCATTGGGCATGACCCTGGATTGTCGTCCCGGAATCCAAAGCGTTTGCCGATTGTGAATCTCGGTATAGGGGTATGGGAGTTCGTAACGCAAACCGTAATTCAGAGTGAGGCGGGGCGTGGCTTTATACGTATCCTGCGCATAGCCATTGAGGGAGTTGCCTCTGATGCCGCGCGAGAAATCTCCACGGCCCTGCAGAAAGAAAACCGGCTGGCCGAAGAGGAATGCGGCGAAACCGTCTCCCGCAATCGGAAACCCTGGGTCGAAGACGAAGAAGCCGTTTGTGGCAATGCCCTGCAATACGTTGATGTTCAAGTGCTGGTAGCCGCCACCGAATTTAAAGTCGTGCCGCCCGCGAACCCAGCTTACCGATCCGGAATAGTCAAAAGCATTTTCATAAGTATTTCGCGGTCCGGTGATGGGATCGCCGACTGTGGTATAGCCGTTCACTTGAATGAAGGGCGGTCCGATGGCGGCGTCCAGACTGGGTGAGTATTGGAATCCGAGGCTCGCGGGAGTCGTGTGGTTCAGATGCTCATCAAAGAGGAACTTATTTCGCAAATACGAGAAGCGAAAAACACCGATCGTGGTGGGAGAAAACGTGTGGGTCTCCTGCGCCACAAAGTTCTGCGCGCGCTGATTCTCTCCGACAGGAAATCCCGGCACACTCGCTCCTGACGTGGAGAGCGGATCGACCCGGTTGCCCTGGCTGAACATGTAGCGGAAATTCAAGGTATCGTTGGCGGAAAGATAATGATCCAACCGAACACCGAACTCGTCGGTGTCGTCCTGCACAATCTGGGTGGACGAAAATACGTTGGTGCCGCTGGTAGGTTCGGGAAAGAAAGGTAAGAGTCCCTGCGAGAGCGGATCGATGTACGGCAAGATGTTGTAAGGAATAGGTTGGTTCGCAAATATATTGAAAAGCTGATGAGCCGGATTACTGCAGAGGCCGTTGCTATCGAATGTCTCACCCTGCGAAGCATCGCACAATTGGCCAAAGTTCCCTTGCCGCTCGGGCAGTGAGGGAACCGTCGTGCCTTGAGTCTTCCCCTGGCGGTTGCGATACCCCTCATAGAATCCGAAGAAGAAGGTCTTATCTTTGCGGATGGGACCGCCGATGGTCGCTCCGAACTGATTCTGCTTCAGAGGCTCGGTCGTCGTGGCGAAGTAGTTGGTGGCATCGGCGACATCGTTGCGGAGAAACTCCCACAATGCCCCGTGGTAGCTGTTGGTGCCCGAACGGGTGATGATGTTAGTCGTGGAGCCCAGGGTATCGCCGAATTCGGCATTGGCATTATGCGTGAGAATTCTGAATTCAGTGATCGCGTCGACAGGCGGCTTGAGAACAAAACCGCCATCTACGCCGTTAAAATTGTTGGCTCCATCGATGAGGAAGTTGTTGGACTCGGGACGCTGGCCATTCACGGCGTAGGCCTGCCCGGCGCGCAGCGATCCTCCCGCCTCGGACAGGCCCGGAGTGAGAGGAACGACTCCCGGCTGCAGCAGGCCAAGCTGGCTGAAATTGCGGCCATTCAACGGCAGGTCGAGGACCTCGCGCTCAGAGACCGTCTTACCCAGACTGGTCTCCGTGCTCTGAATGAGTTGAGCATCGGCTTGCACATCGACATGCTCGGTCTCTGCTCCCACTGCGAGGCGAACGGGAATCGTCGCCGTTTCGTTTACGTCCAGAGTGATGCCCTGCTGGATGTAGGTCTGGAAACCTTTGCCTTCGACTTCAAACCGGTAATGGCCGACGGGCAGTTCCAGAAGTAGATAGGCCCCGGAATGGTCTGTCTTCGCCATTCGGGTTAAACCCGTTTCTGTCTGCGTGGCCGTGACGGATGCACCCTGCACCGCGGCTCCGGTTGGATCGACCACAGTTCCGCGAATGCTGCCCGAGATTTGTTGCGCCGCGGCGTTCAAGGCCACACTCATGGTCAGCACAGCGAAAATCAGGTTTTTGAAATTAGTCATAGGAATGTTCAATGTTTCTTTTTGCCATTCGTTACGTCGCAATCGAAGGCAGGGAGAGCCCTTAGTCGCGTCGCACACGCAATCGTGCGAACGCAACCACACCGTTTAGATTTTCCGTGAACCCCAATCCACAGAACGAGCGAGCAGCGAAACGTTAGCGGAGGCCGCGGGCGCAAACAATAGCGCAAAAATACTACGACGCGTGAGGACAGAGACTTGGCGTTAGCAATCGAAGCCGGATTTTCCCAGCTGCAGTAGAGGCGGAGAGGCAGGTGTGAGATGTTCTTGACGCCACGGTCGCCAATCTTCCGTCTCGCGTCAGGCTACCGTGGCGTCAGTCCAGGTTGGGGCAGAGACTATCGTATGGACTCGCCGAAAATAGAGCGACAAATCCTCTGTCTGGAAACGAGGCGACGTCAGTTCACCTCTAGCCGGAGCCGCAGTTGGAGCGAGCGTGTCGATGGTACGAATCTTCTCAGCCGCCGGGTGTGGAACATCAGGGACAGACATCGCAAGTTCGCAAGAGAGCAGCATGGCGGTGAGAGTCTCGCTCAATTGACTGTGCATCTGTTCCGCAACCGCGCGGCGTGCCACACCTTCCTCGCGGCGGCGGCGATGCAAGGCCGAGCGCACCTCGCGCACCAGCCGTTCCATACCGGTGACGCCGAAGTTCACATACACGGGAAACGCGGTGCCCAGATGTTCAATCATCTGGTCGCTTTCTTCGGGTTCGGTCTCGAGCAGGAACTGGTCAATGACAGCGGCAGAATAGGTTTGTTCGCGCAGACGGGTGGCGCCCTCCTGCAAGGTCTGGGCCCAAAGCGTCTCCTGGCCGGTGGCGGCGTACAAGGAATCGGCGCATTGCGGGCCATTGGCTGACGGCGTAATGAGTAGAATCATGCCCTTCCTGATAGCAAGTCTGCCGCCAACTGCAGCGCGCTGAAAATACGACGCTTAACGGTGTCGGCGGCAGAACGGTTTCCCTTAACGGCACATCCGTACCATAAGGACGTTCAAGATTGAAATTCATGAGCTGCATTAGTCTTTCAGCTTGCGATAAAGAGTAGTCTTTCCGATGCCTAACAGCCGGGCGGCCTGCAGTTTGTCGCCATTCAGTTCGGTAATCGCGCTTAGAATCGTCTTCTTCTCGAGTTCCGCCATGGGAATAATCTTCCCGCGTTCGTTGCTGTTGCCATTTCCATTCGACGAGTCAGTTAGCGGCAGGTTCGCAACTTCGCGAGGCAGATCCGTGGTGTGAATGAGTGGACCGCTGGTAAAGGCATACGTCCGTTCCAGACAGTTTTCCAACTCGCGGACATTCCCGGGCCAGTCGTAGGCCAGCATCGCCTTGAGCGCATCGTCGCTGAGTATTTTTTCCAATCCGGAGCTTCGGGTCATGCGATCCAGGAAATGACCGATCAACAGCGGGATGTCCTGCCGGCGCTCACGCAGGGCAGGAATGCGCAGGCTGAGCACATTCAGACGGAAATAGAGATCACGACGGAACGTGCCCTGCATGACAGCTTGTTCCAGATCGCGGTTGGTTGCCGCCAGAATGCGGATGTTGATCGGTACGCGTCGCGTGCTACCCACGGGACGAATCTCCTTTTCCTGGATGGCCCGCAGCATCTTGGCCTGCAGATCGACGGGAAGCTCTCCTACTTCGTCGAGGAAGATGGTTCCACCCTCGGCCATGGCCATGAGTCCGTCTTTGGACTGGTTGGCCCCGGTGAACGCGCCTTTCACATAGCCAAATAGTTCACTTTCGATCAGTGTGGGCACCAGCGATCCGCAGTCCACCGGGATGAACGGCTTATCGCGGAAGGGGCCGGAGTAATGAATGGAGCGCGCAACCATTTCCTTGCCGGTTCCACTTTCACCAAGGATCAAGACCGGGTGCACGCTGTTGGCGGCCTTGGCGATGATGCGGTAGAGCTTTTCCATCTCGGGAGCGCGGCCCACGATGCCGCCGAATCCCTGCTTGGACTTCACTTTCTCGCGCAGCAGGCGGTTCTCAGACTTTAGCTTCAAGTGGCTGGCAACGCGCTCCAGCAGCAATCTCAATTCGTCGAGGCTGAATGGCTTGGTCACATAGTCATACGCGCCATTCTTCATCGCCTGCACGGCCGACTGCACGGTGCCGTATCCCGTGACCACGATAACAACTGCCTCGGGGCGGCGCTCCTTAATACGCCGCAGTGCATCGAGTCCGCCTGCGCCGGGCAGGCGCAGCTCGAGCAGGACGGCGTCGAACGCCTGTGAGTCGAGAAGGCGGTAGGCGTGCTCTGCAGAATCGGCCACATAGGCTGTGTATCCAAGGGACTGGGCGACTTCCCGACAGGCCTCGCGGATCGAACGTTCATCATCCACAATCAAAAGGTTTAGGAAATTAGCGGCTTCGATTTGCGTTGTGACCGATACCGGACTTAAAGCTGCAGACGTCATGGCGTTTCATTCCTCTTTTTCTATGCTTTCGGTATTCCTGCTTCCCGGTTCGTCTCGGGACGAGACTTTTGGAACTGGTCGGAACTGAGGACTGCATCGGGGAGCAGCGGCAGGAGCACACTTACGCGCGTGCCGGAGGACGGCGCGCTCTCCACATGGATCAGACCGCCATTCTTAGACACGATGTCGTGGACCGTGGCCAGACCCAGGCCTGTCCCCTTGTCGTCTCTGGTGGTAAAGAAAGCTTCAAACAGATGGGCGCGGGTAGCTTCATCCATGCCTCCGCCGGTATCTGTGACCACGAAAATGGCGCAAGGGAGGGCGGCAGCCATGCCTGTTCCCGTCCGCGATTCCGTCAGCACCTGCACTCGGCAGTTGGTAGTTTCCACCGTGATCTGCCCGCCGCCGGGCATTGCGTCGCGGGCGTTCAGCGCCAGGTTGAGCAAGATCTGCTGGCATTGCGTGGGGTCCATTTTGATCAGGCCAAGATTGGGATCGAGGTGCAGTTTCAGCTCAATGTTTTCCCCAATCAGACGGACCAGCAGGTTGCGCATGCCTTCCGCGATTTCGTTGAGAGAAAGCAGGCGGGGCTCGATATTGGTCGGACGAGCCACCGCGAGCAACTGCCGCACCAACCCAGTGGCTTGCATGCCCGCCTTCTTAATCTCTTCCGCATACTTGCGCACGCGATGGCACGGCTCCAGATGAGCCATGAGCAAGTCGCAGTACAACAGCACTCCAGTCAAAAGGTTGTTGAAGTCGTGAGCCACTCCTCCAGCCAAACGGCCGACGGATTCGAGTCGCTCGGCTTGCCGAAGACGCTGTTCAGCGTCTTGGCTTCGCGGGGCGTCTTCGCCCAGGATCAGGGCCGAGTCGGCTGCACCGTTCACGCCGGGCACGTGCCATGCGGTCCAGCGTACCTGCCGGATATTTGTGCCTGTCGTCTGCGAATCGATTTGAAAACTGTCGCGTTGGTGCCCGAACAGTTCCGCCAGCAGTCGTTTTGCATGGGCCCGCCCGTCGGGATGAATGAGGTCTCCGAAGCAGAGAGATTGGTCGAGCCGGGACCGATCGCCCAGCAGTTGCTGCAGCGTTGAATTCAGGGCGACGATGTTGCCCGCACGCTGGCATTGCGCCAACGCAAACGGGGCATTTTCAAAAAGAGGACTCAGTTCCGTTCTCGAATCCTTGGGAGTCCACGTGATGTCAGTAGCAGCGCTCATATCCCTACTTTGCGCGGGTTGATTCCCGGAAGGAACCGATTTTCCCGCCGACCGAGACCTCGGTTTTTCCAAAATGGGAAGCGGCGATGCCGATCGCAGCGACCAATCCCGTTTCGAGCCCCACTATAGAGAATGGGGTAGGTAGGTGCGAAAGGGCAGATGTCACTAAAACGGGAATTCTTTCTGTGGAAAACTCAGCCCGAAAAGGCTAGCGGTCGGCGCGGAGCCGCTGAGCGGCTGCTACGTACACTGGTTCGCTCAGTCGGAAGGTGAGCCGGCGGCCTTTTTCGATACGAATGACGCTCGTAGAAGCATCCCCTTGTGGGCCTCGGCCGGGCGGGATGAGGGCGTCACCGACGTTTCCTTTTACGAAGAGGCTGGCGGTTTGAATCGGCAGAGTCGCCCCGACCAGGTGAATCGAATCGAGAGCCAGGCGCGCATAGACGCGATTGCGTTTGAGACTGGACACCCGAGTGGACTCGACCCGACCGGAAACGGTCACGCCGATTGGAACCAGCTTATTCCCTTCAATGATGACCGGTTCGTCCACGACCGCCTCAAATGCCAAGTTAGCGTCGGGATCCTCGGTGGAGATGGGGTTTTTGAGTCGCACAGTCAGCAGAGTGCCGGCGGGCAGATTCTGGGAATCATGAAAAGGAAGCCCGGTGTCGGATTTCGGGGCGTTATCCAAAGATTCGAGCTTCTGCACCGGTCGCGTGGCTGCTGCCCCATTCTGAAAGGGAACGGTGGGGGGATCGGCGTGCGCGGCAGCATCGTCGCTTTGCAGCCCGACCGGACGGACGCAACCCGTGGCCCACAACAGGGCCACCAACAGCGGCCAAATCATCAGACCGTGGGGTCTGCGTAACCGACTCATCAAAAGTATCCTCGCCTGCATCTCTTCGACAAGGGAGTGGCAACCCGAATACCAGACACAGTCTCACTAAATCAATCACTTGGCGATGGCACTTTAGGGTAGGTCGTGTAGATTCTTCCTTTCGAGGAGTTTGTTGCCAGTATTTCGGCGCGGCGCTGAGATTTTTCAGCGGCTGTTCAACAATTGCAGCACCCTGGCGGTGGTATCGGTCTTACCCAGCCGCGGAAATACTTTTTCGACGCTAAGGCGATGCACTTCGGCGTCTCGATCGGTCATGGCATCCGTAACGAGCACAACGTTGTATCCCAGATCGTAGGCGCTGCGCGCCGTTGATTCCACCCCGGCACTGGTTGCGATGCCTGTTATGACGACTTGAGTCACACCCTTCTGACGCAGGTAGCCATCCAGATCTGTGCCCAGGAAAGCGCCCCATCGCTGCTTGCTCAGGACGAGGTCGTCGGGGCCTGGTCCTAGTTCAGGCACTAGTTCACTCCAGTTGGCTGACGGGGAAAAGTTGGGAAGTCCGGCATCGGTGCGTCCTGGGGCTCGGGCCGTCACGTGTACTAGAACAACCGGCAGACCCTTCTCGCGGAAGGCACGTGCGAGTTGAGCAGCACGACTGATGATCTCGCCGGCCGGGTGGACGGTCGGTAAGCCGATAATTCCTTTTTGCAGGTCAATCACAACCAGAGCAACCGTGGTGTCGAGTTTCGTGAGGGGCATGGCTTTCCTTTGGATGGGCAGCGCGGCGTGATCGTTGCCGCTTACCCTGGGCTTCTCGAGTTTCCGCTCGGCACGCCACTCAGCCGAGCACAAAAAAGGGGAGGGCGGTTGATCCGCCCTCCCGGTCAGCTTTCGCTAAGACTGCGAGCGCCGAGTTACTGTTTCGTCGCAGGTTTCTTCGGAGCTGGCTTAGCGGTTGTCTTCTTGGCGCCTTCGCGACCACCGATCAGTGTCAAAGCATCGGTGGAGTTGAAGGGGAATACCTTCGCCGAGGATTGCCCGGTGGTGCTCAATGTGATGTCAACTCGGCGATTGCTCGCCATCCTGACAACATTCATGTTCTTGAGAATCCGCGCCCGTTCTTCTGAGCTCAGATCGGGGTTGCCATCCACCGATTCCTTCACTTGTTCACTCGTGAGGTTTTCGTCTTCGCCAAACGCTTTGACGTCGATGTTGGCGGCAGGAACTCCTTGTTCGACCAGGAAGTTCTTGACCCCTTCAACGCGGCGCTGGGAGAGCGCCATGTTGTACTCCGCAGTACCGCGATGATCCGCGTGTCCTCCGAGAATCAAGTGTGCGTCCGGCTTGTTTTCAAGATATTTCTTGAAGTCGGTCGCCAGCGCGATCAAGGTTTGCTGTTGGCTCGGCAGGAGACCGCCGGTGCGATCAGTCGGCCGAGGTTGGTTGACGATAAAGTAGACGCTGTGCAAGGAGAGTCTAGTCTCCAGATTCTTGTCGACCGGCGGGTTTTCCACGTTAACTTGCGTGGAGGCCTGGCCAGTCAAACCACGGGAATCGGTGCAAGTCGCCGAGACGGTCGCCGAGCCCGCTGAAGCTCCAGCGGTGCTGAGGGTTGCCGAATTGCCACTGCCCGAAACGGATCCGCCGGTGGAAGTCCAACTCGCCACGGAAACGGGAACGCCATCCGGACTGGTGCAGGTACAGGTGATGCTTACAGAGCCACCAATGACGACGCTGGACGGACTCGCCGAGCAACTCATGGTCGGCGGATTCTTCGGCGGCAACGGCTTGATTGTGTAAGTCGCCGAGCAACTCGCTTCGTTGTTCTTCTTGGCTTTCGCGTCGGTGACGTGCGCCGTGACGGTGTAAGTGCCCGGAGCCGCGCCGTTGGTGTCGATGCTGGCCGCGGTATCCTTCCCAGTCACTGTGCCACCATTGCCGCTCCAACTGTAGGCGACGGTGTGTTTCGGATTGAAATTGCTGGCCGTCACACTAGCGGTGATCGGTTCGCCGACCAGTACTTCGGTGGGCTGCACGGAGCAGGAGGCGGCAGGAACTAGTTCCGGCGCTCCTCCCCAGTTCATGACAATACCGGTTCGCAATCTTGCGCCCTCGAACTGAGGACGGCGCAACTGCGGGAATTCTGGAGCAGCGTAACTGGCAAAGTTGTGCAGAGCCCAGACGTAGTCGGCTCCGAACACGCGCCAGGAAAACATCTTTGTGAATGGAACATCGAGGCCGCCGCCAAGAACCATACCAATGCCGTTGTTGCTGATGAATCCGTTGTTGTAGGTCGCCCGATTGAACGTGGCCAGGGCGTGAATGAAAACCGCCATGCTGTCCGTGCGCACGATAAACCTTGGTCCGCCGCCGGCAGTCCATTCCGAAGAGCCCGAACTCGTGTCGCGGTTATAGCCGAAGTCACCCTCCAAGCCGAAATGCGGAGCGAAGTTGTAGGTCAAAGCGCCGCCGATCCCTTTCGACATTCCCGGAAGCTTGAACGGCGTTGGATTGTTGGGATCGCCGCCGGGCGCTGGGACCGTAGCTCCGGGATAAAGGTACTGATACCCGACAAATGCGTCCCATTTCGGGTTAGGGGCATCGCTCTGAGCAAGCGCGAATGAAGAGATCAAAACCACTGCAATCACGACTGACAGGCCGGCCAGAAGGGGGCGGCAAGCTCGTGGGGTATTGTTAACTTTCATCGAATCCTCCAAGGATGTACTGGTTCCCGGGTGCCTGTACAACCAGACCTCTACGGGGAAAAAGGTATAGCAATATGGGTATACGACGAGGTCGCGCTGCCTAGGAACTGGCAATTCTACCGTACCCCAGCTTAAAGCGAAAGCGTAGACTCGGAGTATTGCGCCCCAAAAAGGCAACCCTCGGGGAGCGTTCCATCTCAAAGTGAAATTCCGAACGGGCAACGGGGTACCTACCGAGGGCGTGGCCACCCAGACCTTGCCGGGCAGGAAGGTAGCCGCGTATCGTGGGGACTCGATCGGATTGGCGGTTCGATCCGGGATTGGAAGGACCAGTGACGAGGCAAATACCTGCACCTAGGGCAATCCGATGAGCCACGAAAAGATACTGATTGTTGAAGACGAAGAGAATGAGCGATCAGGATTGGCCGAATTGGTCTCTTCCTGGGGATTTCGAGTCGAAACCGCCCGAGACGGGGCTGAGGGCCTGGAGAAGGCTACGCAATGGGCCCCCTCGATCGTCATCACCGATCTCAAAATGCCACGTATGGGCGGGATCGAACTTCTGGGGCACTTGGCCGAACAGGCCACCACGATTGCGGTGATCCTGGTCACCGCCCAGGGAACGATCGATAGCGCCGTGCAGGCCATGCGCATGGGCGCTTATGACTACCTCACCAAGCCGATCGATACCAACCGTTTGCGGACGATGCTGGGCAACGCGTCGGCCCTGCTGGGTACGCGCGCGGAGTTGGAAGCGACCCGGCGGCGGTTACGGGACACGGGCTCGCTGGGGCGTCTCAACGGGGCTTCGCGAAAAATGCAGGAGATTTTCCGCCTCATCGAGATGGTTGCGCCCAGCACGGCGTCGGTGCTGATCACAGGTGCCAGCGGTACGGGCAAGGAACTGGTCGCGCGCACCATCCATGAACTCAGCCCGCGCAAGGACCGGCCATTTGTCGCCATCAACTGTGCCGCAATCCCCGAGACTCTAATGGAAAGTGAAATCTTCGGCCACGAGAAGGGCTCATTCACTGGCGCGCTGGAACGTCGCACGGGATGCTTCGAACTTGCCGAAGGCGGAACGCTTCTACTGGACGAAATCGGAGAAATGCCAATCGGAACGCAGGCCAAGCTGCTGCGCGTTCTCGAGGACCGGAAACTGAGGCGCTTGGGCAGTAAGGTCGAAACCTCGGTCGACGTGCGTGTGCTCGCGGCCACGAATAAGGTCCCGGACGAGGCGGTGGCGCGAGGCGAACTTCGCAGTGACCTTTTTTATCGTCTCAACGTGTTCAACATTCACATGCCGCCGCTGCGCGAGCATAAAGAAGATATTGCGAGCCTCGTACAACTTTTGCTGGCGGAGATGAGCACGAAGCACGCGCGCAAGGTGGCCGCGGTGAGCGAGGCCGTGCTGAACCAGTTCAACAACTACTCCTGGCCGGGCAATGTGCGTGAACTCCGGAACACGATCGAGCGAGCCGTGATCGTTTGCGATGCGGGCGTGGTCGAGACCAAGCACTTGCCGCCTGGTTTTGGACAGGCTCCGTTGCGCACCGCGGCTAATGATCCCGATGCAGTTCGCCTGGGTGTCGGCACGACCGTGGAAGAAGCTGAGAAAATGCTGATCCTGAAGACGCTGGAGGCCACGAGCAATAACAAGACACGGGCCGCGGAGATCCTCGGCATCAGTTTGAAAACGCTGCACAACAAACTGAAGGAATACGGCAGCGCCAGCGCGGAGGCGGTTCCCGGAAAGGAGGAAGTCCCGAGTAGCTAAGAACGTTACTTTAGCGAGCCACTTCCATTCCCATTCATGCTGCGACGAAAGACCATCATCGTGCTGGTCATCACTCTTATGGTGACGGCCATGGTCACCGCATTTTCGTACCTCTACATCTCGCAGATTTTGCGTTTGCGGATTACCAGCGCCAATGAAACCGCGACCAATCTGACCCACCAACTGGCATATGCCGTATTCAACGCCGTACCGGACTTTGGAAGCACGTCCGTCGACACGAGCAACGCCGCCGCTCTGCGTCGCGCATTGGCCGATTACCTGCAAACCGATGTTGCCCTCAACAACCTGCTGCAGTCCGATCCCGGCGACTGGAGATTCATCCAGGATGTGACCATCGTGGATGTCAACGGCAAGGCGTTGCTGCATACCAACGCCGATATGGTGGGCAAGATCGTTGCTCCGCGCCCGGATTTTCAAAAAGTTGTGGGCGCGCGCTTTCGCGAGCAAATCCGACTGGTATTCAGCCCGCCCGCCGTCTATGACGTGACCTATCCGCTGGCGTTGAATGGCGAGCCCTTCGGAACGATCCGCATTGGCGTGCAGACGATTTTCCTGAAGAGCGAAGTCGAGACGCGCTTGATGAGGGCATTTTATATATCGATCGCGTTGATCTTTGCGTCCTTGTTTCTGGCCGCGGGAATCTCCAATTTGGCGTTGGGCCCGCTAAAGAAGATCAGCCTCAATCTCGACAGTGTGAGCGCAGGCGGTGCTGACGCCCTTTCCGGGGATGAGTCGAATCACGACGAGTACGGGTTAGTCAGCCTGAAAATCGCCAACCTGGGACGTCAGATTCGCGACAGCCGGGAGATATTCTCCGCCCTGAAGGACAACGTGGACCAGTTAATGTCCAAGTTGCAGGATGGTCTGATGTTGTTTGCCCGCGACTCGCGGGTAGTGCTGGTCAGCGCCCCTGTGGAAGGATTCCTTGGGCGTCCCCGTGCCGAACTCCTGGGACACACCGTTCACGAAGTATTCGATCGCCATTCCCTTCTTGGCTCGGCGCTGCTCGAGGCCTTCGAACGCCGCCGTCCTTTCAATCAGCGCGAGTTTGATGCCGCGGACGGAAAACGGGTCCAGGTTTCGCTCGACTTCGTGCAGGAGAAGAACTCGCAGATTGGTGCGCTGCTGATCATGCGCGATCCAGAATCGGTGCGGCGCATTGGTGACGAAATTGAGATGTCCCGCCGGCTCTCCGCCAGCGGACGCCTGACCCGGGGCGTGGCCCACGAGGTGAAGAATCCGATCAACGCGATCGTGCTCCACTTGCAATTGCTGCGCAACAAGCTGATCGAGGAGGAGCCCGATACGCGCCGTCACATGGATATTATCGACAGCGAGATCCGCCGCCTCGATCGCGTTGTCCAGACCCTGGTGGATTTCACGCGGCCGCGCGATCTGCATCTGGAAGAAGTCGACCTGCGCCGGCTGATGGAAGACGTCGCTCAACTCGCTGCTCCCGATGCGGAGCAGCACGGCGTCACGATCGAGCGCCATATGCCCGAGCAAACGCTCCCCATCAAGGTCGACGTGGACCTGATGAAGCAGGCTTTCCTGAACGTCGTCATCAACGGAGTGCAGGCAATGCCCCAGGGCGGGCTTCTCACTATCTCAGCACGGCGCGAAAATAATGCCGTGATCGCCGAGGTACAAGACCAGGGTGGTGGAATCCCAAAGGAGATGCACGACAAGGTTTTTGAGCTCTACTTCACGACGAAGAAAGACGGCAGCGGCATTGGATTGGCCCAGACCTACCAGGTTTTGCAATGGCATTACGGATCGGTGGACTTTGAATCGATCGACGGGAAAGGCACTGTTTTCCGCTTCCACATTCCCGCAATCGGAACGACGACGGAGCATGGCCGTACGTATGCGGAAGACACCGCGACGGCCCACCGAGGTGATTGATAGATCGCGGCCGCAACCGCAACAGATTTGGGCTGTGGGTCAGTCTGAGGCGCTACCGATAGAGGTAGAATTGGGATACTTCTGTATTGGACCAAGGATCTGGGAATGACTCTGGCCGCAATCTTTCTCGCCGGCACGATCTGCGCACTTTCGCCTGGGGCGACGAGTCGGCAGGACGCGCCGAAGCCAGCGCCTATGGCCGCGTCATCCAACGCTCCGGCGAAGCAAGACCAAAGCACGGCGCCCGCTGCGCAGAGTCCACCTGCATCGTCTCAGGCGCCGTCAGCGGGAGACAAGAACGCAAAGCCCACCGCCTCGCAAACGCATTCCACCACCACGACGCGGTCACACCATAAGAAGAGAGTGCTCCCACCTTGCGGCAGCACTCCCGCGGCGGGCCAAGTCACCGCTGGCTCCAACCCAGCGCCGGCAGATGCGGTCCCTTCGGGAAGCACTGCGAGCTCGAAAGCGACGAGCCCGTGTACTCCTTCGAAGGTGGTTGTGCGACAGGGAGGAACGTCCGAACCCAGTATTCAATTGGCGGGAGGTCACGCCGACCAGACGGCGCAACAACGGGACGCAGCGAACCAAATATTGCAGTCGGCCGATACGAATCTCAAGAAAGTCTCGGGGCGCCAACTGAGCGCAGACCAGCAAGACATGGTGAATCAGATCCGCCAGTTCATGGCCCAGTCCAAGACGGCCATCGACGTAGGAGACCTTGAACGCGCACACACCCTCGCATGGAAGGCACAGGTGCTTTCCGAAGAACTGGTCAAGCCGGAGACTAAATAGTCCTGCCTACTTCCCTTTGGCCCGCGCGCTATTGACCTTCGTCAGCAAGTCTTGCGACATCGCCTGGAAAGGTCCCGGCACCTTTGCGACCTCGGTCAACACTTCGCGGGCTTCGGTTAGTTTGTTCAACTTCGCGTAAGCAAAGCCAAGACCATAAAGCGCGCGTGCATACTGCTGCTCATCCTGCCCTTTGAGAAGCATCGAGGCCGTCTTGAGTTCGGGAATGGCGGAAGCGGTTTTTTCCTGCTTCAGGTAAGCCCATCCGATCGTGTTGTGGGCCACGCCAGCCGCAATTTTGTGCGCTTTGTCGGCGTCGGGGGCATCGGGTTTGGCGACCTCGATAGCCTTTTGCGAATAGCTGATTGCCTTCGCTGCGCTGCCGGGCTTGGTATCGTCTCCATAATAATTCGCCAGCAGCAGCAGCGCCGCCAGGGAGTTGGGATTCGACGCGAGCGTCTTTTCCCCGAACGAAACCAGGCGCGCTTTATCGTTTAGCTGGTCAGGGCCGAGTGTGTACATGGCATAGTTCGATACCTGGTCCCCATACTTCGAGTCAGGGAAGGCCGCCGAAAACTTCTCGATTTCGGCCATCCGATTCTTCGGATCCGTCTCGCTGGCAATCGCGTTCAACCCGGAGCTCTCCAGAACATCGCAGCTATTCTGCACAGACTCCTTCTCTTCTTTCACCTTGCTGGCAAAATCCTCGTCGCTCATGCCTTCGGGCTTGGTCTGTTTGGCGACGGAGGCGCAGATCTCGCCGCCTTTTGCCGCATAGTCCATGAGCTTGACGTTATTCTTGGCCTGCAGCGCGATGCCCGCATCGGTCACGAGAATATCGAGATTATGAGGAGACGCCGCCAACGCCTTGTCACCAGAATCGAGCGCCTTTTGCAGGTCACCCGCCGCCTGGTAGGCTTGCGCGAGTTGCCAGTCGCCATAGGCTACTGCCGCCGGGTTCGCCGAGAACTTCTGCACGAACTCTTCGTACATCGCAGTCTTCTTTTGCGCGTCTTGCTCGCCGGTGATCGCTTGCAGCGCGTGATCCTCATCCGTGCCGGCCCCAATGGCGATGCGGTCAACCTGGCCGGTGGCGTGAGGAAGAACCGAGAGAGAGAGGAAAAGAACAACCACCAGTGTCGAACTGCTGCAGCGTCTCATAGCCCGCCTCCGGTGTTCGCGAGAATTAGGACTGCAAACTTCGAGCAGCAGGCGAATCGTAGCGCCGAACGCAGCCGTGCGCAAGGGCCGAGATCACTCGGGGCTCCGAAGAACCAAGGCCTCAACCACTAAGGACACTAGGGTTCACGAAGGAAAGCTCATACGGTTTTGGGCCTCTTGGGTATACTTCGTGTTCTTAGTGGTTCGCCATTTTTGCGCATCCGCGTCTTCCCTCGCTAGAGTAGAAAGATGCGTGCCATCCTCGGCCAGCGCCCGTTGCGCTTCGTCTTTGCCGCCAACGTGATCTCCATGTTGGGCAGCGGGATGAACTCGGCCGCCGTTGCCTGGTACATTCTGCAGGCCACGCATTCTGAGATGGCGCTTGGGACCTTCGCCGTATTGCAAACCGTCCCGGCCATGCTGATGCTTCCCTTCACCGGAGTCATCATCGATCGCGAGGACCGTCGGCGTCTCGTGATGTGGCTCGATGCGGTGCGCGGCGTCGTAATCGCAGTGGTCGCGGTCCTTGCCTTCCAGCACCGCGCGCAGGTTTGGCACCTTTACTTGATGAACACGCTAGTTGCCGCCGGATTCTGGATGTTCTGGCCGACGATCACAGCTCTGATCCAGGAACTGACGCCGGACGGCCAGTTCGTGCAGTCCAATACATTTCTTCTGGCGGGCGTGCAGGGAGGATGGTTGATCGCCGGTTCTGTCGTCGGCTTCATGTACGACCACATCGGTCTGGGCGGCGTGCTGACCATCGACGTATCGACCTATGTCGTCTCCTTTCTCTGCTACCTCGCGGTGCGCAAGGGGCGGCATGTCGTGCTGAGTCCGCAGGAGCTGAAGGCTGACATTCTGGCCGCAGAAAACCAGTTTGAGCGCTTCTGGCGTGAGATGCGCGAGGGCCTGCATTTTCTTCGCGATCATCGCGCGGTCGTCATGCTCGGCGTCAGCTGGGCGCTGTTTCTGGGAGCCATGATTACAGGTGTCGTGGTCACTCCTTCGTTGAGCGACCGCATCTTTCACGCCGGAGCCAAAGGCTACGGATGGCTCAACGCCGGATGGGGAACCGGAGCCTTCGTCAGCGCGCTGTACGCCCCGCAAGCGATCGCGTGGCTAGGCGGCCGCCGTGCCATTGCGTACTCCATGGCGTTGCTCTCGGTGTGTGTGGTGTGTGCCCCCATCGCCCCGTTTCTCTTGATCGCGATCTCGATTTATTTCCTGATGGGCTCGGCTCGCGGCTTAGGCGGCGTGGCTATGAACACTAGCTTGATGGAAATGGTGCCGAACCACCTGATGGGCCGGGTGCAGAACGCGTTCTACTTCGCAGGAACCTTTCTACAACTCGTGTTGGCGATCGGTGTAGGGCTGGTCGCGCACAAAGTCAGCCTGGTCGCAGCGTTCGCGATCCTCGCGTGTGTGTATGGGATGTCGTTCGTGGCAGCCAGCTGGCCGGTAGCGGCGATCGTGCGCGAGGAAGTGGCAGCCGAGTAACGCACCGGAAGCATCGCGTCTCCGTGGTCAACCACTGCCTCCGGCTGTTAATCTATCCCATTCGTAAGGAGCACTCATGTCCGCTGACTTGCAAGGCCGCAATGCCGTTGTGTTCGGAGTCGCTAACAAGCGTTCGATCGCGTGGTCCATCGCCCAGGGGCTGCACGCCGCCGGTATGAAGCTGGCCATCACCTATCAGAACGAGCGCCTCGAGCAGGAAGCGAAGGACCTCATCCTTTCGCTGCCCGGCGCCGAAGCGTACATGTGTGACGTCTCCAAGAACGAGGAAATCGACCGCCTCTTTGCCACGCTGAAAGAGCGCCACGGTAAGCTGCACACTCTGGTGCACTCGGTCGCTTACGCTCCCGCCGACGAATTGAAGGGCGATTTCGTAAACACCACACGGGAGGGCTTTCGCATTGCCATGGATGTGAGTGTGTACTCGCTGATTGCCTTGGCCCGCGCCGCCGTCCCGCTCATGACCGATGGCGGATCGATCATCACGATGACCTATTACGCTTCGGAGAAGGTCGTCCCCCGCTACAACGTGATGGCCGTGGCCAAAGCTGGACTGGAATGCTCGGTTCGCTACCTCGCGTTTGAGCTGGGGAAAGAAAGAATTCGGGTGAACGCCATCTCCGCCGGACCCATCAAGACGCTCGCCGCGCGCGGCATAGCTGGCTTTGGCGACATGCTCAAAGGTCACGAAGAGCGCGCTCCACTCGGCCGCCGCGTGGAAGTCGAAGAAGTCGGAAGCACCGGAGTATTCCTTGCCTCAGATGCAAGTTCCGGAATCACCGGCGAAGTTATCTACGTCGACTGTGGATTCAATATCATGGGATTCTGACAGGATGTTCCTGAATTCTGTGGGGGCAGCAGGCCTCGGCTGTCCGCAGAGCGAGGCGAGTAGCTGCTTCCCATGAGTCGATGGGATAATGGAAGCTATGCGAAACCGGCGCCTAACCTTCGCTCTCTTCGCGGCCGCAATCCTGTTCTGCATGGTGCGGGAATGGAGCGCTCCGGTGTTCTGCGCACGCTCGATTCTGGTTTCGTCTCACGTCGTTCAAAACAAACGCTAGCTGATGATTCTGATCCGCCGCTTGGTCTCCCCTTCCCGCACCAAGGCGATCTCAACGTCCCGCTCCCGAGCCAGCCGTGGAAACTTTTCTCCCCACTCAATCAGCAGGATGCTATCCTCGGCGCGCAAGTCATCCAACCCAAGAGTTTCCAATTCGCGCGGCGTGTCGATGCGGTAGAGATCAATGTGGTAGAGGTTGGCGTGCGGCGCGCGATACTCATGCACCAGAGTGAAGGTGGGACTGGTGACGTCTTCCTCCGCAGCAGCCTCAAAGGCCGCCGCGATTCCCTTGACTAGCGTGGTTTTGCCTGCTCCGAGATCGCCGCGCAGCAGCACGAGTTTCGGCGGCATGAGCAACTCCGCCAACGTGCGCCCGAAGGCGATCGTTTCCTCAGCAGATTGCGTGGTGATTTCCCGGAGCACGGGCTTCGCTTTGGTCTGGCCGTCCACACGTCCAGTATAGCGAGAGTGCCCTATCCCTATCGCAGTGGAACCCCAGAGCTCGCGCTCAGTACGTGGAGAACGTGCTGGTCTTCATGCCTAGCAGCTTCCGGTCGACGACATGATCGAGCGAGGTACGCAGGCGGCGATGGTCGTCGTCCTCGAGCGCCACGAAGCGGAACGGCTGCAACACGCCGTTCGATATCTTCTGCGTGGGGCTGAGAACTTCGGCCATTCCGTGCACCGGCCCAGCTTGCGTCTGAAAGGCCACTTCGACAAAGTCGCCCTGCGCCAGCGATTGGGCCAATTGCAGCAAGCCGCCGGTGATGGAAATGCTTTGGAGTTTAGCTTTGGTGCGGCGGCCGTCTTCTAAGCGGATCGCAGCCAGGACTGAATCTCCTAGCTGGACTCGGGCCGCGCGCCGCGAAGGGTGCGGTTGGGGGAAGTGAGTCATAGGCTATTTGCACTATCGCACCAGTCTCTATTGCGTAATAGATTACTGAAGCCCCTCGTCCAGATTCCGCTCTGGAGGCCGCAAGTGCGGGCTTCTTAGCCTTGCGATATGAAGCAGTTAGCTGATGTTTACTAGTTGATACATGTCCCATAGGACAATCCCGGAATTTTCAATTCCGGATTTTCAGCCTTGCGAGGGCTGGCCGATTTACTATCTCTGACTGACCCCAGAAAGGAATCTCATGGTCCGAATTTCGCATCTCGCATTGCTCTCATTGTTGGTCGCCACCGTGTCGTTCGGTCAGGGCTCGGCTGCGCACACGCCACTCCGCGTTGGCATTGTTGGCCTGGTTCACGGACACGTGCATGGATTCCTGGGTGCGTCCCTGCACAGCCCCGAGATTCAGATCGTAGGTGTCGCTGAACCTGATTCGAACCTCCTCTCGCAGGCCGCGACTCGATACGGCTTTGAGCGTTCAATGCTGTTCACCGATCTCGAGGAAATGCTGGCCAAGGCACATCCGCAGGCGGTGCTGGTGTACACCAACACTTATGATCACCGGCGTGTGGTCGAGATCTGCGCCCGGCACGGGGTGCACGTGATGATGGAGAAGCCGCTCGCGGTCAGTCTCGACGATGCGCTGGCCATCGAGAAAGCGGCTCGCGCCGGGAAGATCCAAGTGCTCGTCAATTACGAAACCTCCTGGTATCGCAGCAATCACGCCGCCTATGACCTCGTGCATGAAGGAGCGTTGGGTGAAGTCCGCAAGGTGGTGATTCACGATGGCCACAACGGCCCTAAGGAAATTAACGTCGAACCGGAGTTCCTCGCCTGGCTGACTGATCCCAAACTCAACGGTGGCGGCGCCCTGTTCGATTTCGGATGCTACGGCGCTGACCTGATGACCTGGCTGATGGACGGCCAGCGCCCGCTGACCGTCACTGCGGTCACGCAGACAATCAAGCCGGAAATCTATTCGAAAGTTGATGACGAGGCTACGATCATCCTGACGTATCCGAAGGCACAGGCGATTGTGCAGGCTTCTTGGAATTGGCCTTTCGGCCGCAAAGATATGGAAGTGTATGGCAAGACCGGATACGCGATCACCGTTCTGGGCAACGACATTCGCATGCGCCGCGGCGGAGACAACACGCGTGAGGAACAGTCAGCGGCCAAGCCGGTGCCGGCGCCGTACGACAATGAGTTGTCGTATTTGCGGGCAGTCATCCTCGATGGAGCGAAGCCAGACACCCTTTCATCGATTGAGACGAATGTGACGGTGACGGAAATCTTAGATGCAGCGCGGCGTTCCGCGGCTTCGGGAACCACTATACGTTTACCCTCCACCCGATAGTTTCCCTCCTGTCCTGAGCGCAGCCAACACTTCGTGAAGCGAAGTGCTGGCGGAGTCCGAAGGATCCCTATGCGGAGGAGGCTCTCGCGTATGTCGCTGGGAATTCTCTCGATGCCTGCGGAGCAATAGCCTGCAGGGAACTCCTCGCCGGGCCATCGGCACGACGGCGGACACGAGGTCCTTCGACTCCGTGCGGCCTCCGCTGCGCGCAGGCCGCGCTCCGCTCAGGATGCCACCGCTTTTGTTGGACCTTCAGCCGTCCCAGCCCACAAACTTCTCCGCCGCCGCAACCTGAGCCCGGTCAAATGCATCGGGCAGCCCGCGCAACAAGTCGGTGGCGACCATCGAATGTTCTCCTACGATCTCGCGCATCAAGTCGCCTGCGAGCCCGTGGAGATACACCGCGGCACAGACCGCCATCATCACGTCCTTGGGATGTTGCGCGATCATTGCCGCGACCATGCCGGTCAGAATATCGCCCGTCCCCCCGGTGGACATTCCCGGATTCCCCGTGGTGTTGACCCAAGCCTCGCCATCGGGCTGAACGACAAGCGTCCGGTTCCCCTTGAGCACAACGATCAATTCATGCTCGCGTGCAAACTTCCGCGCCACGCCGAGGCGGTCTTTCTGCACGTCGGCGGTCGAACATCCCCCGAGCCGCGCCATTTCGCCGGGATGAGGAGTGATCACCAGCACTCGACCCTTGCCGCTCAAGCCGTCGGTCGCGCCCTCGAAAGCGTTCAGACCATCGGCGTCGAGGACAACTTGAACCTCGGCGCCAGCAACCAGAGTTCGCACGAACTCAGAGGTCTCCACGTTGCGTGAAATCCCTGGGCCGATTGCTAGCACGCTCTTCCCTTTCGCCAAAGCATCGAGTTGCGCCGCTGCCCCCTCCGAAATAGTGCCTTCGCGTGTTTCTCGTAAAGGCTCCGTCATCAACTCCGGATAAAATCCTGCCACCGTGGGCAGTACAGACTTCGGCGTCGCAACCGTGGCCAGACCCGCTCCCGCATGCAGAGCAGCCATACCCGCCATCGCAACCGACCCCGCCTTGCCGAGGGACCCTCCGACAACAAGCACGTGCCCGTAATTACCCTTGTTCGAGTCTGCCGGTCGCGGCCCGATCAGCTGCGCAAAATCGCGAGCCGTTATGACGTTGAGTTGCAGCGCGGAAACGATCGCCTCTGGCGGCGAGCCGATGTCCGCGACGTAGGTCGGGCCCGTAGTCAGCGCGCCGAAGACATGTGCCGGGCGCGCCGCAGTAAAGGTCACGATTGAGTCCGCTCGCGCAATGGTGCCCTTCTGCGGACTCATCGCATCCGCATCCGCGCCGGACGGGATGTCGACGGCGATCACCGGTACCTTACTCGTGTTCAGCAATGCGATCACGTCCGCATAGAGACCGCTCACCGGTGGCTTGAATCCCGTGCCAAGAATCGCATCGAGATACAAATCCGCAGCCAGTCCGAGCCGCACTCCCTCGTCTTTTAGATCTTCGCTGGAGCGGACTACGAAGGGAGGCTCCGGCAACTTTACGAACATGGCGGCGGCATCGCCATGCAGATCCCCCCGATCGGCCAGCAGGATGACCTGGACTGCCTTCCCTGCCTCATGCAACTTGCGGGCAGCCACGAATCCATCGCCGCCATTGTTGCCCTTACCGCAGATCACCAGAATCTTCTGCGCGTCGCCGTGCTGCGCCAGAACGTGGTCGGCCACCGCGGTTCCAGCGTTTTCCATCAGCGTCAAAGACGGCACGCCGAAGCGCTCGCTGGTCGCCCGGTCGATGGTGCGCATTTCTGCCGCAGTTACGATTTTCATTGGATTCTGATCCTCATGACGAAGAGGAGGCGGTCAGTTCCAGTTGCCGCAGCTGCGCGGGCTCACCCATAGCAATCAGGAAATCATCGGCTTCGATGCGCTCATCGGGCGCGGGATTGAAGCGCATGCCTTCGTGCCGCTTGATGGCCAACACAATCACTCCGCGCTCCTGCCGGATGCGCGAACTCTCAATCGTTTTGCCGGCAAACGCCGACGTTGACGTGATGTGGATCTCGCCGATTTCCAGATCGATCCCGAGATGGGTGGTCGCGGTATCGAGGAAGCTCACCACATGCGGACGCAGCAGCGACTGCGCGATCCGTTGCCCGGCAAATGAATACGGCGAAACCACAGCGTCGGCACCAGCGGTGAGGAGATGCTTTTCCGCCGCGTCTTCGCTGGCCCGCGCAATGATCTTCAGATGCGGATTCAATCCTCGCGCTGTGAGCACAATGTAGAGATTGGTGGCGTCGGTGGTGGTGGCGGCGATGAGCCCGCGGGCCCGCTCGATCTGCGCCTGCCGCAGCGTCTGCTCCTGCGTAGCATCTCCGGCCAACACTAGCCAGTTTTCCGAGGCGAAGCGCTGACGCTTGGCTTCGTTGTTCTCAAGGACTACGAACGGCACCGGCTTGCGTCCCAATTCACGGGCAACGCTGCGTCCCACGCGCCCCAAACCGCAAATGATGTAGTGGCCGTCGAGCCGGCCGATCTCGCGCTCCATGCGCCGCCTTCCGAAGAAGCTTTGCAGCTCGAATTCTAGCAAAGCCTGACTCAGTGCTCCCACGCCCAACGCCAACAACGATACGCCTGACAGAATCACAAACACGTTAAAGACGCGCCCTGCGTGCGAGAGCGGATGCACCTCTTGGTATCCGATGGTGGTCAGCGTGGTCACCACCATGTAGAAGCCATCGAACCATGGCCAGCCCTCGATGTAGTGATAGCCAGCCGTGCCCATCGCCATGACGAGCACGAGAAGCGCGCCGATGGTCCGGAGATTGCGGAAGGCCTTCATTCGGCTACCGGTCGTTGGTCGTTAGTCGTTGGCCAACCCCCTCTGGCCTGTCATCCTGAGGAGGGCGCTTCCTGCCCCAACGAAGGACCTATGCAATTTGCGGGCGGCTTTGATGCTGCCGACAATTTCATAGGTCCTTCGCTATGCTCAGGATGACATTCTTTGCCAACCGACTATAGAACAAAATGGCCCTCCGCGCTGTGCGGAGGGCCATCAAAGCGCCTTCATTAACAACGAATCATCTAGGTTCCGGGGTGCGTCCCGCAGCCAGCGCCTGCACCCGGCTATGCTTCACCCCATAGCTGAAGTACACCACCAGCCCAATCGCCAGCCAGATGACCAACCGAGCCCAGTTCACCCAGCCCAGGTTGTACATCATGTAGCCGTTCGAAATTACACCAAGAATGGGGATCAGTGGCACCCACGGTGTTCGGAAGGGACGCGGCTGGCTAGGGTTGGTCCGACGCAAGACCAGTACTGCAATCGAGACGATCACAAACGCAAGCAGCGTGCCGATGTTCACCATTTTTCCGATGTCGTCGATCGGCGTTACGCTCCCGACAATCGCCGCCAGCAAGCCCACGAGGATTGTGTTCTTCCACGGCGTGCGGAATTTTGGATGGATATCCGCAAAGAACTTTCGGGGCAAGAGGCCGTCATTCGCCATTGAATAGAGTACCCGGGTCTGGCCGAGCAGCATCACCAGCATCACGCTGGTGAGCCCGGCCAGAGCGCCCAACGTAATAATGTTCGCCGCCGTAGTAAGACCCCGATCCAGGAATGCGACGGCGACAGGCGCTTCGATGTTGATCTGCTGCCAGTGCACCATCCCAGTCAGCACACCGGCAACGGCGATATACAACACCGTACAGATTGCCAACGACGCGATCATTCCGATTGGTAAGTCACGCTGCGGATTCTTGGCTTCCTGCGCCGTGGTGGATACAGCGTCGAAACCAATGTAGGCAAAGAATATGTAGGCCGCACCTTGCCAGATTCCTCCCAAGCCGTGGGGTGCGTATGAGTGCCAGTCCATACCCCAGTTTGCGCGATTGATGTAGTGAGAGCCCAGCGCGATCACAAAAAGCACGACCGCGACCTTGATCACGACGATCGTAGCGTTAAACCTCGCGCTCTCTTTAATGCCGACCACCAGAATCGCCGTGATGACAAGCGCGATCAGGAAGGCGGGAAGATTAAAGCCAATTTCCATTCCAAACAAGTGCGGTGCGCCGAGCAAGGCATGCGCCCGCTGCAGCAATTCAGGAGAGGCAGCGCTCGTAAGCGCACTCACTTTGTCTAGAAAGGCTTGTGTACCCGGAACCAGAGATGAATCCGAAGCAACCGCCATCTGGCGCGCTACCATGGTTTCGGCAGTCTTCAAAGCAGTCCAGTGATCGTAGGCCAGCCAGAGTGGCATCTTGATGTGAAAAATATTCAGCAGTTCGATGAAGTGATTCGACCACCCCGACGATACAGTGCTGGCACCCATGGCATATTCGAGGGTCAGGTCCCATCCGATGATCCACGCGAGCAGTTCACCCAGCGTGGCATAGGCGTAGGTATAGGCGCTGCCTGCCAACGGAATCATGGCGGCGAACTCAGCGTAGCAGAGACCCGCAAACGCGCACCCCAAGCCCGACAGAACGAACGAGAGCGAGAGACCGGGGCCGGCATATTGCGCGCCCAATCCCACCATGACAAAAATTCCGGCGCCGATAATGGCGCCCACGCCCAACGCCGTCAGCTGAAAGACTCCTAATGTGCGCTTCAGGCTGTGCTCGCCCGTCTCGTGGGCTTCTTCCATGAGCAGATTCAGCGGCTTGGTTGCCAGCAGATTTGCCATCCGTTTGGGTTCTCCTTGGCTCTTAGGCGGACTCACTTGTGTTGCCACGTCGCGACCCCCTCGACCATGCGTAGTAGACCGGAATTCCCAGCAGCACCACAATCAGCCCCGGCCAGGTGAACTGCGGTTTGTAGCGCAATAGTACGACATCAATGAAAAAGGCCATCACAATATAAATGATCGGCAGAATCGGGTATCCCACGGCTTTGTAGGGCCGCACCGCGTCGGGATGGGTGCGCCGCAACACAAACAATCCCACGATCGTCAGAATGTAGAACACCAACACAGCGAAAATGATGTAGTCGAGAAGTTGCCCGTAGCTGCCCGAGACGCAGAGCAGGCAGGCCCATACCATCTGCACCATTAGTGAAACCGCCGGCGTCTTATAGGTGGGATGCAACTTAGCCACGTTGCGGAAGAACAGGCCGTCTTTGGCCATGGCATAGTAGACGCGTGCGCCGGAGAGAATCAGCCCATTCGCGCAGCCAAAGCCTGAAATCATGATTGCCGCAGCCATCAGAAGGCCGCCTGCGGCGCCGAACATCTGGGTCATGACCGCAGTGCCGACGCGATCTTCGGCAGCGTGCTTGATCCCGCGAGCCAGAATCGTGACTCCACCCTCGGCTCCATCCAACGGGAGGGCGCTCAGATAAATAAAGTTGCAGGCGATGTAGAGAGCGATGACCACGCCCGTACCCAGAGCCAGGGAGAGTGGAAGATTGCGGCTGGGATTCTTCACTTCGCCGGCGGTGAAAGTTACGTTGTTCCACGCATCGGCGGAAAACAGCGAACCGACCTGCGCCACGGCGAGGATGGTCAGCGTTCCAACCATGACGATCGGTCCGCCTACGCCGACCTGCACCGCGTGCTGCGCGCTCAATCCGGCGCTGTGCCAGAAGTTTGCACCGAAATTCGCGGCGAGAGCATGAGGGTTGCGTCCCAGGGCAAACCCGAACACCGCCAATCCCAGCAGCGCGGAAACTTTCGCCGCGGTGAAGACGTTCTGTATCGCCGCACCAGTCTTCACTCCAAAGATATTGACGACGGAAAGGAAGATCACCAACAGAATCGCAACTAAATTCTGCGTATTGATGCCGACGTCCATGTTGCCAAGCACCATAGGGCCCACGTGGATGGGTGGGACTTTCCAAATATGGAGAAGCCAGTTCGACGAAGAGATCGAGGGAACGAACACGCCGAGGAACTTGCCAAAAGCCACCCCGACCGCGGCAATCGTGCCGGTCTGAATGACCAGAAACAGTGTCCAGCCGTAGAGAAATCCCCACAGCGGTCCAAGTGCCTCACGAAGATATACGTATTGCCCGCCAGCCCGGGGCATCATGGCGGCTAACTCGCCGTAGCTGAGAGCCGCCACAATCGTCATGAACCCGGCGACGGCCCAGGCTCCGATCAGCAGAGCCGGCGAGTCGACCTCGCGACTGATTTCGGCCGAGACAATGAAGATGCCGGAGCCGATCATCGACCCCATGACCAGCATAGTAGCGCTGGTGAGGCCCAGTCCCTGGACCAGTTCCTTATCTTGATGACTGTGGATTTCCCAGTCGCTGCCTGCAGAAGGCTGCGTTGTCGGTGTACTCAGTGGCTCACTCCTTGTCGTTAGTCGTTGGCCATCAGTCGCCGGCCATCTGGCATTCGGTTGACAGCTACTCGCTTTGTCATCCTGAGGAGGGCGATCTTTGCCCGACGAAGGACCTATGCACGTTGCTTGCTGTCGGCACGCCACTGGCAGAGTGCATAGGTCCCTTCGACAAGCTCAGGGCAAGCTCTTCGCTTCGCTCAGGATGACATTCGAAACCAAGTGCTCGCGATGCTTGAGAACTTTACCGCAATATACGGAAAAATTCCTCTGCTGATTTGCGGGGATCCCGTACCAGGTCAGATATCACCGCGACGGAATCGGCTCCAGCCTCGATGACGGCAGCGGCATTCGCCCGCGTAATGCCGCCAATGGCGACGAGAGGCTTACAGGTCAATGCCCGCGCCCGGCGCACTCCTTCGATGCCTACCAGGGGATCTGGCTTGTCTTTGCTGGAAGTGGCGAACACGGGTCCGATGGCAAGGTAGTCGGCGGAGGTAAGATCTGCTTCCCCCAATTGCTCTGGATTGTGCGTCGAGACTCCGAGCCAGCGATCCGCACCGATGATCTTGCGCACGGACTCTGGCGACAAGTCCTCCTGCCCCACATGCACCCCATCAAAACCGGCGGCCAGGCACAGGTCGGCGCGGTCGTTCATGATCAATTGGAACGATTCGCCCAGATGCTCCTTCAGTTGCCGCGCTTGCTCGAGCATTAGCCGCGCGTTCCCGCTCTTGCTGCGGTACTGCAGGAGAGTGCATCCGCCCGCAGCGAGTTGTTCGGCGTAAGAGACCAGATCCTGCGTAGACCGCCGAACAGATGAGTCCACGATGGCGTAGAGGCGTGAGAGGGAAATCATGCAAAAGCTGGCCGTACCACGAACCACGTAGCCCCGGACGCATTCGTTTGGGGCCATCCAAGAAATGCTGAACGACAGAACTGCTTCCAGCACCGTGAAATAAGCTGCCGGCCTCTGCGGGCCGGACGAATGCGTCCGCTTCTACTTGTGGCCGTTCTTCTTCAGGAATCGCTCAATAAACCCGGTATCGATCTTCCCCGCCCGGAAGTCTTCATCCGCCAGAATTTTCCGGTGCAGCGGAATCGTCGTGTATACGCCTTCCACGATGAACATCTCCAATGCCCGCGCCATGCGCGAAACCGCTTCGCTGCGATCTTTCCCGCGCACGATGAGCTTGGCAATCAGAGAATCGTAATACGGTGGAATTACACCTTCGGCGTACGCTGCCGTATCCACGCGCACTCCGGTTCCTCCCGGAGGATGAAACGCGGTAATCTTCCCTGCCGAAGGCGTGAACTTCTCCGGATGCTCAGCATTGATGCGGCATTCGATGGCGTGTCCGCGGTGGACGATCGGCCCCTGCAGCACATCCCGCATGTGTGCTCCGGCCGCAATCATGATCTGGCTCTTCACCAGATCGACGTCCGTCACCATTTCCGTCACCGGGTGTTCAACCTGGATGCGGGTGTTCATTTCGATGAAATGGAGGCGTCGGTCCTGGTCCATCAGAAACTCAATCGTGCCCGCGTTGCTGTATCCGATCTCCGCCAGCGACTTGCAGAGCACGGCCCCGATCTCATCGCGCAGTTGGGGCGTGACCTGTGTAGAAGGTGATTCTTCGAGCAACTTCTGGTGGCGGCGCTGGATGGAACACTCGCGCTCGCCGAGGCTGACCACGTTGCCGTGCTCATCGGCTAAGACTTGAAATTCGATGTGCCTTGGGTGCTCGACGTATTTCTCCATGTAGAGATCGCCGTTCCCGAACGCTCCCGCGGCCTCGGCCTGAGCAGCCTTGAACAGCCCGGGCAGTTCCTCTTCGTTGCGGACGATGCGCATACCGCGCCCGCCGCCGCCCGCCGAAGCCTTGACGATCACCGGGAAGCCAACTTGCCGCGCCCATTCGACCGCCTCGCCATCGGAAGTGATGATTCCGTCCGACCCGGGCAGAATCGGCACGCCCGCCCGCTTCATGGCTGCGCGAGCCTTTTCCTTCTCGCCCATCAGACGCGTGACCTCGGGCCGCGGACCGATGAACTTGATCCCGCTGGTCTCGCACACTTCGGCAAAGTTGGCGTTTTCCGCAAGCAATCCGTAGCCCGGATGCACCGCCTCGACATTGGCGATCTCGGCCGCGCTGATGACCGCTGGAATGTTCAGGTAGCTGAGCGCGAGTTGCGGCGGCCCGATGCAGATGGCCTCATCGGCAAAACGGACGTGCAGCGAGTTGCGGTCGGCCTCGCTATAGATGGCGACCGTGCGGATGCCAAGTTCCTTGCACGCGCAAATCACGCGCAGTGCAATCTCTCCGCGGTTGGCAATCAGGATCTTTTTGAACATGAGGAAAAAGCCACGAGCTATGAGCTTTGAGCTACGAGATCAAGGCTCACAGCTCGCGGCTCGAAGGTTCGAACACAAAAAGGCGCGCCCAGAGCGCGCCCGGATCTATCCCAAATTCACTTCTTCGGCCGGATCACGAACAATTCCTGGCCATATTCGATTGGCTGGCCGTTGACCGCCAGCTTCTTGACGATCTCCCCGGCAAAATCCGACTCAATCTCGTTCAGCAGCTTCATCGCCTCAACGATGCAGAGCACTTGCCCCACTTCCACCATGTCCCCGGGCTTCACGAACGGAGGCGCGCCCGGTGACGGAGCTTCGTAGAACGTCCCAACGATCGGAGACTTCACCATGTGAAGCCCCTCTTCGGGAGCAGGCGCGGCCGGTGGAGCGACTGCGGCTGCGGGAGTGGCTACGGCACCCAATTCCGGCGCGGCGGCTGGCGCGGGTGGCACCGCATAAAAGCGCGGCTCTGCCTGAGAGTGGACGAACGTATGCTCCCCGGCGCGCTTGATCCGGACCTTGACATCGCCCCGCTCCAATTCGAACTCGGCAATGTCCTTTTCGATTAGAAACTCGATGAGTTCTTTCAGCTCTTTTTGATTCATTCGTGTGGGGTGGGACCCTTCGCCTACCTCTCGCGAGCCGAGTTCTGGCTCACGCGAAGAAGCCGGGCTTGGATCGTGCCCGGCTGAAGTTTAAGAAGACTAGACTGCCAGAAAATCCTTGCTCGTCGGCGTCATCACTTCACAACCGCCGGCGGTAACCGCTACCATGTCCTCGATCCTCACGCCCCATTTGCCGGGGAAGTATACTCCCGGCTCGATCGTGATGACCATACCGGGCTGCAGAATCTCCTGCTGTCCGTTCGCGACTCGCGGGATTTCGTGAATCTCGAGCCCGACTCCGTGCCCAGTCGAATGTGTAAAATAGCGCGCTAACCCGGCTTTACGCAATACCTTACGGGCAGCAGCATCGACCTCGCCGACCGGAATGCCGGGTCTTACAGCAGCGATCCCTGCCTGCTGCGCCTCTCGGACCGCCTCGTACGCCTCGCGGGCTTCCCTGGGAACAGACCCTACCCACACGGTACGCGTCTGGTCGGAACAATAACCTGAAAGTATAACACCGAAGTCGCAGACCACGAACCCTCCGCGTGCAATCGCCTGATCGGAAGCGCGCCCGTGGGGCAGCGCGGACCTCGCGCCCGAGGCGATAATCGTGGGGAACGACATCTCTTCTGCCCCGCCCCGCCTCGCGGTTAACTCCATCTCCGCAGCGACCTCGGTTTCCTTAACTCCAGGACGAATCACTTCGACCGCCCGGTCAAACAGCTTGGCTCCCAGGCAGACGGCAGCACGAATTTGCTGCAACTCGTCAGCATCCTTAATCATGCGCGCCCGTTCAACCATGGAAGGCGCGTCTTTCAACCGGACTCCAGCCGGCGTTACCTGTGCCAGACGCTTCTTTTCGGCGATCGTGAAGTGCTCCGCCTCTAGGCCGATGGCCCATCCCCGGGCGCGCTTGCGCCGCGCCTTGAGGAACTCGCCCAGAGCGCTCAGCACTGCTTTCTTCGCAATCACTACCTTCGCACCCTTCACCTCTTCATGTGCCTGCGTGTCATAGCGGACATCGGTGAAGAAGACGCTACCGCCTTCTTCCACTAGCAGCAGCCCAGCACTGCCGGTGAACCCGCAGAGGTATCGGATGTTGCGGAGATGGCTTATGAGCAGCGCATCGAACCGGGTGGTGGCGAGATGCTCCCGAAGTTTCTTCTGGCGCGCAGAAAAGTCCATTGCACGGAGAGTTTATCAGGAGGGGAGGAAGCTCCGAGTGCTCCAAAAAACAAAACCGCCGTCCTGACAGGTTCTTCAGGACGGCGGCTTCAATCTTCGAGCTACGCTGCTAGGTCTGACGCTGCTATGTCTGAATGATTCGCGGCGTGATGAAGAAAATCAGCTCCTGGTTCGAAGTGTTGACCTGCGTGTGCTTGAACAGGTTGCCCAGGTAGGGCAGGTTGCCAAGCAGCGGAACTTGCGAGATGTTGATCGAGTTCTGCGTCTGGATGACGCCGCCGATCACCACCGTGCCGCCATCGGTCACCAGCACCTGCGTGGTGGCCTGTTGCGTGATCAATTCCGGGTTGCCCTGCACTTCCTGACCGAAGTTCGGAGTGGTGTTTTCCACGTCCACGTTCAGGAAGATGGTGTTTTCCGACGTGATCTGCGGAGTCACCGTCAACCGCAGGAACGCGTCGACGTAGGTCACGGTCGGAGGACCACCCAACTGCGCCTGCGTGACGATCGGAACGCGCACGCCCTGCTTCACCAGAGCTTGAATGTTGTTCTGGGTTACGACTCGCGGACGAGAAAGCACTTTCAGCAAGCCGCGGGATTCGGCCATCGAGAGGACAGCGTCGATCCGCACGGTGTTGCTGGCATTGATGAAGGTCAAACCGCTCGAAGGCGACGTAACCCCCAAGTTCGAGAACAAGGGAATCGACGATCCGGTGGATCCGCTGCCGGTTCCGGGCACCGTGATGTAGCCAGGAGTCAGGCCGTTGACCGTGGTCGGAGAGCTGCCCGCGCCGGCGTTGCCGCCGATTGCGCTGGCGCCGTTGCCCCAGCCAAAGCCCAACTGCGTGCCGATATCGCGGGCAAACTGCCGGGTCGCCGCCACTACACGGGCTTCGATTTCAACTTCCTGCGTCTTGCGGTCCAGCTGCGTCAGCAGGCGGTCGATGGTCGGAATCGTCTTCGGAATGTCGTTGATGATCACGGCGTTGGTGCGGTCATCCGCCACCACATCACCGCGCTGCGAGAGGAATTTCTTTACCGTGACAATGACGTCTTTCGCCTTGGCATAGCTCAGGAAGCGCGTGACCGAAACCTTTTCGACGGCCAGGGATTCGGATTCGATCTGCGCCCGGCGAGCGTCGGCTTCATGCTTCAGAGTTTCCACCGTAGCGATGCGCAGGACGTTGCCTTCCAGTTCGCGCGCCAGGTCGTTGTTCTTGAGCACGATGTCGAGCGCCTGATCCCACGGCACATCATCGAGCACTACGGTCAGCGTGCCGTGCACGTTAGGATCGAGCACGACATTCAGACCGCTGATTTCGTGGATGAGGCGGAAGAAGTCTTTCAGGTCGACGTCTTTCAGGTTGACCGAGATCGGCTCACCCGTATACTTCGGCCCGGTGGAGGCGGGTTGCTGTCCGGCTTGAGCTTTTTGCTCCGCCGCCAGGTTCACCGCGGGAGTAATCCCCGTCGAACTCTGAGCCTGGGCTGCATGGGCACTCACCGGAAGCAGTTCCGCGGCAGTCTTGTCGGAGAACCGCGCGGCCGCTTCCTGGGAGCGAACCATAGGCTCGGCGTCATCTTTCTTCACGTCGCTCGCAACCTGGTTCTTTGCCTGGTAGGAAGGCTCGACAAATACGAAGTCCGTGGGCTTGGAGTCCGTGGCCTTAGCCACTGGCGCCGAGGGCGACGATGCCGGGCTGGCCGGAACCGGCGAGCTGGCACCAACCGTCTTTATCTGCGCCTCAGGGGCGGCCTTAGCCACCGCGTTGGCGTGCAGGGTCAGCACCAATTTCCCTGCGGGGCCCGGCGTCAACTCGTAGGCGCAAGCCTTGTCGAGGTCGACAACGATGCGTGTGGTCGGGTGTGCCTGGCCATCCATGCCAATGCGCACGCCCTTGACCCCAGCCGCGCCCACTGCGATGCGGGTCTGTCCGGTCGCCATTACGGTCTCCGGCAGATCCACCACCACGCGAGCAGGCGAGTCCAGCGTGCTGAGCTTCGGCGTCAGTGTGCCGTGGGAGCTCATCTCGACCCGGATGTCGTCCGTGCTCCGGACTACGTTGACTCGATCGAGCTGGTTCGGGGTCTGCGCCACCGCAGCCACCGTCAAGGCCAGCGCCGATACGAACATTGTCAATTGTTGCTTTCGCATTTCGCCTCTCCCCACCCGCGGGCCTGGCCCGCGTGTCCTTCTGCAAACTTGATTTCGGCGTTCCCGGTTTCCGGTTGCGCCGTCCTGCACTAAACCGCCGGAGTAAAGATTCTCTTCACCACTTCACGCGTAAACGGCTTGCCCAGCTTGTCCTGAATCGTTTCCTGGAACACCACCGAATCTCCCGTGATCTTCACTACGTAACCGTTGAATACGGGATCGTTCTCCCGCAGAAAGTAAGCTTTGTTCAGGTTGTTGGTGACCACCGCGATGAAGCCCGTATCGGACTTCACCACGCCCCGCAGATTGATTGCGCCAATCTCCAGGCACTTCTTTCCGGTCGAACAACCGGAGCCGTTGGTCTGAACAACAGGGCTGAAGAACGGATCGCGTTTCCCATTCATCGCCCACTTCTTCTCTTCCGGCTTGGGCGCCTTGGGTGCGGTCGCAGCCTGGGTCGCAGCCGTGGGCGCGCTCACCGCTGGAGTGGTCTTCGCGGGTGCAGCGGCCTTTGCCGTAACCGGTGCAGCCTGCTTGGCGGACTGTTTCGGCTCGGGCTTCGAGGCTTGTGCAGGCTTCGTAGCGGGCTCTTTCACCGCGGCAACCTTCGTCAGGGCCGGAGCCGTCTTCGCTGCTGCCTGCGACTGGGTCGCTGGTGCGGAAGCCTTTACCGGAGCAGCCTTGGCGGGTGCTGGAGCATTCTTAGCAACGCTCGGAGCGGCTCCCTGCGAGTGCAGAGTCAGGACTACCTTTCCGGCAGCTCCCGGAGTCAACTCATAAGACAAGGGCTGCGTGAGATCCACCACGACGCTGGTCGTTGGAGGAGTCTTGCCGTCCATTCCAATGCGCACGCCCTTTACTCCGGCAGTGCCCACGGGAATCTTGTTCTGGGCGGTAGCCACCACCGTCCCCGGCAGTTCCACGAGGAGTCGGTCCGGCGAAGTCAGTTTGGTCACCTGGGGCGTCACCGCCTGGGTGGAACTGATTTCGATCTGGAGACCGCCCGCCGCGGGAACCACATTCACCCGCTCGAGCTGGTTGTGCGACGAGGATGCCGGTTTCGCCGCAACCGCCGCGGGTTTCGCCGCGGAAGCCGGAGCGCCCGGTTTCGGCTTGGCTGCCGCCGGAACTGTGGCGGCCTTCGGAGCCGGGTTGGCCTGCGTCTGCTGCAGCGATTTTGCCGTGCTGCGCGCGTTGTCGATGGCGTCCGGGCTCTGAGCCCATGCCGCGCCCGCCATCATTGCCATTGCCAAAATGCCTGTCGTTAACTGGATCGTCAGCTTCATAGCCATCCCTACTTCGCCGCAGGCATTCCCGGTTTCGTCCCGGCGCCTGCCGCTGAAGGTTGTAGATCGTGACTGAAGTATGTGGTCGCGGTAAAAGTCGCGATGATGCTTTCGTTGGGCGCGTACTGGTACGTATGCTTGGCTTTCGCCCCGCTCGGATTTTTCGTCGTCGCCACCAGCAATCCGCTGATGTTGACAATCCGCTCCAGCTTGCTGACCCGGTCAAAGAAATTCAGCGCCGAATAGTACGGACCGTCCAGTTCGATGTCGAAGGGCACTTCGGTGTAGTACTGTTGCGCCCTCGTATCCTTCGCCATGTAGCGCCGCAGTTCTACGCCCGCCTTCTGGGCCTCTGCGTCGAGCATGGTGATGAAACCATCGACCTGCTTGTCATCGGGAACGATGCGCTGCTCGATTTCCAGCTGCTGTTTGAGCTCGGCCAGCTGCTGCTCAATCTGCTTCAGCTTCGGCCGGTAGGACTCGAGTTCGTTGTTTTCCCGAATCTTGTCTTCGAGGGCATGTTGCGCGGCCGCATTGTGGTCGTTCTGGCTCTTGAACAGCGTGAAGTACAACGCCGCCGTCACCACAGCTCCCCCAATCACCACGGTTGCCCACTGCTTGATGCCCGACATTTCGCTAAAATTCGCCATAGGTCCGCCTTTACGACTTTCCCTTCTCGCAAGTCAGCGTGAACTGGAATGCCTGCATGTCCTTGATCTGGTCATCCTGATAGGTTTCCTTGATCTCGACGTTCCTGAAGAAACCGGTCTTCTGCAGGTTCGCGATCAGATTGGCGACTGCATCCGTGCTCAGTGCCGTTCCTTCCAGGTTCACACTCGGCCCGGAATCGTCCATCTTGCTGAGCCACACCGCTTCGGTGTTGTTGACCGTCTCGCCCAGCATGGCCATCAGGTTGACCGGACCACCGTTCTGTGCCGCCCGCAGCCCGTCGATCACATCCACGCGCCGCTTGTAATTGTTGGCTTGGGTCTGGCGCTCCAGAAAGCGCGCCTTCACATCGGCCAGTTCGCGGTTCTTCTGCTCGGCGACCTTCATGTGCGCTTCGATCGCCTTCGCCTGATGGTCCAGCCGGTACCAGTAGCCCAGGTTGAACAACCCGGCCACCACCAACACCGCCAGGACTTTCAGTTTGGGCGAGCCCATGTCGCCCATTTCCATCGTGGGCATCGACGGTCCGCCGCCACCGCGCTTGCTCTTCCCCTTGGAATTTTCCAGCAGGTTGATTTTGATCATAGGGATTCAAAGCTCCTCAGGGCCAAGCCCACTGCGACTGCCATCTGGCCGGGATTCTGTTCCACCAGCTCCGCTCCGTGTCCTTCGACCGGAGGCGTGACCCGCTGGAACGGATTCAACAGTTCCACCGGCATCGAGAACTCCTGCCGCAACGCTTCCACCAGGCCGGGCACCTTCGACGAACCGCCCGCCAGGTAGATCTTTTCGATATGCTCGCCGGCCGCGCTGGCCCGGAAGAAATCGAACGTCTTCTGAATTTCCAGCACGATGATCTCGGTGACCTGCTGCAGGATCGGCTGCTTCGCGTCCTCGCTCACCGTGCCCACCTTGTTGCCCAGCTTGAGCGACTCGGCGTCTTCAAAGCTCAGGTCCAGTTCCTTCTGCAGCGAGTCGGTGTACTGATGCCCGCCCACGCTGACGTCGCGCGGGAACAGAGGCGTCGTACCCTTCACGATGTTGATGTTCATCACGCTCGCGCCCAGGTTCAGAAGCGCGACCACCTGGCCGGGCGCCGGCTGGTAGTTGTACTCGTAGCAGTTCTGCAACGCCAGCGCGTCAATGTCGACGATAGCCGGGGTGCGCCCTGACATCGAGAGTACGTTGGTGTAGTTCAGAATCTTGTCCTTCTTGACCGCGACGAGGAGAACGTCCATCTGCGGACTGCCTACTTCGTCGGAGAGAATCTGGTAGTCGAGGCTCACGTCGGCCAGATCGAAGGGAATATGCTGCGCCGCTTCCTTCTCGATGGTCTCGGCCAGTTCCTGGTCGCTCATCGAAGGCAGCGAGATCTTTTTCACGATCACCGAGTGACCGCTTACCGCGGTGGCCACGGCCTTGGTCTTGATCTCGTTGTCGAGGAACAGCTTCGAAATCGCGCTCGAAACCGTGCCCGAGTCCACGATCATCGAATCGACCACGATGTCGGAAGACAGCGGCTCCAGTCCGAGGTGCGCGACTTCAATCTGCCCACCCTTTTTCTTCAGCTCGACTGCCTTGATGCTTGAAGAGCCTACATCCAGGCCAACAATGGACTTCGATCCCAATCCAAACATGTGCCCACCTTTTGTGTGGCGCGGGCACTGTTGCCCGCGACGTTTTTGTCTAACTTGCTTTCTAAATCTGTCCGGCAGCTTTTCCTGCCGCCCTCGGTTTGCGTTTCGCCTGCGGTTCCATCTCGCTCGACTTCTCTTCCATCCACTGGTCCAAACGCGATTTCTTGAAGCGCCAGCGGTTGCCTAACTTGAATGCGGGAATCTTCTGCTCGCCTACGTACTTGTAAAGCGTGTCCGGGCTCACGCCCAGGTATTGCGACGCTTGCCGGATGTTCATCACTTCTCGCGAGTCAGCCATGGTTCCCTTTACCTTTTCCGCTACGTCCTGCCCACTCCGGCTCCCCGGCCCGTGGGCTTTCCTCCGAACAATGCCTCGCCCTCAATATCGGCTCCGAGGGCTTTCGGTGTTCCGAGCATATCTCAACCCTGAAAAACCCCGGCTCGAAGCGAATCTCCGCGTTTCTTTGGGTTTTTGGCCTGTTTCTTGGAATTCAGGGAGGGGGCGCCTGGAGATAAAACTACATATTGTGGTCATCGTCCTTGAGGATACTATTAGAAGGGCTCGCGTGCGGAAGGTGCCCAGTCACTTGCGGACCGGTAACTGAAGTACTAGGCACGGTACGGAGGTACTATATCGCTCGCTCAAAGTGCTGTATTCGCAGGGCCTTAATCGAGAAGAGGTAAAGTTACCGCGCATACAATTCCACTTGACTGCCCGCTTCATCTGCATCATTTATCGTGCGATCGTGACGCAATCCGCGGCTTAACGAACGCGACAAACTCTACTGAACGTCCGACACTTTGCCATTCACAAACGTCACCTTCAGATCTTTGTACACATAGATTTGCTTGGACCCGAGATTCACGAACTTGTCGGGCTTGCCGAGCGCAGACTGCACTTGGTCAGTAGTCTGTCCCTTCTCGATGGTCTGCGGTTCGGCCTGCTGTTGCTGCTGCTGTGGCGGCGCCTGTTGTTGTGCCTGCTGCTGGCCGCCTTGCCCGCCTTGATCCCCTTGCTGCTGGCCCTGATCCTGCTGTGTGTCTTCGGTGATCGAGAGCAACTGTCCGATCGTGTCCTCGATGTCGCCGGCGCTCGCCTTCGCTAACGATCCCTTGGGAAACTGGAACACAACCTTCGCCTTGTTGTAGGTCGGAGGATCCGTCTTGTTGCAGGTATCGCACGCCACGATCGTCATGGAGACATCGTCCTTGTTCACATCGACTTCAATTTTCGACGGATACACTTTGTCGCCAGCGGCGAACAAGTGCGTGGTCCTCCTTCCCAAATTTCTTCATGCCGAAGCCGATGCCCTTGGTCAAGAGGGCGTTGGGAGAGTGCACCGTGCCACCTTCGTACTTCGTGGAAAGGATGCTCGAGTCGGAATAGGGCACGCCCAGAATT
>CAVPNR010000050.1:0-107549 GCA_963706645.1 uncultured Acidobacteriaceae bacterium
GACGCCACGATGCGTGCACAGGCTCTATCCGCCAGAGGCGGAGGGGCACTGGAGGACATCATGAGTTTGACCCCTATCGGCGAGCCTCGCCATAAAATAAAGGTTACGACCGCGACTCTCCGCGATCAGAAACTCCACCACGAACCCATCACTTGCCTCACCGCCTACGACTACGCCTCGGCGCGTCTGGTCGACGAGGCCGGCATCGACATGGTGCTGGTCGGCGATTCGCTGGCGCAAACCATGCTCGGCGACCAGAACACGCTTTCGGTAACCATGGACGAGATGCTGCATCATGTAAAAGCCGTCCGGCGCGCTGTGAAGAACGCACTGCTAGTGGCCGACATGCCTTACGGCTCGTATCAACTCGACTCCAAAACCGCCGTCAGCAATGCCGCCCGCTTTGTAAAGGAAGGCGGCGCCGAGGTCGTGAAGATTGAAGGCGGCGAAAAACGCGCAGACTTGATTCGTCAAATCATTGACGCCGAGATTCCTGTCGCCGGGCACATTGGCCTCACGCCGCAGTCGGTCAACGTGATGGGCGGATACAAGGTTCAGGGCAAGAGTCTCGGCGGGATCGAACAACTCATGCGCGATGCCGTGGCCCTCGACCGCGCCGGCGTGGCCTGTCTCTATCTTGAGGGCATCCCGCGCGAAGTGGCGGCGATGATTACGGCGGAGATCAGCGCTCCAACCATCGGCATTGGAGCGGGCCCCGACTGCGACGGTCAGGTGCTGGTGTTTCACGATATTCTGAATCTGACCTTCGGACCTCCGGCAAAATTTGTGCGGCGTTACGGAGACGCGGCGGCACTGGTCACCAACGCGGTGCAGGCTTTTCGTGCGGATGTGCGCTCGCACCAATATCCGAAGGACGAGGAATCCATCACCTGCCGAATAAATGCAAGGTGGGACTCGACACGGTGCTGGCTCGAAAGCGGGCAATGGGACGGTAGCGGCGGAACAAACCCCGTACCTTGCGCGTATCATTAATACAGAAGTAGTCGCGCCCACTCGGTGCCGCGCCGGTTTACCCGGGATGGTGCTAGGCTAGAGCGTAAGGAGGAGCTTCCATGGTTCTCTCAACGATATTATTCTTCCATTTCTTTTTCGGCTTGCCGTTCCTGCTGTATTTCTTGCCGTCGATCATTGCGCTGGCCAGGAGCAAGCGGGACCTCTTAGCGATCTTTCTACTCAACCTTTTCCTGGGATGGAGCATTATTGGATGGATCGTCGCGCTCGTCTGGGCGGCCAAGAACGACGTCCCCTCGGATGGTGAGGTAACTTGGGAACTGGGATTCTCGAAGTCTCTTCGCATCGGAGTGTCGATGCTCGTCCTGGCTGCCTCTTTGGTGGGGTGTTCCTCTCGAACCAGGGTGCCGCACAGCCACCGCCTCCCGAAGTTGTGTTGCAAGCCATTCCCGCGGCGGACCAGGCTCAAGTCGAGCGCATTCACGACATGAAGAATTGGCGCAACCCTTACCTCATCGTTCGCCCTGACGGCGTGGCGTTGCTGGATGTCGCTGACAGTGCCGAGATCCGCCTCAAGCCGGGCGAGTTGCTGCCTGCGCTCGCCGCGCTGCCCGCATCGAACTGGCCCTACGGACGCATCGTCGCGGCGACCGAGAACACTAAGGGTTCCGAGCAGGAACGAGTAGAGATTCGCCGCAACCGCGGCATCGTCGGCGGGATGCTCGAGGGAGCACATATCGCCATGAAATGGGTACCCTCGTCATGAGGCCCACGCCTTGCCGATCAACCCACTCTTGAAAATCTGCGCCACCATTCACGAAATGAGGGCTGCGTCGCGCGCTGTGCGGAGCGCGGGTAAGCGCTTGGGATTTGTCCCTACGATGGGGGCCCTACATGAAGGCCACCTGTCGCTGGTGCGGGCGGCTCGCGCCTCGTCCGATGTAGTCGCTCACTATTTTCATCAACCCCACGCAATTCGGACCCAACGAGGACTTGGCGAGTATCCGCGATCATTCGACTGCGACCGCGAAATGCTCAAGCGCGAAGGTGTGCAACTGCTGTTCGCGCCCTCAGTGGAGGAAATGTATCCGGCGGGCGCAGTGACCTGGGTGACGGTGGAAAGCCTGAGTGAAAAGCTGGACGGCCGCTCGCGGCCCGGACACTTTCGTGGAGTTGCGACTGTGGTGGCAAAACTGTTTCACGCCGTCGAACCAGACGCAGCCTTCTTTGGGCAGAAAGATGCGGCGCAGGTAGCCATCATCCGCCGCATGGTGCGTGATCTGAATTTGCCGGTGGAGATTGTCGTGTGCCCGATCGTGCGCGAGGCCGATGGGCTGGCCATGAGTTCACGCAACGCCTATCTCGACTCCGAGCAGCGAAAACAGGCTCTAGTGCTACACCATTCGCTGCAGCGAGTGCAGGCGCTGGCTGAAGCGGGAGAGAGGAATGCCGCCAAACTCCGGTCCGCCGGGCTCGAGGAATTCGCACGAGAGAGTTTCGTGCGCCTGGACTACTTCGAAGTGGTGAATCCCGACACGCTCGACCCTGTCCAAGAAGTGTCCAACGGCGCGTTGGTCGCAGTCGCAGCCTGTGTGGGCAGAACGCGCCTGATCGACAACCTTCTATTGCGTTCTGCCTGATCGCCCGCCTGCGCCCATCAGGCGTGCGTCATACCCATCGTTCTAGTACGCCAGGTAATCCGGGTTGTCGGACCACCACGGACTGTAGTAGTAGGGTGGCCAGGCATAGAAGGGACTCCAAGCCCATCCCCATCCCCAGCCCCAGCCGCAGCCCCAGCAACCCCAACCACCACCCCAACCCCAGCCCCATCCACCGTGCCAGCCCCAACCGCCCCAGCCCCAACCACCGTGCCAGCCCCAACCACCCCAGCCGCCGTGCCAGGCTGCTGCGCCGTGATAGCTCAGGCTGCCGGCTCCCACAAAGCCAGCATGGTTGATCGAAGCATTCGTAGTGTGGACCCCGCCGAAGGAATGAAAATTCCCGTCAGCAATGCGGGAGACGTGAGCGCCCGCGCCTGCGCCCCGCGACGCGCCCATTGCTCCGCCGCGAGCTGCTGACATGCCTCCGCTGCCGGACCTGGCAAACGAATGGAAGCCGGGCGAAGTATTCCGCACGCCTCCACGCTCGAACGACCAAGCCCGTCCAGCGGTTCCAGAGTGGCCGCCACCGCCATACATTCCGCCTCGATACCCGCCCCCGCGATATCCGCCATAGGACGATCCGCCATGATATCCGCCCCCACCATAGCCTCCGCCGTGGAAACCACCCCCGGAGTAGCCCCCGCCGCCGTGGAATCCGCCGCCCCCTCCCCCGTGGAAACCACCACCACCACCGCCGCCACCATGGCCACCACCGCCATGTTGGGCCGAGGCCGGGACGGGCAGACAAATCAGCACGAAAGAAGCGAAGCTTGCGAGAAGAGTCTTGAACAAGGGGGAATGCCGCATATCAGTACCCTCCACCGAAACAGCGGTCGAACGCCTGGGAAGCCGAACCGCCAGTATTAATCCTACCCCTATTTCGAACCCTATTCCACATCGGAAGTTGTCCACAGAGCGGGAAGCCAGGCATCGCAGGCCGATCTTAAGGAATTTGGCCAGCTAAGGTCAGAATGGACCAACGCTCACAAAGCTGCCTCCGTTCCAAACAACTTCGCGATCTCTGGATTGCCCAACTCCTGGGCAAGCTGCTGGAACGACACGCCATGTATGTCATTCGCTCCCCGCAGAGCAGGGAAGCGTTTTAGAAAACGTGCCACCCACTCGACGTCACCTCGCTGTATGGCGTAGGCAAAGTCGTCCAACTCAATCCCCAGAACCCCACCCATTTCACGCAAGTATTCGATCGCCCACCCTGCAGGCGTCGCACTATATTCACCGTCTCTGCAGTTGATGTCCGCGCCCTGTTCCACCAATGCCTGAGCAGCCTCGCGATGTCCGCCAAGTGCCGCATAATGAAGCGCGGTGGCACCTCGGTCATCCCGTTGGTTGATAAGTTGGGCACCGCGGAGAAGAATCGCCTTAACTTCCGTCAGGTTGCCGCGCTGCGCAGCGTCAATGAGTTTCTCGAAGTCTCCCATGCAACACCTCGGAACGTCCAATCGCTAAGATATAAACCCCACGCCTTCTGGCGAGCATACCCTCCACTCCTCACGATTTGCTGCGACCTTTCGGCAAAAGCCTGATCTCAAACACACTGGGCCATAGTTTCCCCGTCACAAACAACCGTTTTCCAACCGGATCGTATGCGATCCCATTCAGCACGGCCTCGGGTTCGAGACGATACACGGAGCTGAGCAGTCCCATGAGATCGATCCAACCCACGACTTCCCCGGTCTGCGGAGAAATTCGCGCAATGCGATTCATATGCCAGACATTGGCGAAAATCTGCCCGTCCACCCACTCCAGTTCGTTCAGTTGATCGATCGCCGTCGATCCATCGTGGACCTTGATGCGGCGCTTCACCTGAAAAGTCTCGGGATCCAGAACCCGAATCTCCGCCGTGCCGTCACTCAGGAAAAGTTCGCGCCCATCGGTCGCGAGCCCCCATCCTTCGCCTGTATATGAAAATCTCCGCAACAGGCGGAAGGTATTCCAGTCATAGACAAATCCGACCCCAGATGTCCAGGTCAACTGGAATACCTGGTCCTTGATGATGGCGATCCCCTCGCCGAAGAACTCATTCCCCAGGTTGACCTGCTGCGCAACCTCGCCCGTTTCTAGGCGCACCTTTCGCAGAGAGGACTGCCCATTTCGCCCCGTGCCCTCATAAAGATATCCGTCGCGATACGCGAGGCCCTGTGTATATGCAGCGGTGTCGTGTGGAAACACTCGGACGACCGTGAAGGTGTACTCGGCGGGAGAGGCCGTGGAAGTACGATGAGAAGTCTGCCCGAGGAACCACGGACAGGCACTAATCGCGAGAGACAAAACGATCAGCGATGAAAAGATTCTCTTCATTCCCCAGGACCGCGAAATATTATCGCATCGCCAAGGGAGACAAAAACTTTTCTCAATGACCGCCAGGCCCGACGCCCAGCTACTTCGCAGCCTTCGGCGGGCATTGCGCGTCGTAAATCGTCTGCATCTGCTTCAGCTTCAGCACGCCGTACAACACGGTAAAAGCCATGATCACGACCAGAAGTGACGCGAACATCTTTTCCAAACCATACTGGCCTTCGCGGTTGGCCACATAGCTGGCAATAATCAAGACGAGAATGGCGAAGTTAATCGCCCAATTCACCGGCTTCGATACGATATAGTCCAGGGTGCCGAACCCCGCGAGCTGGTAGATCATGAACGGCAGAATCGCCACCATCGGCAGCAGTTCGGAAGCGCCCAGCGAAATGTCGACCGTACCTGGGGCTACTGCATGCAGCAACCTGCTATGGGCTAGCTCGTGAAATAACGAGGGCAACGAGCACAGCAAAGGCACCACCGCCAGCAACTCGAGCACCAGCGACCCGCTCCAGGTACCGATTTTTGACGCCTCATCGGCACCCTCCTTCGACGATTGCGTTCCCACATACAGTCCACCCACAATCGCGGCCGCGCTCGACAGCATCAGCAGTTCGACTGTGATGCCAAAGGCCTCCGGTTCTCCGGCCTTCAGCAACAGCATGGCCAGAAAGCCCGGGGTGTAGAACATAATGCGCACCAGTTTCGCCCAAACGCGCTCGTCGCGTTCCGGCGGCAGGATGGGCAGCGGACGGCCGTCGATTCCAACGGTTGCTCTGGCTTTTGACATGTACGTGTCCTCGACTTGCAAAAGGAACAAGCTAGCGTAGAGGGCTTCAGGGGTTCCGGACACTGGCAAAAGTTACAGCAATCACGGAACCCAGGGACTCCGCCTCTACGGCGCATCCCGCGGCAATTATGAGCTGCCTGTAATATGGTTTCCTGCATGGCAGAAGCCTTCCCCATCCTCATCTCGGTTACAGCCGACGACGTCGGCAAACGCCTCGATCAGCTTCTGGCCGCTCATCTCGACGTAAGCCGCGCCCGCGTGCAGCAACTGATCTCCGAACAAAAAGTGCTGGTGAATGATGTGCCCGCGAAACCCTCGCTGAAGCTGCGGGGCGGCGAGCGCGTTGCTGTCCTCGGTTCAGCCGAACGGCCTCCGCTTCGCGCCATAGCTGAGGAGATTCCTCTCGACATCGTCTACGAAGATGCCGATCTTGCCATCATCAACAAGGCCGCAGGAATGATGGTGCACGCCGGCGCAGGAGCCACCGAAGACGATCGCAACCGCGGCACCCTGGTGAACGCCCTGCTCCATCACTTCGCCACCCTGTCGGGCGTGGGCGGAGAGATGCGGCCGGGCATCGTCCACCGTCTCGACAAGGAAACCAGCGGGCTCATCGTCGTGGCGAAGAATGACGAAGCGCATCGCAAGCTGGCCGAACAATTTGCCCGCCGCGAAGTGAAGAAGACCTACATCGCCCTCGTTCACGGTTGGCCGAAAAAAGATCGCGGCACGATCTCAGCCAGCATCAGTCGCGACCGGATTCGCCGCATCCGCATGACCACCCGCGGCACGGGCGGCCGCGACGCCCTCTCGCACTACAATGTGATCCGACGGCTCGACACGCCCTTTGGCAAGTTCGCACTGGTCGAGGTGAAAATCGATACCGGGCGCACCCACCAGATTCGCGTCCACATGGCGTCGCTGGGACATCCGGTTGTGGGCGACGCGCTCTATGGTGCGCCGCGCGAGATGCGCGCCAGGCGCGGCCGCGCCACTGATGAAGGCGGCGCTATTTCTCTCCCCCGCAACTTCCTGCATGCCGCGCAGTTGGCCCTGACTCATCCGCGCACGGCCAGACAGATTGCGCTCCAAAGCCCCCTCCCGGCGGAACTGCAAGCATTCCTGGCGACTATCGAGAAAGACGCCGCCGGCAAAGTCTCCCCAACCGGCCCGTAGGCCGACTGGCCTTCGGATTGAATCTCCTGCCGCCCGGCAGATTATAATATTGAGACACATGGAAACTCTGGGGATCAGATTGATCGCGAGTTTTGGAATTGCTCTGCTTCTGCTTGTGGGTAACGCAACGCCACAGTCGGCCACTCCCGCTACATCCGCTCCAGTCGCCACGACTCCCGCGTCGGCCACTCCAGCCGCCTCTGCTCCAACTTCGTCGCCGATCGCTTCGCAGCAAACGCAGTCTCCCAATACTCCGCCCGCTGGCGGCACCACGGGACAAGATCAGAAGGCTGCCGATGCAGCCGCCGCGAGTGACACCGAAGCCGTCGCCGTCATCCGTGTGCGCCCCAACGAAGTGAACGTCGTCTTCACCGTAACGGACAAGCACGGGCGACGCATCACCGATCTCAAGCAGAACGATTTTCATGTCCTCGACGATAACAAGCCGCCTGAGATCATCCGCAGCTTCCACGCCGAAACGAACCTCCCGCTCGAGGTCGGTCTGCTCATCGACGCCAGCAACTCTGTCCGCGACCGCTTCAAGTTCGAGCAGGAATCCGCCATTGAGTTTCTGAACCAGACGATTCAGCCGCGCAAAGATCAGGCATTTGTGATCGGTTTTGACGTGACGCCCGAAGTCACCCAGGATTTCACTGACAACAGCGAACTGCTCGCGCACGGAGTGCACGCGCTACGTCCCGGTGGCGGAACGGCGCTCTACGACGCCTTGTACTATGCCTGCCGGGACAAGCTGCTGAAGTCTCCAAAGTCGGTAACGGTTCGGCGCGCCATCATTCTGCTTAGCGACGGCGACGACAACCAGAGTCACGTCACTCGCGAAGAGGCGATCGAAATGGCGCAGCGCGCCGAGGCCGTCGTCTACACCATCAGCACTAACGTGAGCGGAACCGCACATGCCGGCGACAAAGTCCTCGATCGCATCGCCGATGCCACCGGCGGTCGCCCCTTCCATCCTTTCCAGATTCGCGACGTGGCCAACGCCTTTGCCGAAATTCAAGACGAACTTCGCAGCCAGTACGCGATTTCCTATAAACCGGCCGACCTCAAATATGATGGGCACTACCGCGCCATCGACATTGAGGCCACCGATCGCAAGAATTTCCGCGTGCGCTCGCGCCGCGGCTGGTACGCGCCCACGCAATAGGTTGTTTTTCGCATTCCGGCCACAGGGGAACATTCAAACTGCATGCCCGGATACTCAGGCACACCGCTTCCGAAAAAACTGGGAATCAAACCCAGATTCCGTGTCGCGCTCGATGAAGTCCCCCCTGAGGTAAAAGCAGAGTTGAAAGCCGCGCTTGCGGATTGCGAACTTGTATCCGGTCTCAAGAAGCCGATCGACTTCCTGATGGTCTTCACAAAATCGAAACAAGACTTGTCCGACGACTTTGCCCATCTCAGCAAGCAACTCACTCCCGCTGGAATGTTCTGGGTGGCCTGGCCTAAGAAAACTTCCGGCGTCGCCACCGACCTCAATGAGAACATCGTCCGCGAAATCGGACTGGCAGCCGGCTTGGTTGACGTGAAAGTCTGCGCGGTAACCGAAGTCTGGTCAGGATTAAAATTCGTGCGGCGCGTGAAGGATCGCTGAGTCTAGTCTGGCCTTCAAAAGTCTGGCGCTCAAAGGAAGAGATAATGATACGAGTCGGCTTAATCGGATTTGGTCTCGCGGGCCAGGCGTTTCATGCGCCCGTCATTCGCGGCGTTGAGGGCATGGAGCTCGCCTGCATCCTCGAACGCCACACCTCGAACGCGAAGCAGAAGTATCCCGAAGTTCGTGTCGCCCGCACGCTCGACGAAATGCTCTCGGATAAGACCATCAACCTGTGCGTGGTCGCCACTCCCAACGATTCGCACTACTCATACACAAAAGCGTGCCTGGAGGCAGACCGCGACGTAGTCGTCGACAAACCGTTCACGCCCACCATGGCGGAGGCCGAGCAACTGGTGCGCATCGCTGCCGATCTCGGCCGCCTCGTCACCGTATATCAGGACCGCCGCTGGGACGGAGAGTTTGCCACGGTGAAAGATCTTCTGAAATCGCGCACGTTGGGCGCAGTCGCCGAATACGAAGCGCGCTTCGACCGCTTCCGTCTCGAATCCAAACCCGGCGCCTGGCGTGAGAAACCAGACCATCCCGCAGCCGGCGTCCTCTGGGATCTCGGCCCGCATTTGATCGATCAGGCTCTGGTTTTATTCGGCACGCCCGAGACAATTTGCGCGACGGCCTTCTGCCAGCGCCCGACCTCGCAGGTCGACGACTCTTTCGACGTGCAGATGGAATATCCTCATCTGCTGGTCACGTTGCGCGCGCGCATCATCGCCTACGCTCCCGGACCTCACCTGCTGATTCATGGCACCGAAGGAACATTCATCAAGTACGGCATGGATCCGCAGGAAGAAATTCTGCGCAGCCCCAATTGTCCCGACGGACCGGACTGGGGCCCGAATTGGGGCGTTGAATCCGAGGATCGCTGGGGCACTCTGAGCCTCGTGAACGGCGGAACCCGCAAAGTGAAAACTGACCGTGGCGACTATCGCGGTTACTACGCCAACGTGCGCGACGCGATCGAAAAGAAAGCTCCTCTCGACGTCACCCCGGACCAGGCGCTGCGAACCATGCGTGCCCTCTTGCTCGCGCACAAAAGCAGCCGCGAAGGCCGCCGAGTCCGTTGGACCGAGGCCCCCGAATGAGTAAATATCGGCCGGAGTCATCGTGACTGGAGCCGTTCTTCAGGCGGAGGGAAGGATCTCACGCACACCAGTCGGATCATTGGAATGCCCGCACTCTTCGTCCATTTTGACAATCCTTTGACAACTAAGAAGTCCTGCCATGGAAAAATTCGCTGTCACATCGCCACGCTCGAAGGAGTTAGCCATGAAAGCAGCCGCCACCCTCGCCACTCTCGCTTGCGCCCTGACCGCCGCATCCTCACTCTGCTCCGCGCAAACTTCCTACGCCATCACCGATCTTGGCACTCTCACCAGCAATGGCTACAGCGTAGCGCGCGCCATCAATGCCACCGCGGAAGTCACCGGCTCTGCCGGCAACAACAACAGCAACGTCAGCGACATTTTCTTTTACAGCAATGGTTTCATGACCAGCCTCGGCACGTTGGGCGGCACTTCCGGCATCGGCAACGGCATCAACGCTTCCGGCCAGATCGCTGGATATTCCACGAACTCCTCCGGCACCTACCGCGCATTCCGGTCGAGCGGCAGCACGCTCACCGACATCGGAGACCTCGGCGGCGGCTCGGCTGTCGCGTACGCGATCAACGATCTTGGCTTTGTCGTAGGCTCGGCCGTCACCGCCAAGGGCGAGAACCATCCCTTTCTTTATCGCAACGGACGCATGCTCGACCTGGGCACCCTGGGATCGAGCAATAACGACTGGTGGAACAGCGCCCAGGGCGTCAACAACTCCGGCGCCGTCACGGGAACGTCCTACGACGGGCAAGGGAATTTCTTCGGCTTCGTCTGGAAGAGTGGCAAGATGACGAAGATGGGAACCCTGGGCGGCACTTGGAGCCAGGCTTACGCCATCAACAACAAAGGCCAGATTGCGGGTTTGGCCTACACGAAAAACGGTTCAGCGCACGCTTTCATCGCAAACTGTGCCACCTGCCCCTTGAAAGACCTGGGCACGTTTGCCGGCAGCACGAGCACAGTCTGGGCCTTCGGCATCAATGATTCCGGCCTCGTCGTCGGCCAGTCAACGTTCGCCGGGACTTATCACGCCTTCGTCTACAGCGGCGGGAAGATCAAAGATCTTAACGGCATGATCCCCGCCGGCTCCGGCTGGGTCCTCATCGACGCCGAAGGTATCAACTCCACCGGCCAAATCGTAGGTATGGGCATGCGCAACGGGCAGGAGCACGCCTATCTTTTGACACCGCAATAGCCCGGCTAACTCTTCATCACCTTCTGGAATGCCACCTGGAAGCGTTCCATCTCTGGCTGAGTGCCCACCGTGATGCGCACCCACGTGGGCATTACCGGCCACACGCGGCCGATCAGCACATTCTCCTTCGCCATCGCGTCCCGCACTTCCTTCCCCGGCCGCTTGGTATCGAGCATGAAGCAGTTCGACTCGGAAGGAATATACGTAAACCCGTTGCGGTCCAGCCATTGAAACGTTTGCTGGCGGATCGTAGCATTGATGCGCCGCCGCTCCGCCACCAGCGTGGAGTCCTTCAGACTCGCAGTTGCCGCCACGACGGCGGTCACCGGCATGAAGTTCTGTCCGCCGCGTGATGTGACTTTTTCCAGCAACTCTGGACGTGCAATCACGAACCCGCAGCGCAGGCCGGCCATTCCGTAGACCTTTGAAAACGTCCGCAGCACGATCACGTCCTTCCCGGCCTTCACCAGATCCAGCGCCGACGGCGCTTCCGTCAAATGGATGTACGCTTCATCCACGAGAACGATTGAACCCTTGGGCAGGTTCGCGGCGAGATACTCGATGTCCGCGTGCGGAGTCATCGTGCCCGTCGGGTTGTTCGGATTACAAATGTAATAAACTCCGGCTTCCGGACCTGCCGCCAGCATCGCCTTCACATCGTGCGCATACGTCTTTGTCAGTGGAACTTTGACAACGCGCGCTCCCGCAATCCCCGCCATCATCATCCCCGTTTCAAAACACGGATCGGCCGTCACATAGCTCTTCTCGGGAGAAGTGAAGGCCAACACGCTGAGCATCAGCGGAGGCGTCGACCCGGCGGTGCAATAAATCCACTCTGGATTCAGGCCTTCCTGCTGCGCAAAAGTGCTGACAAGTTCGTCGGTAAGATTGTCGGAATAGCGTCCGCCCAGCGGAATAATGCTGGCAACGGCGTCGCGCGCAGCCTGGCAAGGTCCTAGAGGGTTCTCGTTCGAATCGATTAGCACTGCGTCGCTCGCGTGCGGCCGGCGCCGTGAAGCAGCCGCCAGCATTGGCTCGGACATGCCACGGAACGCAGCCGCCGCCGAAGCAGCCGCCGACAAATGCAGAAACGAACGCCGCGAGAAACGGGCCATAGGAAGCCTCCAGGAAGGGGAGTGTATCAGGAATTTGCCCAAGTGGCGCGGGCGCTCGGGGTTCGCAGAGTCCAGTTCAATCTGTGCGAGCAAGCGCCCGCCCGCCACAAACCTAGTCTTGGTCCTGCTTCCGCCCCGCGTAATACCCCGCCCGCGCCTGGATCTTATAGTTCTGCTTATTCTTGATCTCCAGTTTGCGGTAGCTGCCGTCAAGCTTGTTATTGGTCGGCGTATAGCCGATGTTGTACTGGCTGCGCAGTTCGGCCGCGACCTGGTCGAAGGCTTCCCGCAGCTTATCGAACTTGTTCCCCACGTTGATGACGCGTCCCCCGGTCTGCTCTGTAAGTTTTTTCATGTCGCCTTCGCCGTAGTAGCCCATCCCCGCTGACAAGTACCCGCCCCGGTCGGCGCACAGCAGCACGTAGACGATCGAATCCGCTTTCTGAGCCGCTTCAATCGCGTCCTTGATCTTCAACTTGCTGCCTTCATCCTGGCCGTCAGTGAGCAGGATCATGGCTTTCCGCCCCACTTCTTTCGCGAGCATGTCATGCGCCGAAAGATACACGGCGTCAAACAGCACCGTCCCCGGAGACGCCGCTGTCGGCACCGGCCCCCCGCCCGCGCCCGGCAGAGTCGGCATCGTGACCCCGGAATTGATCTTCACCGAATTGAGCGCCTTCTGCAGCCGTTGCACGTCGCGCGTGTAGTCCTGAATCAGACTGGAGTCGACATCGAAGTCCATCACAAATGCCAGATCCTTGTCAGTCAAGACTTGCTTCAGAAACGCACCGCCGACTTCTTTCTCCATGTCGAGGACGTGCATCTGGCTGCCGCTGGAGTCAATCAGAATGCCAAGCGTCAACGGAAGATTCGTCTCTGGAGTGAAATACTTCACCGTCTGCTTCTGGCCGTCTTCGAAAATGTCGAAGTCGTCCTTCGTCAGGTTCGGGATGAGGGCGCCGTGTTTGTCTTTGACGTTGAAAAAAAGCTGCACTACGTTGACGTTAACCTTCAGCGTCTCGGTAGGCTGCTGCGACTCTTCGGACTTCTGGTCCTGCAAACTGGGCATCTGGCCGGCAGGCTGCTGCGCCATGAGAACCGGGGCCCCTACACACAAGCCCGCTAGCAGCAATACACCCAGGACGCACCGCGGAGAAACAGGAAGCTTAGGCATTCAGACTCTCTCAATTCGTGGTTGGTGTTAGTCTAATCCTGAACCGTTAGATGCACCAAACGAGCCCGTTCGAGCATCTTACAGACGGAAAGCTTCATTTTGGGCGGGATGGGGAAAGCATGGCGCCGCTAAATGGCAAGGCAACCTGGGCAAGCACTTGGGGCAAGCTAGTACTCTTGTCGATCGTAGGAATCCTAGCGGTCCCAGCCCTGCAAGCGCAATCCACCGGCAGCCAGACGCAATCGCAGCCGTCCGCCTCTTCGCAGTCGTCGCAGGACATCCCCGACGCGCCCTCGACCGTTCAACCGCCGCCACCCAAGCCAACCATTCCGGTCCCTCCACCGGGCACGAACCGCCCCAACGAGCCAATTCCGTTTCCCGGCGACGAGTCGAAGCCGAGCCAGGGCGCGTCCGATGCGGACAAGTCCGCTCCTCCGCCCATGCCTCCGATTGAAACCGTACCCCCGGGCTCGATTCCGAGAAACCAGATCAATCCCAAGCAGGATCTCTACACGATCTCGACCACTGTCAACTTCGTGGCTCTTCCCGTGATGGTAAGGTATTCCGACGGGCGCCCGGTCGAAGGCCTGCTGGCGCGGGACTTCACCGTCAAAGAAAACGGAAAGCCGCAGACTCTGACTTATTTCACCAGCGATCCCTTTGAACTCTCCGTGGCAATCGTGCTCGACATCGGCGTCGCCGACGTCGCTCTACAGAAAATCAATCAGACGTATTCCGCGCTCGCCGGCGCCTTCGGCCCCTACGATGAGGTCGCTCTCTACACCTATAGCAGCACCGTCAGCCAGGTTATGGACTTTAGCGGCAAGCCCGCGCGGCTCACCGCCGCACTCGATGAATTGAAGCTGGTGCGCGGTCGCAATAACGGTCCACCGGTGATGGGCGGTCCACTCGGCCCTCAAGGCCCCTCCATCAACGGGCTTCCCGCGGGCGGACCGCCCGTCCCGCCCGTCAACACTCCGCCCCGCGAATCACACGTTCTGAATGATGCCATCCTTCGCGCCGCTCTGGACCTGAGCAAGCGCGAGCGCACGCGCCGCAAAGTCATCTTCGTCATCAGCGATGGACGCGAAATGGGCAGCAAGGCCAGTTATACCGGCGTGCTGCACTTGCTTCAAACCCGCGACATTCAGGTCAGGGCGGTCGTCATCGACAGCGGGGCTCTCCCCGGTTACAAGCAACTCGAAAAGTTCCATATCCCCGACCAAGGCCGCACCAACCTCCTCACCAAATACGTTTGGGCCACATGCGGCGCGACCCCTTATACCGAACTCTCGCGCAATGCGATTGAAGATGCCTACGGCCAAATCACCAACGAGGCTCGGAATCAATACACTTTGGGCTATAGCCCCGCACCCACGACCGGCAGTTCGGCTTATCGCTCGGTCGAAGTCGATGTTCACAAAAAAGGGCTCAAGGTATCCGCCAAAGAAGGCTATTACGCAATCCCGACCGCCCATTGACCGTCCGCGACTGTGCGCAATTGCCCCCTCCGGGCCGGGGGGGTCACGTGAGTAACCTGCGTCCGGTACCTTCCGTATGATATAAAGACCGCGAGCCTCCATTAGGACATTGGTGTGCGCGGCAGCCCTCAATGGGATGCCCGTATTTGAGGAAAGCCTTGAGTTTCATCAACTTCGCAGCGCGTGAGATCAATTGCAAGATCGTGTACTACGGCGCCGGACTCGGCGGCAAAACTACGAACCTGCAGGTGATCTACCAGAAAACTGCGGACCAGCAGAAGGGCAAGATGATCTCGCTGGCCACCGAGACCGAACGTACCTTGTTCTTCGACTTCCTTCCGCTTGACCTCGGCAATGTACGCGGCTTCAAAACGCGCATCCACCTCTACACCGTCCCCGGACAGGTCTTTTACGACGCCAGCCGCAAACTGATTCTCCGCGGCGTCGACGGCATCGTCTTCGTCGCCGACTCCCAGGAGCAGCGCATGGATGCCAACGTCGAAGCGCTCGACAATCTGATGTCGAACCTGAAAGAACACGGCTACGACTTCAACAAGATTCCTTACGTGCTCCAACTAAACAAGCGCGACCTGCCCAACATCCTTCCCGTCGATCTGCTCGCCACCGAACTGCGCAAGAAAAATGAAGCCATCGTCGAAGCAGTCGCCTTCCAGGGTGTCGGCGTCTTCGAAACCCTGAAAGAAATCGCCAAGCAAGTCCTCACCGAATTAAAAGCCGGCGGCTAGCCTCCTCTCTTCTCGACTCGACTGCTCTAAAATTCGATTCGCAACGCAACCTGCCCGGTACGGTTGCCGGCGTTCTCGGAGGTTTGTCCGCTCGTAATCTTTCCGAAGGTCGACGGGGATGAGACGTCAGTTGACGGAGGCGCATAGTTGAGATGATTGGGAAGGTTCGTGAATGTGCTTTCGAACTTCATGTGGACTCGCTCTCCCAGCGCAAAGGTTTTGGAGATTCCGGAGGCAATCGCAACGGTGCCCGGCCCCACTAGACTTCCAATATGGCAGTTTCCTACTGGGCCGGCAGGGACGGGATTGTAGGCGTTGATGTTGAAATACTCTCCGGGTGTTGGGCTGGAAAGATTGCCGTCGCCGATACAGTCGGGACGCTGGAACGCACCGCGATAGAGAAGATTCAGATTTCCTGAATCATAGCTGGGGCTAGTGATCGGAGTAAGAAACGGACCCGTCTGCCAGAGGCTGATGGCGCTCACCGACCATCCACCAAACACCGCTGGTGGAACTCGACTCTTCTGATTGAAGAAGCGACGACCGTTTCCGAACGGCAATTCATAAATCGCTGAAACAAGCATCCGATGACGCCGCACCGCCGCGATATTGCCTCGGTTGGCGGCGAGATCGAAGCGGTTGGCCACCGGAGTCCCGTAGATTACTTCGGGTGAGAAGGCCGTGGGAGCGTCCCCGCCGACGTTGCCCAGGCTCTTGGCCCACACGTGGCTGGCTTGTAGCGTAAGGCCGCTGCGGCTGCGATGGTTCAGTTCCGACTGCAAACCTTCGTAGTTGACGGAACCTTGGTTTTCCGACGAAAGAATGCGTCCCCAATTGAGGTACGGCCGCGGGTTGGGATTCGGCGAAACCGTGCTGGGCTCCACCTGATTCAGGTCCACCGTCTGGCTCATGCGGTAGGAGTTGGTGCCGACATAGCTGACGCGGAGGCTCGTATCTGCAACCAGTTGCCTTTCGACGGTCAGATTCCATTGCGCGGACTGAGGATCGCGATAGTTGATGGGAGTGTTTTGATAGAAATCTCCCGTGCCCGCAATGGTCATGGGGTTGTTCGGTGTTCGCACGTTCGGGAACTGGTACGCGGGCTGCCCGCTCTGAACGGTGTTCGGGGTTGTTCGCACTTCGGCAACACTGATGTTTGTCGTGTTGAAGGAGAGTTGGCCTAGGTTGGTCATCGTGAAGATGCCGAAACCGCCGCGGATAACAGTCTTTTCGTCGCCAAACAGACGATAGGCAAATCCAAACCGGGGTTGAAAATTCCTCTTGTAGAACTCGCGCACTCCCGGGCCAAGTCCCTGTGAACTGGCGGACTCCACAGAGCCGCAAGGAAGCGCGGGATTGGCGACGCCGTAGGGATTGTAGGGCCCTGCGCATGCGTTGATCGACTGGAGAAATCCCTGCACGGGAACATTGTGATCGGGAACGATCACGCCGCCGTTGCGCTTGTCGAATGCTGTGAGATTGGTCAGCGGGCTCACGAATGGAGGTAACGCCTGCCAGCGCAAGCCGAAGCTTAACGTGAGGCGCGAATTGATTCGCCATTCGTCCTGGCCGTAGAGACCGGTCTGGATGGTATGAGCCAGCACGTCAGGGCCAGATTGCGCGATGTACGTTTTGGAGGGGAGGCCGAGCAGAAAATCGGCAAACGCAGATTCACAGAGATAAGCACTGGTAGCCGTAGGGTCGCAGGCCGGCAGGCCCGTAAAAGCGCCAGTGTTAAAAGTGAAGGCGCCGAAGTCATCCGACCCGCCAAAGCTCTCAATGTCCGCATAGGCCACACGACGCACATCGAAACCGAACTTCATGCTGTGTTTGCCCCGGACCCAGCCCAGGTTATCTGTGAACTGAATCGTTTGTGATTTTGTAACTCCTGCTTTGTCGCGACCGATCGGAGTAAGACCGGTTCCATCGTTAAAGTTGAAGGTCGGAAAGGCCGACTGAGTGGGATGATCGCTGAGATCCAGGCCCACCAAACCGAGCTGCTGGATTGCGGTAGCTCCTTCGATGGGAAAATTTACCCCAATCCTGAACAACGACACTCCGAAGCGAGCTTCGTTCACCAAAGTGTTGGTAATCGCATAGTTGTGCGAAAGAATAAGATTGTGATCCGACTCGCTGTCACGATCGCTGGGCAGAAGAGCGATCGGTACCGTGGTCGAGATGCTCTTCGAGCTCCAACGCGCATACAGAGACTGCTTTGCCGTCAGAGTGTGATCGATGCGGATATCGTATCCGTCGGTGTTGCTGGGCGTCGAAGCCTGCTGGAGGTAATTCGAACCTGATGTTGTCGAGTTAGGAAGTTGCGTCAGGTAATTCTGCAACAGTGACGCAGAGACGGGGTTGATGGATGGAATTGTGTTGTTGGCAAAGGGCTGACCAGTGAGCGGATTGACCACCTGGCCGTAGGGGCCGGTGAGTTCGTTGAGGTTGCCGGCTCTCATATTCGGCGTCGGCACGTTGAGGAAAAGCGGAGTCACCAGGCGCCGGCGGTTTCCTTCGTAAGCTGCGAAGAAGAACGTGTGCGGCGCTCCCTTCATCAAACCAGGAATCTCGATCGGCCCTCCAAGACTGCCGCCAAACGTATTGAATGCCTTGTGCGGCTTGCTCGTGAAACCGTAAGTAGTGGCGTCGAGCACGCTGTTTTGCATGTACTCGAAAAGGCTGCCGTGGAAGTTGTCCGTTCCACTCTTGGTGGAAATCGTAATGTCGCCGAGTTGAGCAAATTCCGCGCTGTTGTTGAACTGCGAAACCCTGAACTCGCTGATCAGTTCCGACGAGGGATTCATGTTCCCAAGCGCGCCGTTCTGGCGGATGTTGACGGTAGAAGCCCCATCGACGGAATACTGAACTTGCGAAGGCAATCCGCCACCCACGGAAACGTTGCCGTTAGCGTCCTGCTGCGTGCCAGGCACCGTATCCAACACCGCCATGGAACTCGTGGTGGCGCCTCGATAGTTGACAGGCAACTGCGAGACTTGAAGGAAGTCCTTCGTATCCGCAAGAGTAGCGCTCTCGGTGTTGATCATGGGCGCTCTTTCGCCGACTTCTATAACCTCCGATGCGGACTTGACCTTCAATGAAAGGTCGGTGCGCAGGGTTTGCCGGGCCTCGAGTTGCACAGACTGCAACCTGAAGGTGGCAAAGCCCTCGGCCGTCGCCGCGATCTCGTAGCCTCCGGGCTTGACATTCATGAACTGGAAAGCCCCATCGCCGTCGGAAACCGTGTCATGCATGGATCGATCGTCAAGACCCGAAAGGGTGATCTTCGCCCCGGGGATTACCAGGCCGTTGGGGTCTTTGACGACACCGACGATCGAGCCGAATGTCGACTGGGCATGCGCGGGAAAAGCGTTCCACAGCAAAAGTACAAAAAGCAACACGGATGCAATCCGGGGTCGAGTCACGGCAATTTTCCTCCGATGAATTCACCGGCCGCGAGGAAGAACGCAGCCAATGCGCTTCGAGGGGGTACGTTAGCGATCAAGCCGTAAAGAAGGCGTAAGAGATTCCACAAAAGTTTCTAATGAGGGAGATTCAAGTCTGCGATTTGTTCTTGATGACCAACCAGAGCTCTTAATGCGTCCGCCCGCAAGCCTGACCGTCGGCATGGTCTAGAATGCTCGCGACAGTCCTCTTAAACGCTGAGGTTCCTCACATGCGCAAGCCCCATTTGTCATTCTTCATCTCCACTACGCTGCTGCTTCTCTGGTCACCGCTGGCGGTCTCACAGTCGCTCCACGGCATCGACCTCGCTGATCTCGATCGCAAAGCCGCACCCTGCGATGACTTCTACGAATTCGCCAACGGCACCTGGCGCGCCAACAATCTGATTCCTGCCTCCATGACGCGCTGGAGCAAGCGCTGGCAGGCCGGCGAATCCGCGAAAGATCGCCTGCACGACATTCTCGAAGCCGCCTCCGCGGACAAAAACGCCCCCAAGGGCAGCGTCGAACAGATCATCGGCGACTACTACGGCGCCTGCATGGACGAAGCCCGCGTGAACGCCCGCGGCGTGGAACCGATCAGGCCCTGGTTCGCGAAAATCGACGCCGCCAGCGACATCGCCGCCCTGCAACAAGTCATGGCCGAAATGCACGACATTCTCGTGCAGGTCCCCTTCGCGCTCGGCAGCCAACAGGATCCCCACAAACCCTCATGGGTGCTGGCCGATCTCGGCGCCAGCGGCCTCGGCTTGCCCGATCGCGACTACTACCTGAAACCGGAACCGCGCTTCAAAGAAGCCCGCGAGAAATACGTCGAGCACGTCACCGCCATGTTCAAACTCGCCGGCTGGGACCAGAAATCCGCCGCAGCCGCGGCCCAGACCATCATGGGCATGGAAACGAAACTCGCCGAAGCCTCGCTCGATAACGTGGCCCTGCGCAATCCCGCCACCACTGACCACAACACGACGTTCGCCCAACTTCAGGCTATGGCTCCCCACGTCGATTGGACTGCCTACTTCAAACACGAGCAGATTCCCACCGACGTCGATATGAACGTCGACCAGCCCAAGTTCATGCAAGAGGCCGACCGCCAGATCCAGCAAACGCCGCTGGCCGACTGGAAAATCTATTTGAAGTGGCAGCTGCTCGATTCCGTCGCCAACTCTCTGTCCGCGCCATTCGTAGAAGAAAATTTCGCGTTCAACGGAAAATATCTCGCTGGCACCACCGAGATGAAGCCGCGCTGGAAGCGCTGCGTTGAATCTACCGATCAGTTATTCGGCGAAGCGCTCGGTAAGAAATATGTCGAAAAATATTTCCCGCCCGAAGCCAAGGCCCGCATGCAGGAGATGGTGCGCAATCTGCTCGCCGCCATGCGCGACGACATCCTCAGCCGCCCTTGGATGAGTGACGACACCAAAGAAAAAGCCATGGCCAAGATCGCCACCTTCAATCCCAAGATCGGATATCCCGACAAATGGAAGGACTACAGCCATGTCGAGATTCGCCGCGACGCATACTTCGAAGACATGATCGCTGGAAGGAAGTTCGTCGAGCAGGACGACCGCGCGCAAATCGGCAAGACTGTCGACCGCGGCCGCTGGGGCATGACCCCTCCTACCTCCGACGCGTATTACAACCCACTACTCAACGAAATCGTCTTCCCCGCAGGAATCCTGCAGCCACCCGCCTTCGACATGCATGCGGTTGACGCGGTGAACTATGGTGCGATCGGTGTCGTCATCGGCCACGAGATCTCTCATGGCTTCGACGATGAAGGCGCCCAATACGATTACCTCGGCCGCCTGCGCAACTGGTGGACCGAAGCTGACCTGAAAGACTTCCAGGCTCGCGCCGCTTGCGTAGTCCATCAGTTCGACAACTATTACATCGAAAAAGACATCCACCACAACGGCAAGCTCGTGCTCGGCGAAAGCATCGGCGACCTCGGTGGCGCGAAGATCGCCTACCTCGCTTACCAGAAATCACTCGAGGGCAAGCCACGCCCCGCGGACATCGACGGCTTCACTCCCGAGCAGCAGTTCTTCATCGCCTGGGGTCAATTCCGCGGTGACGAAATCCGCCCTGAAGCGCAGCGCCTGATGGTTCAGAGCGATCCCCATCCCATCGCGAAATACCGCGTCATCGGCCCCCTCTCCAACCTCCCGGAATTTCAAAAAGCGTGGAGCTGCAAAGCAGACGCGCCCATGGTCCGCGCAGAAGCCAAACGCTGCGACGTCTGGTAAGTAGCGCTTGATCTTAGAGGCGCCGACGTTAAGTAGCGCCGGCGTCCCGCCGGCTGTCCCTGGCCTGCCCTGAGGCTGCCGAAGGGGCGTGTCGCCCCCCCGGAGCGTCCTCCTCCACAAATCCCCCAAACGCCCCGTCCCGCGCCCGATTACCAACGTAAGCTGCGCCTCCCCTTGCCCTTCGCTAGCCTGACCACAGGGAAGCTGTATACCCAGCTGCCCCCGGACTCCATCAGTGATTCTCTCGACCCTGATCCTTCGCTCCTCGGACCCCCGCGGTCTCCTGCTCTGGTGCGTGGTCGGCTTCTGCGCTGGCATCGGTGTCTTCATCTATGGATTCCGTATGCTCCAGCGTCGCCGTCTGATTCTCGACACTCCGCTGTCGAAAATTCGCAGCGCCTCCATGGGCATGGTCGAAGTCAGCGGCCTCGCGGTCGGTCCCTACACCATGGTCGCACCCATTACGGCGCGCGACTGCTATTACTACCGCACCCTGGTTTGGGAGTGGAAGCAGGACGGTCGCAATAAGAACTGGGTCAAGATCGCCGGCGAGTGCATGCACCTGCCCTTCTTCGTCGACGACAATACTGGACGCCTGCTGGTCGACCCGCGCGGCGCAGACCTCGACCTGCACCGTGACTTCGAACAGGAATTCAGCGACTCGTTCTTCTCCTCGAACGATCCTGTGCCCGACACCGTGAGAAGCTTCCTGGCCCGCCACGGCATCGTTACCAACAACAAACTCAAAGTGGAAGAGTTCTGCATCAAGCCCAAGAACTCCCTCTTCATCCTCGGCACGCTCAGTGACAATCCGGGCATCGAAGTTGCTCCGCAGCCGATCCGCGACGAGGAGGCAATCAGCTCTATTTCGTCCCACGGATTCTCGTTCTCGCTGAATTCAACCTCATATTCCTCGCGCAGCAACGACGGCACCTTCAACATTGCTTCCCTGGCAGAGCGCCTCGGCGTGCAATCCGACATTCGCCACGAAGTTATTCGCCTCGCCCCGGATTCCGGCCCTACGAAGGCAGCCGACATGACACAGCAACAAAAGATCGCCGCCGCTCTGCTGAAAGCCGGGATCTCGAATCCCGCAGCCTGGTCCGCAGCAGGAGTGCCCACGGCCAGCAATGCCCTTGGCGCCATGGTTCTCACGACACCGCTCTCACCAGCGGGCGGCAACGGCTCGCCATCGAACGTCAGCTCCTCCGGCGACGCGAACGGCTTCGATCCGCACCCTCCAGTCGTTCTGAGGAAAGGCACGAACAACAAAACTTTCCTGATCTCCTGGCGCAGCCAGCAGGAAGTCGCCCGCTCCCTCGGATGGAAATGCACCTTAATGATCTGGGGAGGCCCTGCCCTCGCGCTCCTCAGCCTCTACTTCTTCCTCGGCATCAAGAACCTGTTCTAAAGATTGCCTTCGAGCGAAGACCGTCGTCGGCCAGAGACCGTCGTTAGCGAGAGACGGCGGTCTTTGGGTGGCGCAGCGCTTTTAGCGCTGCGATAGCGCTTCTTCTATGGGTCAGGGCTTCAGCCCCTGAGGTACTTCCCTGGAATCGCAAGGCATTGCACCATTCGACGCACCACTCTTCTAACCGGTCCTCGGCCACTCGTACCTAAGTCCGCGACGCCCCCTCTAGTACAATCAACCCGTGAGCGACGCCGTCCGCATCGGAATCCTGGGCGACTTCAATGCCGATTTCCGCTCGCACCACGCCACCAATGACGCCCTGCAGCACGCCGCCCGCAAGCTCAACCTGAGTCTCGAATCCGAGTGGCTGCCCACGCCCTCGCTCACCACGGCCACTGCGGAAAAAACGCTCGAGAGTTTCGACGGCCTCTGGGCCTCGCCCGGCAGCCCCTACAAGAGTTTCGACGGCATGCTCAAAGGCATCGAGTTCGCACGCCGCCGCGATTGGCCCTTCCTCGGCACCTGTGGCGGATTCCAGTACGCCTTCATTGAATTCGCCCGCAATGTCCTCAACATCAAAGACGCCGACAGCGCCGAAAACAATTCCGGCTCGAAAAACATCATCATCTATCCTGTGGCCTGTCCCATGCCCGACCGCAAAGGCAACGCCCCCAAACTCTCTGGCTCGATGCCTGAAATTCGCCTACGCCCCGGTTCCTACCTGCAAACCTTCTACGGCAAGGACCAGGAAACCGCGACCGAAGAATTCTTCTGCAACTTCGAAATCAATCCCGACTTCGAATGGGCTGCCATGGAAGCCGGATTCCCCGTGGTCGCCCGCGGCGCCGAAGGCGAGATCCGCGCCATCGAATCGCCTACACATCGTTTCTTCCTGGCCACGCTCTTCCAGCCCCAACTCTCGTCAACCGAAAAGAAGCCGCACCCGATCGTCCTCGCCTTCGTCCAAGCCGCCAACGACTGGGGTAAGAAAAAGCTAGACGACAGCGTCCTCGAATAGCTTTATGTGGCGCGGACGCCCCCGCCCGCGTTTCCCTCGCCATACTCCCAACTGCCGTAGTTACCAAAGTCCAAGCCCCCAGCACGTTACCGCCCCCGCACCATGCGCATCTGGAGCCCCCACTCCTTGCCCGCTATTCTCATCGAGATCGTTACCTGTTTTCGAGACCGCGTTCGCAGGAGCCACTCGTCTCTATGCACATGCAGTTGATAAACTCGTACCGCATCCCGTTTTCAACGCTGATCAGCTACATCCCGATCATCGCGACGATCGTCACCACCCTGTTCAGCGTGATTCTGGCCCGCGCCACCCTGCGCTACGTGGAAGCCACCGACAAAGGCCTGGCCCTCGCCCGCGAAGAATTCGAACGCGAGTGGTCCCCCGATCTTCACATCAAAATGGAACGCGTCTCGAGCAGCGAAGCCAAAGTCATCGTCACCAATCTGGCGAAGACGTCGGTGCTACTGCAACTCTTGCAGCTTCGCAAACTCACGCACGCCACGCCCTTCGAGCGCTGCCGCCTGAACGATCCCCTCGTCGGCGGCATGACTTGGACGCAGGAAATGGGCAAGCGCATCCTGGCCTGCACCGGATCGGAATTCGAAGGTCCCATCGCCGCCTCGATGACGTTCTATGCAGCCGGACGCATGTTCCGCACCGACTGGTTCCGCTCGCAAATCGTGGTACGCGACGGCCGCATCGTCACTCTCGAGCCCAGCAACATGCCCGCCCGCCGCGTCCGCGTAGTCGAACGCAAAGGCCCCGAACGCCGCCGCGAATTCGTCCAGGACGTAACCGCCGAAGTCGCCCCAGAAAAAATCAACACCAAACCAGACGAAAGCTTCTTCGTAACCGGCGCGTGAGGGCCCTCCCCTCCCCTTCGATCTCTTGGAATCATGGGGTTAGCAAGAAATCCCCGAGAAAGTCCTAGGGGCTCAATATTTTGCGGGCAAAATATTGAGAATGCTGGAGTTATTGGCATGCGCCGACGCAGCTTTTTTCTTGTCCGACATCTAAAATATTGTTTTCAAAGAACTTACGAGAAGTTGGTCGGACCTTGTCCTCGCAAAATCTTGAGCGACTAGGACTTATACGCAAAATATTGCGAAAGGTAATTATCCCTTGACGGTAGGTAACAAAAATCCGTATGTTGATGATCGGCTTGGCGGCGTGGAGAGGTACTTCGCCACGCCAAGGAAGGACATCGATATGCGCGTTCCGGACGAGGTATTGAAGTGCGTAGTATTCATTGGCCGCGAGAAGGGGGTTTCGGTCGAATACATCGGCACTGGTTTCTTTGTGGCGCTGACAGAGAAGGCGGGAGGGCAGACTTTCAGATTCAATTACCTTGTAACGGCTAACCATGTGGCGAACGCGGTGGACGGCGCACCGTTCAAGATTCGCGCCAACAATAGGTCGGGGCAAGCTGCTGAAATCTCCGCAAATGAATTTGGTGAAGTCAAATGGTATCGACACTCAAAGGGTGATGCGGTGGATGTGGCTGTCTGCGATGTGACTTTGCCCACAAGTCGGTTCGATACTAAAGCGATTGGAACGGATGCGTTTCTTACGCGAGAACTTGCGGAAAGCACGCACATCGGCGCTGGAGATGAGGTGCTGATTACGGGCCTATTTTCGAAAATCAAGGCGAGGAGAAAAACATCCCAATCGTTGGGGTCGGCCACCTGGCGATGGCTCCCGATGAACCGATTGTGCCCACGTCCCTAGGAAACATTGAGGCATACGTTGTCGAAGTAAAGTCGCTTGGTGGGATTAGTGGTTCTCCAGTCTTTATACGCCAAACCGTAGACGTATCGGGAATGTTCCTTCGGGGGACTAATATCCCTGCGACGGCGCAAGCCTATTCGAACGTTGTTAGGCTGCTAGGACTCGCGCATGGACATTGGAATGTGGATCTCAAAAATATCAACGACCCGTCGATTGAACACGTGAAAGAAAACGCGAAAGATGCATTCAATGTCGGCCTTGCAATCGTTGTCCCGTCAGAGCATATATTAGAAGTGCTACACAACGCGGAGTTAACCGAAATGCGAACCAAGATCAAAGCACGGGAACTTGCAAAGAATCAAGGCGCAACAATGGATTCTGTCGTTAGTGGTGGCGAAACCACCTTCACGAAAGAAGATTTCGAACAGTCGCTAACGAAGGCGACTCGCAAGATCGCCACCGAGAAGCAGTAATGTCGCACTGGCCTGCCGTTGGCGTGCTCGGTTTATTGGGTTATTTCTGCGGGATCATTTTCGTTCTTCTGACGTGGAAAAAGCGCACCCGCAGGAGCGTCACAGTTTGGTTCATTGCGCTGGCCTTGACAGGCGGTCTGTCGTTTGGGCTGTTGTTCGTTAGGTAATACTTTCTTGTGACGGAACAACCTAGTTCGGTTCGCCTGATTTCGGAAGTGATCTTAAGAATGCTTGAGCCACCGACAGATCAAGATCGCGCTCAAGCTCTGCGTATAGCTTCTGAAATCTTGCCCGCACCTCCGGCTGAATGGTTGTATTCGTTGCCAATTTCTCGCATTGCGGATCCCAGTTCGGAACTTTATAAAAGTCCAAAAGCGTCTCTAAGGCAACGGTCTGGAAATGTAATTTCTCGATGGCTCGCAAGGCGGATAGGAGAACTTGCACATCGCCGACATTTGTCATAGGCGCTCCGTGAGCGCCAGAAGCGCTCAAGAGATAGTCAGAATGGCTCTGGAATGCTCTCGGTTTGACGCACAACCACATCGCGCTTTTCGATCTGGTGTAAGAAGCTAGTGAACATAGGCTGCACATCGAAGCGCCGATTGTACCGGAAAGCGTACTCGTTCAGGTAGGTCTGTAGGTAGTGACGGCCAACGCTGTGGTAAACGCCCCGAATACCGGACTTGATCAAAAACCAAAATCCTTCGATGGTATTGGTATGAACGTCCCCGTTCACGTAGACCTTCTCGCTGTGGTTGATTCGCTGATGCGTGTAACCGCGTGCGGCAAGCCCGTTGTAAGCCTTGAAATCATCAGTAAAGACCATTGTTCGCGGGAGCACATGCTCTTTGATAAGTCCGCGCAGGGTGTCGGACTTCACATCGGCGGCAACGAAGGCCCGAACCTGTCCCTTCCGCTGGACCATGCCCACGACTGGAGTTTTCTTGGTGCCGCGTCCCCGTGTGCCTTCACTCCTGCTGCCGTAGTAGGTTTCGTCCATCTCGACTTTGCGACCAAATCCCCAATCGGCCCACTGCCCTCATCAGTCAGCATCGACCGAATCTGCTTGAACATCCGCCACGCGGTTTTGTACGTTACGCCCGTCTCGCGCTGAATCTGTTTCGCGCTAATCCCGCACCGAGTAGAGGCCATCAAGTAGACGGCATAGAACCAAGTTGTGAGCGGAGTGGGAGACTTGTGGAAGATCGTGTCGGCGGTTGGGTGAACATGATGGCCGCAGTGATCGCAGGAGTAAGACGGGCGACTCTTGACGCGGTGATGCTTGGTCACCGTTTGGCACGCATCGCAAAAAATGCCATCCGGGTACAGGCGATTCTTTAGCCATTCCAGACAGGTGGCATCGTCCGGGAACTGCTTCTGGAAGTCTTTCATTGTGTACGGCAGCATATTCGGCTTGCGGTTGTTGTGGGCCATTGGAGTTCCTATGCCTGAGGTTTCAATTGCTGAATTAGCGCGTCAATGCGTCGAAGAATCCCGTCGGTTATTTGAATGTCTGGGCGCGGATGCTGATCGTAGAAAGGATGCGCTCTTAGCTTCGCTCGAAGCTCGTCGTCTTGCTCGACAGTCTCTTGCACGGCAATCAGCCAGCAATGCAGCCGATGCGAGTACTCAGCCTGCTGCTTCTGCATCTCCAGAATCGCTACAAGTACTTGATTCGTTGGATCGTTCATTGGAGTTACCTACCGTGACTCCACAACCTTACCAAATATGCGTACCTACTGTCAAGGGATAATTACCTTGCGAAATAAGGACTTAGTGCTGCACGGGAAAACCAGCTTCGGCTTCTCGGTTTGAGCCATGATCGGACATTTCAAGCGTTAGAGGCAAGGTCAGATGTCACACTGAGAGGCTGTGGAAAAGTGAGGGAAATGAAGTTTGGCTCGCTCACGTGCATTGCAGGGTCGTTGAGTATCACCATCCTGGCTTCCGGTTGAAAAAGCCTACGACGCGCCCTCCGTCGCAGAAAATGCAACAAGGATGGGGCACACCATCCTCAGACCCATCCCGCTCGAATGTACCTTCGCGGTGCGGGAACATCCTGTCGGCTGCTATTCTGCAGCTAATCTTCTCGAGAACATGAGATCACAATTTGTGATCTCAAATTTTTTGTCATTCCGAGCCGGCGGTCTTTGCCGGTGAGGAATCTGCTGTCGATGGGAACGGGTACTAGCTATGGCGAAAACAGCACTCGTGGTCGCAAACAAAGTTGATTCGAAAATCTTTGTGCTGCGGGGCCAGCGGGTCATCCTCGACCGGGACCTCGCCGAACTCTACGGCGTGGAAGTCCGGCACCTGAACCAGCAGGCCAAGCGCAATGCAAAGCGATTTCCTCCCGCCTTCCGTTTTCAACTGACGCCGCACGAGCTGAAACTCTTGCGATCACAAAATGTGATCTCAAGTGAAGGACACGGCGGCGCGCGTTACCTTCCCTACGCCTTCACCGAACACGGCGCCATCATGGCCGCCACCGTGCTGAACTCCGAACGCGCCATTGAAATGAGCGTGTTTGTCGTTCTCGCTTTTGTGCGCATGCGCCGCGCCATCGCCGGCAACCGCCACATCCTGACCAAGCTGGGGGAATTGGAACGCCGACTGGAGACGCACGACTCAGAAATCCAAGCCCTGATGGACGCCATCCGCGAGCTCATGAGCCCCGATGAGCCAACCCGCACCCGGATCGGGTTTGAAGTGCCGTCAGATGCCGATGGCAAGGCCGTCAAAGCTCGCTCGGTTCAATTGCGCAAGAATAGATGAATCCAAGACGGCCTGACCCTTCACTCAGAGGATGAGAACAGTCTTCAGTAGTTTCAGAAGTTCCGATGCGTCAACCCCCGCCTCGTTCATCGATCCGACGAAATGTTTCTGCAGGAACTCTGCCGCCTCCTTGGATCTGTCCTTCAGTACTTCCGAGGATTCTGCAGCGTGCAACCTGCTTTCGAAAACTTCAATCGCAAGCATTAGAGCGGACATCACCGCGAAAATGCAGCAAGATACAGAGATCACAACCTCGCTGTCCCATGGCACGCCTCCGAGCCACATGCCCACCTGAGTTCGATCGCTACCACCTCCACGCTTCACAACTCGCCGTCGCACGGCTTCAAAAGTGCCATGTGAGCCAAGCTCTGAAAAGAACGAGTAAACTAGATCAAACTTCGGCTTGCCGAGTTTCCTTCTGATCGCGCTGGGCGACAGCTCTCTAATGATTTTCTTTTTGTCGTCGCTTCCCCACACCTCGGCCCACTGGGGCTGCTTGAAAAGCAGCTCAACTTTCTCCAGCAGATCGTAAACAGTGCGAAGGTGACTGTAGGCTTGTGTAGCGTACTTCCGCTCTGCAAGGTAGAAAGCTGCGTTAAGCTCATCAACCGACCAATACAGCATGCTCAAGACCCCGAACTGGGCCACTCCGTTCTGCGGCTGCCGTGTTGCATCGAATAGCACGTCCAGTAGCGACTGGAGAGAGGAAAGAAAAACAGGCTTCGCCGCCTCTGCGACTGCGAACGGTCTGGGCAGAGGCCTCCCCAACCCATCAGCCAGCCCTTTTGCACTGTGGTGCTTTCCCTTAGTCAGCGCGACGAGCCGAGACATCTTTCTCTTCTCGGAGCTGTCCGCAATCTTCTCGAGACCTGACTCCACCATGCTGGACAGAGCTTCCAGCACCTTGTTGAAATAGGCTTTGGCCTCCGCATCCATAGCATTCTCATTCGCTGCCGCGAAGTCGAAAACCTCCTTTACCTTGGCCTGCAACCTTTGCGGGTTGTCAAGCCCATCAGCAATCCTTACCTGTGCGAATTCTTGAAATTCTTTAAGAGTAATCTGCGCCACTGTCATCCTCCGCAACAGGCGGGGTAACCGTTACCAACGGTCAATAACCCGCCGTCATCACTAAAGCTTTCTCGCCCCACGCCGATCCTATCCCTTAGAGGACCAGACCATGATCACTCCAATCAACAGCGTTCACCCGGCCGATGCCCACCAAGTTGCGCAGCCGCCTGCGGAACCGAAGCCCCATCCTCACGCCGAAACTCCGCCGGTGCCAAAAAGCGGCGCACTCTCGCACGACCAGGTCACGCTTAAGAGCGCTGGCCAGCCTGATCACGACGCCGACAGCAAGTAGGCCACGCCAAAGTAGCGGGCTACCGGATGGCGCTAGCTCCCTCCCCTCATTTCATCCGCCAAACGGCTCTGCGGCCCGATACACCCGGGCCGCCCGGACGGGCGAGGGCGCCCGTCCCCACATGTGCCTTGCTTGGCCCAGGAGCCGTTTGCGATTATTGCGTCTGCTCCATCGTGCGGATGTACTCGACAACCGACTCGCTCCAGCCGTCGATATGCGTCCACTTACCGTAGCCGACGCCGTTTTTGTAGCTGGCCACGTTGATCACGTAACCCTTGCCCTTCGGCGCAGGCAGTGTGTCGTGCGCCTGTTCGTCGGTGATGACGATCAGGCGATCGTAGCCATGCTTCTCATTCAGCTCGCCGACAGCCTTGCCCAGGTACGTTGCGCTGTGCGGCTGCGACTTGTCGATCGCGTCGCGCAAGGCGAAGCCGCGACGCGCCGGCACTTCGATCAGCGAGTTCGAGAAGCTGAACACTGCCACCTTCTCGCCGATCTCGCGCAGCAACACCGCGAGCCCGTAAGCTGCGTCACTCCGCTGCATCTCGGAACGGTGAGAGAGCGGAGCGGTCATCGAGCCGGAAACGTCGACCAGCACGATGGCCTTGCCGCGCAGCTTCTCCTGTCCCGCAACGCACTTCAGCATGGCCTGCTCCAGAGCCTCTTCCCACTGCGGAGCGTATCGCGCCGCAGCCAGGAAGCGGAACGGAAGCACACGCGCCGTGCTCATCGAGCCGAGCGCGGCCAACACGAGCGACTCCTCGACTCCAACCTCCCGCATGTTACGCAGGTTGCGGAGCAGAGCGAGAGCTCCCAGCTTCTGCTCGCGGAGCAGCCGTTCCCAGGCCTCGCGCTTGTCAGCGCCAGACGAGAGGGCAACCTCCCACGTGTCAGGCGAAGTGAGTTCGCCCGCGATCAGGCGCTTCCACACTTCGGCCTGCGCCTCATCACGAGGCTTCGCGTGCGCCAGGAACAGCACGTCCCGCAGCTTGATGGGTCCGCCGCGATCGTACTTCGCCAGCGCATACGCATCGAACTTGGGGAAAGCCGCAGCCAGCCCCTTCTTCACCTGCGCCGACAGAGGAACGCGCCCGTCCTTCCAGTAGATGGCGACGAACTCGGCGAGTTCGTCGGCACGCTGGATGACCTGCGCGAGCGTCTCGGCCACGAAGCCGCGATGCGTGGTGTGACGCGCCATCTCGCGCACGAGCAGAAGCGGCGCGTGACGCAGCTTCATCTTCGCACGAGCCTCGACGGCGAGTGCGGCCACTTTCTCGGCTGCAACCTTGGGAACGAGTTCCGCGATACGCCCCGCGATCTCGACTCCGTCCTCGTAGAACTGGCTCTCCCAAAGCAGGCAAGCCAGTACGGAGCGTCGCAGCTGCAGCTCCGTCGAGATGTTCTGCGCCGGCGCGCCTTCATGCGTGCGCGGACGAAAGTTCAGGTTGAGTAGATTCAGTCGAGCCATATGTGGTCTCCTTTCAAGCTTTAACCTGCGAACAGTGAGCGATGAATTAGTAGCTGCCAGCCATCGTTTTGTCATTCCTATTTCGGCGCAGCACCTTTAGAACTTTCGCGTTCTTCGGTCTTGCAGCCCTCGTGCCTTGTTATGATGATGCGTTTCCTGCTCTCTTGAGGTCGCAAATTGCGACCTCAAGTTTGGTGATCACACATGAATAAAACTGCAATCATCCTGGCCAGGAGAGTCACTTCGAAAATCCTGGTTCTGCGCAACCTGAAAGTCATTCTGGATGCCGATCTAGCTGAGCTTTACGACGTTTCCGTCAAGCGTTTGAACGAGCAAATCAAACGCAACCCTCAGCGTTTTCCGCCAGATTTCCTTTTCACTCTCACGCGCGCGGAGTACCAAAACTTGAGGTCGCAGAATGCGACCTCAACTTCAGCCCATGGTGGACGCCGCTATATGCCGCACGCCTTCACCGAACACGGCGCGATCATGGCCGCGACCGTGTTGAACTCGAAGCGCGGCTCGATAGCCACGATGAGGAGATCCAGGATCTCGTCGAGGCTATTCGCGAGTTGATGGCCCTGCTGCCAGCCAACAGCCGCCGTATCGGATTCGAAACGCCGTTAGCCGCGCCGAAAGCCAGGCGTTGAGGGTCCAATAAACCCTGCGCGCCTTTTTCCTCTTCACATCGCAATCTCAAGACTCGCCCGGGAATTCGCGGTGACGGTATTGCTCTTCCAACTGAGCTACACATCCCGTGAAGGATATGGCAGGACTCGAACCTGCGACCCTTCGAAGGAACCGTCCCCTTCACCACCGGCGAAACTGTCGACGCTTTGCTGCTTATCGCAGCGCGGGCGCCGGCTCTTCTTCTTCCTGTGGGCTCGGCATCAGTGTTTCGGCGATGCGCGAGCCCGCAGGCTTCTTCGCAGGTTCGAGCAGCAGACCCTGAAAGTCCGCCATAGTCTCTGCCCACGGATGGGCTTCGACGAATGCACGGGCTTCGAACTCGTCCGCCTGCGGAAAGAAACGGCAGTAAAGTTCCACCTTCTGCTCTTCCGACGCGACGCCCAGGTACAGCCGGTAATCGATGCGCCCTGGTCGCAGCAAGGCCGGATCGAGCGCTTCGATCTTGTTCGTCGTCATCATGTACAGCACGTCATGCGGAGCGTGAAATCCGTCGAGAACGTTCAACAGTCCCGACAGCGTGACGCCGAACTTGTCGGCAACCGTCTTGGCTTCCGGCTTCTCCCTCGGATCGCCTGGCGGAGCCTTCTCAGCATGGCAACGAGGGTTACTCGCGATCATGCAGTCGACGTCTTCGAACAGTACGACCGAGCCCGGAGGAACATCGTTCATCGCCTTGGTCAACGAGCGATCGTTGAAGTCGGTGAGGTTGATCGCGTAGATCGACATCGCAAACTTCCCTGCAATCGCCGACACCAGCGATGTCTTCCCGGTTCCGGGCGGACCGTACAACAGGTATCCCCTGTGATACGGCACGCCGAGATGGCGGTACCGCGCCTTCGCGCCCTTGAACTTCTCAATATCGGCAACCAGGCGCTCACGCTCTCCCGTTTGCAAAATCACCGAGTCGAGCAAACGCGCGCTGTAACCTTCTACGCTGCCCCAATACTCCGAGTACACGTAGAGAGACGAGCGCACGCGTTCATGCTTCTTGTGACAGGAAGCAATCTCGGTCACGAAAGACTTCAGCAAACTCTGATCGCGTCCCACAGTCTGGAACACGAGCAACTCGCTGCGCTTCGGCGTCCATCCGCGAGTGTCTTCGCTGCGATAGAAGTCGACGCGAAACGGGCGGCCGCGATACCAGAACCAATGACGGCCTGGAGCCGGAATCAGAGCCAGGTTCTCGTTGCGCACCGTGGTGTCGAGATCGACACGGCGAATGCGCTTGAGAAACTTCTGCTCGGCAAACCACTGCTTCACCCATGCGAACGCCGCATCCTCGTCCTTGACGGTGATCGAGAGCGTGGTCTGCCCGACGACCCAGTACCAGATACGACTGGGAATCGCGCGCAGGTACGCACCGACGGCACCCACGATCATGAGCAGCAATCCGCCCGAAGCGAACTGGTTCTGGCCACTCAGCACGTGTTTTAGAAATTCGAGCATATGCATCTACGAACTATTCGGAGGGGACGATTTCCAGGTCGCCCTCTTTCTCCGTATCGTGGTCCATTTTCTTCTTGGTGAATCCGACCTGGCGATTCACGCCTTTGGTGCGAATAATCCAAGCGATTTCTTCCATGTCGGACTTGCTGGGCACTCGTTTGTCGTTGTAGTCGGTGCACATGCTGCGGCACCAGCCGCGCTGGACGCAGAAAAGCGCAAAGGATGATCTCTTCGCTCTCCGCGAATCCGCGTTGAATGTGCGCCCAGTAGCAGGAGTTGCACAGCGACTCACTGATCTGCGGCTTTCCGTTGCGAATGATGACGCTCATACGTGCTCTCTAACCGGGCGCTTCCGCCGGAGTTGCGAAATTGAAATCAATCAGCCGGGGAATCAGCGACAAAGGTATAGGTGCTCTGCCACTGAGCTACACGGGCACAATACCCGTGGCAGGATTCGAACCTGCGACCACCCGCTTAAGAGGCGAAGTAACCCTCGTCTTCACCACCGGCCGAACTTTGCGACTTCTCTGCCAGGACTTCAGCGGCTAAAGCCCGCATCGATTCGAGACGCCTCACGCGGCCCTCGAAGGGCCGCTTCCACGTCCGCGCGTAGCGCGGTCGTAAATCGCCGGGGAACCTGCGAGAAGAGATTCGACTCGAGGCCGGTCTCTGCGGCAACCCTGAGCTTCGGGACGACGCCCCCAGATCCTTGCGGATCCCGGCGTTGCCGCAAATCAGCACCTCGGCGGGGTTCGCTTCCCCGCTCCTGTCGTAGGCGTTGGTGCGAAGTAACTCTTCTCTTTCACCACCGGCGAAACTTGCGCTCCTAATCCAAAACCCCGCGGTTAAGGCGCAGGCACGATTGCCTGCGCGCCCGTTGACGGACAACAGCCAGGGAACTGGAATCACGGTTGAGGGCTCGAACCCCGGCCTAGCAACAGGCACGCCACGAAGTTGCCGTGAACTTCACCACTGACTGAAATATGTTGCACGCGAAATTGTTCGCGCGCGCTTTACAACTGGCGATACGAGGTCAGGGAACGTGCGGCGACGGAGAGGGCTTGCGCCCATGAGGGGTCGAACCTCACAGCCTGGAAATCCAGGGCTGTTCTACCAAGAGAAGTATCCGTAACCTTTCACCACTGACCGAGTTTATCCAAGCGTCGAACTGCGCTCGACGGGACGGACGAATGCGTCCGTCCCAACGCGAGGAATCCTTAGCTGGGGGAATGAGCGACCGCGGACGTGTCCGTGTCAAGGCGAAGGAACCGCGGCCTGCGCCACCCAGCGTGCTTTTATTTTGTTAGCTTTGCGTTAAAGAGCGCCGAGGATTAGTTAGCGCAATCGGACGACGCCCTAAAGCTGACTCGGCGCGTTATTGGCCGATACAGCCCGCTAAGCGATTTGTGCCTAGAATCTGACAAATTTGGGCGTCCTTTCCTTGGAGGATGATTGAAGATGCCATAACTTTGAGTTTTGTGCAAGAGGGAAAGCAGAATTAATTTAAGAATATTTCTGCGTTTGTATGCAACGCAATTACTTCGCGAGAAGTTCGAACGCGGGATAACTGTCGGAGATCGCAGCGAATTGTTCCGGCGGTGAGCCTGCCGGAATTGGAAAGTAGCGTTGTACTTCGCGCTTGAAGTTGTCGAGGTAGGCTTTCAGAATTTGCAGTTTCTCGGCATCTTGAATTGGACGCAGACGAAATTTCTGGCTCGTCCTTCCCCTCTTGAGCGTGATCTCTCCGGCGGCTTCGGCGTTCCGGACCCATTGCGTTCGTCCTCTTGGCGCAACTAGGTAGCGTTTACCTTGCAGTTCCAGAAGATCGACTGGAGTCGAGAAGAGCTTGCCGGACTTACGCCCGCGAACTTGGAGAAGATAGATGTGAGAAGGCCCCAGCCCTAGGCCGACGAGGAATCCGAAAGTGCGGTTGAAGATTTTCTCGATGGCGGTGGGTTCGCGGAAGACGGGGAGGGGGGAATTCATGGCTCGATTATAGCGGCGCAGTTGCGGCTTCTTCGTCGTGCGCCAGGTGCGTGGCGCTGCATGCGAAGTGCAGAGGTCCTTCGCTTCGCTCAGGATGACAGAATCATGTGCACGGATCACATTTGCTTCACGAAGCGGAGCGAGGCGGAGTTCATGCAGTAGCGCAGGCCTGTGGGCGCGGGACCGTCGTCGAAGACGTGGCCGAGGTGGGCATCGCATTCGGTGCAAGCGACCGCGGTTCGTGCCATACCGAAAGTCGTGTCGCGGATTTCGGTTACGTTTTCTTTGGCGATTGGTGTCCAGAAGCTGGGCCATCCCGTACCGGATTCGAATTTCGTGGCGGAATCGAAAAGCGCGTTGTCGCAGCAGATACAGCGGTAGATTCCTTTGTCGTGCAGGTTCCAGTATTTTCCCGTGAATGCGATTTCGGTGTCGGCGTTGCGTGTAATGTCGAAGACGCCGGGGCCGAGTTGCTGCCGCCATTGGTCAGGAGTCTTAATGACCTTTGCAATTTCCGTTTTTTTCAGTCGCTGACCGGAGTCGGAGAAGAGCACTACGGTGACGTCTTTTGGCTCAGAGCGCGCGGCGGGTGCGGCGTTTGAAATCGTGGGCCGCTTCCATTGCCACAAGACAATGCCAGCCATCGTGGCGAACGATGTTGCGAGAAATGCCCGGCGGTGCATATTCGGTGACGGCGCTGCCGAGCTTTGCTCGGCTGGACAGCCGGAGGCGGCTGTCCCCACATCAGTCGTTTTGCTGTCGAGATCGGAATCGAACATCGGCATGTCCTCTTACTTTCCCGTGTAGAGGTCGGGGAATTCCTGGCGCAGATGCTCGACCTTCGGAGCGTCGTTGAAGACGATGTAGGGCTGGTTCGGATGCTGGGCCGCGTAGTTCTGGTGATACGCCTCTGCCGGATAGAACGCCTGCAGCGGGACAACCTTGGTCACGATCGGACGCGGGAATACTTTCGCTCGGTCAAGTTGCGTAATGTAGGCATCGGCGATGCGCTTTTGTTCGTCGTTGCCGTAGAAAATCGAAGAGCGATATTGCGTGCCTTCGTCGGGGCCTTGCCGATTGAGCTGCGTCGGGTCGTGCGCAACCGAGAAGAAGACGCGCAGGAGTTCGCCATAGGTGATCTGCGAGGGATCGTAGACGATCTGCACGGACTCGGCGTGCCCGGTTTCTCCGGTGCTGACCGTTTCGTATTCGGCGGTTTTCGCGGAACCTCCGGAGTAGCCGGAGGTCGCGCTGATCACCCCCTTCACGTGTTGGAAGACTGCCTGGATGCCCCAGAAGCATCCGCCGGAAACGACGGCGGTTTGCTTGCCCGGTGCGGTTGCGCGAGCAGCGTCTTGGGCCGGCGCGGGCACAGCGGCCGCCGGGCTCGCTTTGGCGTTGCAGGCTGTCGTGGTGAAAAGCGCGGCTGCGAGAGCGAGAACCAGGGTCGTGGATGATGGCATTTTGTCCCCCTTCTGTACGAAATTTCCAGGCTGGCAGATTGGAGTTGCGGGCGGGGTAAAAGTTTCAGGACCGCGGGACTCTTTACGGCGACTGCAGTTGCGGTCCGACATAGAGCACCGCACCTGTGGCCCGATACACCTGGGCCACATGGAAGGCCGAAGGCGCCCGTCCCTACGTAAGCCTCGTTCCCACACAGACCCGTCCCCACAACGGCACTCTGTCTGAGCACCTGCACTTCTTGCTTGCTTTTTCGCCTTCTGTTCGCCAATAATGGCGGCATGGCCATCACACGCAGACAGCGGGAAGTGTATGACTTTATTTCACGATTCGTGGCGGAGCATGGGTATTCTCCGTCGTTCGAGGAGATCGGCAAGGGCCTGGAGCTGACCTCACTGGCGACCGTGCACAAGCATGTCACGAACCTGGAAAAGAAGGGACTACTCACGCGCGACTATAACCGCAGCCGTTCGATCGACTTGCTGCCTCCAAAGGGAAGGCTGAAGCAGGCGATGAGCGTGAACACTGGCTTGGTACTGCCATTGTTAGGGCGCATCGCGGCCGGACAGCCGATCGAGGCGGTGGAAAATCCGGAGACGATCTCGCTGGCAGATTTTGTGCGTTCGAAAGAAGTGTTCGTTCTCGAGGTGCGCGGCGACTCGATGCAAGATGAAGCGATCCTCGACGGCGATTATGTGCTGGTCGAGAAAGCGCGCACGGCGCACAACGGAGATATTGTGGTCGCTCTCGTAGATCAGAGCGATGCCACGTTGAAACGCTTTTACCGCGAGGGCGACAGCATTCGGCTGCAGCCTTCGAACGTAACCATGAAGCCGATCATTGTGCCGGCGGCTTCGGTGGATGTGCAGGGTAGGGTGATTGGGGTGTTGAGGAAGTATTAGCAAGTGCCACGTTTTTCGTCGCCCTGTTTACATAGTGTTATTATCCATTTCGCGAGCCGCCGCCACGCTAGTTCGTTTTGGAGTCAAGCGAAATCATGCTTAGGCACAAGCCAGTCCGCCAGCCAGGACAGGACATTCGGACCCTCCCAACTTACACAATTCCGGAAGCATCCGTTTTCCTCGCGATACCACGGCGCACACTAGCGTCTTGGTATGAGGGCGATGAGCCCATCTTGAAAGCATCAGGCCAATACGGCCTTGCCCACCTGCTCTCCTACCGCGACATTGAGGAGGCTTACCGAATCTACCTGCTGCGTGAAAGATTCAACTTCTCATTCCAGTTCCTCAGACGCTCAATGCGTAATGCCCGTAAGATGTTCCGATCCCAACATCCACTTCAACGCGCCGACGCTGTAAAGGAGTGTTTGCAGGACCTCGTTTACGACAAGCCTGCTCGCGGCGCACGTCCTCGCACCGTAACGTCTATCGGCAAAAAACCTGGCCAGGCAGTCATCGAAGAAGTAGCAAATTTATTTGCGGAGAGGATAGAAAATGGCAAGTTCATCTTCCCTTGGCGCTTCGCAGCTACCGATCATCAAAGCCGCCCCGTATCGATGAATCCTCGCATCATGTCGGGCCGCTTAGTAGTCACAGGTACGCGAATTCCAGTGAGTGTTCTGTGGGGGCGGAAACGTTCTGGGGCAAAGATTGACGAAATTGCCGCCGATTACGGACTTGATCGCGGGATTGTTCAACAAGCACTAACCCACATTGATATACGTCAAAAAACGGCGTGAGGAGTGTGTTCTCTTCCTCGACGAAGGCTTTGCAGCCGAGTCGGTTGCCGTGCGCTTAAGGACGGCGGGGTTTACGGTTCAGAGGTTCCCCGAATGGTTCAAGGATGAGAACGGCCAGAGCAGGCGCAACGTGGAAGACCCCGAAGTTATCCGGTTTTGCCACAAGGACGGTTGGTTACTCGTGACGAGAGATCACGAAATGAAAAACGTCCACCGCGAAGAAATTAAGAGAACCGAGATCGCGATACTTGCAACCGCTCACAACAGCTTAGAAAATCAAGATGAATGGGTTGTGGCCATAATCAATCTGAAGAGTCGCATCCTTCGCGAATTCAAGAAGCGCGAGCGCCCCTGGTTTGGGACCTTCAGTCGAACAGCCAACCTAACGATCGCGACCATCAAATAGGGGTATTTCTCGCAAAAACAAAAACGCCCGAAATGGTCTTCGGGCGTTTTCGTCTTGCTGAAACTTTGCGAACTGCGGTTTAGCCGATGTGCTTGCTTAGGGCTTGGGCGATGGCGTCCTTGGGGCGATAGCCGACGAGTTGTTCGACGACCTGGCCTCCCTTGAACACCAGAAGCGTGGGGATGCCGGTGACTTTGTAGCGCATGGGAGTTGCGCTGTTGGAGTCGACATCCATTTTGCCGATTTTCACTTTACCCTGAAACTCGGTTGCCAGTTCCTCGACGATGGGGGCGATAGCGCGGCAGGGGCCGCACCAGGTTGCCCAAAAGTCCACCAGAACGGGCTTGTCCGATTTCAAAACATCCTGGTCGAAGTTTGCATCGGTGACTTCGACGATTCCGTTACCTGCCATTGTCTTTCTCCTCGTTGTAAACGTCGCGCTGTCGGCGAGACGCTCCATCGGGCGGCGCTGCCGGGCCTGCGATCGGTATAAGTGCGTCCCCTGATAGGGGGCCGAACCCACTATCGTAACACCGTCATTGGATGCCTGGGGAGGTGGGAAAGTCGCAAAGACCGGGAATCGTCAAGGATGAGGCCCTTGCGCATTGGTGACGCTGGGCGGGGGTTCCGGGGTTAGGGATTTAATGAAGCTCACCAGTTGCCAGCGCTGCGGTTCCGGAAGCTTGGACCACACCGGCATGCCACGGCGGACCACACCGTTGGTCAACAGCCAGAACAGCGTGCCCGGGGTGGATCGTTGCACTTCGTCGGCGAGCAGGCTGGGCGCTTTCTTTCCACCTTCCGCCATTTCACCGTGGCACTCGGCACAATGCAGCGCGAAAAGCTTGCCGCCGGCCGCGACGGCATCGCGATCCTCTGCCAGAGGATTGCGGCGAGCGGCGGCTTTCTTGGGAGCCTTCGCCAGTTCCGCATAGATGGAGGAACCTCTCTTGGCGGAGTTGGACGTCTGCGCGCCGGCCATGCCGACAAACAGAAGGGAAAGCAGGGCCAGGATGTTCAGTATGAAAGCACAGTTCTGATGAAGCTTCTTGGTCATATCATGGTTTCGCTTTACTTGATATGCGTCATCGTCGACGCGAGTCATCTTCAGGTCCACCATCACCTGCCTCCGAACAGGCGGGCGACGGCCGCGCCGAATCCTGAGAATTCACGGGAGACACCCCAGCGTAACAAGAAGCGATGGCTCTGATCATTGAGGCCGAAGCCGGGCGACAGACGTAAGGTCCAATCCGAGGGCAAATTCCACGCAATCACCGGCGCCAGGTATTGCGATGTATCGTTCAAACCGAAACTATAGCGGTCGCCGAGGCCGCCGTACATTTCAATTCCGGCGACGAAATTCTCGGGACAGAAGCTGCAGCGCTGGGCGGAGGCTTTCAGGGCGAGCGGACGGCTGGCGCCCATCGCGTAGCCGAACTCCCATGGGTTTCCGCCAGTAAGGTTCTTAGTTGCGATGGTGTTTTGGGCAAAATTCCAGCCCTTGAAGTTCTTCGACAGCAGAAGCTTGAATTCGAGTTCGTGATCGTGGTCCTGTCGTGCGATGGAGTTCGGGACTGCATAGTCGGCCTCGACATCGTGACCTTCGACTTCTTTCAGAATCTTGTCGGCGCCGCTGGTTTGTTCGTATTCGATGTAGAGCACCGGATTGATGAAGTGCTCGCGCTGCAGCAGGCGGAAACGGTTCTCCCAGCGAAAGCCGGTAAAGAGGGTGCTGTCGTTGAAAGTAGTCTGCGCGTCCAGGTAGACCTCGGTCGTCCACCAGGCGGTTGCCCCGTACTCGAACTCGGCCCAGTAGGCAATCCACGGGTTGCCGGCGCGCTGTGTGCCAAACGTGGAGAAGTACTCGACTTCGAGGCTGCCGGGCTCTTCGAGATAGTGATCGTAGGTGACGATGTAGGGACTCTCTTGCGCGTTAGCTGGGAGCGCGGCGAGGAGCACGACCAGAATGAGAAGCCCCAAGAATAAGCCGCGTCGAATATGAACGGAGGGCCGAGGAACGAGCAGAGATTGGATGTGAAACGTGATGGGAAGCAAGGGGAGTAATTGATTTCCTTTCCTGCCGTTCCTAGCGTCGTTCTTCACTACTGGGATTTGTAGTTGCAACTCAGTCGCATCTAGAATACATTCATCATGTTGCTGGAAGGCTGACGGAACGGTCAAGCGCCAGCGAAAGAATTCGTCGCACTGTGCTTGCGACCAGTTGCGACAGCGAGGATCATCCATGCCACTTCCCCAGACGGAAATGCCGGGACGTTTGCAGGCGCATTTTGCCGAGCGCGGAATCCGCATGACCCAGCAGCGGCGCGCGATCCTGAGCGTGATGGAAACCGCGAGCAAGCATCTGGACGCGAGCCAGATTCTGCGAAAAGCGCAGAAGATCGACGCCAGTGTCGATCGCAGCACGGTCTACCGCACGTTGCGACTGCTGAAGCGGCAGGGATTAATCGACGAACTCGACCTAATGCACATCAACGGCGAAGGCCACTATTATGAGCGCAAGTTGGACCGCGACCATATCCACATGGCCTGCCTGCGCTGCGGCAAGATCGCAGAGTTTGTGAGCGACAGCTTTGAAAAGCTCAAGCAGCAAGTAGAGAAAGACTGCCGCTTCCGCGTGCTGGTTTCGCGGCTCGAGATTGGCGGATATTGCTCGGCCTGCCGAGGTTCGCAGTAGCCGCGATGGTTTCTGACTCGAGCCTCGAGTGCAGATGAAACGGATGCATGCCAAAAAGAAGGCGTCCTCGACTTTTCAGTCCAGGACGCCTCGGTATTAGCAGCCCTCCCCCAGAACTGCCAAACCACGAGATGGATATTAAAAGTCCCCCTATTTTGTGTAAACGTCACCTTGGTAACTTAGTTAGCAAAGAGCTAATTTTGGGCTGACCGAAGTAACTGAGGATGAATAGCGGGATGGTGAGACTACTGCTTTTGCCAGGTTTGGCCAGCGTCCGTGGTGATCCAGACCTCCGACGTCGAGGTGGAGAGCCTGCCATGCCGCGGGTCGGGAAACTCCAGAGTGAGAATATCGCCGCTGAGCCCGGTCCCGGCCGAGGCGGGAACGACGCGGGTCCAATGATTTCCACCGTCCTGAGAGTGATAGAGGGCTCCGCCGGTGCCACCGGCCCATACATCTGCACCGGCGGCGGAGACGGCACGGAAGAAGAGGGGAGTCGCATCCCGTTGGAGGGTTTTCCCCGCATCTTTCGCTTTGGAGCGAGACGTCTTGGCCGAGAGTTCAAGACTGGCTCCGTTGGCGTTAACGTCGACGGTCTGCCAGGTAGTGCCCTGGTCGAAAGAACGCTGCAGGGCTCCGGCTGCATTGATCGCCCAGCGCGGCTGCAGACCGGGAGCAAGATCGCTGATGCTGCGGCCGTTTACAGCGAGTCGACTGGCCGCGTTGTTAGTCATCGCGCTCGCACCGTTGGTCGTCTCGGTCTGCACCTGTGGGGACGCCGCTGCCACTTCGACGGTTTCTGCCACGCTACCGGGGCTCAACGTGAACGCGAAGGCCCTAGGCTGATTGGCATCGTAGTTCAAGTCGACAACGGTGGTCCGGAAACCCGGCGCTGCCGCCTGTGCCTTGTAGGTCCCGGTGGCGAGGCCAGCGATCAGCCACTCGCCTCGATCGTCAGTCACTGCGGTCGTGGGCTTTCCCTTGGGAGGAATGATCGTCACCTGCGCGTGGGATACCGCGGCTCCACTGGAATCGACCACGTACCCGCCAACCTGTCCCGGGGCGGCTCGGTCGATCATCCTGCGGAGGGCCGGATCCTGCGCGGTCTGGCCGGGCAGGTCTTTAGCCCTGCTGTAAGTGGAATCTGCGCCAGGTACGGGCCGGTTCGCAGCGAGTTGTGCATCCTGTGTGGCAATGATGGGCGCGGCACCTGCTACGTCGACCGTCTCCGACCCAGCAGCGACGCGCTGATTCTGGTTGTTCTGCTGCTTCGCGAACGCCGAGGGTGGCTTCGGCGCAGGCATCTGATTCTGCACGCTGTTGTTCTGCTGCTGGTATTGATTCAAAAGTCCCGTGCCCTGAGGTAGCGGTCCGCCGACGGTCGCGCCCGCGCCAACAACCGCACCCTTGGACGGGGCGATGCGTGCCGCATACGCCTCCCCGTGCCACGCATTTTTCTTCTCGACGTCAGGCACAACAGCGCCGTTGACGGAATCGGCGAAGGCTGGAGTGGCGGGCGCTTGGAGCTTCTCTTTTTTCTCGTCCTTGTCGGCCGGAGCCACGAAACGATCCACTTCCTTCTTGGGTTCGTTGGCCGCGATTTCGACGCGCGTTGCCTGCTTTGGGGCCGAAGCCGTTGCTTGCGGTTGGATCCGTCGCTGAAATTGCAGGACCCCGACCGATGCGATAGCGACAACGCCGGCCGCGACAATTCCCCAGCGAAGAGCAGGCCAAGTAAGCCATCCAGCGGGAGATGGACGGACAGGCGTTTGCACGGACTCGGATTCCGGCAGGGCCAGGGCCACGATCTCGCGGCAATCGCCGCAGCGGGCGAGGTGCTCGAGCACGACCGTGCGCTCGTGGTCGGGTAGCGAACGCTCGGCAAAGGCTGTGAGCAGGTCCGCGTCCGGATGATTCACGGCGGGCGCTGCGGCCTGCAAGCGATCGCGCACGATGTTGGGTACGTTTTGCATTTCAGCTTCTAGCTACTGGCTCCTGCTTCTACGCTGTTCGGTTGAGCTCGTTGTTTGCATTCCCCGATATGGGTTTACCTTCTCGTTAACGGTCACCCCGGACCCTCCCTTACCCGTACTTCTACCGTCTTCTCAGAGAACGCCGGAGTGGACGGTTCTTGCGCCAGACTGCGGCGAATATCCAACTGAAGGTCACGAACATCGATCTCGAGGGCCTCTTCCGCCTGGCGCCGGGACATACCTTGGCGTCCCAGGGCTGTCATGATCTGCTTTCGCAAGGACTTGGCCAGCTTGTCGATCTTCCGGCTGATCGTCGACTCGTGGACGCCCAGCATGCGGGCGATCTCAGCCAGCGTGCGGCCATCGAGATAGTAGGCGCTCAGAACGGTGCGGTCTTCGGCCGAGAGCGCGCCCAGTACCTCATCAGTAGCCTGGGCCAGCCGCTGGTCGGAAGCAGGCGGGAGCGGCTCCGGATCCGGGGCACGGAATTGCACGCCCTCTTCGGATTCCTCGTCGAGACTGACCAGTCGCTTCGTCCGGCGGTAGCGGTTGACGTACTCCTGCGACAGCACGGTGCGTAGCCAGCCTTCGAGCGATCCTCGTCCGGCATAGGAAGCGAGTTTGGAGACGCGCTGCCCCTCACGGGTATTGGTGCCGTATAGATCAGCGTAGAGGGTATCGGCCAGCTCGCGGGCGGCGGAATCTTCGCGGGCGATGCGCAGGGCGGCGAGATAGAGCTTTTCACGGAAACGAGTGAGAAAGATTTCCCAAGCGGCGTTGCTGCCGGCGGCGCAGGCCCGGGCCAGAGCGAGTTCGTCGACGCGCAGGCTCAGGAAGAATGTGCGGATTTCGGATTCGGATGTCGAAGCTGTAAGGTGCTTCGAGCCGATTTCACTCAGGATGACGCAGAAGGATTCGCGGGTGAGCCCGATTTTTTCACAACCACCTTTGGCGTGGAGATCCGCCAGCAGTTCGTTGACGACGGATTGCACGGCGGCGTTTGGCTTGGCAGAACTCATGTCTGGTCGAACATGTTTAGTTGAACATGTCTAGTCGAACATGGCGCGGCGGCCGGCGTTAGCCCATTGCCTGCGCCGCTTTGCACTCGACACACGGACAGATTTCACGCAAGAATTTCCACGAATAGAGGCCCAGATCGTGATTATCGTTCCATGAGAACTTGATGGCATACTTTCCCACGCCTTCCGCGGACAAGGGCTTGGCCGTGGGTTTGAACATCAGCAGCGCGCCCGGGGCGGCAACGACAGGGTCGCCCGGACGGCGTCCAGCCTTCTCGCGTTCTTCGTTGCACATGGCACAAGGGCAGGCGTCGCGCAGATAGATGAAGTTATAGTGCGAGACGTGGCCATCGCTCCATTCGATATCGACACCGGTGCCCGTCGAAAGGTTCACCTTCACCGACTTTGGATCGGTAGCCGCACTGGCGGCCTGAAGCGGGGACTGCATAGAATAAGTATCGCACAGTGGCTGGCCCGATCAGAAAGCGCTCACACGGTCACAGACCGGTCTTAAATGGCTCCGTTCGCTCGGACCGTGACGATCTCGGCAATCGTAAGGAACAGGGCGTAGCTGGCGAACAGGAAGGCGCCATATTTCCCGCCCGTCTCGGGATGCATCCGGGGCATAAAGGTCGAAAAACGCGAGAGCAAAATAGCCTCGCCGAACATTCCCGGAAGCGCGATAAGGAGAGCCGCCGAGGCCCAATCTGCTGCGGGTGCGTGACGCCACCTGAGAAAGACGATGCAGACCGCGGCAGACAGGATGGGCGTGATCGCGAAGTTGATCCAGTAGCGCAGGCTGCCGGTCTCAAATACATGGGGACCGCGAAACTCGTAGCAGATCGTGCCGACGACCCAGAAGGCCGCGCCGAAAAGCCCGAAGACGAGTTTGTCGTGCGTCGTCATGTCTGCTCCTAGCTCCGAATTCGAAGGATGTACCACTTGGTACATGCAATATGTGTACCACATGGTACATTGGATACGCAAGATGCCGCGCAAGAGAAAACCGACTCGGACGCGGGAACAGCTTTTGGAGAGCTGCCTGGCAGCTTTCATCCGTGCGGGGACACTTGACTTGAGCCTGGATACTCTTGCCAGGGCGGTCGGAATCAGCAAGCGCATGCTGGTCCACTATTTCGGGGGACGAGATGCCCTCGAGGGAATGGCCGTGTCGCTTCTCGAAGACCGGCTGCGGGCGCGATTTCGAGCCAGCGCATTCCCTGCTGGCGCGTCGCTTCGGACTGTGCTTTCCGCTCTATGGAAACAGACGACGAGCGCCGAGTCGCGGGGCGTCGTCTTGCTGGCCATGGACCTGACGCGGCGAAGTTGGAGTGGGTCAACACGGGGGCGGAAATTCTTCGAGGAGCAGCAACGGTTATGGTCCGACATGCTCCGGGAATTCCTGCCGGATCCTGCGGCGGTGGAAACTCTGCTGCAGCTGTATCAGGGAGCGATGCTGGTCTACCTGGTGACCGGGGATCGGGAGCGTGGAAGGCGGGCGCTGGAACGGTTCATCGCCGCTGAGTCCCCGCCGCCCCAGCAATGACCAAGCGATTCCCATCAAGGCGAGAACAACAGTTAGCGCGCTAGGCGGCATTGCTCAATTCGGCCAAGTTCCTGTAAAATTTAGGTTTGCCCTACAAGTATTGAATTCTCTGGGAGTCGTCATGGCACAACAATGTGATATCTGCGGCAAGAAGCCGCAAGCGGGAAACCGTATCAGCCACGCGCACAACGTCACCAAGCGGCGCTGGAACATCAACCTGCGTCCGGTGCACGCCCGTGTGGGCGCGGCCACCAAGCGCATGCGCGTCTGCACGTCCTGCCTGCGCAGCGGCAAAGTCGTTAAGGCGTAAGGACCGAATAACCATAGAGGACACGGAGTTTCACGGGAGCGACCTTGCTCCCTTATGGGCGCATGTGTGCGCATTCGTCACTGTTTGATCGCGAGCAACTGCACGTCGAAAATCAGCGTGGCATCGGGCGGGATGATGGTTTTAAAACCCGCCGCACCATATGCCAGTTCGGGAGGGATGCGCAGCTGGCGCTTGCCGCCGACTTTCATTCCCGCGACACCTTCGTCCCATCCCTTAATGACGTCGCCTTGTCCCAGCGTAAAGTCGTAGGGCTGGTGAGCGTCAACGGAGCTATCAAACTTCTTGCCGGTCGTGAGCCATCCGGTGTAGTGAACCTTCACATGATCGCCGGCCTTGGCGGACGGCCCGAGACCTTCCTTGATCTCCCAATACTGCAGGCCGGACTCGGTTTTAACTCCGTCGCCGGTGACCTTCGTGGGAGCGTTCGTGTTGGGGCGGACCACCGGAACAGGTTTGTGGGTGGGCGTTTGCGCCACGAGTGCAAGTGCAACCGCGAGAACGATGACTGCGGCGGCCGCGTTCTTCTTCATATTTGACTCCGACAATAAATCAACACAAGGACACAGAGGATTTCCGTTTTCGCTGCCTCCTCGGTGTCCTCTGTGGTTGAAGTTTTTTCATGCGATCGCGATGACGTCGATTTCCACCAACACATCCTTCGGCAGGCGCGCGACCTCGACCGTAGAGCGCGCGGGCGGCGCGGTGCTGAAGTACTTGCCGTAAACAACGTTCATGGCGGCAAAGTCCGACATGTTTTTCAAAAAGACGGTCGACCGAACAACTTTTCCCAAGCCGCTGCCGGCGGCTTCCAGAATCTCAGACAGATTGCGCAGGACTCGGTCGGTCTGGGCGGCAACGTCGGCGGCGATCACTTGCTGTGTCGCGGGATCGATCGCAATTTGCCCTGAAGTAAAGATAAGTCCGTCGGCTTTGATCGCCTGCGAGTAGGGGCCGATGGCTTGCGGGGCGTCTTTGGTAGAAATGATTTCGCGCATAAAGGCAGTCCTTCGTGTTCCACTCAAAACGAATAAACCACAGAGGGCACAGAGTACCACAGAGGAAATGCCACGGCGCTGTCATCCTGAGCGGCGGTCTTTGCCGCGAAGGATCTATGCCGATGGCTGGAATTACATGGATCCTTCGCCGCGCTCAGGATGACAGCTTAGGACTTGACGCGCTGCTTCTAGATTTTCTGCAACCGCTGCACTTCATGCACTCCGGCGATTTTCCGGAGTCCGGCGATGATCTGTTCGAGGTGCTTCAGATCGGCAATGTCGAGGACGACCTCCACACTGGCCTGGCTGTTCGAAGTGTGCGCGGTGATGTTGCGGATGTTGCTCTTGGCGTCACCGATCACTCCGGTGATGCTCTTCAACATGCCGAAGCGATCGTCGCAGAAGACTGTTAATTTCACGGGGTATGCAGTTGGCGTGCTGTCGTCACGTGCCCATTCGACATCGATTTTGCGTTCAGGCTCGTACATCAGATTCGTCACGTTGGGACAGTGGATGGAGTGCACGGCCACACCTTTGCCGCGGGTAATGTAGCCGACGATGCTTTCTCCGCGGATGGGATTACAACAGCGAGCGCGGTACACCATCATGTCGCCCTGGCCGCGAACCGTAATCGCGTTGTGATCGCCGAAGACGCGGCGCACCACGCTGGCGATGCCGCCGGGCTGCGAAGTCAGCCCTTCCGATTCGATGTCGCCGGCAATGGAGTGCGTTGCACCGGCGGGCAGCAAGCGCGCGAGCACCTGGCGCGCGGAATATTTTCCGTAGCCGATGCCGGACATCAGGTCGTCGGCCTTTCCCAGACCGTAACCGGAGGCAACTTTCTGCAGATCTTCGTCCTTGATTTCCTTCAGCGCAATGCGGTATTTGCGCGCCTCTTTTTCGATCAGCTTGCGCCCGATTTCTATTGCGCGTTCGCGCTGGTGAACGTTGAGCCAGTGCTTGATCTTGTTGCGCGAGCGAGATGACTTGACCAGACCGAGCCAGTCGCGGCTGGGCTTGTGACCGGGCTGCGTCAGGATCTCAACAATGTCGCCGGAATGAAGCTTGTGGCGCAGCGGCACCATGCGTCCGTTGACCTTCGCGCCGATGCAGGTGTGTCCAACCTCGGTGTGCACGCTGTAAGCGAAGTCGACCGGCGTGGCATCGCGGGGCAATACGACAACTTTCCCTTTGGGCGTGAAGGTATAGACCTCTTCAGGATAGAGGTCGACCTTCAGTGTGGACAGGAATTCGTTGGGATCGCTGACGTCGCGCTGCCACTCGACCACCTGCCGCAGCCAGGCGAGGCGCTGTTCGTCCTGCGCCGAAACGGGGCCGTCTTTGTATTTCCAGTGGGCGGCAATGCCTTCTTCCGCCATCTTGTGCATCTCTTCGGTGCGGATCTGGATTTCAAACGGCGTGCCGTCTTCGGTGATCACCGAGGTGTGCAGCGACTGGTAAAAATTGGGCCGCGGCATGGCGATGAAATCCTTGATCCGTCCCGGAACCGGGCGCCACAGGTTGTGAATGATGCCGAGCACGGCGTAGCAATCCTGCAGCGAACGCGTGATCACACGCATGGCACAGAGATCGTAAACCTGGTCCACAGAAATTCGCTGGCGCTGCAGCTTCTTGTGAATGCTGTAGAGGCGCTTGATGCGGCTTTCGACCCGCGCTTGAATGCCCGCCTCTTTCAGCTTGTCGCTGATGATCTGCTGCATCTTGCTGAGAAAAGCCTCACCTTCCTTCCGGCGCGCATTGACGGCCTTTTCAACCTGCTCGTATCCCAGGGAATCGAGGAAGCGGAATCCAAGGTCTTCGAGTTCGCCGCGGATCTTGCCCATGCCAAGCCGATGCGCGATCGGTGCGTAGATTTCGAGCGTTTCTTCGGCGATCTTGTGCTGGCGCTCGGGCGGAAGGTGCTCGAGCGTGCGCATGTTGTGCAGGCGGTCGGCAAGCTTGATGAGCACCACGCGGATGTCGTCGACCATGGCGAGCATCATCTTGCGCAGATTTTCGGCTTGCTGCTCTTCGCGAGTGGCGAAGTCAATTTTGCTGATCTTGGTGACGCCTTCGACGATGTGGGCCACCTGCTCGCCGAATTCTTTGCGAATGTCGACGATAGTGACCGACGTATCTTCGACCGAATCGTGTAGAAGACCGGCCGCGACGGCAACCGGGTCCATCTTCATTTCAGCAAGAACCAGGGCAACTTCCAGCGGATGGACCAGGTAAGGTTCGCCGGAGGCCCTCATCTGGCCTTCGTGGTGCTTCAGGGAATAGTCGTAGGCCTTCTTGACGATGGTGAGATCGTCTTGCGGACGGTTCTCCTGCATCCGCTTCATCAAGTCGCGGAACTTGGTGAGCGTGAGGGCAGTGGTAGCGATCTGTTGGCGCAAGCTCGCCATGATGGATTATACCCGCGGAGAGAAGGGGGCTCCGGGCAGAGGGTACAACGGGACGCGAAGCCAATTATACCTTGCGCGGCGGAAGGCCTTTGTCCGCAGGCAAGTGCGTAAGCACCATGATCGACGGGCAGCCATCGAAAAAGAGGCACTTGAGAGGGCTGAGTGGGACGTCGGAATCGATCAGCCGTCGCATCGAGCTGGGAATTGACACTTCAATTGTTTTGAATCGGTCAAATCCGCCGCCAGTTTGGCCGATGTCTCGGCAAGCTGATAGAGTGACAGTCTGTCAGCCATGATTTCGCGAATTCTTGTCAGCGGTGTTTCGGGGCCAATCGGCACCGCGCTTCTTCCTCCTCTTAAAACCCGTGGATACGAGGTCACCTGCCTGGTTCGTGGAATGGCAAAAGGTGACGACCAAATCTCGTGGGATCCCGGCAAGCCGATTGCCCCTGAAACGGTTTCCGGCTTCGATGCGGTCGTCCACCTCGCCGGCGAAAGCATCGTCGGGCGCTGGACGGACGAAAAGAAACGGAAGATCCGCGACAGCCGGGTGGCCGGGACGACTGCCCTGGCCGAAGCTCTGGCGCACGCGAAGAACAAGCCGCACGTGTTCGTTTGCAGTTCAGCCATCGGCTACTACGGCGACCGCGGCAGCGAAGTTCTGACCGAACAAAGTGCGCCCGGAATCGGGTTCCTTCCTGACGTGTGCCGCGAGTGGGAGGCGGCCACGCGGTCTGCGATCAACGCAGGCATTCGCACGGTTCAGATGCGCACCGGCGTTGTGCTCAGCTCAAGCGGGGGTGCGCTGGGGAAGATGCTGACCCCGTTCAAGCTGGGCGTGGGTGGAAAAATCGGCGACGGGCAGCAATGGATGAGCTGGATCGATGTGCACGACATGGTGGGCGCGATTCATCACATTCTGAAGAGTGATTTACTGCAAGGCCCGGTGAACATGGTCTCTCCTAAGCCAGTCACGAATGCGGAATTCACCCAGACGCTGGCCAGCGTCCTCTCGCGGCCCGCAATCTTCCCTGTGCCGCGCTTCGTGGTGAAACTTGCCTTTGGCGAAATGGGGGAGACTGTGCTCTTGGGCAGCCAGCGCGTAGAGCCGACACAGCTCGTGATGAGCGGATATCCCTTTCGCTTCAGCACGCTGCGAGCCTCGCTGGAGAATCTTCTTTAGAGCTAAGTGGGCTGCACGCTGCAGTGTGATTCTAATCACAGCCTCCTAGTCCCTCCCCTGTCAAGCTGCGTACTTAAGCCGGGAGCGGTGAAGAAGAAATTCTTCACCGCTCGCGTGGCGTCTCGCGATGTGGTGTGAGCCTGCAATGCGAGTTCAAGATACGGAGACTGAATCATGCGATACAAAATGTTTGCTCTGATCCTGGCCCTGACCGTTGCGACTTGGGCCCAGACTTCAACCCAAACCACGCCTTCCACGCCGCAGCAAAGCACCGCTCCAACGGAAAAAACAATGTGCGACAAGATGTCCGCGGGCGATTCGAAGGACGCGCACTCGTGCTGTGCGCGTCATGCCATGAAGAGCGGCATGAAAGCCGAGGACGGCAAGACGACCGCCTCGTGTTGCACGGGCAAGGACGCAGCGGCCGACGGCAAGGGTGCCATGTCTTGCATGAAGGGTGACAAGGACAAGACCGCGGCATCCTGCTGCAAGGATGGCTGCAGCAAAGACAACTGCGCCAAAGACAAGACTGCGTCTGCGTGCTGCGGCGGAAAGTGCGGCAAGGATGGCGAGAAAGGGTGTTGCTCGGGAATGAAGAGCGAGAAGACGGCTAAGAGTTGCTGCGCGAAAGAGATGCACAGCTAGCGAGCAGCCTTTTTGATCCGCGTGAAAGATGGCCCCGGCAATCCAAGCCGAGGCCTTTCTGTTTCTTCTTCAGGTTTGAACTCGAAAACTCCCGAGTTTAGTTATGGCCTGGCCTCATACACCAAGTTAAATGGTGTTTGCGTTGCCCTCCGGAAACGGCTGAAGCCCGCAGAATGAACCACTTTCTGCATTTGCTTCTGGCCAGCCTGAGCTCCCAGGCACATCCCCACCTCCTGCGAGCGGGAACAAGGCGTGCACAGCAACGTCGAGAAGGAATAGTAGACGCGGCCCACCGGATTGAGGTTGTCCTGCAGGTCGTCATTGGCAAACGGCTCGACGATCATCCACGAACCGTCGTCGCTCAAGGCGGCCCGGACGTGCGCCGCCGCGCCCACCGGGTCTCCCATGTCGTGGAGGCAGTCGAACACCGCGACGAAGTCGTAGCCTTTCCCGGGAAATTCCTTGGCCTTCGCGACCTCGAACGTTACCCGGTCCGCTACTCCCTGACGCTTGGCGGATTCACGCGCTGCTTCAATCGACTTATCGTGATAGTCGAATCCATAGATGTGAGACTTGGGGAAGGCTTTCGCCATCAGAATGGTGGAAGCTCCTTTCCCGCAACCCACGTCAGCAACTTTGGCGCCGCGCACAAGTTTGTCCTGAACGCCATCGAGAGCCGGAATCCACGAACTGACAAGATTCGCCGCGTATCCCGGTCGAAAGAACTTCTCGCATCCGTGAAACACTCGATCTTCATGCTCGCCCCAGCCCATTCCGGCGCCGGAGCGAAATGCCTCGGTGATGCGCGGGACAGCGGCTAATGATCCCAGAGCGAGTTCGAAGGCCCCGGGCAAGTATGCCGGACCATCTTCGTTCGCCAAGGCGAGTGCTTGCTCTTCTGTCATGCCGAACTTCCGAGTCTCTGCGTTGTATGTGATGTATCCTCCCGCCGCCTGGGAAGCCAGCCACTCGCGAACGTAACGCTCGTCGGTGCGCGTGATTGCCGCCAGTTCCGCTGGTGAAAGGGGGCCGGCCGCCAGCGCTTTGTAGAGGCCAAGACGTTCTCCGATCACAACCATTCCAGCGTGAACGGTGGCTCCCAGATCGTTGACGAACTGTCCTAAGAATTGCTCGAGCTTCTTCGTATCCACAGTCATAGGTTCCTCCAAATCGATTCAAAATGCCGAGAACTTACTTCTTGCTCGGGTCGTCGTCCGCATTGACATAGTTAAATTGCAAGGGCGCTCTTCCGTGGATTTGCACGATGACTTCGCCGGAGGCCATCGCGTAGTGGTGCATGTCAGGATCGAGAAAAGCGAAACTGCCAGCGGGGAATGTTCCCATCTTGTCCTTGTCGAAGGTGTCTCCCATGCCGAGCTTGAAAGTGCCTGAGATGACCGTGACGTTTTCGCGGTGAGGATGCCAGTGGGGCGCAATTCGATAACCGTCGGGCATCTTCAGACGCACGGTGTAGTCACCGCTGGATGCGGCGGGATTGCCTTCGATCACGGCCAATTGCGCGCCCGGGGCGACGAAGGGCGGTGGTGGACCCCACGGAATTGTTTCTGGGTTGAAAGCGTTCTTTTCGTGAGCGCCAGGATGTGCGGCGGTCGTGAAGAGTTGGCCGGCGATGAACAATGTCGCAACGACCCCCCCGACGACCAGCAGATTTCGTTTCATAATGCTCTCCTTGGTGAAGCGTGATGAGGCATCTTCCCGTGAAGTGGTGAGGTGGACAACGCAGCCGCGATATTGTTTGGATATCTTCTCTATATCGTCGCAAGTCATTGATTTTTAGTGGATAATGTTCCCAACCGGAGTTCTATGGGGCACCCTAAGAAGAACACCAGCGATGTCGAAGTCGACTTGGGACGCTACGAACTGCGGCGGTTCGGACAGCGGATCAAGATCGAGAAGAAGCCCATGGAGTTGCTGATCTTTCTGCTGGGGCGCCGCGAACAGATGGTGTCCCGGGAAGACATCGTCAGGAAACTCTGGCGCTCCGATCTATTTATCGACACGGAAAAAAACGTCAACAACGTCGTGCGAAAGCTTCGCACCGCGCTGGGTGACAGCGCCGACAAGCCACGTTTTCTGGAAACGGTCGTTGGAAAAGGCTACCGATTCATCGGCCCGGTTCGCGTGATCGATGCGCAATATCCAGCGTCTGAAACTGGGCGAACGCCGGAACGCATCGACCTGCGGGCAGACGTGAGCGATTGGGGCAACCGCTCGTCGATCGCGGTCTTGCCGCTATTGCTGGAGAAGGCAGCGGATGATCAAGGCCTGTGTCTGGGATTTGCGGATGCATTGGTTTCGCGTCTCGGAAACCTTCCGGGCGTGGACGTGCTGCCCACCTCCGCCGTGCTCAACCTGCCTGCCGACGCTGCTCCTGCGGAGGCCGCGTCTCGCCTGGGCGTCCGATTTGTGGTCCACGGAGCGCTGCAGTTGTCGAAGGGGCAATGGCGGCTCTCGCTGGAGATGTTTGATGCACAACTGCATCGCTCCTGCTTCAACAAGAGGTGCGATCTGGACTTAAGTCGCTCGTCCAGCGTGGAAGGCGATGTTGCGCAAGGAATCAGCCGCGCACTGAACCGCCCCGCGATAGCGGCGAAATCCGACGAGCGTCAGCGCTATAGCCGGGATCCAATGGCCTATGCTGAATTCATGCGTGGCTATCGCATTACTGCGAGCGGTGATTCGTCGCAGATGGACCAGGCGAGTCATCATCTCACCAATGCTGTAACTCGCGATCCCATGTTTGCCCTCGCACATGCGACCCTCTCGTTCGCATGCGCAACCCGTCATTTCGAATTCGACCCCGCCAGCGTGTGGCTCGAGAAAGCGGAATTCCACTGCCAGCGCGCTCTCGAAATCGACAAGAATCTTCCCGAGGGACATGTCGCGTGCGCCTTTCTGCTCTGGGGCCCGTCGAAAAACTTCCAGCATGTGGAGGCGATTGCCGATCTCAAGCGCGCTCTCGCTCTCCAGAACAACCTGCCCCACGCCTACAACCGTCTCGGCACCATCCTGGCACATATCGGACTGCTCGATCATTCGCGTGCGATGTTTGAGAGGGGGCGGCCGTTTCAGCCCCGCAAGGAAGTGAGCCCAAGCATCGTGCAAGTTTATGTTTGGAGCCAGGACTACGACCGGGCGCGCCAGCAGATCGAGATGTGGCGGGCTGCGAGTCCCGGCAACAAGTACCCTATCTACTTCGCTCCATACCCAGCCATGATGACCGGCGATTGGAAAGAAGCGACTCGACTGATGGATGAGGCGTTGACGCTCCTGCCGAGCGAACCGCTGATCGTCAGCTTACAAGGACTGCTCCACGCTTTGATGGGGAATCGGGATGCGGCCATTGAGTGTGTGACCCAGGCTTGTTCGAGTCCCAGGTCTTTCGGCCACGCGCATCACACGTATTATCAGATCGCCTGCACACTCGCATTGACCGGTCGACGCGACACTGCTCTTGAATGGCTGGAGCGCAGCGTGAGTACCGGCTTCGCCTGCTGGCCTTTCTTCCTGAAAGATCCCTGCCTCGCGAGTTTACGAAGCCTTCCCGAGTTCGAGCTACTGATCAGCTCTTTGCAGGCCAAGTATCCGGACCACTTGGGTCTGCTCTAGCTTGCCGCCCGAACCGGCAGCGCACAGACTGCGCCTTCCGTGAAATTTTCTGCTTCGATGCCGAATGCGTGATCGAAACGCGCGCGATAGTTTTCCCAGGCGATGCCGGAGGTGAGTTCCACGAGTTCGGGCTCGGTGAATCGCTCGCGCAACTTGGCGAAGAGCGCGTCCGAGACCTCCACCGGAATCCTGGTCATCGCGTCAGCGTATTCGAGGACAAGCCTTTCCAGTTCAGAGAACAGGGAATTCGTGCGGTAGTTGTCGAGGTTCGCGATTTGTTCCGCCGTGATGCCGCTTGCCCTGCCCACGGCAGAGCCGATGTCGATTCAAAACGGGCAGCCAACGAGCGTTGCCACGCGCAGCTCTGCGAGTCCCTTGAGCTTTGGATCGATGAGCTTGCTGCTGGCTTGCGATTGCTCCATCTGAATGTATCCCCAAAAGATTTTGGGATGATGCGCGGTCACCTGCACGGGCATGATGACCCGGCCGAGCCTGCGCTGCGTCAGAGAGTAGACAATACCGACGAACAACCGGCGGAGCAGGCCACCCTGGTTGCGGGGAGCGCCGGGAATGCGCGCCATTGGAACCTCCTTACGAATCGAGATCAGTGCGCGTGGGAGCCTGCATCTCGTCGTGCAACTTTTGCAGAAGCTGCGCGCGTTGTTCCGTGCTCAATTCGCGCTTTAGTTCTTCCAATGCCAGCGCCACGATGTGGTAGTGGTGCGCGCCCGCGAATTTGGGATCGGCGGTAATGTTGAGCCAGAGCCGGTGCATGAGCTCCACATCCTGCGGCCGCATGCGGGGCGCATGGGGGCCAATCGCGAACTCGCGGATGGTTCCGTCTGGAGCGCACACTTCCAAAATCAATCGCGGACGCGGTTCGGGCAGACGCTCCCAGGCATCGCCGGTAAGCTTGGCCTGTTCGTCAGCCGTGAGTTTGTTGGACAGTCCGCAGATGACTCGGCTGGAATCCAGACGCTGCGCGGTCACCATGATGGCTTCGAACACATCCGTAGCAGGCACTACCAGCAGCGAAATGGGCTTGCCTTCTTTCTCGGCGACCGCCACCGCCGCCGTGAAGAGTTCCTGCTCGTAGTGATCGAACACCTGGCTGGCTTCGAACACCGTGCTGCCGCTGAAACTATGCTCGCGATGATAAAGCCGCGCGCTCATGACCACGACGTCCTGCTTGCCGGTATGAGTATGACCGAGCACATGCCGCAAGTAGTACAGATTGCGCGGATCGCGAACAGCGACCAGTATGTTGCCAGGACGTACTCCCATAGCGCCGCTGCCCAGTTCCTGATTGCCATATACCCGGAACTGATCGAGCTGCTCGGGTTTTCCGTGGCGCTCTCGGGCGACATGATGCTCAGAAATCGTGAAGATCGTGAAGAACACTACGCTGAAGACAATGCCCGCGATCGTGGCCTCATACTTGGTGAACAGATTCACGATGGCGGTCATGAAAAGCACCGCTGAAATCGTAATGAGGCCGATGGGAATTTCCGTCTTCCCGATGTGCAGATTGCCCGGAACTTTCCACTCACGGTTGCCAGGTTCAGTGAAACGCAACACCAGCACCGCCATCGACTTCATGGTGAAGCTCCAGATCACCCCGAAGGCGTACAGTGCGGCCAATTGGTAGACGTCGCCACGGCTCAGCACAATGGTCAGCAACTGCATGCTGACGATCAGGTTGATAATTCGATAGCTGGTGCCGTAACGGTGGTGCGGGCGTTGAAACCAACTGGTCAGCACACCATCTTCCGCTACCCGGTTCAAGACGCCGTTCGCGCCCACGATCGAAGTATTCTGCGCGCCCGCAAGAATCAGCACGCCCACCAGCACCACAAAGCCGTGGAACAGGAGTTTCAGAGTGGTTGGTCCCACCAGATACATGGAAATGCCGCCGATGAGGTTCGCAAAATAATCCGGGCGGACATTGTCCGGAATTATCATCACAGCAAAGAACGACACCAGCGACGTGAACAGCAGACTGTAGACAAAAATCACCAGCCCTGTCTTCTCCAGGTTCTTCAGCTTGGGATGTTCGATTTCCCGATTGACCTGAGCCAGCGTCTCTTCGCCACTCATGGCGAGGACGGAGTGCCCGAAGCCGACGAAGGCAATGATCCAGATCCAGTGGCTGAACCACGTGCCATTGAGCCAGCCCAATGACTCTTTGTTCAGCGGAACCACGCCCGGGTGCAGCGGGTTGGGAGGCAATTGGACCGGCGCCCGCAAGACCGTGATGGTGCACCAGATGATCAAAATCACCACCATCACGGTGGTGATGGCCATAATCTGCAACGCCTTCTGGCTGGATTCGTGGATGCCCTGTGTGTTCTTCCACCAGAAATAAACCACCACGATCACTGCCAGCGCGGCGGCAAAGTAGTTGTCGGAAAAGGCCAGATCCCGATGCAGGTATTGCCGGCCAAGGTCTTTGATGAACCCAGCGAGGTATTGCCCGGCCGAAACCGCGCTGATGGGACCCGTCAGAACGTAGTCGAACAGCAAGGCCGACACGGAGAACTTGGCGAGCGTTCCGCCCATCGCCTCTTTGACGACACGGTAGACGCCGCCGCGCACGAACATGCTGCTCGATTCGATGTAGAGCGCCCGCACCGCGTAGCTAAACAGCATGACTGCGAGGATGAACCATGGCGCGCTCTTGCCAATGACCTTCTCGGCGTCGCCGCCCGCGTAGTAGGCGGACGAGGCCAAATCCGACAGAACAATCGCGGCGGCTCGCCAGAACGAAATGAAGGTCAGCATCACCGTGGTGGCGACGAAGACCTTTACTGCCGGTTTTGTACCTTCAGGGATTGTGGCCATGCTTCAGATGAATGGCAGAAACCGCAATTAGATGAACCCATTGAAGATAGCACAGGCAAGGGTCTGCCGCTCTTCTGCTAGCGGGTGAGAGCCTCAAGCACCACGGACACTAAGGAGCACGAAGGAAACTTTGCGAATGAATTCCTTCGTGAGCGTTCGTGCCCTTCGTGGTCGATGCGTTTGTTATTTGCCCTTCTGCTGTGCGATCCATTTGTCGGTGCGCGCGTCGAGCATGTCGAGCGGCAGCGTCCCGCCATTGAGCATCTCGTCGTGAAACTTGCGGAGATCGAACTTCGGCCCCAGCTCTTTCTGAGCGCGATCACGCAGCTCGCGGAACTTGAGTTGCCCCAGCTTGTAGCTCAGCGCCTGCGCCGGCCACGAGATGTAGCGGTCGGTCTCGGACTGGATCGTCGGCTCATCCACCGCGCCGGACTTGCGGAAGAATTCCACCACCTGATCGCGGCTCCATCCCTTGGCGTGAATGCCGGTGTCCACGACCAAACGCACCGCACGAAACAGTTCGGAGGAGAGACGACCGTAATCGGAAACAGGATCCTGATAGAAGCCGACTTCTTTCCCGAGCTGCTCTGCATACAGCGCCCATCCCTCGATATAAGCGTTGAAGCCGAGACCGTGCAGACGAAACTTCGGCAGCCCCTCAAGTTGTTGCTGCACCGACAACTGCATGTGATGTCCTGGGACGCCTTCATGGTAGGCGGTCGCCTCGTTGTCGATGAGCGAGCGCTCGGCGAAGTTCGACGTGGCAACGACCACTCGGCCCGGCCGCTTGCCGTCAGGCGTTCCCGTCATGTAGTGAGTCATGGCGCTCGCATTGAACGCCGGGATCGCTTCCACAGTGACCGGCGACTTGGGAAGCAGCGTAAACAACGCCGGCAGCTTCGTCTCCATCTGCGCGATGTAGTGGCGGTATTGGTCGAGAATCTGCTCGGCGGAAGTGGGAATGTACTTGGGATTGTTCTTGAGCGAGGCCCGGAACGAAGCGAGGTCCGCAAATCCCTCTTTCTTCGCGATCGCCGTCATCTCGGCCTCGATGCGGTCCATCTCCCGCAGACCGAGCTGGTGAATTTCATCTGCGGTCATGTGCGTCGTGGTTCGCGCATAAATGTCATTCTCGTAGCGCTTCTGGCCGTCCGCGAGTGAAGTGATCGATAGCGTCGTACGGCCCTGCGACGCATACTCCGTCTGGATGAAGGCAGCAAACGCCTTGTAGGCTGGCAGCACATCGGTATTGACGGCGTCGGTGATCTGCTGAGTCAGGCGCTTCTGGTCCTCCGGCGAAATGCTGGCGGGATATTTCTTCGTCGGCTGCAGGAAAGGGTCGGCGTCGATGATGCCCTGACACTGCGCCGGAATCTTTTCCGCAAGGAGGCGCACAGGCATGAGCTTGTCTTTCATCCCGGCCCGCAGGACCTCGGTGACCTGCGTGAGGACAAGTGGAATCTGACGCAGCCGCGAAATATAGTCCTCGTAATGCTTGACCGAGTCGAGTGGCACCGACAGGGGAAGATCCGCGAGATTGGTATGGATGCCCGTCTGCGTGTTGATGGGCATCTCATATTCCTTCAGTTCGAAGTCAGCGGTGCGCTGCTGCAACACGCGAATCAACAGGTCGTGCGAAAGCTGATCCTGATCGGAGAAGCCGTCGGTTGGGATCGCCTCAAGGCGCTGCAGAAAAATCACATCGCCCCGGTGACGCCGCCGGATGCCCTCGAGGGAGTAATCGGCAAGCCGGTCGTTGTAACGGTAGTCGCCAAAAGCCGTCGCACGCTCGGGGAAGTTGCGCAGGTCAGACTCGTACTGTTCGTCGAAAAGAGCATTCTGCGCGGCGAGGCGCTCGGCAACCGGTTTTGGCGCTTGGGCAAAAGCGAAAGCGGCCGTGGCGATCAGAAGCAAAAAAGCGATGACAGTGCGCATAGGATGAGTAGCGTAACTCAGAGGGGTCAACGGGTAAACAGTTTGCTTCGAGAATCTGACTCTCGACTGCGCAGAAGGCCGTCACTTGATAATCCCGCGCTCCGAAGCCTCGATAAACCGGATCAGAATCTCCACATCCTCACCCCGATCCGGTTCTGCCTTCAGTTTCTCCAGCGCCTGCGTCGTATTCATCTTCGACGCCAGCAGAATCTTGTAAGCGTGATGAATCTTCGCGATGCGCTCCTTCGAAAACCCGCGCCGTTCGAGCCCAACTTTATTCATTCCATAGGCATGCGTATCCCGCGCCGCCGAGGTCATCGAGTAGGGCAGAACATTCTGCGTGATCGTAGTCCCACCGCCAACATACGAATGCGCCCCAATGCGCACAAACTGGTGCACCGGACACAGCGCTCCCACCACCGCCCACTCTTCTACCGTCACGTGTCCGCCCAGTGTCGCGCCATTCACCAGCATCGCGTGATCCTCAATCGAACAATCATGGCCGATGTGAGTGTAGGCCATGATGAGCAAATGGCTGCCGAGTTTAGTCAGGCCTCCGCCCTTCACCGTACCCCGATTGACGGTCACATACTCGCGGATTTCGTTGTGATCGCCGATTTCCAGCCGCGTCGGTTCGCCTCTATAACTGACATCCTGCGGCGCCATGCCGATCGAGCAAAAAGGGAAGAAGCTGTTGTTGGCGCCGATCTTCGTCGGTCCGTCAATCGCCACATGCGAAGCCAGGTGGCAGCCTTCTCCCATTTCGACGCCCGCCCCGATCACGCAGTACGGACCAATCTTGCACGACGCCGGAACCTTCGCGAGCGCGTCAATCAGGGCTGTAGGGTGAACGTTCATGGAGGAAGAATTCATGGAAGAGGAGCGTGCAGTGGCTTTCCTTCGTGAACCTTAGTGTCCTTAGTGGTAAAGGTTTCTGAACTCCGCGCCGAAACTCAAGATCCGGCATTGCCGCCATCATCCGACCCGCGCCCTCGCGCACTATCGATCAACTGGCACGACACCGCCGCTTCGGCCACTCGGCGCTCGCCCACGTACGCGTAGCCCTGCATCTTCGCTGCAGTCATTCCGGGCACCGTGCGCCAGCCTTTCACTTCCACTTCCAGCCGCAACTGATCGCCAGGGCTGACTGGCCGGCGGAACTTGGCCCGCTCAATCCCGGTAAACACCATGACCTTATCGTTGCGGTCCTCGACCTCAGTCAGCAGCAGCGCCCCCCCTGCCTGTGCGATCGCCTCGACAATCAACACGCCCGGCATGATGGGAAATCCGGGAAAATGCCCCACGAAAAATGGCTCATTGATGGTCACGTTCTTGATCGCCACAATCCGCTCTTTGCGCTTCAGATCAAGCACACGATCAATCAGCAAGAACGGATAACGGTGCGGCAGAATCTTCAGTATGTCGTGGATGTCGAGCGCGGTCTTCGTCACGCCGGGCGAAGCGTCCGGCACAGGGCTGCTCTCAGTCATGTTCGTCTCAAACTGCTTTGTCCAAACTGGTTCGTCTCAAAACGGCTTGAAGATTATACTGTACGACTTGGCCCGCAGGTGCGCCCTCTGCCCGCCTCGATTGACGCGGCCCAGAAATTGCGCTGAATTTTTCTCCGCGAACTCAGCGTGGTCTCAGCGACCTCCGCGGTCAAAAGCTTTAAGCCGAAGGTTTCGGAACATCGCGAGAGTGCGGTGATGTTCACCGCAGACCGCTAGCAGAATAGGGAAAAGATGCCGACGAAGAAATCAGGTCGTACCCCGCGAACCAGAACCGAGCCCTTTCAATCAGATCCCATCTGGACCGAGCGTCTTCATTACTTCGAAGCGCGCCAGGATCAGATCGTCCAGACCATCCGCGAGTTCGTAGAAATCGAATCTCCCAGCGACAACAAACCCGCCGCCGACCGCATGGGCGCCTTCCTCGCTGGAAGTTTCGAAGCCGTCGGTGGACACGCCCGGGTGCACCACGCGGAAGACTACGCCGACAGCGTGCAAATCGACTTCCCCGGCCGCGAACAGCTCAAGCCCGTTCTGCTGCTCGGCCATTTCGACACGGTGTATCCACTCGGCACCCTCGCCACCATGCCTTGTCACGTCACCGACGACCGCATGCACGGTCCCGGTGTGCTCGACATGAAGTCCGGCGTTGCCCTCATGCTCTACGCTATCGCGGCGTTGCAAACCTGGCACGGCGCTCTACCGCGCCCCGTGACGGTCCTCCTGGTCTCCGACGAAGAAGTCGGCAGCTACTCTTCCCGCAAAATCACCGAAGGCCTGGCAAAAGAATCCGCTGCCGTCCTCGTGCTCGAGCCCGCGGGTCCGCGCGGCGCCGTGAAAACCGCGCGCAAAGGCGTCGGCGAGTACGTTCTCAATGTGAAAGGAGTCGCCGCCCATGCCGGACTCGACCCCGGCAAGGGACACAGCGCGATCCTCGAACTCGCCCGCCAGATCGCCTCCGTCGCCAAGCTCAATGACTTGCAGCACGGCCTATCCGTAAACCCCGGCGTCATTCGCGGCGGAACCCGAACCAACGTGATCGCTGCCGACGCGACCGCCGAAATTGACGTGCGCATCACGCACGCCAAACAAGCCGCCGCGCTCGATCGCAAATTCCGCGCCCTCAAGCCTTTCGACAAGCACTGCAAGCTCAGCATCGAAGGCGGCATCAACCGCCTGCCCATGGAGCGCACCCCCGGCGTCGCCGCACTCTACGAAAAAGCGCAAGCCATCGCGAAGCAGATTGACTGGGAACTCGAAGAAGCCTCCGTCGGCGGAGGTTCCGACGGAAACTTCACAGCCGGCATGGGCATCCCCACCCTCGACGGCATGGGGGGCCACGGCCAGGGCGCGCACGCCGTCCACGAACACATCATCATTTCCGAATTGCCGCGCCGCGCGCTGCTTCTAGCAGGAATGATCGAGACTGCCTGAAGTCCTGTCCGCCGGCGGATTGACTTCAAAGAAGGACTGAGAATCATCGATGCATGCGCCACAAACTCGTGCACCTCGTGTGCCGTGCACCACCAACCCGAGCACCACGAGCCCGTGCACCACAAACGCCTGCACCACCGTGGAAGAGCGGCCCTTCAGGGCCGCGTAATGCGTGCAAAAAGATGCGGGCTTTAGCCCCTGAGCGGCATTTGCTGGCTTAAGCGAACGACCTGGTCGGCGGTCGACGAGATTACGGTTTTGCAGTGAGCACCAAGAAATAATCCATCTTGTCGCCCTTCACAAAGTCATACTGACCGAGCAGGGCATAGCCCGCCTCCTGCGCCTCGTGAATCACAACGTCTTTCCCAACTCCATGGTCTTCTCCATTTCCGCTTCGATCAATAATCCCCACCTTCGCGCCGGAACGCAGCGCCCCGCGCAGGTTTTGCAGCAGCGCCACCGGCTGCGCCACTTCGTGATACGTTTTCAGCAGCAACACCGCATCCACGGAGTTCGCTGGCAAAACCGGATCGTCTGGCTTGCCCAGAATCGTCTTCACATTCCTCAGCTTCTCTTTCTGCGCCCGTTCGCTGACATAGCGGATCGCCGCCGGATTAATATCGACCGCATACACGATGCCGCCAGCCTCCACCCGCCGCGCCGCGCGAACCGTGAACCATCCCGATCCCGCCCCAATGTCGGCAACGTTCTTACCCGGCGCGATGCCAAGAATGTCCATCACGCGATTGATCTGCAGCCGGTCCTCGCGCCCGGGCGAATCGAAGACGGACAGATCTCCCGTATACGGCTCACTGGTCTTGCGCTGCTCGCCAGTCGTTGGAGCCTGGTTCTGCGCCAAGCCGTTCTGAGTGAAGGGGAAAAAGAAGAAAACTAGAATAACCGCAGCGATGCAGCGTCGGAACATCTGAGCTGGCCTCCAAGGTCGGTACTTTCTTGAGAATAGACTCTTAACGTCATCACAGGCGAGCATTTCGAGCCTGTGGGACGTCACCCCTGTCGCGTCGCCTTTGACTCCGCAGAGAGGGAAGCCTAAACTTTTCTCAGGGATTTCGGCCACTTACGCAGGACTCGCAAATGCCGTTCCCCTGGAGAAATTATGGGTGAGTTCTCGGTATGGCATTGGCTTTTGGTAATCGTCGTCGCCTTCCTGCTCTTCGGCACCAACAAGCTCGGAGACGTTGGCAAAGGCCTGGCCGAGGGCATTCGCAACTTCAAAGCCGGCATGAAGGATCCTGAACCGCCAAAGAACGAAGCCCCGAAGGAAGAAGAGCAGAAGAAGTCTTAGCCCCGAACTGCACAAGCACAGACTGCGATTCAAAATCCTCCTTGCTCTCTCAGCATGCGATATACCACCGCCACCGGCAGTCCCACCACGTTGCTATAGTCGCCTTCAATCCGCGGAATCCAGCGCGAAGCCATCCCCTGGATCGCATACGCTCCCGCTTTATCCTCGGGCTCGCCGCTGGTGACGTACTCGCGAATCTCATCCTCCGACAACTCATTCATCGTCACCAGCGTCGTCTCCGACGCAGTCCACGCCAACTCCTCTGCTCTTAACAGATCGCGACTGTCGCCTGCCCTCACCAGACACACGCCAGTGATCACACGATGCACTCGCCCCGAAAGCAGTCTCAGCATGCGCACCGCATCTGCGGGATCGACCGGTTTGCCGAGAATGGCACCGTCCACTACCACAATCGTGTCCGCCCCCAGCACACAATCCTGCGGACGAGTCCGCCACACTGCCAGTGCCTTCTCCCGCGCCAGCCGCTCCGCACACTCCCGCGGCCCCTCCCCCGCAAGTGGAGTCTCATAAATATTGGCCGGCTCAACCGTAAATGGAATTCCCGCACTGCGCAGAAGCTCCTGGCGTCGCGGCGATGCGGAAGCAAGAACGATCATAGGTTTCTGATTCTGCTCGAATCAGTACCCGGCACCATCAATCCTCGCGTCAACCGGGTGCTGAGTACTGAGTACTGAGTACCGAGTACTGAACCCTATCTGCTACCCACCACACCCCGCACCGACTCAATCAACTTTCCCGAATCGTACCCTACACCGTCTTTGAAGACCGTCTCCACATTCTCGATGTCGTCGATCTTCTTCGATGGATCTCCCTTGATCACCACCAGGTCGGCCTGCTTCCCGGGCGCGATCGTCCCGATGCGGTCAAGCTCTCCCAGAAACTGCGCGCCATTCGCAGTCGCAATGTGGATCGCTTCCAGCGGCGTGAATCCCGCCTCCGCCAGCAATTCCACCTCACGCTGATCGCCGAAGCCCGCGATGACTCCGCCCATGCCCGTCGGGTCGAGTCCCGCCAGTAAGAGTCCGCCTGCTTTCGAAAAGGCATACTCAAATTCCAACTCCTTCTTGAACGCGGCCGGCCAGGGAGAAACTTCGCTGCCCCACCGCTGCTTTAAGAAATTGCTGTCACTCGACCGCACCCGATTCGCCAGCAGTGCGCTGCGTGCATCCGGTGATAGCGCGTCGAGGACACGCTTTTGCAGCGTCGGCCGCCCCGCGAAGCTACCCATCTCAAACACAGGAAGCGTCGAGGTCACGGCCACGTGATGCTGCACCAGATAAAGAATCGAGTCGTGCAGTGGCCCTGAATTCACATCGAGCTTGGCCATCATGAACGGGTCTTCAGACTGTTTTTCGGGGCATTCATCTGGTTTCTTATCGGCCACGAATTCCGTATCCACAAACCATCCGTGCTCCAGGTCATCAATCCCCAGATCGGCCGCCTCGCGAAACGTGACGGAACACAGATGTCCCGTGACCTTGGCGCCGCGCTTGTGCGCCGCTTGAATCGCCGCTCCAAGCTCCGCCCGCGTAATGAACATGTACGCTTTGAAATTATCGACGCCCTGATCGAGCCAGAAGTTAACCGTCTTCGTCGCGTCCTCGGGTCCGGTCAGTTGGTGCATTTGCAGCGCCCACGAACCCGCGCCCTCCAGATACGGCCCCGTTACATGGATCTTCGGCCCCAGCGCCTGCCCCGCGTCGATCTGCTTCTTCAGCTCAAGATCGGTGTAGGGCTCCAATGCCCCCGTCGTCCGAATCGTCGTCACGCCGCCGGCCAGATAAAGTCGCGGAAAGCTGTACGCCATCTCCCCGAAGATTCCATTCCCCATGGGATACACAATGTGGTCGTGCATCCCCACCAGCCCCGGAATCACGCTGTATCCGTGCAGGTCCAGCAGCTGCGCGTCAGCTGGAACCTTCGCCGCCGACGCATCTCCCACCGACTCAATCTTCCCTTTGCTGAGGATGACAGTCTGATCCTCACGCGCCGCCGCGCCCGTCCCGTCAATCACCCGCACGTGGGTCAGAGCAACCACAGGAGCGTTCACCCTGACGAACGCCTGCACCGCAGGTGAAAGAGTCTGTGCCGCAGCAAGACAACAACAGTTGAGCAACAGTAGGCCAATTGCTCTATGCATGCTTCCTCCGTGAATGGCACATGAGAGTAAATCAGGCGGGACCGCGTGGCAAGACTTCCGCCAAAAGCAAAGGGCCTCAGCATTCCAAGGCCCTTCAACATTCGGGTTAATACGGCACCCCGCGACAACCTCAGTATCAACTCGCTATCTGAGAGAGTCAAGTTACTTTTGTTGGGAGCTATCCTCGCATTTCACTCCCACAGAACCAGCGCTCCACAGAACCGGAGCGTGGACCCGACGGGATTCGAACCCGCATCTGCTACCGTCGCGAGGTGCCGTGTCTCCGTTACACCACGGGCCCAACCAGACTGTAATACCAGCGAGTTGCGCCGTTTGTGTTCGTCATCACATTCAACCATCGCATTGAGAAAAGCAGGCCCGAATCGGGAAACCTCACCTGCTAGAATCGTGTATTACCGCATTAATCATGGATTCCCAGCACATCCGCAATTTCGCGATCATCGCGCACATCGACCACGGCAAATCCACGCTCGCCGACCGCCTGCTCGAACTCACCGGATCCCTCACCGCGCGCGAAATGCAGGCCCAGGTCCTCGATTCCATGGACCTCGAACGCGAGCGCGGCATCACCATCAAGGCCCACGCCGTCCGTATGGTGTACACCGCGCACGACGGCGAGACCTACCAGCTCAACCTGATCGACACTCCCGGGCACGTGGATTTTTCCTACGAAGTCTCGCGCTCCCTGGCCTCTTGCGAAGGCGCGCTGCTCGTCGTCGACGCCTCGCAAGGAGTCGAAGCCCAAACGTTGGCCAACTCCTATCTCGCCATCAATCACGGCCTCGAAATCATTCCCGTCATCAACAAGATCGATCTGCAGTCCGCCGACATCCCGCGCACCAAAGAAATGATCGAAAGCGCCGTCGGCCTCGATGCCACCGACGCCGTCCTCATCAGCGCCAAGACCGGGCAGGGTGTCCCCGAGGTGCTCGAAGCCATCGTGAAGCGCGTCCCTCCGCCCAAGGGATCGCCCGACAACCGGCTTCAGGCGCTGGTTTTCGATTCCTGGTTCGACCCCTACCGCGGCGTCATCGTGCTGACTCGCGTGTTTCAAGGCACGCTCAAGAAGGGCGATCGCATTCGCCTCTGGTGGAACGGCACAACCTTCGACGCGGAAACTCTCGGCGTCCTCACACCCAAGCCCGTGGAAATCGATCAGCTCGTGGCCGGCGAAGTCGGATTCATCATCGCCAACATCAAGAATGTCGCCGACACCAAGATCGGCGACACCATCACGCACGACGCCAATCCCGCCCTGGAAGCGCTTCCTGGCTTCGAGGAAATCAAGCCCATGGTATTCGCCGGGCTCTATACCATCGACGCTCACGCCCACACGCAACTGCGCGAAGCCCTCGAAAAACTTCGCCTGAACGACTCGTCATTCTTTTTCGAGCCTGAAAGTTCCGTCGCCCTCGGCTTCGGTTTCCGCTGCGGCTTCCTCGGCCTGCTCCACATGGAAATCATTCAGGAGCGTCTGGAGCGCGAATTCAATCTCGACCTCATCACCACCGCCCCCGGCGTCCGCTACAAAATCTACAAAACCGACGGCACGATGGTCGAAATCGACAATCCGTCGCGTTGGCTCGATCCTAGCGAGATTGAAAAGATCGAAGAGCCCGTGATCCTCGCGACCATTCTCACGAACGAAGAATACGTCGGCGGAATCCTCGCGCTTGTCGAAGAAAAACGCGGCAAGCAGAAAACCTTCGAGTACGTCAGCTCCTCGCGCGTCATGCTGCACTACGAACTGCCGCTGAACGAAATCGTTCTCGACTTCTACGACCGCCTCAAGTCCGTCTCCCGCGGGTACGCTTCCCTCGACTACCATCTCGCCGACTATTGGGAATCGCCCATGGTCAAGCTCGACATCCTCGTCGCCGGAGAGCCGGTCGACGCCCTCTCCATCATCGTCCACCGCGACTTCGCCTACGAACGTGGCAAGGCTCTGGTTTCGAAAATGCGCGAGCTCATCCCCCGCCAGATGTTCGAGGTCCCCATCCAGGCCTCGATCGGCGCGAAGATCATCGCTCGCGAAACCGTTCACGCCATGCGCAAGAACGTGATCGCGAAGTGCTACGGCGGCGACATTTCCCGTAAGCGCAAACTGCTCGAGAAACAGAAAGAAGGCAAAAAGCGCATGAAGCGTATTGGCCGCGTCGACATCCCCCAGGAAGCCTTCCTCGCCGTTCTCAAAGTCGGCGAGAGCAGCAACTGAGAGAACTCCACCTCCGCTCAAGTCTCCCCGCAGTCCAGCAAACCCCTTGTGAGCACTCACAATTCACATTTGTTTGTCTTCATGACTACAAGAATCCATACCTCCTGAAGCACCGTTTTCCAATTTTGGAAAGCGAAACACCATAACGCTGTGCACAGATGTTAACGGCCAATGCACTTGCTGAGATCTGTTATGGAGTCGCACGTGCGGAAGAGTGTCTCGAAGCCATCAGGCCAAGTGTCTCCCGAGAAAACGTGACTACCGTGTTTTCTGTTAAGCGGCCTGAACTGTCAGGAGTGGATCATCATGAAGCAAGGCGTGAGGTATTTCAATTCCCTGAGATTTTCAATCTTGTTGTTCAGCTTGCTGACGTTGTGCGTCGGCATTACCTTCGGCCAGGCGATCAGCGGGAACCTGGTGGGCACCGTATCCGATCCGACCGGCGCGGTCGTGGCCAATGCGGACGTGACAGCGACCAACGTTGGCACGAGCGCTTCGGTTGTGGCCCGCACCAACTCAACCGGTGAATATCGATTCGACAATCTTCCGGTGGGAACTTACAAGATCACGGTCAAAGCCCAGGGCTTTACCACCTTCGTTGAGCAAGCCGACGTGGAACTGAACAAAACTGGCACGCGGAATGTCCGCCTGACGCCGGGTGCAACCAGCGAGACAGTGGAAGTGACGGGTGCGGCGCCGACGATCGACACCACCACGGCACAACTGCAATCAACATACGATCCTCAATATTCGCAGGATCTCGGCCTCACCTCTGCGGGAGGCGCGGGCGCTGGCGTTTTGAACCTTTCGTTGCTGAGCCCCGGTGTCACCAACGGCAGCGCAATGGGAGATGGAGTTGGCCCTTCGGTCGGAGGTCAACGTCCGCGGGACAATAACTTTACGGTGGAGGGCGTCGACAACAACAACAAGAGCGTTACCGGCGCACTGATCACAGTTCCCCCGGAAGCTGTCGAGAACTTTACTCTGCTTTCTAATCAGTTCAACTCGGAGTTCGGTCACTCTTCCGGCGGCCAATTCAATACGACGGTTAAGAGTGGCACCAACCACTTTCATGGTTCTGCGTACGAGTATTTTCGCAATCGCAATCTGAATGCTGTGGACCAAACGTGGGTACAGCAGGGGCTTACGTCGAATCCTCGTTTTGACTCCAACCGTTTCGGCGGCACGATTGGCGGGCCCATCATCAAGGACAAGCTTTTCTTCTTCACGAATTTTGAGCGCAATCCAGTCGGATTCATTTCGGTCGGCGGCGGGGCTGTGCAGACTCCAACCGCGGCCGGCCTCGCGGCCATGGGCGCCGACCCCAATCTCAATGCCACGAACTTTGGGATCTTCAAGCAGTACGTTCCCGCCGCCACCACTCCGTCCGGCTGCATTACTTACAACGGGACGACGAACAGCGGATCGACACAGATAGGTTCCAATCCTTACGTTGCTCCTGCGAATGGCACCTGTGCTGCCGGAAGTGTGGAAGTCGGTAATGTTTCCATCGTTCCCGCGGCCTGGCAGAGCTGGACAAATTTTGTCCAGAGTGTGGATTACAACATGTCAGATAAAGACCAGATTCGTGGGCGCTTTATCTACAACAAAGAGAACCTGCTGGATAACGCAGCGCAGCTGGGAACTTTCTTCGCGCCGTACTCAATCACGTACGAACTGATTAACGCCAGCGAATACCACACATTCTCACCCAACCTGACCAATGAGTTCCGTGTTGGTTTCAATCGCTTTGACGAGAACATTCCCTCGGGAAACTTCAACTACCCGGGATTGGATGTGTTTCCAAATATCACTCTCTTTGACCTCGGGAATGGCTTGAACGTCGGACCCGATGGTAATGCTCCTCAGTTCACGATTCAGAACTTTTACCAATTCGTGGACAACCTCAGCCTGGTCAAGGGGAAGCACACCATAAAGGTCGGCGGAGAATACCGTTGGTACATCTCGCCGCAGGGTTTCACACAACGTGCTCGCGGCGACTATGAGTACAACGCAACTCAGGTCTATCTGGAAGATTTCGCGCCCGATAATTTCGGACAACGCAGTACGGGCTCAAGCACCTACTACGGCAATGAGAAGGCGATTTACTTCTATGTCAACGACACCTGGCGAGTGAACCAGCATTTGAGTGTGAATGCGGGCATTCGCTACGAGTACACCACGACGCCGATCGGGGAAAACCGGCAGACTCTCAACGCCATTTCCAATACGCCGAGCCTCCTGGTTCCGCAGGCTGGAAATCAATCCCTTGTCTTCGGCGCGCCTCAGGCTCCCAAGAACAATTGGGCTCCTCGCATCGGTTTTGCTTACTCACCCGGCAGCAGCGGCAATACTTCCATTCGGGCTGGCTTTGGCATCGCGTACGATACTCTTTACGACAACATTGGCAGCCTGGCCGTCCCGCCGCAAATCGGTTCTACCGAGAACGTGGCGGCTGGGTTGCCGCCGCCGAACGTCGCTCCACTCACTCCTAACTTCTTGTCGAACGGCGGCCTTCCACCCGGTGGCGGAAGCGGCATCACCATTCTCGACAAGGCGGACGCACTCGCGAACACTGCCAACTGGATTCCGAACAAGGTACAGGATCCGTACTCGATTAACTGGAATTTCGGAGTGCAGCATGCTTTCGGCAAGAATTACGCCGCCGAAATCAACTATGTCGGTACTCGCGGAATTCACCTGCCCCTGCAGGACATTATCAACCTGGCATCGGTCGTTACGCCGGCGACGGCGTTGCCGACCTATATCCAGGCTCCAGACCAGGCAACACTCGATGCTCTGCCGAACAGTCTGAATAACCTGCTCGCATTGCAAAGCGCGAATATCGTACCCGCGAACTTCGTGAATGCTGGATTTGTCAATGCGATCACCGCTTTCGTCCCGCGCGGCCAGTCCTCCTACAACGGGTTGCAGGCCGGACTCAGCCGCCGGTTCAGCAATGGTCTGACATTCCAGAGCGCCTACACCTGGAGCCATACCATCGATAACAGTACTGCGGACTTTCATACGACCGACATCACCCCTCGTCGTCCGCAGGATTTCTTCGACTTCGGTCCGGAAAAAGCGAACTCGGCCCTAGACCGTGCTCAGCGGTTCACTCTGGCGATGGTGTACGACTTGCCGTACTTCAAGGGCGGCAGTTGGATGATGAAAAACATCGTCGGCAACTGGACCTTCAGCCCGGTCTACACCTACGAAACTGGCGAGTGGGTCACGGTTCAATCGCAGCAAGATGCGAACCTGAATGGCGACTCCGCCACGGATCGTGCAATCTTCAATCCAGCTGGGGTTCGAGGGACAGGTACCGACGTTTCACCACTGACGGCTGTTTCCGGACCAAACGCTGGATCGGTTGTGGCCTATGTGGCGCAGCATCCTACGGCACAATTCATCCGAGCCGGTTTGGGCGCGCTGCCCAACGTGGGTCGGAACACCCTGCAAACGCCGGGCACCAACAACTTCGACCTCAGCATCTACAAGGATCTGGGCATCACCGAAACCATGAAGTTCCGGTTCGGCGCGCAGTTTGGAAACATCATCAACCATCCCCAGTTCATTCCTGGAAGCAATCCTGGATTTGGACTCGGGGTGAACGATGTGAACGGCTTTTCCTCGGTGGGAACCGGATATAAGGCCTTCGTGACTCCTGGGAATGCTAACTTCAACGTCCCTAGGGCCGTCTTTGCAAGCAACGCACGCACGATCGCATTGGTCGCGAAGTTCTCGTTCTAAAGGGCGAACTCAAACTCCCAAGGATCGGGGCCGATGTCTGGCCCCGTTTTCTCTGCTCGGTTTCCAATCAGCCCGGGCAGCTAGCCCGCACCAATCGGTCGCAAGATTCGGGAGTAGCGAGCCACTTTCTAAGTCGGCACCGGAGTAGGTCCCCAGAAGAAAAACCGATTCGCCCGGCCGCAATTTTCGCTGACGCGACCGATAGCATCCGCCGGAAAACCCGCTAAAATTGGGCCGAAAACGAAAGTACACTGACCCCAAAATGTGCAAATCTCAAAACAGGAAGAAAACGAGTCTCATCTAAACCCGCGGGATGTTAATGTCCGATGAATTGCATAACTGGTTACTATTCATGGCTTTAAAAGCGAAGACAATGTCACCCCGAAACCGACCGTTCGGTCCCCGCCTAGAAAGCTCCTGAACGGAATTTTCAATTCCACAACCTTTTCCACAGGTGAAGGGTGTCACTCCGCCGCTGGCGCAAACCCAAGGCCCTAAGGGACTTACCCCCGGACTTCTGCAGTGTTTCCTGTATGCGCTCTGCGCAATTGGATTCCTCTGGCGGTCGGGGAAAAGAGATCTAGAAACTGAACAAGCCCGCGACGTCAGTTGACTAGGTTGCTTACGTTTGTGCTGCCAAGAACTCTGGGTTCGGAGTTCCTACTCGTCGTCTCCCACCCCGCCCTCGGCCAGCGATTCGAATCTCGTACTATTTTTCAGGAATGCCATCCGCACTCTTCCGATCGGACCGTTTCTTTGTTTGGCAATAATGATCTCGGCCTTACCCTGCAACTCTGGATCATCCTGCTTGTACACTTCTTCGCGGAAAATGAACATCACCAGGTCGGCATCCTGCTCAATCGATCCGGACTCGCGCAAATCCGCAAGTTGCGGACGATGATCTCCGCCGCGCGCTTCCGGAGCGCGACTCAGCTGCGACAGTGCAATCACCGGCACGCTCAGCTCCTTGGCCAACGCCTTCAACCCGCGCGAGATCGCCGAAACTTCCTGCGTCCGATTCTCAAAGCGCTTCCCGCCCCCCGACATCAACTGCAGATAGTCGACGATGATCAGATCCAGTCGCCCGCCCTGCGCCTGCTTCAGCCGCCGCGCCTTCGCCCGCATCTCGCTCAAAGAAATGCCGGGAGTATCGTCGATGAAAATCGGCGCATGCGCCAGTTGCTCCATCGCCTTCACAACTTTCCTTGTGTCGTCCTGCCACAGCGAACCGGTGCGCATCTTGTGCGCGTCGACGCGCGCCTGCGAGCACAGCAAGCGCATCAGCAGCGCCTCGCGCGACATTTCCAGCGAGAACACGCCCACCACCTGCGAATCTTCAATCGCCGCATTCTCCGCAATGTTCATCACAAACGCCGTCTTGCCCATCGAAGGCCGCGCCGCAATGATCACCAGATCCGAGCGCTGCAGTCCCGACGTCATCTCATCCAAGTCGACGTAGTGGGTCGCCAACCCCGTAATCCGCTGCCCACGTTGCAGTAGCGCATCGACCGACCCAAACGATTCGCGGACGATCTCCTGCACGCCCATGAACCCGCGCCCAATGCGCTTCTCCGACAGCTGAAAAATCGCCGCCTCGGCGTCGCTCAGAACATCTTCTGCCGCGTCCCCTTGATCCGATGCCCGCGCAATCGCCGTGCTCGCCGCCGAAATCAACCCACGGAGCAGAGCCTTGTCGCGCACAATCTTGACGTAGTGCTCGATGCTCGGCCGGTCCGGAACCCCGTCCACCAGGCTCGACACATACGCCACATCGCCGATCGGCTGCAGATCCTTGTGCCGGTCGAGCTCCTCGATCAGCGTGATCATGTCGATCGGCCGCGACGACTCCGCAAGATCCACCATCCGCGAATAAATCCGCCGGTGCGAGTCGAGCGAAAAATCCTCGATCCGCAAATGTTCCGCCGCCTGGTTGTACGCAAAGTTGTCGAGCAGGATCGCGCCCAGGATCGAGCGCTCCGCCTCTACATTCGCCGGAAGCGTGCTGATGCTGTAATCGGTAGTCGCCATGGTCTGTATAACACTCTGTCGCATTCGCAAACCCAGCATAAGCGAACATAAGGCGAAGCACAAAATGAATTGTGCAGAAGCTGTGAAGGTCAGCCACTATCCTGTGGAAGCCCCGCGAAAACCCGTCCCTAACCATGAAATCTCGCGCGCTTAAGTGTGAGATTGGATTTATCCGCGTGAATCCGCGCAAATCCGTGGCGAAAGATTTTCGCCCCAAATGGAAATGCGGCCGGGCCAGCCACCCGACCGCATTCGTACGTGATTTCCTGCTCTGCCAGATCACCGCGTGGCGGCGGAATGACCGCTTCGGCCCGACAGCGCTCGCTCTCTCACGAGCAACAAGTGCCGCATTTGCCTAAGCGAGTTGCCCATTCGCAATCTCGCGATCACGAACTGGCAAGCCTGCGGTGGCCAGCGGTCCGTCCTGTTCGCCGCTCAAAGAGCAACGAAAAGGTGGGGGAGGAGGCCGCAATGCCCGGGCAACCAGTCGCACTTGCGCGCGTTTTCTGGAATGTCCCCCGGTGATTCACCCTCGAGAATCACCAAGCTGCCGCTGGCTCTGCCGCAATCATTCGGCAAGCTCAGGAAACTTCACGTTTCGCTGAACCCACTCTCCGTCACTTTGTTGCGCCTCGCAACACAAAAAACTCAGCCCCTTGTGCAGAAACTGTGGACGATGTGACTTCCCTGTGGAAGACCGAGGAAAACTAAGAATTAATATTTTCGAGACGGATTCTGCCCACCAGCCCTTTCAATAACTTAGACGGCGTCAAGAAATTGCGCATGCAAACAGCTCATGTGGGGACGGCCGCCTCGGCCGTCCCGCGATGGCGAAGCCGAGCAGCCCGGAGCAAACTCTGGCCACCACCCGTTCCACTACAAATGTAAAGTTTCCATTTTGAATGGCGTCATCCCGAACGGAGCCGTCTTTCAGGCGCAGTGAGGGATCTCGCGCGTACTATGGGCACCCGCTCTAGTTCTCCCCACCGCCTTTGCGTGGAATCACATTCGACCGTTCCAGATACTGCCTGAAGTAGTTCGCAGCGGCTCCCATCCGACCCATCGCGCTCGAAGGATGCGCCACCCCAGGCTCCGCCGCAGAAGCTTGCTCGACGCTGCTCTCCGCATTGCCGATCTCCGAGGCCTTCCGCAAAAGACCCCATGCCTCGCGGTATTGCTCATACTTCGCTTCCGCGCCCACCGTACACAACGAAATCGATTTCAGCCCGCGAATCTCTTTCTCCGGGATGATGTACCACGCATCTTCCCGGATCACGTACGCCGCCACGAAATCGAACGACCCCGGCGGATACGGCTTATGACTGCTGCACACCGAGCAGATATACCCCTCGCCACTCTCCAACTTCGCAATCGTGCACTTCACCTGCACCGCCACAAACTTCCCCGGACGCCCCACCACGCAGTCGTAACTCGACGAGTCTCCCCAAGGCTTGCTCGCCGGCAACCCCTCCTCGCCCGCCCGTACCAGAAACATCGACTCCGCCCACTCCCCCCGCTTCTTCTTGTCTTGAATAATCTTCGGCTTCCGCCTCTTCACACCCGCCAAGCCAACTCCTCTCAATCGCCCCCGCTCTTCGTTCAGAAGAAAAGAACGGCGATCCACAAATTCGCCAACGCCGCCTAATCCTTTAATTCGACAGGATTGAAAAGTCGAAGGCAAGAATATTCAAGGAAGAAGTGGGAACGATTCCCAAAACGGGAAATGCAGAGTCAGGCAGTTTGCTTGTGGCTGTTGTCCGACGGCGCAACGCCCTCAGGAAGTAAACTCTTTCACGAAGGGGGCGTCCTCGATCGGGGTGTGCCTGACGAGAAGCGCAATTTGGCCTGCGATATATTGCGCTAGGTTCTGGAACCACTTCGGGAAATCTTCGGAATTGAATATCCGCTTCGTATACGACTGATTTTCTGCCCTTTCCCACAGTGATGTCATGGCGAAGTGGATCATTCCGCAGTCGACCACTCCTCCAAAGAGCGTAGTCTGTGGGTCTGGCGCAAACTCCCTTACCGCCTCCGGTGTGGACGATTCGAGGGTTCGTATGATGCCTTCGATTCGTGCGGGGCGCTGAACAAAATGCCAATGTGGCTGCGCGTGTACGGAGGTCCCCAACGCATCAAGCCTGTGCCAGTCGGCTCGAAAGAGGGGCACGAGTTCTCCTGCAATGTTGTGGAACACTCCAACGCCCACATCCTGTAGTTCGTACTGATCGGCCAGCGCCAGCGTTACGAATGCGGCGTCAAAGCTAAACCAAAAGTCGCTGCCTCGATGGTTCACAATGATTTCTGCAACCTCCTGGTCAGGCCCATCATCCATGTGCGCTGTTCGAGAGGTACCCGCTAGTCTGACGTGGAAGCCTGTGCCAAGTTTCGTGGGTGTGGAAAGAATGAGGGTCGGCTGATTAAAGGACGATCTGAGAATTTTCTCTAAGCTTCGAACGAGAGCCTTGTTGTACTTGACCATTTCTTGACCGGTTTACCTGCTGAGTGCGGAAGATACTATTTCGTCGACTTCTAACCACCCGTCGAACTTGTCGTCCTGGGCGATTGCGGCTCCAGCCCGTATGAGTTCGCTTAAACTTTCCGGCGTTAATTTACTGAGACTCGGGACCGGCAGCTCCCCGAGATATTTGTTTGAAAGGTCTACCTGCCCTCCCGATATCTGCGGAGACAAATAGGCGATGAGGTCGTAGGCAATGGTGCTACTCAGATAGGCAAGCGTAGCCAAGTAGACCTCATCATCGGTCGGCTCTAGGTTATCTAGGCGGTCAACTACTTCCTGTATTTTTTCGTCGTCCTCCGTTACCTCCTGCAGCAGCCTGCCCTTTTTGAGTACCCATGCGTGTCCGACGACCACGACGAAGTCGCCTGCGCCGTCGAATGCAAACGGTCGGATTCCCCCGAAGTACTTCGATACGATCTTGGGGGCTCGCTCTTTCTGCCAACTCCGAGGCCAAAGCAAGTCCCACCAATTCAGTTCAGACTGTCTGACCAAGGTCTTACGTTTTGCGAGCGTCGATTTCGCCGGTTTAAGACGCTCTCTGTAGTATTGCGGGACTGCCGCTTCGAGCTCTGCCTCGGTACTCAGTGTCGGAAGCCCCGCCGTATAAGGGTAGAAGACATAGTTGGCCGGACTGAGTCTTGCGTTCACTATGGAGGGGTTCATAACGGCGGGGCGGAAGAACCGCTGCTCACTTCTCCGCATTTCGTGAACATATTCCTTAGGTACGACAAATACATCGCTCCCCAGCCGAATGCCCTGCCTGATATCAAAGATCCTATTCGCGGGCACCATTTTCCCACTTCCCTGGTATCGCTTGTAGCTTGACCATGCGTCGAATCCCCGAGCAACCCATGGATCGCCGGTGATTGCGATATCTTTGCGAAGGTACACCGCAAAGCCCTCCCCTCTTATCGGTTCTACCTCGGCCCCTCGCCATCTCCGCAATCCGCGTAATGCGCGATTAAGTGAATCTTGACGCGAGTCGGCCCAAAGGACGGCCGCTGGTCTCGCCGGCGCTGGCGCGGCCACTGACTTTCGCTTCCCGACGTACAAGCCGGCGTCCACTAAAGCTCTAGCGAAATAGCTTTGATCGCCCAGCCTAGCAACGAGCCGAGGGTCTAGGTCATGGGCGATTGCTTCGCGCGTATCCCTGCCGGAATCGCCTTCCAACAGTGAGTTCGGCGCGATCATGGCTAACACCCCGTCGGAACCCAGTGATTCGAGCGCGCGACGGGCGAAGGCCATGGCCAAATTCGGCTTACTCGACGTACCAAGGATTCGACTCACAGCTCCCTGTTCGTCTGGTCCCAACAGCTGCCATGACCTAAATGGGGGATTCATCACTAGAATGCCCACGTTGTGCGGCCAGCTCGCCTCCGTGAGCGAATCATGCTGATTAACATCGATTTCGACTTGACCAGGAAGCCACGCACGCTGTTCCCAAGCCAAGACAAATCGCGCCATGTCAATTGCCGCAGGGGACTTGTCCCACCCGATGATCCGTACCTTCCTGACCCGCCCGGCCTGTCTCAATAATCTGAGGCATTCTTTCAAGAGCTCGCCGGAACCACACGCGGGGTCAAATATCACAAGCTCTACGCCCGGAGCAGGTCGGGCCGCTGCACGGGCCGCTTCTTCGGCGAGTGTACGGGCAAGAGCTGCCGGGGTAAAGTAGACTCCCGTCTCGCTAGGAATTGCATTCGGGTCAATGACCGCCGGCCCCTCGAAGCCCACAAGCCATCTTTGCTCAGGGACCTGCGCCTCAAGATGCGCCTCTTGGAAGACGGCGCCCGACGCGTGTCGCACCAGCAGGTCAAAATCCGGAGGATACGTGTGGTACCTGCCAGTGCCCGAGAGGTCGCTATATAAAGACCGCCAGGTGTCGGGGTTGATTGCCTGCGAGGGCTCAATCACCTCTGGGGTTAGGCCCCATTGATCTAAGTCGGAATTGATGAGGCTGTCCCGCTGAGCGGCGGCGGACGCTAGCAGATGGAGCAACACCCGGAGCGAGCGAAGGCCGTTGTCTTGCTGACCAGCTATAGTTCTTATCCGGCGGAAGACTGACAAGACGTGATTGACGACGCTCCGGGACTGGTCCGGCGTCGTCTTTTCGAGGTGGCGGTGAAAATCGGGGATGCGCTCAAACACGCTGCGGCAGGAAAATCTTTCCTCGGCTGCTCCCCTTTCCCATCCGTTAACTAGAACAATATCCCCGGTTATCGTAACGTAGTGCCCAACATCGGAGGACCACGCCGCACTACGCTGGGAATTCTGGTCCCTACCGCCCAAAAAATCGAGGCAGAAGTTCCCTTTACTACCATTCAGCAGGACGTAACGTTCTTGATCCTCGGCAGACCCGTGGAGAAAGACGGGAAGAAGTCCAAGCGCCGTGCGCCACCCATCGACCGTTTTGAACTGGGCGAGTCCATTCATGCGGATGCGAGATTGACTTTTGCTAGAGGACAAGGCACACTACTCCTGCCGCCGCAACATCGCAGCTTTAGGAGTGATGCAGTTGAAATTGCGCCACCCGAAGCCCTTCCGCCAAGAATGACAAGGGTGACACAAGTTTTAGAATGATCTCGTCGGAAACCTGTGGAGCGGGCCGTTCGGAGCCCGCTCAAAAGTCTAAACTACAAACAGATTTCTGAACCCGCTATTCTACCTCAAGAGGCCCTACCTCAAATAGCTCTTTCGGGCGCTCCCATTAGTCCCGTACTCCATCCATAAACGCCCGCAACTTCCGTGACCGCGACGGATGCCTTAACTTGCGCAGCGCCTTGGCTTCGATCTGGCGGATGCGTTCGCGCGTCACTGCGAAAGACTGCCCGACTTCTTCCAATGTGTGCTCGCTGCCGTCCTCGAGTCCGAAGCGCATCTTGATGACTTTTTCTTCGCGTGGCGTCAGCGTGCGGAGGACCTGTCCCGTCTGGTCCTTCAGGTTCACGTTGATCACCGCCTCGGCTGGAGACACCACACCCCGGTCCTCGATGAAGTCGCCCAGATGCGAATCTTCCTCTTCGCCAATCGGCGTTTCGAGCGAGATCGGCTCCTGCGCGATCTTCAGCACCTTGCGCACTTTCGCCACTGGAATGTCCATGCGCTTGGCGATTTCTTCCGACGTCGGCTCGCGTCCCAGTTCCTGCACCAGCTGCCGCGAGGTGCGGATCAGCTTGTTGATCGTTTCGATCATGTGCACCGGGATACGAATCGTACGCGCCTGATCGGCAATCGCGCGCGTAATGGCCTGCCGAATCCACCACGTGGCGTACGTTGAAAACTTGTAGCCCCGGCGGTATTCGAATTTGTCGACCGCCTTCATCAGTCCGATGTTGCCTTCCTGAATCAGGTCGAGGAACTGCAGTCCGCGGTTGGTGTATTTTTTGGCAATCGATACCACAAGACGGAGGTTGGCCTCGATCAGCTCACGCTTGGCCTGCTCCGCGTCCATGTCGCCCTGGATGATCTCGCGCTGCGTGCGCTTGAGCTCCTGAAACGACACTCCGGTTTCGAGTTCCAGCTTCTCGACTTCGCCGCGAATCGCGCGCGCCTGCCGCCGATACTCTTTCTTCTGCTCTTCGCTGCGTGTGGCGTCGGCCTTGCGCTCCAGGTTCTGCGTCTGCCGGTCGAGCGAGCGCATGCCGTCGACCGTCTTGTTCAGACGTTCGATCAGCCGCTTGCGCTCGGCGTTGGTGAATCCCAGCTTGCGCACCGCCTGTGATGTGGCAACGATGCCGCGCGCCAGCTTGCGCCGCGCCCGCCGATGATCCTTCGGCTTCTTCGTCTTCGATACTTCGTGATACTTCTCTTCGAGCAACGCGGCCTTTTTGTACAGCTTGGCCATGTCGTCGATCTTGCCGGTGAACTCGTTCAGGCGGTTCTGCAGGATCTCATCGGTGATCTCCTCTTCGTCGAAGGTGACCACTTCCTTGATCGAGCGCACGCCCTTCTTGAGGTCTTCGCCCATCGCCAGCAGTTCGCGGATCACAATCGGCGACCGCGACAGGGCCTTGAGCACGCGGATTTGCCCGCGCTCAATTCGTTTAGCGATTTCCACTTCGCCTTCACGCGTGAGCAGCGGCACAGTTCCCATCTCGCGCAAATACATGCGGACGGGGTCGTTCGTTTTTTCCAGGGCTCCGGGAGTTAAGTCGAGTTCTACATCCTCGCCTTCCTCGGATTCATCGAATTTTTTATCGAGCGCGGCAGAAGGCAGCTTGGGCCCCTCCAGCACGTCGATGCCTTGCGTACCAATCGTCGTCAGCAGATCATCCAGGTCCTCGGGACTATGCACGTCATGCGGTATGAGGTCGTTGACCTGGTCATACGTGAGATATCCCTTCTCTTTGCCTGTGTCGATCAGCTTTTTGATGTCGTCGAACTTGTCGTCAAGAGCCAAAAGGTGTGTCCTCGAACTGCTTTATTTCCGCTCCACAGGAGCTTGTGATAATGTTCCTTTAAGGGTGGGAATATGGGTATTGCGGGGTTTCGCGTACCGCACAAACCTATCGATTTTAGCAAACAAGTGCTGCACGGTCTATCGGTTGCCCGCTTCAGGTTCCACTGCCCGCCGCTATCTTCAATTTCCTTAAATAGTTAGATGGCTTGGCCGGGCTTTTTGTTTCAAGCACTTTTCCTGTTTCCCGCGTTTTTCAGGCCTTCTTCGGCCAAACTCGGATCTCTCAGGGCGCGGCTGATTCGTTCCAGTTCCGTGAGCAGTTCGCGCAAGCGGTCTTTATCGGCGGCAAGGCCCGGCTTCTTCAGTTCCTGCTGAACGTGTTCCTGACGCCGGCGCAAGTGAATGCGGCGCAAGGCGCGGACGGCGGCTTCCAGCACCTCTGCCGTGAGTTCTTCGTCCTCCTTCAGCAAAATTAATGCCAGCAGGCGGCGATCGCTCTCCGTGGCCGGCACTTCAAGCACATCGGCAACTTCGCGGCCTGCATTGAGCAGAGATTCGGCAAGAGACTCGGTCGCGAGGCCGCGATGCAGACCTTCGTTCTGTAGCACGAACAACGCCTGGCGCGCGGGATCGAATTCCTCTTCAGCGCCGTCACGGGCCGAGAGATGTTCTTCGCTGGATTGCATCTGGCGCGCCGAGGCCAGTGCACGGATCAGAACTTTCTCTGCGTCGGTTGCCTGTGCTTCCACTGGAGCTTTGACAGCGGACGTGGCGCGGGTGGACGCGGCGTGCCGCAATTCTTGCCGCAAGACTGCGGAGTCGATGCCCAGTTTCTGCGAGATCTCATGGGCCAGCTCATCGCGAACGATTCGGCTCGGGACTCGCTGGATATGAGGCAGCAGATAATTCACGGCCTTCTGTTTGCCTTCGCCACTACGCACGGGGAACTGCGTACGGGCTCGCTCGATGAGGTAGTCGAAATATTTTTGCGAATGCTTCAGCGCTTCTCCGTAGGCCTCTTTTCCCTTGCGGCGAATGTAGAGATCGGGATCGAATCCCTGCTCGAGCGTGAGGACTTTGATGGTGAACTCTTCTTCGACCAGCAATCCCAGAGTGCGCTCGGTCGCTTTCGCACCTGCCGTATCGGGATCGAAGTTTACGACTGCATTCCTGCTGAAGCGTCCGAGCAGCTTGGCCTGCAGTTCGGTGAACGCCGTGCCTGAGCTGGCGATGACGTTGTGAAATCCAGCGGCGTAGACGGAGATGCAGTCCATTTGGCCCTCGACCAAGATGGCGTAGTCGAACTTCTTGATCCATTCCTTGGCGAGATCGAGGTTGAAGAGCACCTTGCCCTTGGAGTAGATCGCAGTCTCGGGTGAATTCAAGTACTTAGGGCCGGATTTTTCATCGGTCGCGAGGGTGCGGCCGGTGAAGGCGATGACTTTCCCCGCTTCGCTGGCGATGGGGAACATGACGCGGTTGCGGAACTTGGAGTACATGGCGGAGACTGCGGCTTCCAGCTTTCGGCTTCCGGCTTCCGGCTCGCGGGTTGAGTCAAAGTCCCCGCCCTGTCCGTCCAAAGAACGGACGGACAAGGACGGGGCACCCGCTAACTCAAGGTCCCTCGACTGCGCTCGGGATGACATTGCTGAGGGGGAACCATCTTTCCACGAAAATAGGCCGCTCTCGCGCAATACTTCTTCGCTGAATTCGTCTTTCAGACGGTCGCGCAGGAGGAATCCGGAATCGGGAGCATAGCCGATGCGGAAGCGGGCGATCATTTCCTGATCGAGGCCGCGGCCTGCGAGGTATTCCCGGGATCGAGCGCCTTCGGGGCGGCGCAAGCATTCCTGAAAGAACGCCACGGCACGCTCGTGAACGTCGAGCAGCTGTCCGCGCACGCGAGCTTCCTTGGCTTCGCCGGGAGTTGAATAACTCGCCTTGGGCAGCGGAATGCCCAGCTTCTGCGCCACCATCCGCACGGATTCCGGGAAGGTGATGTTCTCGATTTTCTGCACAAAGGTGAAGACGTCGCCTTTCTCCTGGCAGCCGAAACAGTAGTAGTACTGGCGCGTGCTGTGCACCGAGAACGAAGGCGTCTTCTCCTTGTGGAAGGGACAGAGCCCTGAGAAGTTCTGCGCGCCCGCCTTCTTCAGTTTGACGTAGTCGCCGATGATCCGGACGATGTCCGCCTGCTGCTTGACCGTGTACGCGAAATCGCCAGGGTTCGCCATCTAAGGGACAGGATTCTCCACAAGAATTGTCAGGGAAAAGACGGCTGAATGAAATATACCGGACCAGGATTGCTGTGGAGAAGCTGTGGGAATCGAGAGTTATCGGTTGATCGATTTGGAAAAGCTGCCGCTCACTCTGATTCGGGAAATCCGCCTGGTCGGCGGTGCAACGCGAGTGAGGCTAGTTCCAAGGCTCTAATGCGCGTGATACCTAATGTCTGCTCGATCGCCAGCGGGTGATCATTTTCCTCAATTACAAACAGAGGTCGGGTTCCGACAGGCTGGACCAAAATCTTCGTCTTCAGGTTCAGAGTCTCCGGGTACTCGGCGAGCGAGTTCGTTAGTCTGCCCTTAAACGGGCCCCGGCACTGTTCTCTGCCTTGCAACTCCCAGCAGTCTTCGATCTGGTCAAAGACTTCCTCGCGAACGGACACCCACAAGCCCCATAGGAACGGCTCATCGGAACCAACAATCGGGATCTCCACGCATCCTCGAATAAAAAACCACTGCTGATCGAGGATGCACTGATCAGAACTCATCACCGCGCGAGCATCCCGATCCTCTCGCGTCAAGTTTGCATACTGGACCGGGAATTCCGCGGCAAAGCTCATCAGGAGTCCGATATGGATTTACCCGCAGGTTGCGCATTTGTAGGTATCACTCACAGACAGTTCAACTCCACGCCCGTCGCGGCCAGCGTCTACCGCCCCGGCCAGGGCGCGTCCGGATCAAAACTGCGCCGGATCGCCAACGCGACTTCCCGCATCCGCGTTGCTGAAAGCACCCGTCTCTCCTGAGAAAGAAGCGCACGCTTGGCCATTACCTGCACAAAGTGACCTTTCACAAAAGAAGGTCCCGGTAGACCTGTCTCTCCGGGAGGCAACTGGATGACGGTTGCTCCCTCCGGTCCGCTGCTGCTGAGCGGCACGATGAGCACCGACTCGGTCCGATCACTGAGATTGCGCTGATCGAGAGAAACGACTAACACCCAATGTCGTATCGGTGGGTTGCCGAGGTTTGCGGTCCATATCTCTCCGCGGCGTGGTAGAGGATTACCGGTCAAAGTCGATCCCTGCCGCGCTCTGTGACAACGCGGCCTCCAGCCTTTGTTCCTCAGTCGCCTCTTCGTTGGTCATGCCGGAAAAATACGCCGCCGTGTCGTTGGCCAAACGTTCGCGGTTTTCAAAAACGAGCAACCTCTCCACTGCGCAGTCCAACGCTTCCGCCAACGTTCGAGCTTCTCCCTTACGGATCAACTCGTCCAAATAGGCCAATGTCTCAGGCGAGATTGTGGTCGAAATTTTTTGACGTGCCAGCCGAGGCGTGGTTGCCATGCGTCATCCTCCACGTCTGACATTTTATCAGATGTTTGTATGACAAACGCAAGACAACATTTGGTTTAATATTATCAACAATATAGGTAGGATTGGTTCGACGAACACCTACACATTCAGCTCCACCAGCGTCGCTCCCCCGCCACCTTCATTCTGCGGCGCCTCGGCCACTGACGCGACGTGGGGATGCTCTTGGAGCAACTGGCGCAGCGCTTTGCGGAGGATGCCCATGCCGCTGCCGTGGACTACGCGGACGCGCGGCAGTCCGGCAAGGAATGCCTGGTCCACGAATCTTTCGACTCTCGATGACGCTTCGTCGACCGTTTGGCCGATCACGTTGATTTCGCTGGGGACGTTTGCACCCTCGTTTTCCAGCGAGACCGAAATGCCGCGGGCCCGTGCGGCTTTCACCGGAGTTTCCGCCGCCTTGCCCTGGGCACTAGCCAGCACTTCGGCAATGTCGTCGCGCGCGATCTTCATCTTCATCGCACCCATCTCGACTTCGAAGTGATTGTCGTCGATTTTGCGGACGACCCTTGCCCCGCGACCGGTGGACTTCAACTTCACCGTGTCGCCTTCAGAGACGTGCTTCACCACCTGCGGCTGGGCGTGCGGATCGCCGTGGTCGGCTCCGGTGGAGTGGGCTACCACCGTGGAATTGAACTGCTCGCTGAACTCGCGGCGCATCTTTGCGATGCGACGCTCAGCCTCTTTGGAAAGTTTCTCCGCCGCAGCGCGCTCCTGCACCGCATTAACGGCTTCGCGCGCATGATATTCGAAGTCACGCAGGAGGCTTTCAAGCTTTTTCTCCATCTCGCGGACTTTAACTTGCTGCTCTTTGCGTCCTTCGGCGGCTAGCTGCGCTTTCTCCTTCTCGAGTTCCTGTTCCCGCGTCTTCAGGCGAACCCGTTCGTTGTCGGCTTCGCGCAGATCGGCATGTAACTTGTCGAGGAAATGCCCTACGTCGCGGGCTTGAGTGCCTAGCTTCTGTCGCGCGCTTTCGATGATCGTGGGATTCAATCCCAGACGCTTCGCGATGTTGATGCCTGCCGACGCTCCTGGCACTCCGACTTTCAGTTCGTAGGTCGGCTGCAGCGTGGCCTCGTCAAAGCCCACCGACGCGTTGACCACGCCCGGAGTATTCGCGGCGTAGACCTTGAGGGATGTGTGATGAGTAGAGATCACCGTCATAGATCCGATGGCGCCGAAGTGGCCAGCAATCGCGACGGCCAAGGCTGCCCCTTCTTCGGGATCGGTGGCAGAGCCGAGTTCGTCCAACAGGACGAGCGACCGCGCGGTCGCGGTGCGCGAGATGAGATCGATGTTGGTGACGTGCGCGGAGAAGGTGGAGAGATTCTGCTCGATCGACTGGTAATCGCCGATGTCGGCGAGGACAGCGTCGAAGACGGGAAGCTCGGAACGGTCGGCGGGCACGGGAAGACCGGATTGGGCCATCAGGGCTAGCAGGCCGACGGTCTTGAGCGTCACCGTCTTGCCACCGGTGTTGGGGCCGGTGATGATTAGCTGGCGGCGAGAGCCTTCGAGTTCGACTGTGACCGGGACTACTGCGATCCCCTTCGCTTTCAGGTTGCGTTCCAGGAGAGGGTGCCTGGCATTATGCAGCAAGAGCCTCGCTGCGCTCGGCGGACGGCCGGGGCGGCCGTCCCCACATCGATCCTCCCCAGACAGATCCTCCGAGTCTAGCTGCTCTCCACTCAACTTCACCGCTACGCAGTTGTAGTCTTCGGCAAATCGTGCTTTCGCGAACTGCAACTCCAACTCGCCTAGGGCGTCTGCCGCTGCGAGGATTTCTGCGGACTTCGCGCCGATGCGCTGCGTCATCTCTAGCAGGATGCGGTGAATTTCCGCCAACTCCTCTTCCAGCAGACGGACTAGTTCGTTATTCTGCTCGATGGTCTCGAGGGGCTCGACGAATACCGTCTGGCCGCTGGAACTCGCGCCGTGCACGACGCCCTGCACGCGGCGTTTCTGCTCGACCTTGACGGGGATGACAAATCGTTCGCCGCGAATCGTGACCAGCTCATCCTGCACCGTGCCGCCTTCGGAGAGTCGCCGCAGATATCCACGCAGGGACTCCTGAATCGAGCGCCGCTGCTTTTCGATCTCGCGGCGGATGCGCGCCAACTCTGGCGAGGCCTTGTCTTCAAGCGTGCCATCGGGTTGGATCTTGTTGCGAAAGGAGCGCAGGAACTCGGTGAAGTCGACGATCTGATCCGAGAGCACACGCACCCGGTGCCAATCGGATTTCATATTCGCCGGAGGATGAAGCACGATCTCGCGCCATTCCGCCGCACGATCGACGACCAGGATCACGTCTCGAATCTCCGTGGTCTCGAGAGCGGCGCCGGCGATGCGGGCTTCCTTCAGGAGCAGGTCGATATCGATGAGCCCGGAAAAATCAAAGCGGCCACCCACACGGCGGAACTCCCCAATCTCCTGCGCAAGTTCCTGCTGGCTCTCAATCCAATCGCGGTCCGTGGAGGGAGCGAGAGCGGCAATGCGCTCCTGCCCAAGGGGCGAAGAGGCGTATCCGCGGAGGAGTTCGCGGAGAGACTCAAACTCCAGCACGCGTGCCGAACTGTGGATGAGCTGACCGGCCATCGCAATTTATGGTAGCAGGAGCAGAACTTCAGACGGCGCACCGGTCTGCGCGCAGATCGCCGCTCGGAGGCAAGAGCGGGAAGCGAAGAGAGCCGAAGTATGCGCGGTCAGTCGGCGCCGGCGCCGGCAACTTGCACGGCGGGCTCTGAAGCCGCGGGGATTCTCACGATGAACAGAGCTCCACCTTCCGGCTTGTTCTGGCAGGTGATCTCGCCGTTATGGTCTCGAATGACACCGTAGACGGCGCTCAGGCCGAGCCCTGTGCCTTTGCCGACGGGCTTGGTGGTGTAGAAGGGATTGAAGACATGCTGGGGCTCGCGTATTCCAGGGCCAGTGTCGGAGAACTGCAGCATGGCGTCGTCGCCGAGGCGGTGGGCGATGATTTGCAGCGTGCCTCCGCCGGCTTCTTCGAGGGCGTCCATGGCGTTGTCGATGATCTCGACAAAGGCCTGAAACAGCTGGTTGGCATTGCCCTGCACCTTGGGAAAATTCGGAGCGACCGACACTTCCACGCGGATTTTGCCGCCTGGGTGGCGCAGTTCGAGCATCTGGGTCGAGCGCTGCAGCAGCACGCTAAGGTCGACCAGGATTTTCTCTCCGGGCGACTGCTGGGCGAAACGAAGCAGGTCCGTGACCAGATCGCGCGTGCGGCGAGCCTGGTTCACAATTTTTCGCAGTAGCTGGTTTTGTTCGTCGGTGAGATGCTCTTTCGCCCAAAGCTGCTCGGAGTAGCTCACGATCGCAGTGAGCGGGTGGTTGATTTCATGGGCAGCTCCCGCGACTAGATTGCCGAGGGAAGCGAGCTTTTCTTTCTGCACGAGCTGGCTCTGCAGGCGCTTCTGGCCGTCGTAGCTGCGGCGCGATTCCTGTAGCAGCGCGATGAGCGCCTGGTCCTGGAAGTATTGCCGCAGGAAAACGAATCCGCCCAAGACCAGCATCGCAGCCAGCACCGTGAAAACGCGGAGGGCACGCGAGGGAGCGGCCGATTTGTCCGCGAGCACGGTCCATACGCCCAAGACCGGCAGTGACAACAGGGCTAGCATGGCGAGCTGCGGCACGACCCTCCTCCACCAGAGCGGATGCAAGGTGGAGCGAGAGCTTTCCAGACTCCATTCTCGGGACGACATTACTGCAGCCGCCATCCATGCAATGGTGGCGACGATTGGAATGTCGTACGGACTGCCCGGGTAGTAGGTGCCCTTGCGTCCAGCGGCGTAGAGCAGTTGCGAGCCGCTGGCGTACAGCAGGCTGAGGCCGAAAAAATGCCAGTAGAAGCGCCGCCACCCGCCTAGACTCGTGACGGCCGCCAGAGCCAATACGGCCAACAGCAGAACGTTCTGCAGTACATAAAGCTGGTTGTAGTAGTCGTTATAGAGAGCGGAGTTCACCACGATGTATTGATGGGGGAAGACGATGAAGGCGTAGAGAAAGATCCACCATCCCATCAGCATCATGAAATTCAAGAGACTGAGATGGAACTTGCCATCTTTTTTGGCGAGGTCCGGACGCCAAGCAACAGCCGCGATGATCGGCACGGCATGCATGAACAGGATGATGTCGAAGAAAAATATTTCTGGAACTGCCCGGTGCTGCACCACTTCGCAATACGAGGCGGCTGCCTGATTGCACGCCCAAAGCGAGAAGCCGAGAGTCATCAATCCCCAGAAGCTGCGCTCCTGACCCGGGCGACGCAGGGCGTTGGCGAAGCCGATTCCGGTCGCCGCCAGCAACAGCCCCAGGATCAGGCAGTCAGAAAATGCAGTCAGCCTAGCGCTCGGCCGAGCGATCAACGAAGCCCCCGCAAAGACCAGAGTGATTCCGGCCGCTGCGGCAAACCAACGGTGTCGTTGAAGCAGAGTCATCCGACCTCATTCTATGGGACCGAATTGAGGAAGCGCGAGGTACGTGTGGAGTGCCGCAGGTTACTTCCGTTACACCCCCGCGGGATGCGGAGGCATCCTTTTGGCGAGCATGGCTGTTCTGACTCGAAGTTGTTCTAGAATCAAGATGTTCTAGAATCAAGTAAGGAAGGGCACTTACCTCACCCTTCCCCCTGGTGACCTCGATGGCATTTCCTGTGACTCGCCTTCGCCGACTTCGCCGCACCGCGGAGTTGCGCAACCTGGTGTCGGAGACTCGCCTTACGCCCGACGCCTTCGTCTACCCCATGTTTGTGTGCCCTGGAGAGGGCGTTCGGAAGGCGGTCGGGTCGATGCCGGGGGTGTTCAATTTGTCGGTGGACGAGGCGGTGAAAGAGGCGCGGCAAGTTCATTCGCTGGGCGTGCCGTCGGTGATTCTGTTCGGGCTGCCGGACAAGAAGGACGAAGTCGCTACGGGGGCCTGGGCCGAGGACGGAATTGTGCAGCGGGCCGCGCGGGCAATGAAGCGCGAAGTGCCGGGCCTACTGTTGATGGGCGATGTCTGCTTGTGCGAATACATGTCGCACGGGCATTGCGGGATTGTGAAGGCCACGCCGCAATCGCTGGGAGCGGCAGTGGCAGCGCCTCCGGCCGTCACGACGGACTACGAAATCGTGAATGATGCTTCGCTCGAACTGCTGGCGCGCACTTCCGTGTCGCTGGCGAAGGCGGGGATCGACATTATTGCGCCGTCTGACATGATGGACGGGCGGGTGGCGGCGATTCGGAGCGCGCTCGATGACGCGAGCCTGATCAATACTCCGATTCTTTCCTACGCTGCGAAGTTCGCTTCGGGATATTACGGGCCGTTCCGCGAGGCCGCGGATTCGGCGCCGCAGTTTGGCGACCGGCGGTCTTATCAGATGGATGGGGCAAATATCCGCGAGGCGATGCGCGAAATTGAAGCTGACATTGACGAAGGCGCGGACATGATCATGGTCAAACCGGCGATGCCTTATCTGGATGTGATTGCCGCAGCGCGCGATCGATTCGAACTGCCGCTCGCCGCATATCAAGTCTCGGGCGAGTTCGCGATGATCGAAGCCGCCGCGCGAAACGGCTGGATCGAGCGCGACCGCGTGATGATGGAGTCGCTGCTGAGCATCCGCCGCGCGGGGGCCAGCATCATTCTTACCTATTACGCCAAGGACGCCGCCAGGCTGCTGGGGTAGATTTCGCGGATGCAGCGGGTGCCGCATCTCTGGCCTCCTTTGCGAGAAGTGGGGATTTTTTTGGGAGGCGTGGAGCGCCCGCCGAGGCGTCTGCTCGACTCCCGGCGTACAATTGTTGCGTTCGGTTTCCCGGCCCTTACGTTCCTGAAATTCGCGCATGCCCGACTTCCCCTCGCGTGCGCGCAATTCTTAAGGAGTGAACATGCCCCCTCACAAGCGGGAAGAACTCCGTGCGGTGCAGAGCGATGTCTGGGAAGTGATCGAAGCGCCCAGCGGGCGGGCGCGGCGTGGCGCGCAGCTCGTAGGGGACGACCCGTTCCTAAACGAGATCACGAAGTCTGGCCGGCTATCAACCGTCGATCGAAAGACGCTTCGTTCCCAGCCCCGGCGGGCTGCGATTCCCGCAACGCTCGACCTTGAGATGGATGCGGAGCCGGACGCGGCTTATGTTGTGATGGTGCGGCACGAGTCGGGAGCGATTGTTTTTGTCGTGCCCACGCAGACCGAGCGGCGCAGTACGGCGCGCGGCGTCACTACCAGCACGGTAAGGTTTACGATCCCGATCCCCCAGACGGCTGAGGCGGAACCTCCGGAGGAACAGCAACGACGCGCACTCATCGGAAAAACTGTAAAGGCCACCGTTTTGAAGGTGGTGGGCAAGCTTGCAGACTTGGCCATGCCGCTGCTGGCAAAGGCCGCTGAAACTGCGATCTGGAAACTTAAAGGGCTGCATGAAGGCTGGAAGTCAGTTTCGCCCGCTAACCTGCAGACGCCGGATCTAACTCCCATCGACATCGCGAAAGCCGTCAGTACGGATACAGCGCAGCGCAACCTGCTTTTTATCCATGGAACGTTTTCGCACGCGTCGTCGGCATATTCCGGGTTGGCTGCGACACGTGGCTCTGATGGGAAGACTTTGTTCGAGAGCCTGCAGCCGATTTATGGCAACCGCATTTTCGCCTTCGATCACTTCACGGTGAGCCGCACTCCGGAAGAAAATGCGCGCACGCTGTTGGCCGCATTGCCCAAAGGGCCATGCCTCTTTGATGTGGTGACGCACTCTCGCGGGGGCCTGGTGTTGCGCACGCTGGTCGAGGATGCGGCCGCGCTCGGTCCGAACGCAGCGCGATTCCAGTTGGGGCGCGCGGTGCTGGTCGCTTCGCCGAACGACGGTACGCCGCTCGCCTCACCGAATCGCTTCCAGGATCTTCTGAACTGGTTGTCGAACCTGATGGACCTGTTCCCGGAGAACCCGTTCACCACCGCGACCGGATTTATCACCGAGGGACTGGCGTGGCTGGCGCACGCCGTTCAAGTGGACATCCCCGGACTGGCCTCGATGAACAGCCAAGGTCCGGTCATTCATCAGCTGCAAGGTCCGCCCGGACCGCCGCCTCGCGCCTACTCCTCGCTGGTGGCGAACTTCGAGCCCGACCGCGGGCTGCGGCAGCGCATGCTGGATGTTGGTGTGGATCTCGTATTTCAAACCGCCAACGATCTGGTCGTTCCCACCGAAGGCGGCTGGCACGTGGATACTGGCGCACTACCTGTGATCTCTGCCGATCAGATTGGGTGCTTCGGACGCGGCGGCAACGTGCCCAATCCGTCCGACGGAGCTGTCAATCACATCACGTTTTTTTCGCGTCCAGCCACCGTGGATTTTCTGGTGGCGAGTCTGCAGGGTAAGCCGCTTCCGATCCCGACACTTGATCCGGCAACGCACTTGCCGTACTTGCTGCGTCGTGGCGCGATGGCGGCGGCAGTCGAAGAGGTGGCGCCGCCGCGCCAGTTCGCCGGGATGCCCGCGCCCGCTCCACCACTTCCGTCGCCAGCGGCGGCCACGGCCCCACAATCGAAGCTCGCAGGACCGGGCTGTGACGATGTGTTCTACATCTCCATACTGGGCACCGACGAGGAGTATCACGCGAACCATCAGGCAACCCTGCTCGCAACATTTCGAAATGCGCGGGCCATGGGGCAAATGCAGACCCGCAGTGGCATCGCAGGCAAGCGATTCCAGAACATCATTGAAGTGCAGAGGGGCATGCACGACTTTCTCAACGGCGAGCCCGGTGCGAAAGAATTGCCCAATGACGAAGGACTCATCAAGCTCGGCGTCGATCTGTTCGAAACTCTGTTTCCCGGCAAAGTTCGGCGCCTCTATGACGCGGCACGCACCGCGCAGCCGAACGGCCGCCTGCACCTGATCTTCACTTCGATGATCAGTTGGATCGCCGACCTTCCGTGGGAATTCGCTTACGATCCGGAGCGCAAGAATTTTCTCGCCACTTCAGAAGTGAACTTCACCCGCAACGTGGACACGGCGATTCCCGCCGACCGTTTGGGCGCGCGCAACAAGTTGGGGATTCTGGTTGTGGTCGCGCAGCCTCTGGGACTGGCTCATCTCTCAGTCGAAGAGGAAACCGCCGTGGTCAAAAGCGGCTTCCAGGCTCTGATCAACGCCCATATGGCCGAGGTCGATGTGCTCCTCGGTGCCACTCCAGCGCTGCTTCATCAATGGCTGGAAGTCTCCCCGGTTGCGATCGACATTGTCCATTTCATCGGCCACGGCGACTTCGACGCCGCGAACGGAGTGGGCTATCTCGCCTTCGAGAACGAGAATGAAGGCCTGCAAACCGTGGATTCCCAAGTCCTGCAGCAAATTCTTTGCCGGCGGGACATTCGCCTGCTCTTCTTGAACGCCTGCGAAACCGGCAAGGGAGGCACCGCGAATTTCATCCGCGGAGTCGCTCCAGTTCTGGTGGCGGGCGGAGTGCCGGCCGTGGTTGCCAACCAGTTCAGCGTGCTCGACGTCTCTGCCACGGCGTTCGCGCGGCATTTCTATTGGGCTCTCGCGCAAGGACTCACGATAGGCGATGCGGCGCGAGAAGCGCGGGTCGCGGTGAACTACTCCATCTCCGGCGAAGCGATCGACTGGGCCGTCCCGGTGGTGTTCGCCCGCAATCCCGGAGACCGGCTCGCGTTAAAAAATGAAAAGGCTCTCGAACAGCTGGCGAGTTCGCAACGGCAGCGGACCGCTGTGGGCGCAGCCCAACGCCGCGCCGTAACGCCCTCCGGAGAAGCCCGAGAGATCATCGGACTCTGGGACGTGCACCATGCCCTACTTCACATGGACCAAATCGCCGACCGGCTCACAGCGGTGCAGGACACCTATGTCTTCAAGCCGGTTTCCGTGGTCGCTCCACTCGGCACATGGCAGCGCGAGAAGACCGAGGAAGTCGCCTATCTCAACGGTCCAGAGGTCGCACGCCGGCTAAAAGACAAGCCCCGGGAACTTGGCGTAAAGCGCCTGATGGCCTTCACCGACTTTCCCCTGCGCGATGGGCGCACCCTAGGTTTGTACGCCTGGGACGACTATCCGCGGCAAGACATCTCGATCTTCTCCACCTACGAATTGCTCGACCAGGTCAAGCTGCCGCTCAGCATCGAGCGCATGGTTGCGAACGCCGTAGCTTCTTTCATCATTGGCGTGCCGGCTCACAAAGGCGGACCGAAGGGCTGTGTCTCCTTCTATAACGAAGACTGCGAGATTGAATACATCGCCGGCCCACTGAAAGTCTGCCCCAAGTGCCGGAAGCAACTGACGAAAGATCGTGCGAAACTGGCAGTGGTAGACAAATTATTGAAGGCTTATCCGTAGAGTTGCCCGCCGGGTCGTTGGAAATCCTCGTCGCGTTGGGTGGCCGAGCGCTATTAGTTCTGACAGTCCTCGCACTGCTCGTCCTTGACCAGAATTGACGCATAGCTCTTGCACCTCCCGCGCCGATCTCGCCTGCGGGAACAACCATGCCGTCTTAACCTGACTAATACTTTTACCAGTTCACGGTTCCGCAACGCGGAGGTAGCTTTTCCTTGCAAGGTACGTGGCCGACACTCGACGGAACAACCATGATTTATGCAGCTATCCTCGCCTTGATACTCATACCTTCCACGCGAACCGTGCAGCTACCGGACAAAGAGATCGTGAGACGGGGCAACTTCGTGATCGCGGCGACGGTGGATGGTTACTTGTGCAGGGGCACGAAGGTGCCGCTGTCGGTCAGCTGTCATCGAGCGGTGAAGGCTATGGAGATTGAGGAATCCGGAACGCAACCATCTCGCAGGGCCCAGGCCGAAGGCTCGCCAAACCATCCGATTTCGCGCTAACTCTCGTCAATCAGTCGGGGCTGGGTAAGATCAAATTCCCGCCCGACAGAATTCTTCAGGAGGATAACCATGAAAATCGCTAGGCTCATCCTACTCGGATTGATGATTGTCGCACCGACTGTGCCGATGCTTTCAAGCGCCCCGCAACAGGATGTCCCCGGTGAAGTGGGATCGGCGAAGCAGGCGCTGCAAAATGCCTACAAAGAACTGGAGCATGCGGGTAGCAATTGGGGCGGCCACAGGGAAAACGCGATGAAGCACATCCAGGAGGCGTTGACCGAGTTAAACGCGGCAGAAAAGTATGCGCAGGAGCACCACGATATGAAGTAGCGCAAGCCGCGAACGATGGCCCAGGCAAGTCATGTTTTGGGGTTTGCCTGCCTCGAGCACTGGGTCGTTAAGTACCTCGATGAGTTAGGATCATGCCCCGGAACTCTGGCTGCTGGCGAACTTCACTTCCACCTGGCGGCGGTCTTCCTCGGAAACTTTGAACATCGGGCGCGGCTTGAGGCTCATGAAGCCGGCGACGAAGACGTCAGGAATCTGGGCGATGCGAGTGTTGTAGGTGTTGACGTCATCGTTGAAGAACTCGCGGCGATCGGCGATGCGCTCCTCGAGTTCACCGATGCGGTTCTGCAGCTTGAGGAAATTTTCGTTGGCCTTGAGTTGCGGATAATTCTCAGCCACGGCGAACAGTCCACGCAGCGCGCTTGCCACCTTCAAGTCGGCGATTGCCTTCTGGCCGATGCTGGCTGCGTTCATCGACGCCGCGCGCGCCTGGGTGACCGCGAGCAGGGTTTGTTGCTCGTGCTGCATATATCCCTTGACGGTCTCGACGAGGTTGGGGATCTCGTCGTGGCGCTGCTTGAGGAATACGTCGATGTTGGCCCAGGCGCGGTCGTTCTCATTGCGCAAGCGCACCAGGCCGTTGTAGAGGATGACGGTATAGGTGAGGACTCCGGCCACGAAAAGGAACAGAGCGAAGCCTGTGATTGCGCTGCTATCCATTGCGCCTCGACGTTAACACTCTCAAGGTGCCAGCAGGAAGGCGAATGTGGCAAGTGACAAGCGGGTTGCGTTGCGTCGGCGAGTCGAAGCTGCCGCGGGTTGGCGGTAGGGTCTCGCGACGCTTCGCGCTGGCGGGACCCTTCGACTTCGCTCAGGCAGGCTATCGAAGGCGGCCGTCCCCACATGAGTCTTCTCACCACATGAGTCTGACTAAATGAGTTTCGGTCAGTCTTTGCTGGGCTTCTTGGGAGTCAGGTCGCAGGATTTTTTGACCTCGTCGAGGTTCAAGCCCGCGGGGGAGAACTCGGCGATCTGGCTTCCGCTGCGGGTGGGAAGCTGCACCTTAAATTGCTGGGCACCCATCAGGCCGCGGGCCGTGCCTTTGTCCATCGAGAGGAAGTGGCCGCGTACCCAGTTCCAGCCGCGATTGTAGTGGACATCATCGATGCGAACCGTCACTCCCAGTTGAGGCTGGCCCCAGAAGCCGGGACGATTCGGAGGTGGCAGGCGCACGCCGGGATTGAAGTCGGCAAGTTTGAGCTTGCCATCTTCGCAGAACAGATCGACGCGGGGCTTATAGTCCGGGTCTTCCCGAAAGTAATTGTCCGAGAGAAGTTCGAAGCGGACTTTCTTGGCGCCCGTCATCTGGTCTTCCGACTGGAACATCGTCCATTTGCCGCCGGCGCTGACGCCGTCTTTTTCGTTCTGGTATGGGCTCATGGCGCCGCCTTGGGCCAAGGCTGACGCAGTGCAAAGCAAAGTCACGCACGCCAACACGGCCTTCGCGGCCAGAGCGGCGCGGTTGGGGTTACGAGAAGAAGATAAAACGTTCACAGTGTCCTCCGGACAGATGTCCCTAGCTATATTGAACCCGTCAGGGCACTGAAAAGTTGCACGAAAAGGTACGACCTACTTGGAAGTGACCTTCAGATCGAGGTAGACCTGGGAACGGTCGTCGAACTGGCTGACGGATTTGGTCTCGCTCTTGCGGCTTTTGTATTGCGCGTAGACCTCGTAGTCGACGGCGGTGGAGAGCGCGGGAAAACGGTAGGTGCCGTCGGGACCGACGATATAAGTCTTTACGGCTCGCGTGCGCGTGTTGGTCACATAGACGACGGCATCGGGAAGGGGGTTATCCTGGGGATCCAGAACTTTGCCGAAGAGCAGGCGACCGACGGCCTTGTCCTTTTTATCAGGGGTGGCGTTGCAGACGGCCCCCAGAATCACAAGTAAGGCGCACGCCACGGTCACAGCCTTGATCACGGATTGTTGGCGATTCATGCTGGAGCCATTGTCTCACGGCTTCGCCGCCGGGACATCACTCCTTATTTTGTTAGATGCAATCCCGTGTCTTCGCGTTCGTCATTGTAAATATGGACGGTCACTTCCTGGACCAGACGAACCGGCTGGCCGTCGGCGGTTTTCACCTTGCTGAGGTCGGCCGAGAGGATGTAGTCGGCCTCGCCAGCGGGAACCCGCTGGGCGAACTCGCCCATGTGGTCAGAGTAGACCTCCCACTTCGGTTTCTTATCTTTGGCGCGGCGGATCTTGACGGGGATGCCGTACACAGGACGATCGTCCGGACCCCAGACTGTGCCGGCGATGAGAGCGTAGGGCTTGCCTTTGGGATTGGAGGCTGCGAGGAGCGCCTGGCGAGAAGTGAACTCCGGCAACAAAAATACGATCAGGAGGAGGCCGAGGAGAAATCTGGTGGAAGCCTGGCCCTTTCGTAGTTTACGAGAAGTCACCGTCTTCGCTTTCCTCCGCTTCTTCTTCGTCTTCTTCGACGTATCCTTCTTCTACGGCTTTCAATTCAAGCGGACTCGTGGTGACGACTTCAAAGTCGGTGCCGCACTCGGGGCAAGAGATGACTTCGCCCTCGTCGACATCTTCCTCTTCAACGTCCAGGTTGGTTTCGCATTCGGGACACAGGACCATAAAGCCTCCCTCGCCGATTAGAGCCTCCTGATAATATTTAGATTCTTCCCGGCTGTTCGGTCAAGGGGGAGAGGCTGGGTGCACGAGATTTTCTGGGGACCTGGGAATTGCTCTTCCGCAGTGGGATTTGTCTGGACGGAGACCATTAAGCCATGCTCCATTTCCGCATGATTGCGCGCGCTGTGGCCACGGGAATTTTCCTGGCGGCAATAGGATGTTCGGAGCAGTCAGCTCAGAGCGAACCAGCAATGGTGGCAGACCCGCAGATCGCGGCGGCACTGCGGCAGGTTTCGGCAGAACGAATTCAGGCGAACATCGAGAAACTGGTCAGCTTCGGAACGCGGCTGACGCTGTCGGCGCAAGATCCGGCGTCGATTACCGCGGGACACGGGATTGGCGCCGCGCGGGAGTGGATCAAGGCGGAGTTCGAACGCTATTCCAAGGATTGCGGCGGGTGTCTCGAGGTGAAGACCGACAGCTTCACCGAAGAACCGACAGAGCGAATTCCGAAGGCCACTGAAATCAGCAATGTTTATGCGGTCTTGAAGGGCACCGACGCGGCGAATGCGAAGCGCATGGTGCTGGTGACGGGGCACTACGATTCGCGCAACAGCGACACGCTCGACGTGAATGGAGACGCGCCGGGGGCGAACGACGATGGGAGCGGGACGGCCGTCAGCTTGGAATGCGCGCGCGTGCTGAGCAAGATGAAGTTTCCCGCGACGATTGTTTTTCTTACGGTAGCAGGCGAAGAGCAGGGACTAAACGGCAGCCGTCATTTCGCGAAGATGGCGAAGGATCAAGGCTGGAATCTGGAAGCGGTGCTCAACAACGACATCGTCGGCGGCGACAAGAGCTCCGAGCAGGATCATTCCGTGGTGCGGGTGTTCTCCGAGGGAGTGCCGGTGGCGGCGACGGAGCAGGACCTGCGGCGCATTCGCGGGCTGGGCGGGGAGAGCGATTCGGGATCGCGGGAGCTGGCGCGGTATATCGCCGAGGTGGGACGGACGTACGACGCAGGCGTGAAACCGATGCTGGTCTTGCGACTGGATCGCTACCTGCGGGGCGGGGATCATTTTGCGTTTAACCAGCAGGGGTTTTCGGCGGTGCGGTTCACAGAATTTCGCGAAGACTTTCATCACCAGCACCAGAACGTGCGGACGGAAAATGGCATCGAATATGGCGATTCGCTAAAGTTTGTGGACTTCGATTATGTCGCGCATGTGGCTAGGCTGAACGCGGCAACGCTGGCGTCACTGGCGTCGGCGCCGGCGCCTCCGGCGAACGTGCACCTGCTGGCGAAAGACTTGGAGAATGACTCCACACTGACGTGGGAGGTTTCTCCGGGCGGGCTGGCGACCGGGTATGAGGTCGTGTGGCGGGCGACGACGAGTCCTGAGTGGGAGCACGTTCAGAACGTAGGCAATGTGACTCGGACCACGATGAAGCTGTCGAAGGATAATGTGATATTTGCAGTGCGGGCATTCGACCGCGCGGGCCATCGCAGCCTGCCGGTGGTGCCAGTTCCGGAGCGGTAAATCCCCAGGTCTCGCAAAATCCGCGAGACATGGGGCACCCGAGATACGAGTAGAATTGGACGAGAGGTAACCCTGTGCGGCGAACCGGCGAACCCATGACGTTGAGCCTCCCCCCGTTTACACGGGCGGTGACGTGGCTGCTGGGAATTAACACGGCGATTTTCCTGCTTCAAGGACTTCTCTCGCTGTTTCGACTCGACATTGTCAACGATTACATCGGCTACTACTGTGCCCTGAAACCCGTGTTTGTGGTTCATGGATGGATTTGGCAGCTTCTTACCTACAGCGTGCTTCACCTGAACATCTGGCACTTGCTGGGAAATATGATCGGCCTTTGGATGTTCGGTGCAGCCATCGAAAGCGCATGGGGCACGCGACGATTCCTGGAACTGTACTGGCTGGGCGTGGTGGGCGCTGCGCTGACGACGGTCGCGCTTTCGTATTCGCACTTGCTGGGCGATCCGACCCGGTCCACGATTGGTGCTTCGGGTGGAGTGTTCGCAATTCTGATGGCATTTGGAATGTTGTTTGGGGATAACGAAATCATGCTGATTCCGTTTCCCTTCACGATGAAGGCGAAGTATTTCATCGGTATCCTGATCGTGGTTACGCTAGCGTTTGCCATGATGGGCGGAGGCCAGGTTGCGTACGTGGCTCATCTGGGTGGGCTATTGTTCGGATGGCTGTACACGCGGCGCGGACCTAAGCCGGCGATGGTGAATGTTGGGTTTTCGGAGCGCTATTACGGCCTACGTAACTCCTATTACCGCTGGAAGCGGCGGCGGGCGGCGAGGAAATTTGAGGTCTACATGTCGAAGCACGACCGCCAGGTCCACTTCGACGAGCACGGGAACTACATTCCACCGGATGACGACACGCGTAAGGGGAACGGCGGGGGGAAGTCCGGGTGGGTGAATTAAGAATTGGGTTGTCATCCTGAGCGGCGCCTTTTGCCGCGAAGGATCTCTGCAACTTCCTCGCTGCTGGCAATTGCATAGGTCCTTCGCGCAAAGAACGCGCTCAGGATGACAATTCAAAGAACTTGGTGGATTCAGAAAAGATCAGCCTCGGCAGTTCTTCCCGCTTCGCTTTGCCTTTGAATCCCAGATCGTGACCGGCGCCTTCGATGGGCAGCAGCTTCGTCTTTGCAGGAATCATTTTTAGAGCTTGCTCGAGCTCGGCGATGGAACCGAATGGATCTCGCGTGCCGCTTACGAAGAGAGCCGGCGTGCGCAGGTCGGGGAGATGCTGGGTGCGCTGCTGCTCGGGTTTGCGCGGGGGATGGAGGGGGTAGGAGAGCAGCAAGAGCGCTTTGACCTGGCCAGGATGCTCGGCGGCGAGCATGCTGGATTGGCGTCCACCGTAGGAGTGACCGCCCAGGAACAGACGCGCAGAGAACTTGTTCATCGCGGCCAGGGCATTCTTCAGCCCGGCGCGGTCGCGGGCGGCGTCGCCGGGACCAGGCGGTCTGAAGGAGCGGGATTGGCGGTAAGGGAGATCGCAGCGCAGGACGGTGAATCCGCCGGCGCAGAAGGTTTCGGCGAGCGCGATCAGCAGCGGGGCTTGCGCGTTCGATCCGGCGCCGTGCGTCAGGACCAAGCCGTCGTGGTTGGGGGTGGCGGGGAGGTGGAGGTAACCGCGGACTTTGGGATCGACGGCGTTGTCGGCGAAAACGCGAATGGAGTCGGACATATCCTCGCTAGTTTAAATCCCCACCCTTCGACTGGGCTCAGGGCAGGCTTTCTCGCAAAGGACGCGAGAAATGGGGCACCCGGCGTATGTTATCGTTCTGGCCAGAAACGAGTGCAAGGAGACCGCATGCCCGTTAGAAAACAGATCGCTACATTTGCCGTTCTCGCCCTGGCCGCGATTGCCGCGATCGCAACGCCCACCGATTCGTCGTTCTCGTACGGGACGATGCGGAGCTCCTGCGCGCCGACAGACGCGCCCGCCATCGCGATTACGCTGACCCCAGAGCGGTCCGAGTGCAAACGAACCGCCGGACCTTATGTATCCTTCGCCATCTGGCGAGGCCTGCCCATCCACGCCGGACAGGTCGTCGAGTTTGGACAAGGGTCGAACGCCGGTTCCGCAGCGCGGTGTGCCAAAGAGGGCGACTGCAAACTCGCGCAATCAGCTAAGGTCGTTTTCGACAGCTACGAGGAGCGCTCCGGCGCAACCGGACACTACGAGATGAATTTCAAGGCCGGCGAAACCCTGAAGGGGACCTTCGAGGTGAAATGGTGCGAGGAGCGCGTGATCTGCGGATGATGGTCAAAACTACTTCGGGCCGTCTACGAGCACTTCGGTGAGGGTCTCGTAGACTTTAATGATCTGTATTTCGTTCCCCAGGCGCGCCCAGCAGCGCTGCATGTCGGGATCTTCCAGTGCGGCTTGGCGGGCTTCTTCCGACTTCCAATAACGCAGGAAAACATAGTGCGCTTCGCGGTCGCGGTAGAGCAGATCGCGGCCGTATCCTTTGGCGGTCACAATGGCCGTGAGTTCGCGAAGGGTGGCGAGCGACGCGGCTTCCATGTCAGGCGCCGGTTCCCAGACGGCCACCGATAGTATCTGTTGCGGCATACGGGGGGATTATAACTTGCGCCGTCGAGCTTCGCTCGGCGGACAGCCCCTTCGACTCCTCTCAGGGGCAGGCTTGGCGGCTGTCCCCACATTAGTGTTTCCTGGGCTTCCTTCGATGCGACTCCTCCGGGTTAGTGATGCGGTCGGCCTCTTCGTTAGTGACCACGTGCAGCCGCATGAGATTGGTGGAACCGGAGGCCTGGCGCGTGCCGGCGACAACGCCGAGGACGTCCCCGGGCTTGAGCAGGCTGCGGCGGACGAGGTCCTGCTCGGCCATCGCTACCATTTGTTCGGCAGAACGCGCCTGACGGCAGCGCACGGGATGGACCCCCCAATAAAGATTCAAGCGGTGCACCACGGGCTCCATGTGGGTAAAGGCGTAGATGGCGACTTGTGGACGGTACTTCGAAATCATGCGGGCCGTGTTTCCGGTCTCGGTGAAGACGGCGATGGCCCCCATCGGTAAGTCTTCCGCGGAGTGAGCGATGGATTCGCAGATGGTTTCGGCAACGGAGAGTCCGCGATGCTCGCGGCGGCGGCGAAACTGGAAATCGTTGCTGTTGGACTCGGCTTCGACGACGATGCGCGACATGATGGAAACCGATTCACGCGGATACTGGCCGCTGGCGGTTTCGGCCGAAAGCATGACAGCGTCGGTGCCGTCGAAAACGGCGTTGGCGACATCGCTGGCCTCGGCGCGCGTGGGGCGCGGGTTTTCGATCATCGACTCGAGCATCTGCGTGGCGGTGATGACGGGCTTGCGCCATGCGGAGGCGCGCCGGATGACATGCTTCTGAATGACGGGAACTTTTTCGGGCGCCATTTCGACGCCGAGATCGCCGCGGGCGACCATGACTCCGTCGGCGGCTTCGAGAATTTCTTCCAGATGATCGATGGCTTGCGGCTTCTCGAGCTTGGCGATGACGGGAACGTCGCTGCCGTGCGCGGCGATGATCTGCTTGACCATGCTGACATCGGCAGCGGTGCGGACGAAGGAGAGCGCGACGGCATCGACGCCATGGCTGAGGCCGAATTCGAGGTCTTTGCGATCTTTTGCTGTCAGGGCCGGAATAGAGAGCGCTATGCCGGGAAGGTTGATGCCTTTGTGCTCGCCGAGCAGGCCGCCGTTGATGACGTCGCAGACGATGTCTTTGCCGCGGTCTCTCCCTCGAACGGGGCGCACGCGCAGTTCGATCAGGCCGTCACTCAGCAGGATGCGGGCGCCGGCCGAAAGTTCGCGGGCGAGATCGGGGAATGTGGTGGAGATGCGGGTAGCGGTTCCGGGTACATCTTGCGGCGTAATGGTCACCACCGAACCGGTTTTTAGCAGGACGGGTTCGTGGCGCTCTAACGGGCCAGTGCGGATTTTGGGCCCTTGCAGGTCCTGCAGGATGCAGACGGTGCGTCCCTCGCGCTCGGCGGCGCGGCGCAGGCGATGAATATTGTGAGCATGATCTTCGTGGGTGCCGTGGGAAAAGTTAAGGCGCGCGATGTCCATGCCGAGGCGCATCAGGTCGCGCATGGCGGCTTCGGTGCAGCAGGCGGGACCGATGGTGCAGATGATCTTGGCGCGGCGGAGAGAGGGCTTCACGGTGGAGGGATCTGCGATCGGCTCTGGCTTGCTGGGCGTCAACCTGTCTCCTATACGTGCTGGACTTCGGGACATTCTAACTGCAGAATTTCGAACGATGGTGAGCCTGACGTTACGAAACAGAGCGTGAGTCGAGGGCTTTCGGCTCATCAATCTGCGCGGATTTTTCGTTTCCCAGCTACCGCCGCCCACAGGAGCTAAAGCCCGGTTTCGTTCGGGGGTCTAGCGGTACGGCTAAAGCCGTACCCTTCCACAAAACAACTCCCCCACGAAACCAACTCCCCACGGAATCAGGCTTCTACAAGACCACTCTTCCACAAAACCACTCTTGGACAAAACCCACTCTTTAGCGATCGTGCAGTGTGTCTACGCTTTCGGACCATTCACGGCCGTGAGCTCTTTTCCCAGCATGGCTCTCGGGAACAGCAGAGCATTGAATTCGGCGCCGACCAGGACCACCAGCGAGATCAGATACATCCACACCAGCAGGGCCATGGCGACTCCCAGGGATCCGTAGATCGTGGCGAAGTTGCCAAAGCTTTGCAAGTAGGCTCGAAATCCAACGGTTGTCGAGAACCAGAGCACGGTCGCGAGCATCGCGCCCGGCATCACGCTGTGCCAGGGCTGGGTGCGCGGGACGGCATGATGGTAGATCAGGGCAATCACAGAAATCGCGGTGAGAGTCGCGATCAGCCAACGCATCGAGCCCCAGAGCAACAGAACGTAGACGCTGAAATCAGGATCGATGTAAGGCAGAAGACGAGTCTCGAACTTGCTGCCCACGGCCACCAGCAGGGTGGAGAAGGTCATGGGAATCAGCGCGAAGATGACCAACTGAAATGCGATCAGGCGCTCTTTCAACAGGCCCCAGGTTTTCGGCAGTTCGTAGCAACGGCGGAATCCGTCCATCCAGGAGATCATGACGCCGGAGGCGGTCCAGAGCGTGATGACGGAAGTCGTGGTCAACCAGCCCAGGGGGTGCTGGGCGGCTCCCTTCAGATATCCAAGAGCAGTGTTGCCTCCCGCAGGAAGGATGCTGCCCAGAGCGTAAGAGATTTCTCGCAAGTAAGGAGCCCCCTTGCGCCAGTTCGCCAGAACCGAACCGATGATCAGCAGGACCGGGAAGAACGTGAAGATCATGGAGTAGGCGGAAGCCTTGGCAGTGGCGAAGGCGTCGTGGACGAAGGCCCGCCAAAACGCGAGCCGCAGAAGACGGAAGAAGCGTAGCATGCGCTGATCTAGCTTAGGCTGCTCGGGCGCTGGACGCAAAGAAGGAAGTGGAGCAGGTTCCTCGATACGCACTCGCTGGGGGGTAGCGTGCATTTGTAATTTAGAACAACTCCAGGTTCCTTAGACGTTGGCGGGCTGCGCCAAACCTGACAGCCGAGGCGGCCGTCGCCACATGGCCTGTGCCACTCACCACATGATTCAGGTCCGGATATAGGTTCGGGGGCGAAGTGGTTCTCGCCCCCGAAGCCTGGCCTCGATGATTTCGACTACTCGGCCGCGGGGAGTTCCGCGGGCAGGTCGTCGGTTTCGCCCTCGTGACGCATCATTTCGAGAGCGCGCTCGGCCTCTTCGTACGCAGCCGAGACTTCCGCCTGTACCTTGGCGGCGGCCTCTTCCATTTCTGGCGAGAGGCGCACGTTGCGGTAGTACTCCATGCCGGTGCCGGCAGGGATGAGGCGTCCGACGATGACGTTTTCTTTCAGGCCGCGCAGGTGATCGACCTTGCCGTTGATGCTGGCTTCGGTGAGCACGCGCGTGGTCTCCTGGAACGACGCCGCCGAGATGAAGGAGTCGGTGGAGAGCGAGGCTTTGGTGATGCCCAGCAGCAGCGGACGGCCGGTAGCCGGCTTGCCGCCCTGCGCAATCACGCGCTCGTTCTCTTCCCGGAAGGCGAACTTGTCGGTCTGCTCTTCGAGCAGGAACCGCGTGTCGCCCACGTCTTCGACCTTCACCCAACGCATCATCTGGCGGACAATCACTTCAATGTGCTTGTCGCTGATGTTGACGCCCTGCAGGCGGTAGACTTCCTGGATTTCGTTCACCAGATAAGCCTGCAGTTCTTTTTCGCCAAGTACAGCCAGGATGTCGTGCGGGTTGAGCGGGCCGTCCATCAAAGGTTCGCCGGCTTTCACGCGCTCGCCTTCCTGCACGTTGATGTGAACACCGCGCGGAACCGAGTATTCTTTTTCGGTGCCGTTATCGGCGACCACGTAGATTTTGCGCTGGCCCTTCGAAACCTCACCGAATTTGACCGTGCCGTCGATTTCGCTGATGACCGCGGTTTCATGCGGCTTGCGCGCTTCGAACAGTTCGACCACGCGCGGCAGACCACCAGTGATGTCTTTGGTCTTGGTGGTTTCGCGCGGGATCTTTGCCAGCACGTCTCCCGGTGTAACGGTGTCGCCGTCCTGAATCATCAGGTGGGCTCGCGAAGGCATGAGGTAGCGCTTGCTCGCCTTACCCTTGATGACGATCGCGGGCTGGCGCTTCTCGTCGGGAGAATCGCCGACCACGTGACGCGACAGCCCGGTGACCTCGTCCACTTCTTCGTGGAGCGTGACACCTTCCTGCAAGTCCTTGAACTGCACGGTGCCGCCGATTTCGGTCAGGATAGCGAAAGTGTAAGGATCCCACTCGACCATCACCTGACCCTGCGTGACCGGATCGCCATCGTTGACTTTCAGTTTGGCGCCGTACACAACTGAGTAGCGCTCACGTTCGCGGTTCTTGTCGTCGACAACCGCGATCGAGCCCTGCCGGTTCATTACAACCAGATCGCCGGACTTGGCCTTAACGGTCTGCAATCCGATGAAGCGCACGTTGCCGACATTCTTGGCATCGAGGCGCGACTGCTCAGACACTCGCGATGCCGTACCACCGATGTGGAAGGTACGCATGGTGAGCTGGGTTCCAGGTTCGCCGATGGACTGCGCCGCGATGACGCCGGTAGCTTCGCCGAGTTCGACGAGACGTCCGGAAGCCAAGTTGCGGCCGTAGCACATGACGCAGACACCGCGTTTGGATTCGCAGGTCAGCACGGAGCGAATTTTCACGCGCTCGATGCCGGCAGCCTGAATCGCTCCAGCGAGATCTTCGGTAATTTCCTGGTTGATGTCGACGATGACGTTGCCGTCATAGTCCTTGATCTTCTCGAGCGAAACGCGGCCCACAATGCGGTCGCGCAATGGTTCGATGATCTCGCCGGCTTCCACGATACCTTGCACGTAGATGCCGTCGACGGTGCCGCAATCGTACTCGCTGATGATGACGTCTTGCGCGACGTCGACCAGGCGTCGAGTCAGGTAGCCGGAGTCAGCCGTCTTCAGCGCCGTGTCGGCCAATCCCTTGCGGGCGCCGTGCGTCGAGACGAAGTATTCCAACACCGTCAATCCTTCACGGAAGTTGGCCGTGATGGGCGACTCGATGATTTCGCCGGAAGGCTTGGCCATCAATCCACGCATGCCGGAGAGCTGGCGGATCTGCTGTTTCGATCCTCGAGCGCCGGAGTCGGCCATGACGTAAATCGGATTGAGTTCGCCTTCCTTGTCGCGGCGCTGCATTTCACCGAACATTTCATCGGCCACTTTTTCCGTGATCGCCGACCAGATTTCGATGACCTTGTTGTAGCGCTCGCCGTTGGTGATAGCGCCATCCAAATACTGCTGCTGAACGCTGACAACCTGCTTCTCGGCGTCTTTCACCAGAACCTTCTTGCTGTCTGGAATGACCATGTCGTCGATGCCGATGGAGAGGCCGGCGCGGGTCGCGAACTTGAAGCCCAGCGTCTTCACTTCATCGAGCATCTTGACCGTCACTTCGAGGCCGAAGCGGAGGTAGCCGTAGTTGACCAGCGCGCCGATTCCCTTTTTCTTGAGCAGGCCGTTGATATACGGCATGCCCTCG
>CAVPNR010000051.1:0-113104 GCA_963706645.1 uncultured Acidobacteriaceae bacterium
CCAGACGTTAGGAAGAAACATATCCAAATCTCCGCCTCCCCCGCCGCCGCCTCCCCCGCCGTCGGTGGGAAGCACGTTCCAGATGAAGGCCGCAACTGGCGTGACACCGACACCGACGCTTCCGTTGAAGCCTAACTCAAACGAACCGCTCAGACCAGGGCAACTGCCTGGAAATTGCGGCGACGTACTCCGTCGGGTTGCGCATCAAACTCCTGCCATTGCCATTGGGTGCCGAGCGAGGACGCCGCCCCAAGTGTGAAGCCAGATCCGGCCGACGCGCCGTTGCCAGGGTTGTTCCAGGTGACGGCTATGACGAATGATGGGTTCTCACTCGGCAGCCGACCAGTGACGCTGAGCAGATCGCCAGGATTATTGACTGCGTTGTTGAAGCTGAATGAATCCAGCGTCGCGTCGTCAACCTCGAACTCCGCCAGGATGATCTGGTAGGCGAAATTGTTGCACCAGTCAGCGCTGTTGACGCCCCCATAAAACAGCGTGCCCGCAGCAACGACGGGCGCATTTGCCTCGTATGTGAGGAGGATGCTGGCCTGCGGAACTTGGTCTACTCCTCCAGCGATCGCTGTTGTGCAGGGTAGTGCTTTGTTGAGTAAATAAGTGGCTCCAGGCGCCCACGAATCCAGTCCAGCATCCATAAGCAGGACCGCGTTATCGGCAAGGTCGCCGAAAAAGTCGGCATTCAGGACACCGATGCAGACCAACAAACTGCCGGGAAGAGTGTCATCGGTGAATGAGGCCGTACATGGCGCCCATCCCCACGTGTCCGTGTCCGCCCCACTCGAATTACCTTCGCCGACAGCATGGATGCCAGGCCCCGAAGTGAAGCTCCCCGTCGCTACACTCCCGACGGAGTATTGTCGCAGCGAGAGGTGTGCGGCGTAATCAGCGGAGAGATCGATCGATGCATCCGAGCCTCCCGAGCCTCCTAAAGGCTGGATTCCTCGAAACAGTCCCCGGTAATCCTGGCGAAAAGCCCACTCACTTCACCCGAACCTTCAGGCTGGGCGTGCGCGGCTTCTCCACGAAGCACCGGGCGTAGGCCGACGTCAGTCGATCGCTAATTTGCTCGCCCCGGATGATCGCGTCTGAGCCGACGACCAGGCGCCAGCAGATGCATTCCTCAAAGAGTTTTGTCAGTATTCGGGCCCGGCCTGCTGTTGCATGGCGACCCTGAGGCTTCGACCGCGACGCGTCGATGCTGCGGGTCGTCCCGAAAGTCGCGACAATTCCGATGGAGCCAACGAGCAATCGGCTTTTCGTCGCGTGCGCCTGGCCAAACTCTTCCGCAATAGAATCAGTCTCTCCTTGAACTTTTCATGGGGCTCGTCGAGCGCCTGGGCGGCCGCGTAGGCTGCGTCCACCTCGCTCTCGAGTCGACAGAACTCCAAAACTAAGCGGTCGATCTGTTCGGGTGTTGGGCAGCGCTCGAAGCGAACAGCGGGGAGAGTGACCGCGGCGGCTGCCGTCATGCGCAGAATCATAGCACGTCGGTAACCCGTATATTGATGGGCGTCGAATACCCGATATACAATGACCCCATCTCGAATGAAACCCTGGCAAGAGCTCCGGGCAGAGTTGATCGGGTTCGGCTTCCTCGAGGTTCTCCACTCGGAGTTGACTTGCCGAAGGTGCGGCGATTTTAGGGTTGCATTCCTGCCTGACTCCGAGCCTCGCGTGATCTGCCCGAAGTGTTGCGCTCCGGTCGATTTCGCAGTCCTTGGCCGCGGACTCACGCGGGTCCTGTCGGACGCGATCTGCATCAGTCCATCATTGTCAGACCGCCACAAAGGGCACCGCGAAGATCCCATCATGGTCCTGCGATGCAAACAAAACACCCGGCGCCGAAGACCGGAATTTTTGGAGCGAGCGCGGCGCGAGCTGGATGGAAGTTCTGCCCAAGCTGACGACCCGGATACGCGAGCCGGAGCCCGCGCCGCAACCTCGACCGCGCAACCATCGCGCAACCCCGGAAGAGATGCGGCGACGAATCGTCTTGCTCGCGGAGTTGTTACTTCGGCGCGAGTCGCCGGAAGTAATTTCGAAAACACTCGGGATCGAATGGCAACATTTGAGGGTTACAATTTGCGAGGAAAGGAAGAGATTCGGAGCGTGATGGGAACGCTGCAGGGGAGCGGATCACGCCCCGTCAGGCGAGATTCGGTCCGCTCCTCAAATTGCTGCGAAAAGCATGACCCCCTGATGCCTTTAAAAGGGTCGACAGGTGTGGTAGATTTACGCAGTAGGCTTACCTGATCCGAATAACGGAGTGGAAGACTGGACGGGCGTGAGTTTTTAAATGATTTTTATTCTCCGATGAAAGCTGCCAGCTACCCTTGCTGAGTCCAATATTATCATACAGGACAGAGCCTAGACATCTCTTCGATATGTTAATAATAGCCAACGGTTTTGGCCACAGTTTTGGCATACGACATCAGAGTATCCTGCCTGCGAACGGGTGACATTCATGTTAAAAAAATCGAGCCATCGTCAAACCTCGCGATGCGATAACACTCCCACAAGAGTGCCGACATCTCTCGCAGTGGTACACCGTTGCAGAAATATTCATGGCCATGAGTGCAATATTAGTTTTGCGCAGCTTCACGACGCAGCGCTTGGTTGACTTTTTCGGTCACATCGCTTCCCGGAAGCATATCCCCTTGGCGCCCAAAAGATTTTGGCTTGTAGCAAACATTCGCGCCAGCGATCCACGACGAGGCCACTGCCACCCATGCGCTGAATGTGTGCCGAATTCGCACCGCCAATGCCGCTTTCGTCGAACCAGTGACCTCTCTAGCCTCTTGGCCCCTGTGAACTCAGGCGTGACATAGACGACACGCGAGACGCTGATTCCGCCGAGACCGTTCTGCGCGCCGATCGCCAGGCAACCGCGCCCTGCTCGGTGACAAAGGCGGTTTGCACCTGCATGCTGGCAGGGTTCTTGAGACGGCGGCTGATATTCTTTGACGGCTTTCAGCGCGGCAGCTGTGGTCGGGTCTAGCGGAGCGTTGTCCTTCGTCTTTAACTGCCGGTAGATTTCTGGCGTGCATTTGTCGGACGGGGATGTGATGTCTCTCGCAGGTGCTGTACTGGGCTTCGAGCTCGGTGGCATCTTGGCCACGGGCCAAGGGCAGAGCGCTTAAGACAAACAGCAAAACGATCAACTTCTTCACGTAACCCTCCAGTGGGGGAAGGGGAACGACAGAGACTTTCTCATAGTCGGATGAGATTGGCAACTGGCTTATTCAGGATTGACGTTTTCCTATTAGCGCGTGCCTCGGCCAACCTGCAGACAGACGGACACGGGCACGCTTAACCCACGACACAGCTTTCGCAGGCTGTCGAGGGTTGGAATCTTTTCCCCCGTTTCCCAGTTCCCGATGGTCTGCCGGGTTGTGCTCAGTCGCCGCGCTAATTCGTCCTGGGTCAGTGCCCGACTGGACCGGAGCAGCCATAGCGAAAAGCTGAGATCTAACATTGGCTCCCTCACTTGCCCTGATAGCGCTTGCACGTTGCGCCTCCTGATTCCTAACTTCGCGAGCGAATTTAAAAGCCTGAAAATTCACCACATTTCCGAGCATGGCCTGCCGCTGTGCTAGGATCCGCGGCCAGACTTTGGCTGGGTGCATCCCCCAAAGCGCGTAGCTTGCTTCGATGAATGGCATCGGGCTTCCTTCGCGGGCCAACACGACCACTCGAAGGGCTTGCTGATAGTCATCTCGAAGATGCGGGTCTTGCTCGTCGGCTTCGGCTTCTGCAAGTCGATCGATGACGCGGTCGGAGAATGAACGGGCCGGCGACAAGAGAGATTCCTAGGTGAAACAGTTTAGACAACGGGCGCCTTTTGCAATCTGGCGCCCGTTTTGCTTCGGGGCGGGGGGAGAATTAATTACTGCGAATGTGCAACCAGGCTTGCATGGTTTTCTTCTTTTTCGTCCGCGGCGATGACGTCATATGGCTGGGCGATGACGCGGCTAACCGCTCGGTCAATGGCGAGTTTTAGCCGCTGCGAAAAATCGGGAGCGGAGAGAATCATCAGAGTGCTTTGCGATTCTTGCTCAGCAGCCCAGCGGCATGCTGGACAGTCGCTCGCGCAATCGGTTCCCGGTCCATTCAGTTCGTGCGGGTAAGGGCTCAAGATTTCCACTGACGGCCTCTTTTCCATACATAGGCGGACGTGGTACAGTCCAACTATGAACGTTAACACAGTAGCACACTCTAGCACACTCAAGCACAGAGTTTGCTCTCGCGCAGGACGCCTGTCAAGGGCGAAAATACTCGCCATGGGAAAGCGAAGTTTGCAGATCAACGTACACATGAGCGGTGAAGACATGGCCCTATTTCGCAAAGCGGGGGAAACTAAGTGGCCTGGCGTCGAATTTTCCAACTCCACCCTAGTGCTGACACTGGCAAGAGAAGCAGCAAAACAGATTTTGCCAGCGGCGCGAGAGCGCAAAGCGAAGTAAACAAAACTATGCCCACCTCTCGCCTGGAAGTTTGAGGTGGGCTCTGGAGACTCGAATCGATGCACGCAAATCCTACACCTGTAATCGCCCCCGAGCAACTCTCCACCGGAATGCCTACGCGCGAAGAATTGCGCATGGACCCCGCATGCGAGGCGAGGCGGGGCATTGCCGATCGCATCGGCTGCCGTGAGTGCGGGGAATTCTTTCCTGTGCTCTCAGGAAAGAACGGACATCTATCGGCCGAGCATCACTTGACCAGCGATGAATACAGCGCCCGCTACGTGGGAGCGCGTCTTGTCAGCTTCGACTACTACGCACACAGCCATCGTGGTTACGAAGCGCAGAAATTGATGGCCAAGTTGGCGGAAGACTACGCCACACCCGAGGTACGCGCCGAATGCGAGAAAGATCCGCAGTACGAGGAAAAACGTGAGCTCGAATTTAGGATCTGCCGAGCATGCGGCCGGAAGTCTTCCCGTGTTCTGGACAGACATCTCGCCAAAGTGCATGGATGGACTCTTGAACAGTACCGGGAGAAGTACCCGGGGGCTCCGGTCTCCACTCCTGGCGCTCGACGAAATCAGATGAATTGGCTTCGAGCGAATCCTGACGTCATGAAGGCTAGAAATGCACGAAGCCACGCTAGCAGGCAACGCAAACTCGAACAGATCCCGACTCTGGAGCAGCTGATCATTGAGAAAAAGGAGCAAGCCGACACGGCCGAGCAGCGCGCGCACGGCTTGCGCGCGAAAAAAGAAGCGCTTGAAGCGGAATTGGCCTCCAAGGGTGACGAGTTGGCCTCGGTCAAAACGCAACTTGCAGCGCTCGACGAGAGTCATGTCAGAGCTGGCAAGGCGGTCGAAGATGCCATCCCGAGGTTTGAGCTTTTATTGTCTTCGCCAGAGCTTCAGCGAGACTGTAGGATCCTGGGCAGCTATTGGCAACACCCCGACTTCACCCTGGAGGAGATGGACGCCGCACGCGAGGCCCACTCGAAACGCACGCCGAGAAAGACGTGGGCCATAAGGGCGGCTCGGAGTTTCGTCGGTACAGCGATGCAATTGAATGCAGTGACGGTTCGCCAATACCACTATCGCTATCTCAAAAGCCTGCAAAGGTAATGGCGTTTTTCACCGCGTGACACCCATGTCACGCGGTGGCATCAAACTCTTACGCTCCCCACCATTTAAAGATATTTTTCACCGCGTGACACTCGCGTCACGCACTGTGCGTGACTTTTTCACACCCGGCAATTTCTGAGTGCTCCTCTAATGTCGAAGAAGCCGCGGCCCTTTTTGTAGAGGCGGCCGTGGCTTCGAGGTTTCCAATGATAAATGAACGTTATCTCAGACGCCCATCCGGGTCAACACCGGCCGCGGAAGAGCTCCACAAGGCGGCGCGCTCCAGTCGAAGTGCAAGCCGACATTTCCAACAAGCCTTCCTCCACAGTGCCGGAAATCCTGAATCTCAACGATTGTTGAGTTTCGTCAGATCCCTGGACGCGCTAGTCGGCCCCCTGGCGACGATTGAAAGGTCGCTGGCCAGATGAACACCGGCAGGACGGCAATCTCGAGCGCGTCCAGGAGCGGATCGCTGCCGCCGTGCTCGAGTTTTGCGACCTGCACCGGCAGTTCCACATGATCGAACTGGCCGAGTTTGTGCAAGCGCGCGTCGGAAGTGGCTCCAGATTCACCGGGCCGAATTCTCCGCCAGCTGCGCCAGGCAGGAAAGGTCAAGTATCAAGTAGTCGACCGGCGTCGCTCGGAATATCTCATTGAAGCGAAATCGACGGCGGCGCCGACTGCGCCCAAGCCCGCGGCCGCCACATTGTTCGGCAACCTGCGGCCATGGCGCGACCCGGAGGAGCGATGACTGATATCGCCATTCGGGATCAGCGTCGGTTCGGTTGGTTCAGTCTGGACAACGAGATCATCGATGATCACGGCAGCAGAATTGGGGCCTACGGAATAGCCGTGTATTGCGCCATCAGCCGGCATTCTAGAAATCAAGTTGCGAAGCTCTCTCAACGTGATATTGCCGCAAGCCTCGGGATATCGCAGGACCGCGTTCGAAAGTCCCTGGCTGATCTGGTTAACCTTCACCTGGTACACGTCGACATTCCCGACCGCACGGGTCCAGGATTAGTCACCACAATTACTCTCTTGAATGTGAAGCCAACTGAACGCCACACGTTCGGTTCCTCGTCCGAACTGAACGCCACACGTTCACGCAATAAGGAAGTAAAAAACAAAACTGAAACTAAAGCAAAACTCCCCCCTACCCCCCTCAAAGAGGGGGGGATTTCCACAATCTGGCAAAGAGTATGCGAACACCTCAAAGACGATCTCAGCGACGCCTTTGTAAAAACCCCGCACTTTGAAGAATGTGCCTACGACAAATATTTTCGGGATGCTTGGCTCGTAGAGATCAAGAACAACGTCGCGGTTCTCGACTCCATACAGCCTGATCTTCTTAGGGAAGGAATTCAGAAATTTAAAAAGCGACTTCAAGAAACGTTCCGCGGGGTTGTGTATGAAGTCGATGCGGTTCGCGCCAGCCAATCAACCGAACCGTGCAGCTTGCCGTTTGAAAAATCGGCGCCGGTGAATGTCGCGTGAACCTGTCATGACACCTGCCGGCAAAAAATCGATGCCAGGAATTCTCAACACCGGGGGTATGCTGACCCGCAAGGCAGCTTTCCCGCCGACAAGCCACGGAGATTTCGAGGCCATGGCGAAACGGCGCTTTCAAGATCCCAAGCCCAAGCGGGAAGGGAATTTCTGGTACTTACTACACTGGCAGGACTCTTTCAGCGAAGGCGTCCTGATCAGGAAACGTCAACGGGTGAAACTAGCTCCGGCGACGATGCCGGAGAGGGAAGTAAAGAAAATCGCCGCCGACATTCTCAGGCCGATGAATCAAGGTCTGATCAGTGCCGGATCGGCAGTCACTTTCAGCCAATACGTGAACAGCGAGTACATGCCGAGCACACTGCCGCAACTTTCGAGCAGCACGCAAGATTGCTACCGGGGGGTGATCAGGAAATATTTACTCCCGACCTTTGGCGATCTTTGCCTGCGCGATCTGACACCCCGAACGTTGCAGCGCTACATCTCCACCCTGGCGATTCCGTATCCCTCGATCGTGAAGGTTCGGGATGCCTTCTCAAGCATCCTCCGCTCAGCTGTTCCAGACTTCATTGTCAGGAATCCTCTGGACGGACTACGACTGCCAAAAGACAAACGAGGCCGGCGCCGCAAGCCGACCATCACGCCTGAGCAATTCAACGCCCTGGTGCAACTCGTCGCCGAGCCATACGCGAGCATGCTTTATGTCGCTGTGTGGACCGGCCTTCGCGTTTCTGAATTGATCGGCCTTCGCTGGAGATGCATCAATCGTGATTCGATCTCCGTCGAGGAGCGCTATTGCCGCGGCGACTGGTCCCAGCCAAAGTCAGAGGCCAGCGCGGCGACAATCGGAGTCTCGCCTCAGGTAATCGCACGCATCCTTCGCCTGAAAACTCTCACCGTAGAAATTCGGGCCGGGGTCGCAATTCGAAAACATAAGCTGGTCAAATCCGATGCTCAGGATGATCTCGTATTCCAGAGCGTCCAAGCTGGCAAGCCGATGAACGACCAGAATGTTTTGAAGCGTCACATTCAACCTGCGGCCCGAGCGCTCGGGCTGCCCTTCGTCAACTGGCGGTGCCTGCGCACGTCGCACGCTACCTGGCTCGTACAGGCGGGAGCGGATCCGAAGTCAGTCCAAGGCCAGATGAGGCACTCTCGCATCTCGACCACGATGGACATTTACGCGCAGATCGTTTCGAGCTCGCAGCGGCAAGCGATCGAGAAACTCTCGGAGTTTGCCCAACCTGAACCCTGTTCCATATCTGTTCCGATAAACGGTGCGTTTCAGTGCTGAAAAAAGAGCTACATCGAACCGAATCAATCAGATGCTTACGGGAGACCCCATCGTTCGCAACGATGAGGTCGTCGGTTCGATCCCGACTAGCTCCACCATATTTTCAAGCACTTGCAAACACTCCGCACGCCAACCTCGTCACACTTTGTCACACAAAACTGGGCCGGCTCATCGGGAGTTGCCTCAAATCTTCATTGCGCGGGAGAGGTTAGACTAGAGCAGCCGGAACAGGGTGATGCGTGTAATCGAGAGTGGGTGTTGAAAAAGTCCGTGATCGGAATGTCTTTTCGGTTGCGATGATCGTTGCGGCCGAGTTCTTGCTCTCACCTCAGCTAAGAGGCAGCTTCCACAGTGGGTGTTGTCGGTTGGCTAAGGAACCGCACTAGTCGCTTGATGTTTTGAGCCACCGCCGCCAGGAAGAACTGCTCCCGCACAAACCGTAATCTGCGCAAACGGAGGCGGCGCAATCCGATTTGGTTCTTGAGTTCCGCGAACAGGGCTTCCACCTTCTTTCTTTCCCGCTGTGCCTTGGCAAACTCTGGCGTGTTCGCCAACTCTCGTGCGCGTTGCCGGGCGGGTTCGTCCATGTGGATGGCAAGAAAGCGAAACACTCCGCTGGTGCATTGGGCTTTTAACGCACACGCACCGCAACGTTTATCCTTTGTTATGGGGATGCTACGGCGGGGAGCGTGCTTAGTCGGCGGCCGGCATGCGTTCGCTTTGTCAGCTGAGAGGCACGCGGGCGCAGACGGTGGTACCACGCCTAGGCTGAGAGTCGATGGAGAGCTTTCCTTTCACCAGTTTCAGCCGCTCCTCCATGCTGATCAGACCAATGCCCAGGCCCGCCCTGGCTGCTTCGCGGTCGAAGCCCACGCCGGAATCTTGAATCGTGAGAAGAATTTCGTCTGAGGTTCCCAACAATCTCACATCAAAACGCCGGACACCGCTGTGCTTCAAGGAATTATGGAGAGCTTCTTGCAGAACCCGGAAGAGGCAAAGAGAAATGTCCGCCGGCAAACGGGCGGGTAGGTCGTGTATTTGAAGATCAATCTGAACTTTCTGCTTCTCGCCGAATTCTCGACAGAACGCTCTCGTGGCCACGGCAATGCCAAGAAGTTCCAGTCTTGAGGAATGCAACTCGTGCGACAAGGACTGAATACCGGCCGCAATCCGCGACGTGTCGCTCTGCAGTTCGCGCATTCGACCGCGGACTTCGGAGGGCAAATCAAAGGGAGCTTGTTGGAACTGCGAGAGCTCGTTGGTCAACATGGCAAGACGTTGGCCGAAGTCGTCATGCAGCTCTCGAGCGATCCGCGTGCGTTCCTGATCCTGCGCGTCAATCAGCCTGCGGCTCACGCTGGCGAGAACTTCTTCGGCTCGCTTGCGCTCGGTGACATCGATGGCGATACCGATGTAACCCATGAAGGACTGATCGGGGTTGTGCCTGGGCACTCCGATATCAATGATCCAGCGGTATTCTCCGTCGTGCCTTCGGAGTCGATATTCCATTCTGAATTCCTCGCGACGATCGAAGGCCTGGGTGTAGGTGCTCATGCATTTTTGCAAATCCTCGGAGTGCACCCCCTCCGCCCAACCGTTGCCGAGTTGGGAGTCGATGGATCGCCCGGTGAAGTCCAGCCACGACTTGTTGAAGTAGCTGCAGAGCTTGTCTGTATCGGCCATCCAGATCAATGCGGGCGCAGTATCGGCCAATAATCGAAAACGTTGTTCGCTCTCGCGGAAGGATCGTTCGGTTTGTTTTTGTTCTTGCACGATAGCAGCGAGAACCATGAACGGCGCCGCGGTGAACAGCAGATAGAGCTGCAATGACGGTACATTGTGAATCAGTTCCGGTCCGACGAAAGGACCGCGTCCGTGGACGATGCCCCAAATCGCCAGGAATGCCACGGCGATCATGATGCTACTGACACCGGTGGGTCCAAAACGCAAAGCCGACCAGAGCAAGAATGGGACGATGGTCAATGCGGGAGCGATGACAGTCCAAGGCGAGACAAAGCTGAAGTATCCAAAAACGGTCAAACCAGCCAGCATTGCGAATGCTTCAAAGAAGCGAGAAAGAGGCCGGCGCGTCCACGCCGATCTTTCGGTGACCCAACCCAAAATTGCCGGCATGAGAGTGAGGTATCCCAAGGCCTCGGACAGGAAAGAAATTCGCCAGCTCGTCCAATACTCGCCATGAGTGGCAAGCGCACCGAAAAACGCGCCAGTGAATGGTGCGAGGATCACGGCGTAGAGCGAATACTTGGCCAGGGCCCGCACACTCTTCAATTGAGGCACACCCTCAAAGGAATAGCTCAGCCCCAACGCAGCAGTCAGAACTTCGACCGCATCCGACAGCAAGAGGACAACGACGGAACGAATCGGCATGCCGGTTTGCAGGTTATAGACCACAAACATTGCGAAGGCTGCAGCGATCAGGATTGGCCAAATTCTGCGGGGTACGAGCAGCAAAACCGAGGTCAAAAGAACGTTACCTGGCCAGAGTGGCCAGTCTTCCTGCGGGCGTATGACAACGGTCCCACCTAATCTTGCAGCGAGGTAGGACATGGTGGCCACGAGGACTACCAGCAGGACTGTGTTGAATCGGCGACTGTCGACAGAACGCATACGTCGGGAAGCCCATGCGCAACGTGCCAGCTGAGGAATGTCACGCAATGGACTGCGGGAAATATTACACCCAACCGCGGCATCCTAAGGTGAACGGGCAGCAGTCCAAAAGGCAGACGGGGATGGACCGGCATCCGTCTGAAAACTTGGACATTGCGTAAAGGTAAACGCCGGCGGACGCGGATTCGAATGTGGCGTCTGACTCTTTAGGGTTCAGTCTGTGTTTCGGTGGTCAAATCGAAGGTTGCAATTGACAAGGGGCGGTGGGCATGAGTAACCTGCGAACAATTAGGAGTACGCATCATGTCCTGCCCATCATGCGCATCGCTCAACGAAGCGGAATTCACTGCCGAGATCAACATTCACTTCAGCGGCCTCGCATCTGTGAATGATCCGGGTGTCCTCGCATTCCCCAAAGTGCTCGTGTGCCTGGATTGCGGAGCCTCGCGGTTCACCACAACGGAGGCTCAGCTGCGCGAACTGGGGAAGCGTATCGCATCATCGGCGTCGGCGGCTGCTTAATCGCGTCCGGGCATCGAGCTTCACGTCGTGCTCTCGCGGGCGATCAGTCCGCTGCTCAAGAACTGTCTGCCCTGCAGCGCGGCGTGCACCGCCGCGGGCAGGTCGCTGGCGGCCATTGCCTTCACGACGTAGCCCGAAGCACCGAGATGGAGAGCTTCTTCGACTACATCGGAGGATGATTCCTGGCTGACGAAAATAATCCTGGAGTCTGGCGACAGGGTACGGATTCGTCGAGCCGCTCCGAGCCCATTCAGAGAAGGTAATCCGATATCCAAAAGGATTAGGTCCGGCTGCAATTCTTTGGCTTTGACCACCGCTTCCAAGCCGTCAGACACATCGCCGACGATTTCCACATCGGGTCTTTTGCGCACCATGGCACAGATGAGGCGGCGAAACGGTTCGAAGTCCTCAACCACGAGAACCCGAACGACCGGGGCGAGGTTAGCCATCAGATGACGCCTTCTACACAGGTGTCCGCACGGCGCCTGTGTCCAGATGTTTTGTGGGGCTGATGCCCATCGGCCAGATTGAAGACATTATGGGCGAGACGACAGTACCTGTCTGTGGCACGATGGTTGAACCCCTGCGGCACGTTCGTGCCGAACTGACCTGAAGCTGAACTCTTCGTCGGTTCGGGTTCAGATCCCGCCGATTCAATCGCCCCACCGATTGGGGCAACTGCTCCCGCCATTTGTCACCGCGAGATAGCGAGCGATCTCACGTTGGAATGGGGCGTCCTGGTCGCAGCACTTCAGCGGTTTTTCAAAATAAGGAAATAGAACTTCGACAACACTCGCGGGATGGCAACTGCTAGTGCGAGACTGTTTTTTTTGACAGTAGCGGATGCAGAACGGTGACGGTAAATTCGCGAATATTGGTCGAGAGCCTTGCCCGGCCCATCATTTCGGGCAAGGAGGTTCTCCGGCTATAAGCCTTGTTTACGAAAGAGCGTGATTGAGCAAGAAGACGGCGGAGCGTGAGCGGTCGCTCCGCCATATTTATCCACGGCAGAATAGGGACTTTGCTGCAGTCACGCGATACAGAGAGAACGACGATGAAACTCAAGAACGCAGTTCTGATTTCTGCATGCCTGGTTCTGAGCTGCAACGTGTGCTCGCTAGCGCAACAGAAGGGGCAATGGGTTCCTGGGCAGTTTGGACTGAATGCCGGAGCGATCCCGGACCCCGGGATCACATATGCCAACCTGGCCTTGAATTATTCGGCGAGCCGGTTAAACAATTCCAACGGAGACCAGATTCTGCAGAATGTTACAGGCACGTATGCGTTCTGGGTGGACGAGAACATTCTGTATTACGTTCCAGCTCACAAGATCCTCGGCGGCTATTTCATGCCGTACATTGCGATCAACTTCGCGAATGGTTCTCTGGTGGCGGACCTGAGCGGGGGCAATCTGGGCGTGAACGGTGGTGGAGCGGGATTTGCGGACACTTTCGTGGAGCCGGTGAACATGGGCTGGCACTTCAAGCGAACAGACTTCAACGTGGGGTACGCATTCGTCGCGCCGACTGGCCGCTACACGGCAGGAGCGACCAACAACGTGGGTTCGGGATATTGGGGAAACGACATCACGTCAGGCACGACGTTCTATATCACCAAGAACAAAGGGACGAGCGCAAACTTGACGACCGCCTGGGAAATCCACGGACAGAAAACAGTTGCCAGCACGCCGGCGGGGCAACTCAGTAAGATCACGCCCGGGCAAGCCTTCACGGATGAGTGGGGACTTGGGCAAATTCTTCCCCTGAAGAAAAATATGAGCCAATTGGCTCAGTTGGGAGTGGTGGGATACGACCAGTGGCAGGTTTCGAATAACGGCGGCTACTATCTGCTGGCGGGAATTCCGGTGGCGGCCAGCGGCGTTCCATACTACTCAGTGCATGCGGTTGGGGTTCAGGCAAACTACATTCTGCCGGCGAAGAGTATTCTTCTTTTCTTCAAGTACTACGACGAGTATTCGGCGAAGGCACGTCCGCAGGGACGCACGTTCGTGTTCGGTGGTTCGTGGACGATCAAGTTTCCCAAGCCAGCGCCCAAGCCATAGCGGTGCTACCTCGGAGTCGCTCAAACGATTCTTGCCCTAGCCCCACTCGATTGACGCTCGCGCTCGACACGACTAGGGGACGAGCTGCATCGATTTCAACTGGGTGAGAAGTTGCGTGATATCGACGGGCTTGAAGATGTAGGCATCGCACAATGATTTGAAGGACGTGACGACGTTCTTCACGCCGTCGAGCGCCGTTATCATCACGATTTTCGATCCCGAGGTCGAGAAGAAGCCGGCAGCCTCTTCTAATGCGCGGATTTCGCGGACCGCGGCCTGGCCATCTTTTTCGGGCATCATGATATCCATGCAGACGAGGTTGTGGCGTCGGCCCGTCGTCAGTGAGAGGCGGAACGCTTCCACGGCTTCCTGGCCGTTGACGGCGACATGACATTCGCCATAGCGAGAGAGAAAGGCCTGCAATAAGAGCCGGCTGGTGAAATCGTCTTCGGCAATCAGCGTACGCATTTTCGTTTCTCCTGATGCTGGGTTATGCCCAGCCGGTTTGGGACAGAACAACTTTCAATCTCTCAAGTTGCTGGGATAACTGGGCCAGCAGGAAGGCCACCGAGGAGAGATTCCCGGAAACCGCCGCTTGTTCGATCTGAAGGCTTGTCTCCCGAAGAGCGGTTGCTGACACGGTTGCAGCCGCGCCTTTGAGGCTATGCGCCTGGAGAGCAGCGCCTTTGGCATCGCCGGCCTCGGTCAATTTGCTCAGAGCTTCCAGTTGTGCCGGGACGTCGCTCAGAAAGCCAGAGACGATCTCGTGAGCAAGAGCCTTGTCCCCGGAGAGACGAGCCACGAGTTCGTTTTCGTCGAACGCGATCGGCGCATCGGGCAAGCATGTGCCGGCCGAGATGCTCTTCGGCGGTTGGCTGGCAGGGCCAGGAAGAAGTGTTGTCAGGGCTGCGCCGAGTTCTCCCGGCTCAATGGGTTTAGGAACGTAATTGTTCATCCCAGCCGCGAGGCATTTTTCTCGGTCTCACCGCATCGCGTGGGCGGTGACGGCGAGGATTGGAATTTCAGGGTTGCGTACGCCGCTGGAGGGAAGGCGAATGCGGCGCGCAGTTTCATAGCCATCCATCTCAGGCATTTCGCAGTCCATCAGCACGATGTCGTAGTCCGCGTGGCGGAGGGCATCAAGGGCCTGCGAACCGCTTGCGGCAATATCGGGCCGGTGGCCAAGCTTGCGCAAGATCGCGGCAGCGACGTTCTGGTTGGTCGTGTTGTCGTCGACCACCAGGACACGCGCGGCTGACATGGAAGGTGGAGGGTTTAGGGGCTCGGCGGGAACTTCCGCGTGGGGAACTCGTGCTCGATCCCGCAGGGATAGCATAGGAGCGTCATCAAGGGAGGATTGCCATACCGGCTTGGATAGGGAGTCGGAGAGTTCAATTTGTGGAGGGAACCACTAAGGCTGTTGCGGGAAGGCAAGCTCATGCCTGTGGCTGAGCACGGAGGTATCGCGACGGCGCTGGCGAAGTGCAGCCGAGATGCGCCATCACTTTGTGCTCTGATTTCTGCCGGACCGCAGAAAAAGATAGGCGCGTGATATTCTTTCCTGTGAGCCTCCTCAAGCTTGATCTTCGCCGCTATGTCTGTGAACGGCTGGCGCCTTCCGGACTCTAGTCCTCGCTAACCCTCTGCCTTGTGAACCGTTGATCTCTGTGCGATCGACTCTCCTATAACCCAGGTCTCTTGAGATACGTTCTACGGGTGCGTCTTACGCGATGCGTGGCGTGCGTCTCGGAGCCCGGTAAACAGGTTTCTTCGAAAGGGATTCTCATGAAACTACTAGTGATTGGTTCAGGCATGATGGGTTCGGCTGCGGCATTCGATATGGCGCGCACTCCCGAAGTGGAATCGGTGATGCTGGCCGACAGTGATTCCAAGCGCGTGCGCGAAGTAGCGGCGCGGGTGAATCGGATTACCGGCAGCAGGAAAGTTCGGGCCGTGGTGCTCGACGCCAGCAATGAGAAAGCGGCGGCGAAGGTGATGCGTGGACACGATGCAGCGCTGTCGGCGGTTCCATATTTTTTGAATCTCGGATTAGCGCGTGCGGCAGTGGAGGCGCGCTGCCACTTCGCCGATCTGGGAGGGAACAACACGGTTGTGCGGCAGGAGTTGGCGCTATCGAAGAAAGCTGAGAGTCGCGGCATAGCGATTGCACCGGATTGTGGGTTGTCTCCGGGGATGGCATCGATTCTGGGTGGGGAACTGGTGCGGCGGCTGGGAGGTCAGGCGGATGCTCTGCGGCTTTATGTTGGCGGGTTGCCGGCGCGTCCGACGCCGCCCTTCCACTATCAGTTGGTGTTTTCGGTCGAGGGTTTGATCAATGAATATGTGGAGCCGGCGCGTATTCTGCGCAAGGGGAAGCTGACGACCATTGATCCGCTGACCGAGCCGGAAGATTTCCAAATTGCCGGCTTCTCGCCGCTGGTGGCGTTTCACACATCAGGCGGGACGTCGACATTGCCGGAAACATTTGAAGGTCGAGTCGGCGAGTGTTTCGAAAAGACGCTGCGCTATCCGGGACACTACGATCTGTTGTGCGAGCTCAAGGAACTGGGATTGTTCTCTGGCGAGAAGATGAAATTCGGCAAAGCGGAGATTGCGCCGCGGGCCATGATGTCGAAGATTTTCGCAGGCAAGTTTGCCTCGAAGGGGCCGGATGTTTGCCTCATGAGACTCGAAGCGCACGAATCGGTGAACCGCGCGGGCGTGCGCGGACTGCTCGGCGGGCGGCTCAAAGGGCGTGTGGCTTCCTTCACCATGGTGGACCATTACGATCCGAAGACCGACATGAGTGCGATGATGCGCACCACCGCTTTTCCGGCGTCGATCGTGGTGCAGATGCTGGCGTCGGGAGCCATCGACAAGCGCGGCGGAGTCTTGCAGGAGCGCGACGTTCCCGCGGATTTGTTTCTCGATGAAATCGAAAAGCGGGGAATCAAGATCGACTACGCCATCGAGTGAGGTGCCGGCGCCTTTCCCCGTGCCCCGATGCAGATCAAAAAAAACGCCGCACAGCATGGCGCTGTGCGGCGGAATGCGTTCAAAAGGTAAAGCAGGAGAAAAGTTAATTCTTACGCTTTTGCAAACTTGCGGCGAACGGCTCCGGCCAGGCCGATCAGGCCGGTGCCGAGCATGGTTAAAGTGCCGGGCTCAGGGACCGCGCTGTAGCCGATGAATTCCTGAGGTCCAAAGCCGGGCTTGGCACCGAGAGGCGTGTAGAGGACGAGTCCGCTGTATGAGCTGTTGGAAGCGGTTCCCGCCAGAGCCAGATAAGTTGCGTCCGTAGCGGCGCCACCATAGGTGCTGAAACCCGAGTTGTTCTGCGCGTTGGTGGAGAACAGTCCCCATACGGCCCACTGCGCCTGCAGAGTGGTCAGTGTACCCGCCAACATACTCTTGTAAATGAGGCCTGCCGCTTTGTAATCCAGGGTCATGGAAGGTCCGAACATGCTGTTCGCAATGCCTTGCAGGAACGGAGTCGCGGTGGCAGTCCAGGTTTCGCCCTTATGGATGTTGTTGTCGAAGCTGTCGCACATCAGAGTGGTGAAGTTGGTGCTGCCATTGACGGAGAAATAGTAGGCCTGGTTTTGGTATTCGTACGTCAGGGTTACGGATTTCGCGGAGGCGGCATTGGTCAAAACCAGCGCCGTAAGCGTGACGAAAAGGGCCAAGCAAGTGCGGTCGAAGCGCATAAGGGTCTCCCGAGAAACGATAGTGGCTGTCTCCCTATAGCTGCGACAGCGGCATCGCACTTTCTTCTACCGGGGGATATCGGCTGATGACCTTAGGGGATGGTCCAGCTTGTTGGTAGCGCCGTTAGGGGCGGCGAGAACTAGTGTTTACGGAAGCCTTAACTCCCGTAACCAAAGGCATAGTACCAACGTTCGGATTTTTGAGGGAATGGCACTTCGGTGGTATTACCCAAGTCACCTGCTAGAAGTAAGCTTGCAATGAACTCATTTGCGAAGCTTCAGGCAGTGTTTTTCTCGGTGCACTTATAGCGGAATTCCGACGAACATATTTTGTGCAAACGCCTGCACTGTCTGGTAGCATGTTCGCAATCAAAAAACATATCCCCTGCATTTTGTGGGGGTTGAGCGTCCGGTGATGGTCTTCGAACTGCAGTGGCAGAACGCAGCGAAGAATCCATTCAGCCGATAGCCCAGTGGCGGGCCGCAAAAGGTAGGTAGAAGTTGTTGAATCAACCCGAAACGGGGAGAGAACACAGGGGAATCCGGCGCCGCCGGACAAGTCGTCATCGCCGGAATCGTAAGATTCGGCGCATTTTGGCAGCTGTTTTCTGCGTGGGTCTTCTCATCGGATTCGCAGCCGTCGCCATTCAGAATCGATCCTACTCCAATGCATCCCGAGCCGTGGAGCGCGAGCGCCAGGCTGCCGCTGCCAGCCAGAATATTCTCGCCATTACAGAGCAAGAATCGTTGCGCCAGATGGAGCAGAGGCCGGTGTATCCATATTCTGTCGTCCCCGGCGGAGTGAGAGATGTGGAGGAGTTGAAGTGGGCGGCGGATCATGATCCGGTGGTTGCGGCTCACTACGCGGGATTCGACTACAAGCACGCGCACGTCGAGGTGCTGAAGGCAACCCTCAGCGTGTACGTTTCGTATCGCATCGGGAAAAAAGTCTATTGGATGCGCCACCCCATCTCGCTGAAGAAGGGCGAGAAGGTGATCACCGTGGGCGACAAGGTAAAGGCGCGCTCGCGCTGCGGAAATCGAGTCGAGGAGATTCCGCAGCAGGCGACTTCGTCGTCGGAGCCCCCGGCCGCAAAGTTTGAAGAGCCCATTCAGCCGGCGACGGGGACAGCCGTCGCAGGTCCTCCACTTCCTTTCGAATCCTCAATGCTGAATCGTCCCGTGATGCCCGCGTTTGGACCGGCACCGCCGTTGGGCCTGTATGACCCGTTGGGCACGGGCTCATGGGTTCCGATCGCTCCGCCTCCGCTTCCGAGTGTTTGCGGAGTTGGAAAGACGAAGAACGGCACTACCGGCAACGCGCCCGTAGGAACCGGCAAAAAGGGCAAGGGAGATCCCTGCGGCAACGGACCTGGTGGAGGAGGCGAAGTTCCGGAACCGGGCACGTGGGTGCTGATGATTTCCGGACTCGCCGCGATCTACTGGAAGAGCCGCCAGAAATTCGCGCGTACCTAGACGGATCGATCTCGCTCTTCAGTCCTGACTGATCTCAATTTGTTTTCTCCCGATTGCATCCCCTCTTGCGTTCACTCGCTCCGTTTCGATAGCCTTTTCGCGCCGCTGTGCAAAGGGAGGATCGATTGCGTTCTGCTGGTCTGCGCTGGTCCGGTTGTTCGAGCGTGCTGCTTTCTTGCTTGTTCCTGATTGCGTCGAATCTGAGCGCGCAATCGATCCGGCTGCACGTTGATTTGATCGACGCTCCCCGCAACATCTACCACGCGCACTTGCAGATTCCCGCGCACGCCGGGGAAATGCTGCTCGTGTTTCCCAAATGGATTCCTGGGAATCACCGCCCCAGCGGGCCGATCGGGGGCCTGACCGGCATTCACATGGAGGCCGCCGGACATCCGCTTGCGTGGCAGCGCGACGCAGTGGATATGTATGAGTTTCACGTCAACGTTCCGCCTGGCGTGGAGACGTTGGAGGTCTCGCTGGATGCCATCACGACTCTGGATAGCGCGGGAGGCGGTGGCCCGGCGGCTTCGAGCAACATTCTCGACTTGAACTGGAATGCGGTGCTGCTGTATCCGCAGGGCGCGAAATCCGACGACGTGAGTTTCACACCTTCCGTGACTCTACCCGCAGGATGGAAATTCGGTACCGCGCTTCCGGTGGCGCGCGCCGCTGGCGATGAAGTGGACTTCGCGCCCGTCTCGCTCACGACGCTGATCGATTCGCCGCTGATCGCGGGAGCGCACTACCGGAGAATTGAACTGACCAAACCGGGAGAAACGCCGATCCATGGGATGGATCTGGTTGCGGATGCGGAACCCGACTTGGCCATCACGTCGCAGGACGTGGCTGCCTATCAGAAGCTGGTTGCGGAAACCGGAGCGCTCTTTGGCTCACGCCACTACCGCCAGTATTACTTTCTGCTCACGCTGAGCGATCAGGTGGGCGGACACGGACTCGAACATCACGAATCGAACGACAGCGTTGAAGCCGAGCGCGCGCTGCTCGATCCTGATCTCCACATGCTGTATGCCGATCTGGTGCCGCATGAGTTCACCCATTCGTGGAATGGAAAATACCGGCGTCCCGCGGGACTGGCCACGCCCAATTATCAGGAGCCGATGATCGGAGACCTGCTGTGGGTCTACGAGGGACTTACGCAGTATCTGGGCACGGTGCTAGCGGCGCGCAGCGGATTGTGGACCGACGAACAGTATCGGGAGGCTCTCGCCGGAACTGCCGCGGAACTCGATCATCGCGCCGGACGCACCTGGAGGCCGCTCGAAGATACGGCGCGGTCGGTGCAAACTCTGCGCATGATGGGATCGCAATGGCAGAATTGGCGGCGCGGCCTCGACTACTATCCAGAGGGCGAACTGATCTGGCTTGAAGTGGATGCGATCATCCGGCAGCAGAGTCACGGGCAGCGCTCGCTGAATGATTTTTGCCGGAAGTTTCACGGCGGCGAGAGCGGTGTGCCGAAGGTGGTGCCGTACAACTTCGATGACGTTGTCCGCACGCTGAACGAGGTTGCGCCCTACGACTGGGCAAGCCTTTTGCGCGAGCGTGTGTCCGCAACCAGTCCGCATGCGCCTCTTGGAGGAATTGAGCGCGGCGGCTGGAAGCTGGTGTACAACGACAAGCCGAACCTGTTTACCCAGGCCGAGGAGAAGCTCGCGAAGTTCGGCGACTTCACCTACTCGCTCGGTTTCACCGCAGGGGAAGATGGCAAACTCGATGACGTTGTCGTGGGATCGCCTGCCTACCAGTCGGGTTTAGGGCCGGGCATGCGGTTGATCGCGGTCAACGGGCGCAAGTGGTCGCCACCCGTGCTGCGGGCGGCGGTGAAGGCCGCGCAGGGAAGCGGCCAGCCGATCGAATTGCTGGTGGAGAACGCGCAGTTTTTCAAGACTTATTCCGTTGCTTATCACGATGGCGAGAAGAATCCTCACCTGGAAAGGGTCACGGATCGGCCTGATATTCTGGGGGAAATTCTGAAGCCGCTTACTCACTAGTGCATACCCTGTTAGTTCTAGTACCAACGTAAGCTCCCCCTCTGGTAATCGCTGCTACAATCGCGCTAGAACCATCAAAAGACCGCCCAGGCGCAGGCATTCATGCACAGTTTTTCGCGAATTATTCTGAGTCGGCTCATGCTGGCCGGACTCTGCGCGCCTTTGGCTGTGTCATTCTCGCTGGCCCAGAGCTCTGTGAAGTCGGTGAAGGTGCTCGGCAGCAAAGACGCCGTTGAGATCGAAGTACAAGCGAGCGACCGGATCGTCCCGGAAACGCGAGTTCTGACCGGGCCTGATCGCCTGGTGGTCGACTTTCCCAACGCGGTTCCCAGCAGCCAGTTGCGCAGCCAGTCAGTGGATCGTGGAGAAGTGAAAGACCTGCGCATTGGACTTTTTCAATCGAAGCCGCCGATCACGCGGGTTGTTCTCGATTTGAAGACCGCGCAGTCGTACCAGGTTTTTCCGTACGGGCGAACGGTCATCATTAAGGTCACAGGTGGCGGGGCGGACGTTTCGGTGGGCGCCGTCAATTATTCTTCGCAACCGGCGGGGCGACCCAGCCTGGTGACTGCCAATTACACGACCAGCGCGGAACCCATCGCCGTTGCGGCTGTCCCGGAGCCGCCGCTCGACGTTACTTATCGCAATGGACTACTCGGGATCAGGGCCAACAAGGCGACGCTGTCGGAGGTTCTGTACGCGGTGCAGCAGCGCACTGGCGCCGAGGTTTCGATTGCTGCAGGAGCCGAGCAGGAAAAAGTCGTCGCGGACCTTGCGCCCGGACCTGCACCGGAGATTCTGGCGCGGCTGCTGAACGGATCCAAGTTCAATTTTCTGATTCTCAGCGCGGTGGACGATCCGCGGAAACTGGATCGTGTGATCCTCAGCGTCCGGCCGGATGGCGCATTGATGCCGCTGGCGCCGGTGCAAGTGCAGACCGCCGATGACTCTGAGGACCACGAACCCTCAGCTATGAATCTGCAGCCGGGGAACCGGGGCCCTGTACCTGCTCCGGTGCCGCAGCCGCCAGAAGGACAAGCGCCGGGCAACGAGAACACGCCGGATCAATAAACATTCTAGCGGAGAAAATAGGAGGGATCCTAGGTTCCGCTACTACTGGGGTGTAATTAATCGTATTGGAACGGGAGAAGTTCCGGACACGGGATTGGACGTAGCAACATTGCTGCAGCCCGAGACATTCAAGACCGTCAAGTTGAGGCTTCCATTACTGTTGGTCTGGTTGACAAAGGCTTGCAGAAATCCCACGACGGTGACCTGTGGCGAGTTCCCCACCAATTTCCCAGTACCCTGCGTCTGATCATAGATAGGAATACTCACGATACTCGCGCTCGACGTGATGATGCCGCTAGTGACCACCGGATTCGCTGATCCGGCATGGATCTGGTACGGAAAAAGAGAGGTATCAAGGAAATCCTGGCCGGGCTGGTGGATGAGGCATTGCGTAGCCGCATAGGTGTCGACAGCAGGATTAATGCTCAGGTCAGCCTGGGCTCCGTTCTGGAAACCACAAGCATAGGTTGTGCTTTGATCACAGCCGCCGATCGCCTCCTGATAGGAGGAGTCAGTCGCACATGAGGGCACCCCGACGGCGGCGCCCGATGCGACTAGGGCTCCGACGTACGATCCGGCACTGGGATTCCCGCCCTTCACGTTGTCGCAGTCATTCGGAGTCGTGCAGGCGTCCGTCAGCAGAAAGCTTTCCCCAATGACTCCGGGAGGCGCTCCACTCAGTCTGATGCCAGGGTTTCGGATATGACCGTCAGCGAGAGCAACGAACGGATTGTTTCCGCTTCCCGGATCCTGATTCGGAATAATCCACGGTTTCACACACCGAGGGTTAACGGCGACAATGCCGTTCGGCGCGATCGTTCCGGAATTCGAGGGATTGAACGCCTCCGCGGCCGCCGTGGCGCTGACTGTGTTCGCACTCCTGCTCCAAATCCGAGAGAACATCGTAGGAAGCCCTTGCCGGGTGATCTGAACCTGCACTTGAGGATTGATCCCGAAGCTGCTGTTTCCGTTTGAGCAGTCCGTGATCGTGCCGTTATAACTGAAGGTCACGCTGATCGTGTTTGCGGTTGTACTGGCAACGGAGTTTTGGTTCGCGATTGCCTGGGCCACTTGGGTAGCCAGGGCGCAAGCTGCGGGCCAAGGAGGAGATGACAGACCGCCCTGAGCATTATCGGGATCTCCTGTGACACCGGTGAGGGAGAGAACCCGGGCAGCAGCCAGTGCTGCCGTATCCGCGGAGCGCTGCGCCTCTTCTCGATCCAAGTAAAGCGTAATCACGTCGATCGATAAAGCAGCCATGGCAATGATCGCAACCATGGCCAAGGCGACGAGCACCATTGTGACGCCACGTTCCCGCCGCCGCTCACCGGGCGATTTGTGAGGAGGATGCATATCCGCGTTAGTTCTCGTTCATGGCGACAGCGATACCGGTAATTTGAGGAGGCAGTGTGGTGGTCGTCCCCAGCAAGCTGGCTGCGCGTCCGAACTTCCACTGGTATGAGTACTGAATGCTGACGCAGGTCCCGATCACGATAGTTTGCCCTGTGCTCGCAAGCGACGTGCAGTTCGCAGAAGGCAAGGTAGCTCCCGTTGTTAAGGGGAAATAGTATCCTCGGCTAATGGTCAGAGTGATTCCGCATGGAGAGCTGCCCGTCGGAACCACGTTGAATTGCCACGTTAGTGGCGGGATCAAGGTGCCACTCGCTTGGGTGACACCACAGTCGTTAATTTTGTTTGCAATGAGATAGTTGTCAACGAGTTGGAAGGCGTCAATGACTGAAACTGGCGCGGAAGTCGAGTAGGACGCCAAGTCATTTGCCGGATCGCCAGCTGCTGTGCGGGCCGCATCGCGCGCAATGTTGGTAAGCTTTTGTTTGAGCGTAAAGGCGTTGCTGAAGTCGAAGATGCCAACTACAAAAACCACCAACAGCGGCAGCGCGACTGCAAACTCCGCCAACTGTGCGGCTTGATCTTCGCGCCATCCGCGGCTCGCAAGGTGGCTGACCCAGCTTCGGAGATGAGAGAAAGGAGTCACGGCGTCTCCATCCGTACGCGCGCCGATGCAGTGAGCCAGATCTTCTGTTGGTTCAGCGAGGTGAAAGGAAGCCAGAACTGGAACGGATATTGGAAGGAGACCGAAATGCCACAAACCCCAGGCGCGCCGCTAGCGATAGTGGCCAACAACAACTGGTGCTTGCACGCAGAGATTCACACTACCACCACTAGAACATTGTTTAATCGTAGTTGGGGAGAGGCAATCATAGAGGGACGGATTTGGCATCGGATATCGCGCCAGCGCCGGATTCAGCTTCGATGCGGTCAGCGCCGTTTGAGTCGCGGTGACGGCATTTGCGGCGTAATTCGAAAGGAGGTTGTTGTTGCACGTTGTGCAATACGGGGCCGCTCCGGCGCGCGCACCCTCCTGCGCGGCGCGCGTGATCGCGCCGTAGATGCTGAAGGCTTGCCCGAACCAGAAGATTCCGAGCAGCATCATGAACATCAGGGGCAGGACTGCGGCGGCTTCCGCAATTTCGGCGCCGCGGGCTTCGGCGCATAGCCTTCGCAGCGTTAATCGCAAAGAGTTCCGCATTCTAGGCTGCCACTCCGGCTTTTCGGAGAATCCCATAAAGCACCACCGTCAACGCCAGCGCCACTCCGTACGGAACTTTCAGCGACTCCGGATTATCCAGCGACACATGGGTTCCGGGCAATCGGAAAGTCACGAGCGAGATCAGGATGTGGCCGATATTGCGCAACGTCTGACGCACGCGTCCTTTGTAAATGATCAAGGCTGCCGCCATGAGTCCGGCGACGAATACCGATGCGATCAGCAAATCCATCAGCAGGGCTGGCCCTGTGAAGCCGCCCAACGCAATGGCCAGTTTCCAGTCGCCGGCGCCGAGGCTGCGCAGCAGGACGAATGGCAGCAGCAAGGCCAAGCCGATCACTGCGCCCAGCAGGGAAGTCTTCAGTCCGCTCCAGCCCCCGAGCACGGTGTTGGCAACTACGCCGACAACCAGTCCCGGCACGGTCAGCCAGTTCGGGATGCGGCGGCTGCGCAGGTCGGTCCAGCCTGCGATCAACGCGAGCACAACCGCACCCGCCAGAATGACCGGCTTCAAACGAGCCTCAGGCGACGCTGCAATCCTGCAGTCGTCTCGTCATGTTCAGAATCATGATAATGAAAAAGATCCATTTTGTGACGGTTCAGAAAGCGCCAGCGCGGAGGGTCCGCCGGTTGCAATCGCTCTCGCCAAAACGCCCCGCAAAAGCGGCCTCTTGCGCGGATTCTCACATAGCAGGGAGGCGAAGTCAATGAAGCTCTGGATGCCCCTTTTCAACCTTAACTGTTCATTCTGCCGGGTCGCTTGCTGGGCAAAATAAAAGGCCCGGAACGCGTCCGGGCCTTCGCAAAACTGCTGCTCTTACTGCCGGTTGAAAGTCGGAGCCGCGTTGTGCTCGGCGATGATCTTCCGGGCGTTGTCGGCGAGCGCTTTTGCCTGGGGCAGCAACTCAAGGGCTTTGACGACTTGCGGATCCGACTCGGCACGAACCTTCATGCCTTCATCCTGCCCGAAAGCGTCGACGAAAATCTCAGACTTGATACCCGACTTGATCCACTCATTGTTGTCGAGCAGGTCGGCCTGCGTGTACGCAATGTTGGCCTCGTCCAGAGACTTGCGGAATTCCTGCAGGACCGCGTCATCGACTTCGAAACTCTTGGTGGGATGGTGGTCGACCACGTAGCGCTTGGCAAAGTTGAAGAACGCGTAGTGCTGCAGCAGCGTGTCCTGGAAGTGATTGCTCTTGATCGGGAGAATGTTAACGTCGGGGGTAATTCCGCCGCCGCCGTACACGGTGCGTCCGCTATCGGTGAGCTTCACCTCGCGGTTGGCCGTGTTGCCGCTGTCGGCGCTGTCGCGGTTGTAGTAGTAGTCGTAGAGCGAGATGTTGCTGTAGTCGCGCTGGATGAGGCGTCCGCTCGGCGTGTAGTAATGAGCGGTCGTCAGCGCGAGGCCGGTGTTTTCCGATAGCGGATACACCGTCTGTACTAAGCCTTTGCCGAAGGTGACTTCACCCGCGATCAGGCCGCGGTCGTGATCCTGAATCGCACCAGAAACAATCTCTGCCGCCGAGGCGGTGAGCCGGTTCACCAGAACTACGATGGGATAGTCTTTGCCGCCGTTGCCATGCTGCGCGATGTAACGTTTTTCGGCAGAGGCGCGGCCGTGGTGAGAGACGATAAGCTGTCCCTTCTTCAGGAACTTGTCAGCGACGCCGACGCCTTCGCTGAGCAGACCGCCAGGATTGCCGCGCAGGTCGAGGATCAATCCCTTCAGATCGCCGAAGGAATCGAGCGCATCGGAGACTTCGTGCTCTGTAGTCTCGTTGAATCCGTTCACGTGCATGTATCCGATGCCCGGCCTGATGAGGAAATGAACGTCGACGCTGTAGCGGGGAATCTCGTCGCGGACGAGAGTGAATTCCATCGGCTTCTCGACGCCGTCGCGCGCGATGCTGATGTGAACCGTGGTGCCCTTGGGGCCTTTTAACAGGTCGGCGACATCGGTGGTGCTCATGTTCTCGGTCGACTTGCCATCGACCGCGATGATGACGTCCCCGGGATGAATGCCGGCCTTATAGGCGGGCGTGCCGGTGAAGGGATAAATCACGATCACTTTATTGTTGCGCGGGCCGACGGTCATACCCACGCCGTAGTACTTGCCGCGCTGATCTTCGCGCATGAGCGCATAGGACTTGGGATCAAAGAAATTCGAATGTGGATCGAGCGCGTGCAGCATGCCCGGGATCGCCCCGTTATAGATGGCCTTGTCCGGGTTCACCGGTTCGGCGTAGTTGTCTTCGACGAGCGCATAGACGTCGGTGAATTGCTTGAGGCTATCCTTGACCTCGGAGTCGCCGGTCATGGACGACTGCTGGCCGGACCGCTGGGCAAACAGAATGCCCAGGAAGCCACAGGCGAGCAGGAAAAAAACTACCAGGAAGAGCGATCGGCGTGAACTACGTGCCATCTTGAGATTTCCTTCGTTGAGGGCTACTTTCACCCCAGCTGCGGGCTGAATATCCGTCAGTATATCACCAGCTTAGACTCGCCCGGACCGGGATTGTCACTATGGTAACCCTGTCGAAACAGACCTCTTTATGAGATGCGGCAGGATGGCCTTGGGGTTCCTTGCTCGGGAGCAAATCGTTCAATTTAGGGCGCTTCGGAGTGGAGGGGCCAGCAGGAGGCGGAGATTCGCATGGCTGTCTGAACGCCTCCTCCTGAGATCTTCACAACGACTCAATGGGTTGGTTGATGAACGCCTCGTAACGCTGCAGTTCTACGATGGATGCCTCCGAAAGCAACGGGAAGGCAATTGGCCGGCATCCTGCGGGAAGCTCTGCCGCCGTCAGCAAGTCGCATACGACCGCCGCGGTCTGCTTCAGGCCGCGCTGCCAGTTGGGCTCGCGGGCGTCGCGAAAGACGAGGCTGTCGGGATGGAATCCGGCAGCGCTCAGAACCGCGCGCGCCACTTTCAGAAATTCCGGCCAGCGCGAAGCCACGCCCACCAACGAGCCAGATGGCGCAGGCAAGTAACTGGCGAGCGAGGCGGGCACGGAGCGCACCTGCAGCGTGATTAGCTCCGTACCGGCCGGTAGCAACTGGCGAGCCGTCGCTTCGCGATTCGGCAGCACGACCGGAATTCCGCCCACTGGCGCCTTGGGACAATCCTGCGGCGTGCATGACTCGACTGGGAAGGTGACCGCGCGCGCGATCTCGGCGGCCAGGATGCGCCGTAATTCTTCGTCGGGCTCAATCAGGAGAAAATGATCGGGAGGCTGCAGCTCCAACCACTGTCGTAGGCGCACGCGCAGCACGGGCAAAGTTACCCCCAGCTTGCGCGCTGAGCGGAACAGGCGCGCAATCATTTGATCGAGCGCCAGGGCTGGAGTGGGCGAGACCTCGGGTTTCCGGGCGCGTACGTACACGCCGCTGCCACGGCGAAACTCCACCCAGCGATCGCGCTCAAGCTGGCGGTATCCGGCGCTGATCGTGTTGGGATGCAGGTGAAAGCGCCACGCCAGATCGCGCGTGCTCGGCAAGCGCTGACCGGGCGCCAGGTCGTCGCTCAAAATGCCGAGGACGACCTGGGTGACCAGTTGTTCGCGAATGGAGACCTCGCTGCCGCGGGCAAACCAGAATTGCATGGCGGCAATATCATAGCGCGTGCCAAGCCGACTCCAGCCGAGTTTCGTTGCGACCCGCTAGGCGGTAATCGAAACTACATTCGGGTTCGATGTTGAAGTCGAAGCAGATGCCAACTCGTTGCTTTGCCCAAGCTGCGGAATATCCTGCAGCAGCGAGCTATAGGCCGTCTGCGCGGATGAGAGGTTGCCGGACTGCAGTGCCTGACCCAACTGCTCAAACAGCTGGCTCATTTCGCCGCTGTCGCCGCTCCCACCGGTGTGAGGCTGGTGATGATGATGAACCCGCGTGTGCGCGGAGTTCTGGAAGTCTTGTTTCAGGTTGGTGTAGTCCTTTTCCGCAGCAGAAACATCTCCAGACTGGAGATCCTGCCCGAGCTGGTTGATGGCCTGCCTCATAGGATTGCTGGTCTGCGTGGATAATGTTGAGCTGGCTTGCGGCCCCAGTTGCTGCAGGGTCGCGAAGTCCTGTTGCGCGGCAGAGACGTTACCGTTCTGCAGATCCTGGCCGAGCTGCTGAAACTCCTGTTGAAATTGCTGCTGGCTGTTTTGGATGTTCTGGTTGCTGTAGTTGAAGAGACTGCTGCTGGAAATACCGGATACGGACATTGCACTCCTCCATCGGAACGCTTCGTCCCGATTCATCGCCGGGGTGTCGCCAAATAGCCTGTGACTGTTCGATCGCCGGCAATTTCTGTTTGGAGGAGGGCACGCGTCGGGCCAAACTCACGCTGGCTTTGCGCCGTCCGAGTGTGCAAATTTCACTATGCTTTGCGACCCGTCCCTGGCGTGGAACGGGTTCTCCGACGTACGCAGACAGAAAGACCTGCCTACTGCGAAGGGCAAATCGTGCCCAGTCGGTTCCTCCATTGCCGCATTTCCGACATCGGCAGTATGATGATGCGCATGAGCTTTTCCGAAACGGTCTTCCTTTTCTTTTTGGCCCTCATCATCTTTGGGCCCAAGAAGTTGCCGGAGATCGCACGCCAGGTGGGCAAGTACATGAACGAGTTCAAGCGCGCCTCCAACGAGTTCAAGGCGCAGATTGAACAGGAAATCGCTCATTTGGAGGTAGAGAAGCCGAGCATCCATCCTCCCAGCCAGCCTCCGGCAGGGGCCACTAGCCGTACGTTGAGCGCATCTTCTTCGACGACTTCCACTTCTACGACTGAACCGCCTGCTCTCGCACCGGCGGCGACGCTGGCGGTTTCTGAGGACGAACCCCTATTCGCGACTGCCAGCGCGAATGCAGCCGACGCTATTCCGGCAACCGAAGCCGCCGCACACTCGAACGATGTAACCTCCTCCGGTTCGCAGGAATCGCATGTCTGAAATCGGAGCCGCGGGAAGCAGCGGCGACAGCGCAACGAAAGAGGCCATGCCGGTCATGGGCTTCCTCGATCACCTCGAGGAGTTGCGGAAGCGCGTCGTCTATTCCATCGTCGCGGTGGGAGTTGGCTTTGGCATTTGCTGGTGGAAGGTCGAGCGCATTTACGACTACATGCAGCGGCCCATCATCGATGTGCTGCATAAGCACCAACTGCCGGAGCATCTGGGCTATTTGAATCCCACCGATCCTTTCAACCTTTACTTGAAGGTTGCGGCGCTGGCCGGCCTGTTCCTGACTTCGCCCTTTGTGCTTTACCAGTTGTGGATGTTTATTTCGCCGGGCCTGTATCGCAATGAGAAGAAGTACGTCGTCCCGTTCATGGTTTCGACCATTTTTCTGTTTCTTTCGGGCGGATACTTCGGTTACCGGATCGTCTATCCGCGTGCCCTGGATTTTTTGATCGGCTTCGGCAAGCAGTTTCAGCCGATGATCACGATTGGGGAATACACGCAGCTTTTCCTGAGTATCGTTCTCGGCATGGGCCTGATTTTCGAACTGCCGATTCTGGTTTTCTTTCTGGCGCTGATGGGGATCATGAGTCCGAGCTTCATGATCAAGAACTTCCGCTATTCGATTCTGGTAATTTTCATTATTGCGGCCATCGTTACACCCACTCCTGACATCGTAAACATGTGCGTTTTTGCTGCTCCCATGCTGATTTTATACGGGCTGAGCATCGGCGTGGCCTACATGGTGTATCCGAAGAAGGATCAGCCGAAAGAGGAAAAGGCGTAGATGAGTGGAGCGACGGTAGCGAGGGCAGCGAGATTCCCCTTGTGGATTCTGCTGGCGGCATTTGCGCTGGCGGGTCTGGCGTGTGATCCGAGCAAAGATGCCGCGCAGGAGAAACAGAAAGACAAGACTCCGCCCGCTATCAGCGCTGCCGATGCTCCTCTACCCACGCTCTCGCTGCCGCCTGATAGCAGCCCCCTGCCGGCATTTAACGCCGATCGCGCCATGCAGTATGTCAAAGAAATCGTAGCCCTGGGCCCGCGCCCGATCGGCAGTGCCAATCATAAGAAGGTCGAGGATTACATCACCTCGCATCTGAAAGGCGACACGGTCGAAGACGATGCGTTTACGGCCGATACAGTCGAAGGCAAATTTCCGGTGCGGAATATCATCGCGAAATATCCGGGCACCAAAGACGGCATTATCGTCATCGCCAGCCACTACGACACGAACTATCCGCTGCGGAATACGTCGTTTATCGGAGCCAACGACGGCGCTGCCACGAGTGCGCTTCTGTTGGAATTCGCCAGCCAGCTGCGCGGCAAGAAGCGCGACGGTTATAGTGTTTGGCTGCTCTGGACTGACGCCGAGGAGGCGGTGAAGACCTGGTCCGACACCGACAGCGTCTACGGTACACGCCACCTCGCGCAGAAGTGGCAACAGGATGGCACCGCCAAGCAGATCAAAGCATTTCTGCTAGCCGACATGATTGGTGACGCCGACCTCGACATTGACCGCGATACCAACTCGACTCCGTGGTTGGAAAGCGTTGTTTACGAAGCAGCCACGCGCGCCGGCTACCAGTCACATTTCTTTGCGCGTACGAACACTATTTCCGACGATCATCTGCCGTTCATGAGCATCGGCGTGCCTTGCGCCGATATCATCGACATCAACTACGGATACAACAACGTCTTCCATCACACGATCCAGGACACGGTCGACAAGCTCAGCACGAAGAGCCTGGAGATCAGCGGCATCGTTATTCTTGAAACCGTGCGCATTCTCGACAAGATGGAGCCGTTGCCGCCGAAGTGACTGGATGCCGCTGGTTTTGCGCTTTTACAGAATTTCATTTCTAATGCACCCCATATGCAAATTGTGAAGACCCTGTTCTGTGCGTGTGTGTTCAGCTTCACCTACCTTGCCGCAACGACCCCAGCCGACACCGACGAAGCTAATCAAGTGATTCAAGCAGCGCTGCAGCCTTCGACGCTGGAAACGAATCTGCATCGTTTGACCGACGAGGTCGGCGGCAGGGTCCCGGGAACGGTTGGCATGCAGCACGCCATAGCGTGGGGCGTTCAAGCCTTCACGGCCGCCGGCGCGGATAGTGTGCATACCGAGGGATTCACCATTCCGAATTCATGGGCCGAAGGTAATACCGAGATGAACGCCACGACGGCGTATCAGGTCGATGCTTCGAAGTTGGGCGGGGGAACTGTGCTTTCTGCTTTCCGCGTGCGAGCAGTATCGGTCGCCTGGGCGCCCGCTCTCGCTCCCGTTAAGCACATTCCGATTGTCGATCTGGGCCCTGGGACGGCTGCCGATTTCGCAAAGGCCGGCGACATCAGCGGCAAGATCGTTCTGATTCACACGGCTGTTCTCAAGACGTGGGACGACCTATTCGCTGAGTACTCGAATGCTCCGCCGGTGATCGATCTGGCAGTGAAGAGCAAGGCACTCGCGATCGCCTTCATGGCGACCCGCGAACATGACATTCTTTATCGCCACACCAATTCGTCCGCGGGAGAAATCGACAAGCTCCCGATGGTCATCGTGGCCCGGGAAGATGGCGAGCGGATCGCGCGCCTGTTAGCCGCCGGAAACCTGGTGTGGGCCGATCTCTCCATTCCCAATCTGATCGGCGGACCGATCAAGAGCTCCAACGTTATTGCCGAGATCCGAGGGAGCGAGAATCCAGATGAATTCGTCATTCTCGGGGCACATCTTGATTCGTGGGAACTGGGCACGGGCGCGCTCGATAACGGATGCAACGCCGCTCTGGTGGTCGATGCACTGCGAGCCATCAAAGCTTCAGGTGTGAAGCCGCGGCGCACTATCCGCTTCATTCTTTTTTCTGGCGAAGAACAGGGACTGATCGGCTCCCGCCTTTATGCCTACAGCCATCGCGCCGAGCTCGACAAGGCCGTGGGAGTCATCATCTACGATTCGGGCACGGGAAAGACCACGGGCTTCTCCATCGGGGGGCGCAAAGACATTTACTACGCGGCGAAAGAATTGATCGCACCTCTCGCCCAATTTGATGTGAAAGAGGTAAAGGACACCATGGAATGGGGCACGGACCACTTCGATTTCATGCTCGAGGGCGTGCCGACGTTTGTGGCCGACCAGGTGGAGGCAAACTATCTGGAAAACTACCACGCCATCTCAGACACTTACGACAAGGTAGACTTTGCGCAATTGAAGAAGCACGTCGCTGAAGCGGCCGCCCTGAGCGTCGAGCTGGCGGATCGGCCGACCAGGATTGGACCGCGGCTCACCCACGAGCAGATCGAGCAAACCATGCGCGATACCAACAGCGTCGAGATGTTCAAGGCCTTCGGCATCTGGGATGAGTGGACCAGCGGCCAGCGGGGGCGACAGAAGTAACAAACCATTGTTGGGGCCGCCAGGATTCTCCAATTGCTCTATTTCTGGATTCTCTTCAACATTTTCGCGATCGGCATGCTGGTCCTGGACCTTCGGATCTTCCACCGGCCAGGGCACGTCGTCAGTTTCCGCGAATCGCTCGGCTGGACCGCGATGTACGTTGTCCTGGCCGCGGGATTTGCAATCCTCCTGTACTTTTGGCAAGGCCACCAAATCGCGCTGGAATTCGTCACCGGTTATGTTCTGGAACTTACGCTCAGCGTCGATAACCTTTTCGTCTTCCTGATGGTGTTCAACTATTTTGCGGTGCCCGACGAGCAGCAGCACCGCGTGCTGTTCTGGGGTGTCATCGGCGCGCTAGTCATGCGCGGCATCTTTATCGGTACCGGGGTCGGCCTGATTTCCCGATTCCATTGGGTGCTTTATATCTTTGGCAGTTTGCTGATCTACAGCGGTATCCGTTTCTGCGTGATGGGGGACCACAAAATCGATCCCTCGGCGAATCCCGTGGTAAAGGCGCTGCGCCATTGGATGCCGGTGACCAACAATTATCACGCGGGACGATTCTTCGTCCGGACCTCACCGGACAAGCGCCTCTACGCGACGCCGCTGCTGGCGGTGCTGGTCGTGATTGAGACCACCGACATCCTGTTTGCCGTCGATTCCATTCCCGCGATTCTTGCCATCACGCTCAATGCCTTCGTGGTCTACACCTCGAATGTGTTCGCGATTTTGGGACTGCGCTCGATGTTCTTCGCCGTCTCCAGGCTCATGAAGGCGTTCCGCTTCCTGCACTATGGACTCGCGGTGGTGCTCATCATGGTGGGACTCAAGATGCTCGGGGCGGATTACTACCGGGTGCCCATCACGGTAACCCTCGGGGTCGTCGCCGGAGTGTTGCTGACGTCAATCGCGATTTCAGTGCTGATTCCAGAAAAAATTAAAGCCTGAACGCGGCTCTCGACGGATCGGAACGGAACACCCGTATCGCTTAAAACAAGCGCCTTGCGCGGGGCAGTTCTTCCAGCGCATACGCTATCATGGAACCGCATGCCGCAAGCGACTATTCACGTATTGCCGCGCCCATATCAGGCCTGGATCGAGAACGGACTGCTCACTCGAGCAGGCTCTGTGTTGAGTGAACTCCTGCCGCAGGCGAGCCGTATTTTTGTCGTCACCGTTCCTCCGGTGCGCAAGCGGTGGGGTGCGAAACTTGTCAATTCGTTGAAAGCTGCCGGCTTCACGCCGCAAGTGATTGCCATGCCCGACGGCGAGCCTACCAAGCGTCTCGCGACCGTAGAGGCACTGGCCGACAAACTGGCTCGGCTGGGCGCCGACCGCAAGGCGGTCATCATCGCTCTGGGCGGAGGCGTTGTCGGTGATGTCAGCGGATTGCTGGCTTCGTTGTATATGCGCGGCGTCGAGTTTGTGCAGATTCCTACGACCGTGCTGGCGCAGGTGGATGCTTCCATCGGCGGAAAAACGGGAGTCAATCTGGTAGCCGGCAAGAACATGGTGGGAACGTTTCATCATCCGCGGGTGGTGCTGATCGATCCCACGGTGCTGAAGACGCTGCCGGATCGTGAGTTTCGCGCGGGACTCTACGAAGCGTTGAAGTGCGGCATCATCGGCAACGTCGAGCTGTTTCTGCGCTTCGAGCAGAATCGCGCGAAGATATTGAAGCGCGATCCGGTTGAACTGGAGTGGCTGATCGCGCAATCCGTAAAACTAAAAGCGGAAGTCGTTTCCGCGGACGAGCGCGAGGACGGCCTGCGTCGCGTGCTGAACCTAGGTCATACCATTGGCCACGCGCTCGAAGCCGAGACAGGCTACCGTCGGCTCCTGCATGGCGAAGCCGTGGCCTGGGGCATGATCGCCGCCACCAACATCGCCCTGAGTGTGGGCCGTACCGACAGCGTGACGGCAGGCCGCATCGCCGATGCTGTTCTGAGCTTGGGCCGCCTGCCGGAAGTGAATGTCAGCCCGCGCAAGATTCTGGCCCGGCTGCAGTCCGACAAGAAGACGCAAAACGGCGTGGTGCACTTCATTCTTCCGCGCGAGATCGGCAAGGTGGAAGTGGCCAGCGATGTGCCGGTCAACCCCGTCATTGACGCAGTCGAAGAACTGCGGCGGCTGTCGCACGGCGGCTGGGTTTGGAGTAAGTAGAAGGGAGATTGCGAGATGCAGGAAACGGCGCAGCAATACATCCAGCGGATCTTGTCCAACGTTGAGGGCAAAGATGCAGTCAGCGTTCAGAGGGCGACTCCGGGAAAGCTGAAGAAATTGATTCGGGGACTCAGCCCAAAACAGCTGAGGTGGAAGCCGGAGCCGGAGAAGTGGTCGATTGCAGAAATCGTTGCCCATTTGGCCGACGCGGAAATTGTTGGCAGCTGGCGCATGCGGTTGATCGCTGGAGCAAGCGGGACCTCGGTTCAGCCCTTCGATCAGGACGTGTGGGCATCGCTATTTCAGTATGGCAAGCGCGATGCCAAACAGTCGCTGGAAGTCTTTCGCGTACTCCGCGAGAACAATCTTGCGATGCTCAAAGCGCTTCCTCGCGAAAACTGGGAGAACTTCGGGATGCACGCGGAGCGCGGCAAAGAAACCATCGCGCACGTAGTGCGCATGTTCGCCGGGCACGACACCAACCACGTGCGGCAAATTGAGGGCATCGTCGCGCAGCTGAAGAAGAAGCGGAGGTAGGCCGCCACGTTGCCAGCGATCGGCAAATCCAGCGTAGTGGGCGCCGCGCCGGAAGGTGCTCGCGACCCGCAGTCTGCCGCGAGGGCGGTGCGCGAGATGTTCACTTCGATTGCGCCGCGCTACGACCTGCTGAACCACGTGCTGTCGTTCAACATCGACCGCGTGTGGTGGCGGCGTACCGCTCGGTCGTTCCAGCATATTCTGGGGAGCGGAGATGCACGCGTTCTCGACCTGTGCTGCGGAACCGGCGATATGACGTTCGCCCTGCGGCGTTTAGCAGGGAAATCGTCTTCGATTATTGGCGCCGATTTCTCGCACGCTATGCTGCAGCGGGCCACCGCGAAGTCATCGTCGGCGAACGGATTAGCGCCGGGATGGGTCGAAGCTGATGCCCTTAATCTTCCATTTGCCAGTGCGCATTTCGACCTGGTGACCTCGGCATTTGGCTTCCGCAATCTCGCCGACTATGATGCCGGACTGCGGGAGATCGATCGAGTGCTTCGTTCCGGGGGAGAATGCGGCATCCTCGATTTCGGCGAGCCCCAGGGCGCGATGGGGACTCTTTACCGCGTCTATTTCAAACAAGTCCTGCCGCGCGTCGGCACATTGATCTCTGGCGTTCGCGGTCCCTATGCGTATCTTCCCGCGTCGGTAGAGAGGTTCCCGCCGCCGCAAGAAATGTTGGCGAGAATGAAGCGCGCTGGATTTGCCGAGGCGACCTGGACTCCTTATACATTCGGAATCGCGGGGCTGTATCGCGGGAAGAAATAACTAAGAGGGAAATGTCCGACTATCCAGCGGACTGCAACAGTTTACTCAGAGCCTGAAGGTCGTCAGTGCTGACGTCTCCCACCACAAAGTAGCGCAATCCATCTTGTGTCCAGTTCTCTGCATGAAACGACGCGGCATGCACCGGGCCCGACGGCAAACTCGCCGTTTCCTCTCCGCGATCCTGAAAAATGAAAACGGAGACCTCGTGCTTGCGGATCTGGTAGATCAAGTGCGCCCCGGGCGTTTGCGCGAGATAGGTGACGCGTCCGCCAAGCAACGTGAACTCCGAGCCCTGCAACTCCGGAAGATTGAAGCCGAAGGGAATCTTGCCTTGAAACCACGGCCTCACGGTATGACGGTCAGTCGATACGACGTCGACTGGCGTCGTGCTAGCCAGGGCGGCGATGTGCAGGTCGGCGAGTTCGCTGTAGAACCTTTGCCGACGAGCGTTTTCGCGCCCCACATACCAATTTACGGCGACTGAGAGAAGCAGTAGGGAAAGAGCCGGCAGCGCCAGAATCTTCCAAGGCGAGCCGCGATCACGACGCGGTTTCGCAGTAACGGCCTTCGCGAGGCGATTCCGAAAGTCCGCGCTCGGCACGTAGCGCTTGCCGGCGATCTGCAGTGAGCGCTTCATCTGTACCCGATCGAGTGCATCCGCGGCGCAGGATGCGCAGCTTCGCAAATGCGTCGCCAACGCGCTGGCTTCCGAAGGTTCCAGTTCACCATCGACATACGCATCGAGCTTGCCGCGCCATTGCTCACAAGCCATGCCGGTCCCCCTGGTTCTTGATCAGCAGCAAATCGCGCAGAGCTTTCCTTGCGCGATACAGGCGTGACATGACCGTGCCGGCAGGGATGGCCAGCGTTTTAGCAAGTTCCTGGTACGACATTTCCTCCACTTCGCAAAGCAGTAAGATCTCTCGGAACGGTACGGCCAGCTCTGCCAGCGCTTGCTGCACCGCTTCGCGGTCGGCCTGCGCCATCAGGTTGCTCTCAGGCGTCGCACTCTCGGCGGGCAGCAAGCTTTCGTCTGCTTCTTCATCGATCGCCACCATAACCTTGAGCCCCGTCCGTGAACTTAGGAACGCATTTCGCAGGATGCGGTACATCCACGCTCGGAAATTTGTGCCCAACTGAAACGACGAGAATCCGCGCAACGCCTTCGCGTAGGTCTCTTGCACCAGATCCTCCGCTTCCGTGGTGTCTTGCGTGAGCCAGCGCGCGAAGTTGTAGAGCTGGTCAAACAACGGCATGGCCAGGTCTTCAAAGGTCGTTGCGGGCAAACGATGTTCCGGCACCTTCATAGGTAAACCAGTTCCACGCTAATTTATTCCCTCGTTCCCAGCAAATTTGTGCGGGAATAAATCGCTGCCTTTCCAGTTATCACGTGCAAGGCAGGACGACACAACCAAAGACGATATCCAAGGAGGCACAATGAAAAACATATTTAACTGGCTCACGAATCCGCCCACCGAAGGCCCGAAATCCACTCTAGTTCTGCGCCTGATGGCCGGGGGCGTCTTCTTCTGGGAAGGAATTCTGAAGTTCGTCTATGCGAACCAGGGAATTGGACGCTTCACAAAACTGGGTATGCCGCTGCCGCATTTCACTGCCGACTTCGTGGCGTGCCTTGAAATCGTCGGTGGACTGCTGCTCCTCTCCGGCTTGCTCACTCGACTCATTGCCATTCCGTTCATCATTGAGATGATCGTCGCCATTCTCTCGACGAAGATCTCGATGTACCTCGGTACTTCGCCACTTCCGCTTCCAGCCGCGCCCCCTAAGGTCGGGATGTGGGCCGTGCTGCACGAAGTCCGCTCCGAATATGCGCAACTGCTAACGGTTGTTTTCCTGATGATTAACGGCCCTGGGAGATGGTCTTTGGACGCATTGCTGGGCAAGCAGAAAAAAGAAAGTGAAGCTCAGGTCGTAGCCGCGTCGCGCCGGAAGGAATCGGCAAACGCATCAGCGATGGTGTAGCGAATCACGTGCTCGTACTCCGGCCCGAGGAACCGGCGCAACCGGTCGGTGTTCATGATGTATTCGCCGGTCATGTAGGGTAAAGCTTCGGGCGGAATGGCCGAGATCTTCTGCTTCCAGAGGAACTTCAGCACTTGCCGCATGGCCCATTTTCCGGGGACGCGCACAAGTTTGGCCTGCGCCATTTCCACACAGCGTCCGAAGGTCAAAGGCTCGCCGCGGCCAGCCACGTTCAGCACGGTGAGCCGTTGCGGTTCGGGCTCACGCTGCAGGATGTGCCGGATCAGCCGCGCCATGTCGTCGACATGAATGAACTGGATCTTGTTGTCGAGGTACTGTTGGCCTCGGGGGAACATGCAGGGCAAGCGCTTGCCGTCCTGACGCATTTTGTCGGCACGGGCGCTCTTCCCGTTGGGCGTTCCGCGGAAGGCTCCCATCAGGTAGTTCTCGACACTCGCGCCGGCAAAAATGTGAGGACGCAAAATATAGGCGCTGCATCCCCGCAGCGCATGCGACCGCGTTTGCACCACTTCATCTGACTGCTTTTTGTGGATCGCGTAGGGCAGGGTGTGCGCCGCCAGCACCGATTCTTCCGTCGCGGGAGCCGGCAGACTGGAGCCATATGCGGAGACGCTGCTCGGAAAGATGAACTGCTTGACTCCGTCGTCGGTCGTGCGATTGGCCTCGGTGATCGCTTCCATCACGCGCGCCGTGCCTGCCACATTGATTTGCCACATTCGCTCAACATCGACTACCCCAGTGCGTACGGGATCGATGACAAACGCGAGGTGAATCACGGCGTAGGCGTGCGTATCGCGCAGCAGTTCGTACAACGGCCGGGTCGAGGATTCCTGCCCGAGGTCCAGGCTCTCGAACTGCAACTCGGAATCGGTGCGGGGTGGACTGACGTCCACCCCAATCACCGAATAGCTCCCCAGCAACGGCAGCAGCCTGGAGCCCAGATTGCCCGATATGCCGGTTACGACGACGACAGGTTTGGCCATCAGTTCGGTTTCGCAGCCTGAGGTTGTGCCGGAGGCGCGGTTTGGGGCTGAGCTGGCGGCGCGCTCTGAGGCATCTGCCGCGGATGCGGAAGCCGCGGCGGTGGCGCAGGACCCACTCCGCCCGGACCAAAGTACGCGTCGTTGGTTTCCGCCTTGTACGAGCTGTTCACCTTCTCCATCATTTCGCGCGTTCGGTCGTTTTGCAACTTGCTATGGATTTCGTTCGTTGCCTGCTCGAGCGTCAGGTGGTCTTTGCTGTTCAGCTTGTAAATATAATGCCCGCCGGAATCGCTGATGACTTGCGAGACTTCGCCCACTTTCAATTCGAACACGGCAGCATGCCCGGGAGGCAGCCCCGTGCGGCGCACGCTGGGCAGATTCACTGTGGGAGATTCGATCTTCATTCCGGCCGCTTCGAAGGCTTCTTTCTGTAGCTTGGCGATATCCTCTCCCGCCGCAGCCCGCGCCCGCAGGCTCTCGGCGAGCTTGGTCATTGCCTGCTCGGCTTCCTCAGCCTTTGCCTTGTCCTCCGCTTCCTTAGCCTTCTTGGCTTCGTCGCTCAGCTTTTCGTCTTTTTCTTTTTCTTCTTCTTCTTTGGATTCGGCATCCGGCTGCTTGGTGCGAGGCACAAACAAACGATCCAGGTTGAATTGCTCAAACGTCTCCGCGTGATCCTTGTAATATGTTTCGATTTCTGCAGGTGGAATGTTTGCCGCCTGCTCCTGAATCTTGCGCTGCAGTTCTGTAGTCAGGATCTGCATCTTGGCGAACTCGACGGTTTGCTTGAACTGGTCGGTCTTATCCAGACCTTCCTTCTTCGCTTCGCTCGACATCCCGATGAAGCGTGGCAGGACGCCGGCGAGTTGCCTCTTTACTTGCGGCGTTACGTTCGGCGCCACCGCGCTGGCCAGCTTTTCAAACTGGGCCTTGGTGATGACGGTCTTACAGTCGGCCGCCGGAGTTTTCATCTCCGGAGCCTTCGCGGTAGCCGTGGCGGGTTTCACCGCCGTTCCTTTGGCCGCTGTCGTTTTCGGCTGGGCCGGACATACGCCGATCACCGTGATTACCGCCGCGTCGGCCGGAACCGAGGCAGAAGTATCCGCCGGCGCCTGGGCAGGCTGCGGCGAGGGAGGGGCGTTCGGGGCGGCTTGTCCCCAGGCCAGCGTCCCCAACAAAACACACATCAGCCAACTCTTACCCATAAGTCATTTCCTCCAGGATTGGTCCATCAGAAAGTTGAAAATGCTAAGCATCAAATCCTAGCACAAGAGGCCATTTTTGCCCTGTGTGCAGGTCCGCATTGGATTGCCGAAGATTGTTCTCCCGGCGCTGATGCGCCTCGTAGTGGCAGCCGCGATTTGCTTGGCGCTTTCCACTGGCAGCGGCGATAATTCCTGCATGTCGGGAAGTCCGGCCATTTCCTCGTCTGATTTGATGCGCAGCGAGAAGCGCGCGGCGGCGGGGAACTCCGTGGTGGCAGCAGTGGTGATTACTGCCCTGAAGGTTGCGGTCGGATTCAGCACCGGAAGCTTGGGCATTCTCTCGGAAGCGGCGCACTCCGGCCTCGACCTGATTGCCTCTCTCCTCACGTTTTTCTCGGTAGGCGTCTCCGACAAGCCCGCCGATGCGGACCATCAGTACGGCCATGGCAAGGTGGAAAATTTCTCGGCATTTGTCGAGACCGGCCTGCTTCTTTTGACCTGTGCTTGGATCATCTATGAAGCTGTACTGCGCCTGTTCTTTCGCCGGATCGACATCGAACCCTCCATGGCTGCATTTGCGGTGATGTTGTTCTCAATGGGAGTCGATTGGTGGCGCTCGCGCGCTCTGGGTCGCATTGCCCGCAAGTACGACAGCCAGGCTCTCGAGGCCGACGCGCTGCATTTCTCCACCGACATTTGGTCTGCCGGGGTAGTAGTGCTGGGGTTGGCGCTCGTTCTCATTGGCCGCGCCTATCGTGTGGATTGGCTGCGTGATTCCGATCCTATCGCCGCTCTGTTCGTGGCTGGCGTTGTGGTTTCGGTGAGCTGGCGCCTGGCCCGCCGCACCATTGACGCTTTGCTGGACGCCGCTCCGCCGGGAGTGCGATCCAAGATCTACGACGCGGTTTTGCACGTCGACGGCGTGCTCGAAGTCGATCGTATCCGCATCCGCCGCGCGGGGAACCGGTATTTCGCCGATCTCGCTGTCGGTCTCGCGCGCACCGTGACCTTCCAGCGTTCAGGCCAGCTGGCCGCCTCCGTCACCGAGGCGGTGCGCAAGATTCTCCCCGACGCCGACGTCACAGTGCAGCCGCTTCCGCGCGCGCAAGGTTCGGAGAATATCTTCGATCGCATTCGGGCCGTGGCCACACACAGGAACCTTAACGTCCACGACATCAGTGTTCAGGATCTCGCCGGCCAGCTGCACGTCGAACAGCACGTCGAACTCGATGAGCGCATGTCGCTCAAGGATGCCCACGATCAAGTGACGGAACTCGAAGCGGACATGCGCCGCGATGTCCCAGAAATTTCCGACATCCTTACGCACATCGAGAGCGAGCCGGCAACCATCGAAAAGCCGGAAGAGGTGTTCAGCGACGCGGAACTCGAACATCGGCTGAAAGCCGTAGCATCGCAGTTTCCCGAGGTTCTCGATGTCCACGAATTCGTTATCAAGCGGGTGCGCGGGCGCATGTACCTCTCGTGCCATTGCACGTTGTCGGATGATCTCTCGTTAGCCCGAGTACACGATATTCAGACGGAATTGGAAATCCGCTTCAAACAGGATGCGCCAGAACTGTTTCGCGTTTTGATACATCCCGAACCCAGCACCGATAACAGGAGATAGCAGGACAATGATCACCGCGAAGGCAATCTGGACGGACAAAGAGCGTTACATTGGTGAGGCCAGTTCGCGCCACGCCATGGTGATGGACACCGCGGCCGAGAAGACTGCCAACACCCCGATGGAACTGGTGCTCATCGCGCTGTGTGGGTGCACCGCGTCGGACGTGGTCGGAATTCTGCGGAAGAAACGGGAGCCGTTCATCAGCCTGGAGGTCACCGCGAGTGGTGAGCGGGCGGCGGGCTATCCGGCGGTGTATATGGAAATCAACCTCGTCTATCGGATCGTTGGCAAGGTCTCGCGCAAGGCGGTGGAAGACGCGGTCCGCTTATCGAAAGAAAAATATTGCTCGGTCTCTGCCATGCTGGAGAAGACGGCCAAGATTACGTCTAAGATCGAAGTGGTGGAGTGATGACGTCGATTCGCATTCTGTTCTTCACCCAACCCGGCTGCCTCTCTTGCGAACTGATGAGAATGTTCCTCGAGGCCAAGGAAGTCTCGTTCGAAGAGCGCGACATCAGCACCGACCGAGAAGCCCGCCGCGAAATGACTGAGCAACTCGACAGTACCGAAACTCCAACGCTGGTCGTCATCTCTGGAGAGACAACGGAAGTGATTGTCGGCTTTGATCCCGTACGCCTTGACCAGTTGCTCGATCCGGCTCCATCATCGGATTCGGTGACTGAATCCTGAACTCTGCCGATTCCAGCAAAATTCCGCACCCCCTGCGTGGATATTTCTTCATCGGGGCCGCCGCGTTTCTGTGGGGAGTCTCCGCCGCACTCGGCCGCGCCGTTTTCACCGGGAAACTCGCGCTCGCGGGAGAGGCGCTGCATCCCATCGATCCGCTGATCCTATCGCAGACGCGAACGTCCTTCTCGCTGCTCGTACTCTTGCCACTATTAGTGGGATGGCGCGGGTGGCAGCGCATCAAGCTGCCTAAGCCCGATCTGATCCAATGCCTCGTGCTCGGAGTGTTCGGCGTAGCCGCGTCGAATTACTTCTATTACGTGGCCATTCAGAAAACGAGCGTCGCCATCGCAATCATCGTGCAATATACCGCGCCGGTGTGGGTTTTGCTGTACGTGGTTGCTCGCCGGCAGCAAAAACTCTCTCTGCAAAAAGTTGCCGCGGTAGGGGTCGCCATTGCTGGGATTGCTCTGACCATCGGAATCGTCGGCGGGAAATCCGCGCCTGCGCTTCATCTCGAGTCCTTCGGATTCCTTGCCGCACTGCTCGCATCATTCTCGTTCGCGTTCTACAACGTCGGAGGACACCGTCTACTGGCCCGCTACGACCGCTGGCGCGTCCTGGTCTGGACACTGACCTCCGCTGCGGTGTTCTGGCTGTTTGTAAACCCTCCGTGGAAGGTGGTCGCCGCACATTATTCGCCTGCGCAGTGGGGATTCCTGTTCATCTTCTCGATGATCTCGGTGCTGGGATCGTTCTCGCTTTACTTTCTCGGCCTGCAACATCTCGAGCCCACGCGCGCCATCATCGCCAGTTGCCTGGAGCCGGTCTTCTCAATTCTTCTGGCGGCCGCGCTGTTGGGGGAGGGCCTGCGGCCTGTGCAGACGCTGGGGATCGTGTTGGTGCTGGCGGCGATTGTGATCGTGCAGTTGCCGGGGCGGGGCGCGATGGAGCGAGAATCAGTTGTAATCGACCCTATTGATTAGAACGCAACTTGACTGAGAGCTCTCCTCTAAAATCCCGACCTGCGCTGATTCTGGCAGAATCGTTCGCGCGAACTCGATTTCGGGCGGTTACCCCTGATTACTTCGGTGCGTGGGTTTACTTCTTTTTGACAACCTGTCTGAGGGTGATTCGCTAGGCTTAGGGCGTCCCCTAAAAACATCTTTTGAGGTTCAGGCGATGAGAGTCCGCTCCGCGATTTACACGCTCGTATTTCTTTCTGCGTGCCTTACACCTTGTTTGGCGCACCACACCGCTGTGGTCGTCAACAAGGACAATGCGGTCGAAAACCTCACCTCCGCGCACCTGGCGAAAATTATTCGCGGAGAAATCAAAAAGTGGCCTGATGGGAAGAACATCGTTCTCGTGCTGCACAAAGCTTCTGCCGGAGAGTCCGAGACTCTTGCACGGCTGAACAAGATGTCCGCTCCGGAGTGGAGGAGCTTTATCAGTGCGCACAAAGATTCGATCCTGTTTGTGGATAGCGACGCGGACGTGCTCAAAGAGGTGCAAGCCGAGCCGGGTGCGATCGGCTTCGTCGAGGTCCACTCCATTGATAACAGCGTCAACGTGGTGCACGTCGACGGCAAGCTCCCCATGGAATTTGGCTATTTGCCTCACTAAGTCGAGGAGTAGGCCGCTCCTCTGGCTCGTCGCAGCAAATGAAAATAGCGCCGCGCCTTTTTCACGTCGCGTGCAATCTGCTCGCGGAGAGCGTCGACGGACGGGAATTTAATTTCGTCCCGCAGGCGCTCGAGAAAACAGATCTCCACCTCCGACTCGGGCAGCAGTTCAATCGGATGGAAATTCAGCAAATGCGTTTCAATGGCAAAGGAATCCGATCCGAACGTCGGGCGATTGCCCACATTCGTCACTGAATCGAAGCGCTCCGAACCCACGCGCGTCCACGTGATGTAAACGCCGTCTTTCGGCACCAGTTCTTCATAGCGTGCCAGATTGATGGTGGGCACAGTGTACTTCGATCCGTAGCCGCGCCCGCGCCCCGGTGTGCTTAGGATGCAGAACGGGCGCGCCAGCAGATGTCGCGCCCGGCTCACGCGGCCGGCAGCCACCAGCTTTCGAATCTGGCTGCTCGACACGGTTTCACCCCGCAACGTCATCTCGGGATAGACCTTGACCTCGAATCCCATCTCGCGTCCGAATTCCGCCAGCAGGTTCATGTCGCCGGCGGCCTTATGTCCAAAGCGGAAGTTGAAGCCTTCGTGCACCTCGCGGACGTGCAGCTTTTTCTTCAGAATGCGCTCGGCAAATTGCCGCGGCGTCATGAGCGAAAGATCTCGCCCAAAAGGCAGTAGCAGCACGGCATCGACTCCCGTGCCCTCCAGCCAGCGCAACTTTTCGGGAGTGGGCGTCAGAAGCTTGAGCCCGGCCTCGGGCCGCAGAATTCGCGTGGGATGCGGTTCAAATGTGACCGCAACGGCCTTGCCGCCGCTGGCTCGCGCGCGAGAAACGATCTCCCGCAAAACGTGCGCATGCGCCCGGTGCACACCATCAAAATTGCCGACGCTGACCAAAGCAGGTCCGAAGTCTGCAGGCACGTCCTCGAGTTTGTGGAAAACTTCCATGAAGTGCGGTTATGAGGGTGCCGAACGCCCGGTCAATTACTGATTGTTGATTCTTGATTGTCAATTAGAAAGCCATAGCTGTAGCGGCGAATCGTCGTCTTTCTAGCCATCAATTAACAATCAGCAGCTAAGAATTGCAATCAGAAATCAAATCTCAAACTCCAGTTTCATTCCATCATGCGACAACCGCACATGCCGCGGCAGGGAAGCGTTCGTCTCCTCGTGCGCCAGATCGTGGCAAATGTGCGTGAAGAAGGCCCGCTTCGGTTTCAACCGGTCGACAATCGCCAGCGAATTCTTGACGGTCGAGTGGGTCGGATGAGGCTTATGCCGCAGCGCATCCAGAAACAAAATGTCGAGCCCCTCCAGTTGATGCAGCGACGATTCCGGAATCTCGCTGTGGTCGGTCAGGTATGCTCCCGAGCCAAACCGGTAGCCGTAGATCTGCGTTTCACCGTGGATCAGGATGATTGGCTCGAACTGCACTCCGAAGATATCCACCGGTCCGTCGATCGGACGAAGTTCCAGTAGAGGCAGGCCGCCGTACTTGTAGTCGGCCTCGAAAATGTAGCTGAACATCTTGCGCAGAAATGCCGCCGCATCGGGCCGGGCGTAGAGCGGCAACTTGTCGGGCTTGTGCCGGTAGCTGAGAGGCCGCAGGTCGTCAATGCCGAGAATGTGGTCGGCGTGCGTGTGGGTGTAGAGCACCGCGTCAACGCGCGTAATGTTTTCGCGCACCGCCTGCGCGTAAAAATCTGGAGTCGTATCGATCAGCACGACTTTGCCGTCGTACTCCAACATGATCGAGGGACGCGTCCGTCGGTCGCGTGGATCGGCTGAATGACACACGGCGCAATCGCATCCCAGCGTGGGGACGCCCATCGAAGTCCCACTGCCCAGCACGGTCAGGGTTGCTTTCATCTTCCGCCAGTTCCGGTGGCAGGACCGGCCTGAGGCGGCCGAGCCAGCGCGTTGGTTACTTCGACATAGGCCATGCGCAATTCATACAGGCTGTTTTGCAGGAAATTCTCTTCTGCAGCGGTCAGATTGCCTTTGGTTTTTTCCGCGATCAAGCTGAGCGTGTCGATGGTCTGGCGCGCTCCGATGATGTCGATCTGCGGTTGCCCGCCCTGCTGCCGCATCAATCCCAACTGCATCATCGCTGTCATATAGAGCGAAGCCATGAAGCGCTCGAAGGTGACCTCGAAGTCCTTGGCGGAATGCCCGCTCAGTTCCACCTGCGCATCGAGATCCTTCGACGACTGCTTGTAGGCGGCGGCTTGCGCCTCCTGCTCGGCATTGGTGGGTGGTGGCGGCATTTCACGATCCGGTGCCGCGCCGGTGTCTACTCCGCCGGCGTCTACGGCCGTAGGTGCGGCAGCCTTCTCCGCGGGCGCTGCAGGTTGAGGTGCAGGAGGCGCCGCTGCTTTGGGCGCTTCAACTTCCTCGGGAACTTCGGCACGCAACTCGCCCTCCGAATTGAACAGACGCCGGTCTGTTACTTTGAAGCCAGATTGCTCGTGTTTCTTCTCTGCCATAGACCCTTTCCTTAATGAGAGCGCCCGATTTTCTATGCGCCCTTCGCGATTTCCTCTGCGACCTCTGCGGTCAAAATCTTTTCGTTACGCGGGGCGCTGCTCCAGCGAACTCTCGTCCTGCCGTAGTGCGCTATCGGTCACGGGCAACTGCGCGACGGTCGCCTTGGCTGTGCCAATCATAACCTCGCGGCCCGGCACTCCCACTTCCCGCCGGATATATCCCAGGGCCACGGTCTTCTCGTGGCCGGCGAATCGCAGGGAAGCAGCACTGGTAATTTCTCCAACTTCTTTGCCCCCAGCAACGATCTTGGACGCGGCCGCGACCGGCTGGCCAGCGTCGGCGACAAATCCGGTGAACTTGCGATGCACCGCACCGCGCGAGCGAATGCGCTCTACGATTTCCTGCCCAACGTAGCACCCCTTGTTGAAGTTCAAAGCGCGCGCCTGCTCGGTCTCCTGCGGCAGGTCGCGCTCGCGGAGATCCACCCCATAGCGCGGGATCCCCGTGACGATGCGCTGCAACTCCAGTGCCTCGGAGCCCACGGGCGCGGCGCCAGCAGCCACCAAAGCGTCCCAGAGTTGTTTCACGCTGGAAGGTTCCAGCCATATCTCGTAGGAGCGGTGTTCCGCATCCTCGCCGCGCACCAGCGAGCACTCTGCACCTTGCCACTTCACAGATTGAACCTGCAACGACTGCATCTCAGGAATAGCAAATCCGGCCGCTTCCAGTACCTCACGAGCCTTGGGTCCGGCAATTCCCAACACGGTCAACTGCTCGCTGAGATTCGTCACTTCAACGTCGTCCATGATGATGTAGTGGTCGAACGTCGCCAGAATCTTCCCGGCCTGGCCTGAATCGGTGTCGACCGTGATCGACTCTCCGCGATTGTAAGCATAGAGGTCGCCAAGAATGTGCCCCTGCGGGTTTAGCAGAAAGGCGTAAACGCCCGCCCCCGCGGCCAGGTCGCGGATATTGTTCGTAACCATCCCGTTCAGCCAGCGCACGCGATCGCTGCCCGTAAGCGAAATCTTGGCCCGAAATCCGAGATCATAGACTCCGCAGCCGTTGCGGAGCGCTTCAAACTCTGCCTGCGGATCCTTGAAGCGCGCCGCCGTAGTCGCGCCGCGATACTCGCCGACGTCGGCGGCGCCTAATCCTTCGCCATGAGCGTTGCTCTGAGTTTGGAGTGCAGTAAGCCCCATACCGGTAGTTCGATTATAGCGATTGTGTTAACTTTCCTGCCGTGGACTCAAAAGAGCAAACCCCAGGACCCACGCTAGAGGTTAGGAAAAAGCGCATTGCCGTGATTCCCGGCGACGGCATCGGCAAGGAAGTTATTCCCCAGGCCGTGAAGGTGATTCAGGCGTCAGGCGCCGCTGTTGCCCTGACCGAGTTCGACTGGGGCGCCGATCGCTACCTTCGCGACCAGGTCACGGTTCCTCCCGATGGCTTTAGCATGCTGGGCCGCGACTTCGACGCCATCCTGGTCGGCGCTTTTGGCGATCCGCGGGTGAAGACCAACATCCACGCCAAAGAGATTCTTCTCGGCATGCGCTTCAAAATGGATCTCTACGCGAACGTTCGCCCGGTGCGACTGCTCGATGCCGCGCTATGTCCGCTGAAGGGGGTCGAACCCAAAGACGTGGACTTCGTCGTGCTCCGCGAAAATACGGAAGGCGTCTACACCGACGCCGGCGGTGTTTTCAAGCAGGGCACAGCCGATGAGATTGCTACGCAAGAAGACATCAACACGCGCAAAGGCGTCGAGCGCATCATCCGCTACGCCTTCCAATATTGCGAGCGCCACACCAAGCTCGACGGCTCGCCGCGCAACAAAGTTCTGATGTGCGACAAGTCGAACGCCATGACTCACGCCGGAGGCCTGTGGCAGCGCGTCTTCAAGGAAGTCGGCGGCGAGTATCCGCAGATCACCGCGCAGCACATGTATGTCGACGCACTCTGCATGCAGATGGCGCGCGATCCGCGCCAGTTCGACGTCATCGTCACCAACAACATGTTCGGCGACATCATCACCGACCTGGCTGCGGGCCTCCAGGGCGGGCTCGGGATGGCCGCCAGCGGCAACATCCATCCGGGGAAGACGTCGATGTTTGAGCCGGTCCACGGCTCCGCCCCGCCGATCGCTGGCAAGAACATGGCGAATCCTTTCGGCGCGATCCTGACAGCGGCCATGATGCTTGCTCATCTGGGGATGGCCACGGAATCAGCGAAGATTGAAACAGCGGTGCTCGAAGCCGTCCGCCAGAAGAAGACTACGCAGGATATTGGGGGCAAGCTGGGGACGAAGGAAGCAGGGCAATGGGTGGCTCAACAGGTCAGTCGCACGTAGTTGTCATCCTGAGCGGAGCATGACGATTCGCGAATGCGAATCGTCATGCGCAGTCGAAGGATCCCTACCACGCGAGGGCTTCCGTTGATCTGAGAGGGAATTTCTCCGGTGCTCGATGGCCTGGACTTGGGGCGATCCGAAAGAGAGGTTGTGCAATAGGGATCCTTCGACTACGCATGGGCCTGTCCTTCGGATACGCCCATGCTGCGCTCAGGATGACAGATACGATTTCAAGGCCGCCGTCCCACCAGCAGCGCCAACTCCCGCCACTTCCACGTGCAATCCACATCCACAAACCCGATATCCCGTAACCATCCCAGCTGTGTTTCCACGTCTAACAGCTTGTTCGACGGATCTTCGGTCTCGACCGTGAATCCGATACGCGTCAGAAACTCTTCGTGCAGCCGAGCGGTTGGCGAGGCCACATGCTCCAGATTGCAGAACGCGCCGCCGGAATTCAACAAGCCGTGAATCTCCGCATACAGCCCTCGCTTGCGCTCGTGGACGAGATGATGAATCGCAAAGCTGGAGATGACGGCATCGAAACTGCCCAGCGCCGGCAACGGTTCGTCCATGTTGTGAGCGACCACGCTAACAGAAGATCGCCCAGCGAAGCGCTTGCGAACCGCATCCAACATCGCGGGAGAAAAATCGATGCCCACTGCCTCGAGGTCAGGGTGCACGCGCTGAGCCAATTCTTCACGAAACAATTCCCTTCGGACCACAGCCAACAGGCGCCCGTCGCCAGTGCCCAGGTCGAGAATGCGGCGCGTGGTCGACGGAATGAACTCAAGCAGCGCCGACTCCCCCTTGCCGCGATGGGAAATGGAGTCCGCGCGTTCCAGATAGTCGCGGGCATGGTCGGTCGAAGTCCACAGATTGACGGGCTTGGCGGTCATGAGGGAAAAGTATACGGAAACGTATAAACTCAATCTCAATGAATAAGACTAAAGAGCATTCTTCAGGCATTGGTTGGTGGCTTTCTGCGGTTGTACTGGTTGCGGCGATGTTCGCGCCCAATTTCGCACGCACTCAGGACGGCCCGCCCGCCAACAAGCAGCAGGATCAAACATCCCAGCCGGCCCCGCCCTCGCAGGAAACGACGAAGCCTTCTCCTCCGAAGGAAGAACCCCCCAAGGATGAAGTCAAGATTACCCCCCGCCAGGCCGAGGAACTGTTTCACTCCGTCGACGAAATTCTCGAATTCGACAGCAAACAGACTGGTCTTCCCATCAAGAGGGAAATCAAGCGCAAGCTGACCAGCCGCGATGAAGTCGTCTCCTTCCTGACGAAGCATCTCAATGACGAAGACACCAAGCGCCTGCGCCGTTCGGAACTCGTATTGAAAAAGTTTGGCTTACTGCCGCGCGACTTCAATCTGGAAACATTTCTGGTTGCTCTGCTGCGCGAGGAAGTTGCCGGCTACTACGATCCCAAAACAAAGACTGTGAATCTGCTCGACTGGGTACCCATGGAAGAGCAGGAGCCGGTCATGGCGCACGAGTTGACCCACGCGCTTCAGGACCAGGCGGTGGGGATGCAGAAGTGGATGAAGCGAGGGGAGAAGGATCTCGGCGAAATAAAAAAAGACCCGACTCCCGCCGATATTGAAAACGACGAGATGGACGACGCCCGCGAGGCGGTCATCGAAGGCCAGGCCCAGGCCATGATGTTTCAATATGCCATTGCTCCGACTGGACACACGATTACGGATTCCCCGGTTCTGGTCGACGCCATGGTCGAGGAGACTCTGACGGGTACGCCTGGCACGAAAGTGTTCAACGAAGCGCCCATCTTCATGAAAGAGTCGCTCACCTTCCCCTACAGTTACGGCATGCAGTTCGTGGTGAAGGTGATGCAAAACGGAGGAAAGGAAAAGGCATTCGCCGGCGTGCTGCAGAATCCTCCACACACTACCCGCCAGATCATGGAACCGGAGACATATTTGTCCGGCGAAAAAATTGAGCCCATGCACGTGCCCGACTTCAAACACGACTTCAAGGACTATCAGAAGTTCGACATCGGTGCGATGGGCGAGTTTGACGTGGCCGTGCTGATCGAGCAATACGCGGGGAAGCCATTATCAAAGAAGATGTATCCGGAATGGCGTGGCGGATACTACTATGCTGCGAAGCCCAAGCCCGATCCTCATTCCGACGTGGTAGTGAGCGCGCCTCTCGGCCTGCTGTACGTTTCGCGTTGGTCCAGCGCCGACAAGGCCGCGGAGTTTGCCGAGATCTACGCACAATCGCTGAAACAGCGTTACAAGAAAGTGGAAGGCGCGGGCGATCCCATTCCGAATCAGGCCGCGCAGACTGACGATTCCAAGATCGATCGACTGAAAGGCCGCCACACCTGGGCCACAGAAGACGGCCCGGTCGTGATTGAAGAGCAGGGCGACACGGTGTTCGTCAGCGAGAGCCTGGACGCGGCCACGACGGCAACGCTGGAGAAGGAGGTATTCGGAGCAACTCTGCCCGCCGCAAACCAGTGAAGGAATCGCTACTTCTTTTTCTTCCTGTCCTTCTCGTCCGGTAATTCCGCCAGAAAATGCTGGACGGTTGCGTTCACCGTGAAGTCCGTGCCCGCGCGCTCAATCGTTAACTTCCGTTCTTGCCCCGGTGTGCCTCCCAGCCCAGCCCACACCTGTCCCATGGTCGACCCGTGCACCGGAATGCCGTCGATTGCAATCAGATGATCCCCTGCCTGGACTCCGTCTGCTCCTTCGGAGACGGAAGGTTTTTCGTCGATGTCTGCGACGCCGAGGATCGTAAATCGGCCGTCGTCCTCAGGCCGCAACGTGAGTCCGATGACATCAAAATCCGGAAAGCTGAACGTTCGGCCAAATTCGAAATAGACTACCGAGCGAGCATAGTCGAGTCCCACCCGGTAATTGAGCAGGGCGTCCGCGCCGATCAAGCCCACGGTCGGAATGCCCGCTCGCTTCTCGAAGAAGTCCATTCTGTCTTTCGGAAAGTCGACAAAAGGTACGTTAGCGAGGAACAGCGGTCCGAACTGCACTCGGTCCACGCGCATCACCTTCCACTTTGCCTCTTCGTCTAGGCCCCACATGTTGGCCGATCCCACCGCGCCGGTCATGTGCGGCCAATCTGGATGTGCACTTGCCAGCTTGTCGAATACCTCACCGGAGAGAAAACTGATGCTGGCGCCCAGGTCGAGCGCGAGATTGTATTTTTTGTTCTCGATCTGGCTCGGAATCTGGATCAGCCCATTCTTCGCGTTGATCTGAACCTTTCCGCTGGATCCGCGAAAATGAAGGGTGCCCGGCGCGCCGATCGAAAACTTGTGCCCCGGGAAGTCGACCAACACGTCGTAGTGGCGCAAGATGCTCGACGGCAAACTGACCTCGGCGCTCATGCCGGGAGCCAGCACTGAAGCCGCATTCACCGGCTTCAAGGGAATTTTCGCCTCCTTCACGCCCGCGAGTGGGATCTTCATCCCGCCGACGAACATCTCGCGCGGTGCAGGCGATGAGCACTCCTTATCGTTGCAACTGACTGCCAGCCCCAGCAGACCGGCCACGCGGCGCGATAAGTAGAGATCGGGATTGCCGTTATCGACCCAGACGGGCACGCGCTGACTCGAGCCGTCGGGCAGTTGCACGTCGGCATTGATCACGACGCGGTTGTGATCGACGGAGGCGGGGACGGTCACCGAAGTCGGTTCTGACTGAGGCGCGGTTTTGTCCTGCGCCCGGACGAGACTGCACAGCAAGAACAGCGCGCAGATGACAGCACAAATCCTCATATTCTGAATTGTAGCGCCAGTCGCGGTGCGGCTTTCCCGGGGCATTCCAACGATTCTCGTCCTGTATAATCACGAGTTTGACTTGCTCATCGTGCAGTCCTTCTGGAGGGTGATTGGCACAGGCGGAAATCGGAATTATCGGCGGCAGCGGGCTGTATGCTATGCCCGGACTGACCAGAGTAAAAGAAGTGCGCGTGAAGACGCCGTTCGGCGCGCCTTCCGACGCCTATGTGTGCGGCACCCTCGAGGGCCGCAAAGTGGCATTCCTGGCCCGCCACGCCCGCGGCCATCGTATCCTGCCCAGCCAACTGAATTTCCGCGCCAACATTCACGGTTTCAAACAGCTCGGAGTTGAGCGCATCGTATCGATCTCCGCCGTAGGGTCGCTGAAGGAAGAACATAAGCCACTGGACTTCGTGATCCCCGATCAGTTTTTCGATCGCACCCGCCATCGCGTCGACACATTCTTCGGCAACGGTGTGGTGGCGCACATCGCCTTTGCCGACCCCATTTGCGGCGAACTTGCCGGTGTAGTTGAATCCGCCTGCAAGAAAGTTGGTGTCGTAGGCAAGCGGAGCGGAACGTACCTCTGCATGGAGGGCCCGCAGTTTTCTACGAAGGCCGAGTCAAACGTCTACCGCAACTTGGGCATGGACGTGATCGGCATGACCAATCTGCAGGAAGCGAAGCTGGCACGCGAAGCGGAACTTTGTTATGTGACGGTCGCCATGGTGACCGACTATGATTGCTGGCATCCGCATCACGATTCAGTGACGGTCGATCAGATTCTCGCGGTGCTGCTCAAGAACGCAGAGAACGCTGCGAAAGTCGTCCGAGAGACGGTGGCGGCCATGCCACACAGTCGCTCCTGCAAATGCGGATCGGCGCTCGCCCACGCGATTCTGACCGATCCCAAAAAGATCCCCGCCGCAACGAAGAAAAAATTAAAGCTGATTCTGGGAAAGTACCTGGGGAAGGCGAAATGAAATGAGGTTTTCCTTCGTGAGCCTTCGTGCCCTTCGTGGTCGACGCCCCTTCATGCATCGGCTGACACTCCATAACTAAGAAGGAACAATATCCACAATGAGCATTCTAGTAGTCGGTTCCGTTGCGTTTGACGATGTCACCTCACCCTCGGGCAGCGTCAAGAATATTCTCGGTGGCGCCGCGACCTACTTCTCACTCGCCGCCAGTTACTTCACCCAGGTGCGGGTCGTGGCCGTGGTCGGTGAAGACTTCGGACCTGACCAGGAAAAAGTCTTTCACCAGCACAGCATCGATACTCGCGGCCTGGAACGCGCCAACGGCAAGACCTTCCGTTGGGGCGGTTCTTATACCGACAACCTCAACGAAGCGAAGACGAACTTCACCGACCTGAACGTCTTTGAGACCTTTCAGCCTCGCATTCCGAAGGAGTACGAGGACACCGAGTTCCTCTTTCTGGCCAATATCCAGCCAACCTTGCAGGCCGATGTACGGCGCAAGATGCACGGTGTCCGCCTGACTGGGTGCGACACTATGAACTACTGGATCAAAGGCTCGCTTAAGGAACTCACCGAGACTTTAAAGCTTGTCAATGTCCTCTTGATTAACGACACCGAAGCGAAAATGCTGGCCAACGAGACAAACCTGCCGCGCGCCGCGAACAAAGTGCTAGCCATGGGTCCGCAGGCGCTGGTCATCAAACACGGTGAATATGGCGCCACAATCTTCTTCCGCGATGGCGCGTTCGGCATCGGTCACCATCCGTTCCGCGCTCCGGCGCTCCCGATTGAGGAAGTGAAAGATCCTACGGGAGCAGGCGATTCTTTTGCCGGTGGATTTATGGGCTACCTGGCGTCGCAAAAAGAATTGAACCGCGAAGTCCTGAAGCGTGCCTTGTTTTACGGCGGCGTCATGGGATCATTCGCGGTCGAGCGCTTCGGTACCGAACGCTTGCAATCGCTGAGCCGTGAAGAGATCGACGCGCGCTTTCAGATCTTTCGCGAACTCACGCATCTCGAGTAGTCTGCACCGAGAGCCGCGACAGGCTTGGAATAAGAGGGTCGCAGCCAGCCCGGGGGTTGCGGAAAAACCACAAATTCGTGCGCAACCGTGGAAGAGCGGCCCTTTCCAGGGCCGCGCGAATCGTATGAAATCGGTGCCGGCTTTAGCCGCTGAGGCCAACCTCCCGACTTGCGCAATCCTTGGTTTGTGAAACACTCTGTACCCAGCCTCAGATGCCAAGGAAAATCAAGAACGCGCCAGAGAGCTCCCCTTGGGATTCCGAGGTGCGGCTGCTGGCCTGGCTCGCGACCTGCGTTTCCGTATTTTCGTTTCTGTTCTACTTCCAGCGCGGCGAAGTCCTGCTCTACGGCGACGCGATTGCTCACATGAACATTGCCCGCCGCGTCTTCGATTCGAAAACTCCCGGTCTTCTGCAACTCGGAACCGTGTGGCTGCCACTGCCGCATCTGCTGATGATTCCTTTTCTGCTTTCCCGCGAGATGTGGCAGCGAGGCGTCGGCGGTTCGATTCCATCGATGGTGGCCTACGTGTTTGGCGTGATCGGGATGTTTCGGCTGGTTCGAGGCGCCCTCGCTCGCGGTCTTGAACCGGACGGTGCGGCGCGAGTGGCCGCGTGGGCGGCGGCGCTGGTCTTCGCCGCGAATCCGAATCTGATCTACCTGCAGACCACGGCCATGGGCGAGTCGCTATATCTCGCCTTCTTTATTTGGGCAGTGGTTTATTTCAGCGAATCTATGCGCGGAGACTTGAGCGCTCTTGCGAAGTGCGGAGCGTGTCTCGCCGCCGCTTGCCTCACTCGTTATGACGGATGGTTTCTGGCAGTGGCGATGGCGGCCGCCGTGATTCTGCTCAGCGTAGTCGTTCGCAGCTCGACCGGGCAGGAACGATCCTCATTTACGATACGGCGCTCCACCGCACTTAAGTTTGTCTTGATCGCAGCGGCTGCTCCCGCACTCTGGCTCGCCTATAACGGAATCGTTTATCGCAATCCGCTTGAATTCGCCACCGGACCCTACTCCGCGAAGGCCATCGAACGCCGAACGCAGGGCGCCGGCAATCCGGGACATCCCGGCAGCGGCAATCTTCTTCTGGCTGAAATGTATTTTCTGAAATCGGCCGAAGCCAATGTGGCAGAAAATGAGTGGCTGCAACGGGCCTGGATTTTCCTCGCGCTTGCAGCGACTGCGGGCATTGCGTCCACATGGCGCCATAAAGGGGCGACACCCAAATCCACTCCGGCCCCGTGGCCGCTGCTCTTTTTGCTCGTCCCATTGCCCTTTTATGCGTTGTCCGTGGCCTACAGTGGCGTTCCCATCTTTATCCCTGCGTGGTGGCCGTTCACCCACTACAACGTTCGCTATGGGTTGCAGCTGCTCCCTGCGTTCGCCGCGGCGATCGGAATTCTCGCCTGGCTCTCTGTTCGCTACGAACGATGGAAGGCGCGACTGCGCTTCGCATGCGTCCTCGCCCTTCTGGCATTCGTCTCCACCAGTTACGCCTCAATTTGGCGCGCCACGCCGATCTCGCTGCAAGAGGCACAAATCAACATGCGCACCCGCAATCAGCTCGAAGCCCAACTCGCAATCTGGCTCGAAAAATTGCCGCCCGATTCCACTTTGCTCATGTACTTGGGGGACCACGTTGGAGCAGTGCAGAAGGCCGGAATCCCGCTCAAGCAAGTGATCAACGAAGGCAATCACCGCACCTGGAAACAGCCGCCGGATCCTCAGGGTCTCTGGGAGCACGCGCTCGCCGATCCCTCGCGCTATGCCGATTTCGTGGTTGCTTCCGAAGGCGACGCCGTGTGGCAAGCCGTGCAGGGCCGTCATCCTCCCGAACTCGTCGAGATTCATGTCACTGGGCAGGCGCGAGTCATCCTGTACCGCGCGCGGTAATCACTGAGGTAACACTGGAGCATTCAAATCGAATGATAGAATCCGGCCATCGGAAGCCTGCTTCGAGCAGGCGTAAGACCTCATGAACTGGCAACACCTCATCGATTTGCTGCACGGGGAGATGGCGAGTGGAATCGTCGGCGCCTCGATCTTACGTCTCATCCTGGCGGCGATTCTGGGTGGCCTGATTGGCCTCGAACGCGAGTTCAAGCACCGCGCCGCGGGACTGCGCACCAATATGTTCATTTGTTTCGGCGCCGCCATGTTCACCCTCCTCTCGCAGAGGCTGGCGGGGGTACCTTCCGACTCCGCCAGGATTGCGGCGCAAATTATTCCGGGCATCGGCTTCATCGGCGCTGGCTCGATCCTGCATATGCGCGGACTTACCACCGGCCTGACCACAGCCGCAACCCTGTTCGTCGTGGCCTCGGTAGGAATGGCCGCGGGCGGCGGCTTGTATCTGACCGCGATGTTCGCCACAGGCCTGGTGATCCTGTCGCTATTCGCCCTCGGCCACATCGAAGAGACATTCAACATCAAGCTGTTGATGTCGAGTTATGAAGTGACCGGCGCCAGCGTCGAAGATATCAGCAACGAAGTCAACCGCATTCTCGAAAGTCATCACCGCATGATGCAAAACACACTTACCGGAAGCACGGGCCAACACGTCCGCGTGCAGTTTGACGTCGAAGGCTGCAATCACGAGCAGAAGCAACTCCTGCAGCAATTGAAGGCCTCGACTGTTCTGGGGAGTGTGACGTCGCTTGGCCGGGTGGACCACGAGTGAACTCCGGAGTCCGCACTATTCCATTCGTCAAGGCGAGCGCCTGCGGAAACGATTTTCTGTTGATCGATGGCGCTCTGGCTCCCCAGGATGTCGCTGGATTCACGCGTCGAATCTGTGACCGGCACAACGGCGTGGGCGCCGATGGTGTCGCGTGGATGGTTCCACACTTCACCGCCGATGTCGAAATCCGCTTGATCAACGCCGACGGCTCCGCCGCAGAAATCTCCGGCAACGGCACACGCTGTGTGGCAGCTTACGTTTGCGCTCAGCTCGGGAAAGAACGAATTTCGATCCTGACTGGTGCAGGCACCAAGATTTGTCAGCTGACCTCACGACAAGACTCCGAGTACGAATTTGAAATCGAGATGGGCGACGCGGTGGTCGAAAACGAACTCGTCCTGAAGGTGTCTGGCGGAGAAGTGCGAGGTATTCCGGTCTCGATGGGCAATCCGCACTACGTCATTTTCGTGCCTGAGTTTGCTACGAACTGGCAGACGCTGGCAGCGGAAGTCCAGCGCAATCCCTATTTCCAGCGAGGCGTAAACGTGGAACTGGTTGCGGTCGACAGCAAGTTCGATGTCAGGGCGCGTTTCTTTGAACGTGGCGTTGGTGAAACACAATCTTCCGGGACCGGTTCGTGTGCCTCGGCAGTCGCGGCCATGGCAATCGGGCGAGCGTCGTCGCCGGTAAAAGTCCTGGCGCCCGGCGGAACGCAGACTGTCCGCACAAACGGCAGTAAAGTTTATCTGCGAGGCCCGGCGCGGCTGGTGGGCCGCGGGGAGTTCTTCCTGAGTTGATCTCTGATGAGGCTGTTTCGCCAGTGGCGACAGCCTGAAACCTATGTCTACATCCGATCTTCAATCCGTCAAACCACCCGCTCTTCGCGTCGGAGACACGGTCGGCATCGTCGCGCCCGCCAGCAACGTGAAGCAGGCGGACTTGGAAGCAGGCTGCAACGCGTTGCGCAGCGCAGGCTACCGGCCGTTCTATCTCGACTCGATCCTGCAACAGAAACTCTATTTTGCCGGATCGGTCGAGCGCAGGGCGCGCGAGTTGGAAGAGATGTTCGTCCGCGATGACGTTCGCGCCATTGTTTGCGCGCGGGGCGGTTATGGCGCCAACTATCTGCTCGAAGCTCTCGATCTGGAAAAGGTCAGGGCGAATCCCAAGATTTTCGTTGGCTACAGCGACGTCACCTCGTTGTTGACGCGCTTCACAGATTCGACCGGCCTCGTCGTTTTCCACGGCCCCATGGTCGCGAAAGACTGGGCGCACGAATACGGCATAGATCTTGCATCGTGGCACGCCGCTCTGTCGGGAGGTGCGCCCTGGGATGTTCCGATGGGCGCGTCTGTCAGTGGGTTGGTCGATGGCGAAGGCGAAGGAGTTCTATACGGCGGATGCCTCTCGATCCTGGTCGCATCCCTTGGCACGCTTTACGAAATCAAGACGGCCGGCACCATTCTGTTTCTGGAAGATATTGCCGCCAAGCCCTACCAGATCGACCGCATGCTGATGCAATTGAAGTTGGCCGGGTGTCTCGACGATGTCCGTGGCATCGTCTTCGGAGAAATGCGCGACTGCATCCAAACCGCAGATCAAGCCTACACTCTGCAGGAAATCGTCACTCGGATCATCGGCGATTTGGGTGTTCCCGTCGCCTTCGGCGTTAAGTCAGGCCACGTCATGTCGGGCAACATTACACTTCCATTCGGAGTGCGGGCAAAATTGACAGTACGAAGCGGTCAGGCAGCTCTGAAAATATTGGAGTCCGCGGTCAAGCCCTGACGCGTTGGGTCGAGATCAATTACAAACAAGATGAACGAGAAAAAGCACATACACTTGATCGGCATCTGCGGAACCGCCATGGCTTCGCTGGCGGGCATGCTCGAGCATCGCGGATTTCACGTCACGGGCTCCGACGCCGCGGCCTATCCACCCATGTCAGACTTCCTGCGCGAACTGGGCATCCCCGTGGCGCAGCCATTCGACGCCAGGAATCTCGAACCCAGGCCCGACTTGGTCGTCGTCGGTAACGCGATGTCGCGTGGCAACGTGGAACTCGAGCACCTCCTCGACCAACGAATTCCATTCTGTTCGTTGCCACAACTGTTGCATGACGAATTCCTGCGCGGGAAGGAAGTTCTCGTCGTCGCCGGAACTCATGGCAAGACCACTACAACTTCCATGCTGGCTTGGATCTTCCACTCCGCCGGGCTGGATCCTTCTTTCCTCATCGGCGGCATCGCCGAAAATTTTGGCTCCAGTTTTCATCTCGGAGCAGGGAAGCATTTCATCCTTGAGGGCGATGAGTACGACACTGCGTTCTTCGATAAGGGACCGAAGTTCCTGCACTACTTCCCCGATTCTGTGATTCTGACCTCAGTTGAGTTCGACCACGCCGATATCTACAAAGATCTCGATGCAGTCGAGACCGCCTTCAAACGTCTCGTGAATCTGATCCCGCGTCGTGGGCGCATCGTCGCCTTCGATGGAGTTGCCGGCGGGGCTACCGAAAGTCCAAGCCTGCAGCGCTGTCTAGCCAAAGCCTTCTGCCCTGTCGAACGCTATGGCGCTGGCCCGCGCGCAAACTGGAAAGTTACGAACCTGCGCTTCGAGTCCGTGCGCACCACATGGACCGTCTTGCACGACGGCCAGTCATGGGCCGACCTCGATTTTCCGCTAGCCGGGGAATACAACGTGTGGAATGCCACCGCTGCTGCCGTGCTCGCGGCGTCCTCCGGAGTTTCCAAAGATGCAATTGCGGCCGCGCTGAAAACTTTCAAGAGCGTGAAGCGGCGCCTTGAAGTGAAGGCACTGGTGAACGGCATCACCATCATCGACGACTTCGCGCATCATCCCACGGCGATTGCGGGAACTCTGAAAGCGCTGCGGGCGCGCTATCCCGGCGCGCGCCTGTGGGCGATTCTAGAGCCGCGTTCGAACACGCTGCGCCGCCGCATTCTGCAAACCGATTTAGCCCACAGCCTCGCGCAGGCCGACGAAGTCATCGTGGCAGGTGTCTTTCGCTCGGAGGCCGTCCCGGAAAATGAACGCCTCGAGTTGCCTGCCCTTGCCGCCGAGGTCGAGCGAAATGGGCGCAGGACGCGGCTTCTCGCCGATGCGGATGCAATCGTGCAAACCGTCGCTCCTGAGATGCGCAGCGGAGACGTCGTAGCAATTCTTTCCAACGGCGGTTTCGGTGGAATTTATGAAAAACTCCCAGCACGTTTGCGAGAGTTGGCGGGGAATCGATGACGGTCTTAGCCCGAAATAGACGCTGCATTTTGTGCGGACTTATCTTCCTACTCTGCCTCTCCGCCCTTTCCCTCGCGCAGACACCATCCTCAATCGGTTACACCATCGCGCTCTCTTCTCCCGAACAACATCTGGTCGAAGTGCAAATTGTCCTGCCTGCCGGGGCGGAACAGCGTGATCTGCAACTTCCCGTGTGGAATGCCCTGTATCAGATTCGCGACTTCGCCCAATTCGTCAACTGGGTTCGTGCGAAAGATCGCTCCGGAAAATCTCTACCGGTTCACGAACTCAACAAGAGCCTCTGGCAGATTGAAGGTGCCGCACAAGGCGCAATTGTCGAATATCAAATCTACGTCGACTCTGCCGGCCCGTTCGGTGCTCAGGTGAACCCGCATCATGCATTTCTCAACCTGGCACAGATTCTGATGTACCCGGTCGACGCCCGCTCAGCCCCGCAGAATGTGCATGTCACCAAGATTCCCGCGGGTTGGCACATTGCCACTCCTCTCGCCTCATCCTCGGGTGACGAGTACAGCGCCCCCAGCTACGACCGCCTTGTCGACTCTCCTGTGGAGATTGGGAACTTTCAGGAATCCGATTTCGACGAAGCGGGCGGCCACTTCCGCGTGATTATTGACGCCGATCCCGCCGACTATGACATGGCCAAAATCGTTGCTGCGCTCCACAAGATTGCCGCCGCGGCCACCAGTTGGATGAACGACCGTCCCTTCGATACCTACACGTTCTTCTATCACTTTCCACATGGCCCCGCGGGCGGCGGCATGGAGCACGCCTACTCCACCGCCATCGAACTCAATGCCGAGGTCATGAAGCAGTCGCTGGACTCTTTCACCGGCGTTACCGCGCACGAATTCTTTCACCTGTGGAATGTCAAACGCATACGCCCGCAGACACTCGAGCCGGTGGACTACACCAAAGAAAATTACACGCGTGCGCTGTGGTTCAGCGAGGGTGTTACCAGCACCGCCGAAGGCACCATTCAGTTGCGCGCCGGGTTGCTCAATGAACCGCAATATCTCTCGCGGCTGGGCCAGGAAATCTCCGAGCTCGAGCGTCGCCCCGCGCACCTCACGCAGTCGGCCGAAGAATCGAGCCTCGATGCCTGGCTTGAGGGCAACGGCTACTACCGCCGTCCCGAGCGCAGCGTCTCCTACTACAACAAAGGCGAGCTTCTGGGCGTGATGCTCGACCTCGCGGTGCGCGACGCCAGCCACGGACAGGCGTCGCTGCGCGAGGTCCTGCAATGGATGAATACGAACTACGCGAAGAAAGGTCTCTTTTTTAACGATTCCGCTGGAGTTCGCGAGGCCGCCGAAGCCGTCAGCCACGCCGACCTTGCGGCCTTCTTCGCGAAGTATGTAGCCGGGACCGACGAGATCCCTTGGAATGATTTCCTGCGCTCGCTTGGACTGCGTGTAGTCGCTATTCCGAACAGTGTGCCTGATGCGGGTTTCGTTGCCTCTCGCAACTTCGACGGTCCCATGTCGGTCGCAGCCGTAACCTCCGGCAGCGACGCAGAGCATGCGGGCCTGCAAGTGGGCGACACCATTATTGAATTTCAAGGCAAGCCCGCCGGTCAGGAATCTCGCCAGGAATTGCTGCGGATGAATCCCGGCGACACGCTCGTCGTGAAAGTGCGATCGCGTCGCGGAGCCGAGCGCGAGCTGAAATGGAAGATCGGCAGCCGCGAGGAAATCACGTACGATGTAAAGGATCTCGACCAGGTCAGCGCGGCGCAGCATGCTCGCCGCAGCGCGTGGCTCAAAGGCGAAGCCCAGGGCCCGCCCGCGTCGAGCGCGCAAGCCGCGCCCACCGAGACGACAGCAACTGGGGCAAGCCGAGCTGGGGTAAGCCAAACTGAGGCAAGCCAAACTGGGGCAAGCCAAACTGGGGCAAGCCAAAAATGATTCGCACGATCCTCATGCTGATCTTCTGGGCGCTGGCCGCTCCCGTGGCAGCCATCATCGGCTTTCCCGCCAGTTTCATCATGGGCGACGTTCGAGTGCTATACCGCCTCTTCATGTGGGGCGCATGGGCTGGTGTGTGGATCACCGGAGTGCGCGTTCAGGCCATCGGACTCGATCAGTTCGACCACTCGCGCAGCTACATCTTCATGACGAATCACGTCTCCAACCTCGATCCGCCGATTCAAATCCCACTCATCCCCAAACGCACCTCCGTGATGGTGAAGAAGGAATTGTTCAAAGTCCCCATCCTCGGCCGCGCCATGCGCATGGGATCGCTGGTGCCCGTCGATCGCGGCAATCGCGATGCTGGCATCGAAGCCGTACGCGCAGCCAAGTCCGTTGTCGAGCAGGGACTCAACATGACCATCTACGTCGAAGGTAAGCGCTCGTTCGACGGCAAACTGCTTCCTTTCAAGAAAGGCCCGTTTTATCTCGCGGTTGAGTGCGGAGTTCCCGTAATTCCTATCACCATCGTGGGCACTCACTACACGATGCCGAAAGCAAGATTCGCCATCAATCCGGGACTTGTGAAAGTGATCTTTCACGCACCGATTGCGCCGAAGGATTTTGGCAGCCGCGAGTGCCTGATGGAAAAAGTCCGCGCCGCCATTGACAGCGGTCTGCCAGAGGAGCTTCGCCAGCCCGCGTCTGAGCCTTCGGAGGGCCGAGAGCCGCAAGGCGGTCCTGCGTACGCGTAGTCGTTCCTCTGTGTCCCCCGTGTCCTCTGTGGTTACTCTGAGATTTTCTTAGCCCGCAGGGCGCGCGCCATCTCAGGCAACCGAGGAAGGATCGCGGAATATTTCAGCCACAGTTTGTGATCGACAGCAGGAGCTCCGCTGACCAGCGCGCCGGCAGCAATATCGCCTGCCACCCCGCTCTGCGGCGTGACAATCGCGTCATCCCCAACGGTGCAGTGACCCACCACGCCCACCTGTCCCGTAAGAACGACCCGGTTTCCAATCTCCGACGATCCCGCAAGCCCAACCTGCGAGCACAGCAGCGCATCTTCGCCAACCCGCGACCCATGTCCCACCTGCACCAGATTGTCGACCTTCACCCCGCGTCCAATATGGGTTTCGCCGACGCTCGCCCGGTCGATACACGAGTTCGCCTGCACCTCCACGTCATCTTCAATCACCACGGGCGCCGGCTGCGGAATCTTGTGCCATCGACCCTCGGCGGTCTTCGCAAACCCGAAGCCATCCGCGCCAATGACAACGCCATTCTGCAGAAGCACGTTGTTTCCGACGCGGCAGTTCTCGCGCACGATCGAGTGCGCATGCGCGAAGAAGTTATCCCCGATCCTTACCCCGCGATAGATGACCACATGCGCCAGCAATACCGCGTTCGCCCCGATCTGAACGTCCTCGCCGATCACGACATAAGGTCCGACATGCGCGTTCGCCCCAATGCGCGCGCTCGCGTGTACGACCGCGGTCGGATGTATTCCCGGCGCATACCGCGCCGGCTGATGAAACAGCTCCAGCGCCCGCGCAAACGTGAGATAAGGATCCTTTGCCCGCAACATGGCCGCAGGAACAGCAGGGAAGTTCTCGCCGACGATGACCGCGGAAGCCTCGGTAGTCCGCGCCGCCGCCGAGTACTTGGGATTTGACACAAACGTGAGTTCCCCCGGCCCAGCCTGTTCAATTCCGTTGAGGCCAGTGATTTCGGTGTCCGGGGAGCCGTTTTCGAGACGCACGTCGAGAGCAGAAGCGATGGCAGAAAGTTTCATGGTGATGTGGTGTACGAATGAATCGTACACCACATCAAACAGGGTTCGTACGACAAGCCGCGAACCGAGACATGATACTTGAAAGTGGGTGCCTTATATTTCTCCCTAATCCGAACGTTCAACCTTTACTGCACCACCAAGTTGAACGTCGTGGTGTGCGTCAGCGATCCGCTCGAAGCTGTAACTGTCACGGGAAAAACCCCGGTTGGGGTTCCGGTCACAACAGTGAAGTTCGCCGGGCTGGAAATGCCTCCGCCCGGAGTGGGATTGCTAACTACTACCGCATAGGTACCGGTATTCGCGACGTCGGTTGTAGAGAGTATGAGGGCCATCTCAGTTGGCCCGAGATAGGAAGCGGCATGGCCGGCTCCGTTATAAGTCACGGTCGACGAACTGACGAAGCCCGAGCCATTGATAGCCAGAGTCTGCCCTTGCGATCCGGCCGCCATCTGAGACGGAGATAGTGATGAAATCGACGGAGCCGGATTATTGGTTACTCCCCCACCGCCACCGCTTCCCCCCCCGCAACTGGGTAGCAGGAAGATCAACGCAAGCATCAGGAGTGCCGGCGGCAACTTCCCACGGCGCGAGCCAGGGACAGCAACCAGGCACATGCCCAGCAGGAAGGCGGTAGCAGCGGTGCTCCACCATTGTCTTCGGTCGCCGTTCGAAGCCCGCCTGCGCTGCTGCCCCAACGGCGTAGTTGCAATTGTGAGGGTCGTGGTCGGGCTGGAAGCGGTGAGCGTCGTAGGATTAAAGCTGCAGGTGGTCTCCGCAGGCAACCCGGAACAACTGAAGTTGCTGACAGGGCCGGTGAATCCATTGGACAGCGACAGGTTGATGGCCAGCGTTTGCGACGTTCCCTGCGGCACCGTGAGCTGAGGTGAATTCGGACTCAGCGAAAAATCCGAGATGTAGATCCAATCCGTCAGTGATTGGGTCGCAGGGTAGTTCGCGTCGCCGCTGTACTGTGCCGTGAAAAAGTCCTCCGTTGATACGCTCGAAGGCGGAGGCGTAAACGTGAAGATGACCTGACAGGCATAATTGCCGCTGCTGTCGGTGGTTTGCGTGCACGCCGTTGGACCAGCCAACGTTCCGACGTTTCCACCGCCCAGAGTGACCGTTCCCGTGGGGGCTTGTACCTTATTGGCCGTATCAACAACTACGGTCATGGTTACCGGGGAATTCGGCAAGACGGTTTGGGTTGAAGGGCTTGCCGATACAGTAGGGCTCGGGTATTGCAGCGTCACCTGACTGGACGTTGAAGCCGAAGACTGGTAGTTCTGATCTCCGCTGTAGTTGGCCGTGAGCGTATAGGTTCCTGCCGCGGTGAAGGTGGTGGTCAGCGTCGCCGTTGTGTAAAGAAATTGTCCCGTGCTACCCGTGCTATAGGTGGGGGTGCCCGGGATGGCACTGCCATTCGAATAGAAAGTCACTGTCCCGGTAGGAGTTGGGAGGATTGGCGAGGCATTTGAGTCTTGTATCCCGGTTACAAGTGTCACTGGCTGCGTAATGGCACCCTGGGCGCTGACAGGAGTCGTGACGGTCGCGGCCTTGGTTACAGTGACCACCACCGATCCCGTACTCGCGTTGTAGTTGCTGTCTCCGCCATACTGCCCCCCCAACGTATGCGTTCCTCCGGTAAGGCCACCAATGGCGCCCACCCAGGTTTCTGTATAACCCTCACTGTTCAATTGGAAGGTGTTGAGGTTCACCTGATTGCCATTGTCGGTAAAAACGAGACCACCGCTGGGGCAAGCTATTTCTCCAAACGGCAGGGGATTGCACAGTGATCCCTGAGAGTTCCCAACGTTGGCCCGCACGAAGTATTGCGCGTCATAGGGGATGGTTGTGACCGCGGTGGTGCCACCGGATGGAATAACACCACCAAGAATTACCGTGCTGTTCTCTTTGCTCACGGTGACGCTGACGGATGTGGAATAGCTGCCGCCATAAGTCCCGTCACCCGAGTAGTGCGCAATCACGCTGTAGGTGCCGGCTGGAAGCAGACTCGTGGCGGCGCCTGCGGTCGTTGTACCGCTGGTTAGAGTGAATCCATCGATGGCCTGCCCTGTCGTCGTTCCAGTGCCCGTGCTGACCAGAAGAGAAGCTTCCCCGGTCGCGGCGGTCGGACTGACACCGATACTTACCGGCACCGCAGTTCCGTGCGTTACGTTCACTGGATTTCCGGAGTTTAACTGCAAAGTGGCGGATGTCGCGGTAAACGTTGCTTTCGTCCAGTTGCTTACCAGATTGTTGGCATCGACCGAGCCAAGGCCGGTAGCCAAATCGTATGCTTGGCCGGTGCTATAGCCGGAAAGTATGCCGTAAGAGTCGCTTCCAAACGAAACCATGCAGTTGGGACTGCCGTTGTAGCAAGGTGCTGCAATGGTGGATCCGGCAGGAACGTCGTGAAACGCATTGGCCTGCTTGGTCATGAGTTTGTACAGGGCGAAGCCCGGAACACCCTGCGGCGTGCTGGTCTTCTGATTGACCAGCGACATGATTCCGGCGAACGCCGGCGAGGCGACGGAAGTGCCGCCGTACCCGAGAAGGTTATTCAGATCGCAGTTGCCGCCAGTCTGGTCTTGCTGGCAGATGAGATAAGAACTGCCCAGGAACCCGTTGCTGGCAAACAGCGAGATGTCAGGGAGGTCACGCACATGATCGTTGGGAACTCCCGCGCCGCTTTGCCAGGAAGGTTTCGCGTACGCCTGCATGCAACTGCCTACAACACCCTGAGTGTTGACCACACAGTTGCTCGGCCCTCCACTGCCCGCCTCGGAGATTGTGTCACCTAGGTTGACGTTATTGCAGACCGCCTCCGCGGTCTGGCCCCAGCCCAGCGTGATCCAGATGGGATTGGTGCAGGTGTCATTCCACGTGGTTTCCGGAATGTATCCCTTGGCTGATTCCTGGGTTGTGGAGTTGTTCGTCGAATTCCAGTAAGTCGACCACGTGTTGTACTGGTTGAAGTCCGTTCCGCCCACGGCAGCGTTGAAAGCCGTGGAGGCGATTCCGTTCACATTCAGTCCGAACTGCGCCGGTCCGCCAGGATTGTCGCAGCCGGCTGAGCCGTTGTCGCCCGACGACACAAATACGCTGATGCCTTGTGCTGCCGCTTGCTCCCATAGAGCTGAATAGAACTGGTTTCCCGTAGTGCCGAGGCCGAGCTCACACTCGCCATAGCTTTCGCTCATCACCGGAGCCAGATTGTTGTCGACGATGTAGACGGCGGACAAGTCAACTCCATCCGTGGTCTCGGTCGTTGCCGAGGCGACGAAATCGATGGTCGCCTGAGGTGCAACCGCGCCCGACCATTCGACGTCGATGTCGGCCTCAGGCTCGTCGCCCGTGATACCGGGATAAGTTCCGTTGTAGATAATGTTTAGCTTGTTCGCGGGGACGGTCAGGCCGAATAGCGCCCAGAAGTCAGTCGCATCCAGCGGGTTGATGCCGGTTCGTCCGACGATTGCGATGGTTTGTCCTGTTCCATTGATGCCGCTGTTCCAGAGTGGTAGGACGTCGTAGATGGTGGCAAAGTCGTAGGGAGATACTCCGTAGCATTGGTAACCCTGGCAGTTGTAGCTGAACTGCGGATTCGTTCCGGTCATCTGCTTCGTGGTCTCGGAGTACTTGCCGACATACGTGTTCATCGCTTTCTTTTGAAAGTTGTGCAGGGAGTCAATCCCTGCGATCGCTCCGGTCAGCGCCGTAGGAATCTGCGGGTCACTAGCGTTAGCCCAGTGCTGTTCTCCGTTCACGACATACTTGTGAATCGTGGTATGAAATGCCTCCTGCACCTGACTCGCCGTGCCGGAGAACTCCAGCACAGACCGCCCTTTCGTCGATCCAACCTCGAACCCATGCGACTGCAGCCATGCCGTGATGGTCTGCAGATCGCTATCTGTCGGCCCGAATTGCTGGCCATACTGATCAGGCGTGAGCCACTTGTGGTAACTGGCGGATGACTTGTCCTGCTGATCGTCGAGCAGCGTCCGGAGCGCGAGCTCCTGTCCAGGCGCGCGCTTCAGCACTAGCAGCATCCGCTGCATCGGCAAACTTGCGGGAGCTGTCCCCAGATCGAACTCTGGCCGCGCCAGCGGATGGGTGTTGCCCTTTAGCACGGTGAGCCGGGACTCATCGATGCTTTGTGTGATCAGCGGTCGCGGAGTTTCGCGCCCCGATTGCGCCGTTTTCTGCGCATGCAGGGACACACTCATCAGCGGCATCAGGAACATCACTGTGGCAAGAAAGGAATAGGCGGCGGAAGATACAAAACCGGGACGCGACTCTGGGATCGCTTGCATGGCGGGCACCTGTGATCGAAATAGACGGCATCCACGGGAAGCGGTCAGCGGAGGAAGGGAGGGGCCGATTCGTCTCTTTGGCAGGCTCTGGGCCTGTGTGGACTTCACACCCTACATCAACTCTTGCCCGATTTCAACGCATTTCAGATGACTTCGCCGCTGCACCCTGCAACCTCACCAATGCGTGTGATCACAACCATAACTAAACTATTGCACTAGTGAGTCTTTGCGCGGCTTTTCCCGTGGCATACTGACGAGACATCAATCAGATTCTTGGGGGTATTTGTATGACAAGCAGGTTCGCGGGAGCATTGCTCACCATCGTTTTGGCTAGCGCCGCTGGGGCGCACGCGCAGACGTACACCGTCACCGATCTCGGTGTCCTCAAGGGCGACAACGAAAGCAGCGGCTTTTCGATCAACAACCTCGGCGAGGTCGTAGGTTGTTCCGATACCAAGAACTCAGAAGGCTATCCGTGCACTGGACTGGTTGCTGGCCAGCACGCATTCTCCTGGACCACGAGCGGCGGCATGAAAGATCTCGGCACACTGTCGGGGGCAACGGTCAGCGGCGCGGTCGGCATCAACGATGCCGGCACGGTCGTCGGATATTCGAACGTCAAGGGCCAGCTCGCCACCAACTTCAACGCCGTGCAGTGGTCGTCCGCAGGAGCCATCAGCAACCTTGGCACGCTTTGGGGAGGCTCTTCCAGTTCGGCGTTCCAGATCAATTCAGCCGGCGAAGTTGCCGGCGATTCGTTCCTCAGCAGCGGAGTCGTCAACGCTACCAGTTGGACGAACAAGAAGATCAAGAACCTGGGCTCCTTGTCGAAGGCAATCTTCAGCGCCGGGTTGGCCATCAACGACAGCGGCAACGTCGTGGGCGAGTCAGTGTTCGGCTATGGTCCGCCGTTCACCTCGCACGCATTTCTGCACAACGGTTCGACGATGAAGGATCTGGGGACGCTCCCGGGCGGGGTGACCAGCATGGCCAACGCCATCAATACCGCGGGAGTCGTCGTGGGCCAGTCCGACGGATCCAGCACAAGAGGGCACTGGCACGCCGTCCTGTGGAATACGTCGAACAAAATTCAGGATCTGGGCTTGCTTCCCGGAGGCACGTACAGCATCGCATTCGGCATCAACGATTCCAGCGTGGTCGTCGGCTACGGAAATATTTCAAACAACGCCGCGCATGCCATGGTGTGGACTTCAACGGGGAAGATGCAGGATCTGAACTCGCTGATTCCCTCGAGCTCGGGATGGGTGCTGATCAACGCGAACGCCATCAACAACGTCGGTCAGATCACCGGATACGGCACCAAGGGCGGCAATAACCACGCATTCCTGCTCACGCCGGTGAACTGAGGGGAGCAGGTAAGAATGGCCTGGCAGGGTTCGGCGAGCGAGTGACCAATCCTACGTGATCTCTGTGTCTGCCGTTCACACCGCGGGTGCCCCATCCTTGCGTTTTTTGCAAGGGTGGGTGCCCACTCGCCAGTCGCCGATTGACTTGGGGCGTAGAATTATTTCGCGAATGCGGGTTCGCGCCTAGTGTTTCAGGACCTCAAGTACACTCTTCGGCTTTGGTCGAATCGTCCATGGCAGACGGCACTTGCCATCGCGGCTCTCGCCATCGGCATTGGCGCGAACACGGGTGTGTTTAGCGTGGTCAACGCATTGCTGCTGCGCTCCCTTCCGTTTCAGCAGCCAGACCGCCTGGCCCTGCTGCATCAGTTCATTCCACCTCACGATAGCGCGCAGGAGTTTCACGACTGGCGGCAGCAGAGTTCCTATCTCGCCGATGCCGCGCTTTTTGAAGAAAGCGATGTGAACATTGGCGGAATGCGCGTGGGAAGCCGGGGTCATGTCGCCCAGACATCGTCGAATTTCTTTTCGGTATTCGGCACGCAGCCGGTGCTTGGTAGCGGATTCGCCCCAGATTCAGATGTGGACGGCACGGGCTGGGGACTGCCTGGACGCAATGCCGTGGCGGTGATCGGTTACGGACTCTGGCAGCAGCTTTATGGAGGCGATCCGAAAGTTCTGGGCGCCACGATTCGAATCGACGGGCAACCGCTTGCCGTAGTGGGGGTCGCGCCGCCCGGATTCGACTATCCGGGCAAGGCCGTTCTCTGGAAGCCCGCAGCATTCAGTCCTGGCAACAATGGCTGGGGAGCCGTTGCGCGGCTGAAACCAGGCATTACGTTGGCGAAAGCGCGGGCCGCATTTGCCGTAGAGGTAAAGCGCGAGTCGTCGCAATCGGGAGGAATCAACGATTCCACCTTGCGCCCGAGCATAACGTCGCTCCAGGACGGCCTTGCTGGGCCGGTGAAGAACGCCTCGCTACTCTTCATGGGGGCAGTGGTGTTAGTGCTGCTGATCGCGTGCACGAATGTCGCAAATCTCTTGATCGCGCGGACGACGGATCGCGCCGGGGAACTCTCCATACGGTCAGCCTTGGGGGCAAGTCGTGCCCGGCTCGCGCGGCAATTGCTCACCGAGTGCTTGCTGCTGTCGCTCGCTGCCACCTTGGCCGGATTGTTGATCGCGCTCTGGATCACGGCGCTTGCGGCGAAGGTTGAGCCCCCACCGCTCGGAGCGCAGTCCTATTCACTCCTGGATGGACGCGTGCTCGCGTTCACGATGATTGTGTCCACAATTGCTGCGTTGGGGTTGGGCGCGGTGCCCGCGCTCCATGTCGGACGCGTCCACGCTTTCGCTTCCCGAAGCCCCGGTGGAAACCGCAGTTCGCGGCTGCTTCGCCAGAGCCTGGTCGCCGCGCAAGTCATGCTTACCATGATTATTCTAGCGGGGTCCGTATGCCTGGGACGCGCGTTCGTCCACTTGATGCGAATGGACCGTGGCTATGACGTGCAAGGTGTCGTGACCGCAGGCGTCTCCCTGGACGGCACATCCCAACAGTTGAATAAAGGGCAACTCGCGTATTTTGAAGAAGTGCTTGGCCGGATCCGGAGGCTTCCCGGAGTTCGCGCCGCCAGCGCCACCGAATTCCTCCCACTGTACGCTGCGGCGTTTGTCGGGGGACCGTTCGGAATCGATGGGCGTCCCGCGAAGCTCAGTTCGACGCTGGTGCCAGTCTTGTCGGACTATTTCCAAACCATGGGCGGACGGATTCTGTGCGGTCGCGAATTCACGGCCGCCGAAGTCCGCTCGGGCGCCGAAGTCGCGGTCGTCAATGAACGATTCGCGGCCGAATTTGGCACGCCGCTGGATGCGCTCAATCATCAACTCACCATCGAGGGAGACACTCCGCGGAAAATTATTGGCGTGGTCGAGGGAATGGAGTATGAGACCGATCCGACAACGGCAAAAGGCAATGAGGTTTTCGTTCCCTCGGAAACTCCCGGCAGTTTTTTTTCGACGTTCGTGGTCCGAGTGGACGGTCGAGCCGAAGACCGAATCGCTGCGATCCGTGACACGATTCAGTCGGTCGATCCCCAGGTGCCTGTCTTCAGCGTGAGGACGATGGACCAGAGGCTGAATGAAGTCTTCGCTCATCCCAAGTTCTACCGGGCCGCGGTTTGGACTTTTGCCGGATTCGCCCTGCTCTTGGCGGTGATTGGCATTTACGGCATCGTTTCCTACGCCGTGGTCCAGAGAACCAAGGAAATGGGCATACGCATGGCCCTCGGAAGGACGCCGGTTCAACTGCGAGGCATGCTGTTGCAGCAAGGCATGCTGATGGTGATGGCTGGGGCCATCCCCGGAATCGTAGGAGCCCAATTGAGCGGCCGCCTACTCGAAAGCCTGGTGGATGGAGCGAAACCTGCTGGGCTGGCGACGTCTGCCAGCTTGGTTTTGCTGTTCGCGGTAGTGGCATCGGCGAGCATCTGGTCCGCCACCCACCGCATTGCCACGCTCGACATCACGGCCATCCTGTGCAGCGAATAGGCGAAGTTGGAAACGCCTCGACTGCGCAAGCCCACGATATTTACGGCGTGTTTTATTCCTCGAACATCGGCTCTCGGCGCGGATCCTGCGATTGCTTCCGGCCTCTAACCTGCGCTCTATCAATCGCTTAGCTCATGACAATCAGTTGACCTGCGGCGCATTGCGCCCGACTGCAATACCTGCGAAAACCTGCCTCGAAAGAGAGGCTGATCATGTGGCGCAGCTTACTTGCAGTGATCCTGCTGCCGTCGTTGACCGCGGCGCAAACTCCGGCGACTCCCCCCGCTCCAGTAGTCGCCTCAACCCCGCAAACCAATGCGCATCCCCTCAAGCCGAAATATCAGGCTTACACCTTTTACGACGGAGTACGTCGTGGCACGCAAGAGGACATAGCGATCCGGCTGACTTTGTCCGGCCTCGTGACAACGCTGAAGTCTCCGGTGACAGGGGTGGTTCCGCTCAGGCTGGAATTACAGCCTGCCGAAGGGTTGACGTTTACTGCCGTTCGCTATCCAGAGACTTACGCGAGAAAACTCAGCGGGCAGGCGGATCCGGTGCAGGTCGCGTCATGGCCCATGATCCAGTTCAAGGTTCGTGCGGACCGCAACGCGACGCCGGGGCCCCGCCTTTTGGCCGGGAAGCTGACATTCCAACCCATTCATTTTGATTCGACCGTGGGTTCGGTTGAGCAAATGGATATTGGAATCCCGATCACCGTCGTGGAGCACAATGCGAAAGTGCAGAAGGAACGATGGCCGATTGCGCATACGCCCGTAGCGCTGATCGTTGTGATGATCATGCTGTTGCCGGTGCTGATTCCGTTGATCGTACCGATCTACTTGATCTGCGCTGCGGAGGGTAACCCCGGGTGCGGTTAATGCCGGGTGGCTGGCGCCTCGCTACTCCTCGAACATCGGCACTTGCCGTTGATCCTGCGCACCGCCGCGTTTCTGTCGTCGCGTTGCGCCGATCACCGCCAGCACGGTTAACGATTCTAGCGCCGTGCGCGGCACGAAGATACGTTGCGTGTTCGATCGCTGGTCGGGCGGATTGACCAGAAATCCTTCGGGTGTGGTCTGGGTCAGGTCGGCGGGCATGAGACCTTCGAGGATCTCGCTGTCTTTAAATCGCAAGCGCACCCACAAGCCCTCTGATCGCGGACGGGAAGTGAAGGTCTTGCGGGTCAGCGATTCGGAGTCGCCGAACTCTCGCACAAAATAAACTCCCTTGATCTCGCGCAGGTCCATCGCGATCACGGTTCCAGACGTATTCAGCAATTCCAGCTTGCCCTCATGGACGAACTGGGCCGGGGACACGTAGCCGGAGACCGAATCCCGGTCCATCTTTCGGACGATTACCTTCTTGTGAGTCGAGGGCATGAGAGTGGGGACTCCGCTTTTCGGCTTCGGGCTTCCGCAAAATCGAAACCCTTGCGGGCGCTTAGGATCACGGAAGCCGGTAGCCGAAAGCCGAACGCCGCTCCTGATTCTCGCACTTTTTCCCAGGAAACGACCGGAATCCGCCTTGGCAGTAGCCAAAATGTAAACGTTGTGTTATTTTCTTTAGCTTGCCGCAAAGTTTCCACTTCGTATAAGTACTTTGTATTAAGCCACTTGCATTCGGGTGGCTGAGGGGCTGGATTGTGCGGTCCCCGCGGCTGTGGAAATCTTGTGGAAAGCTTGGCTGGTTTCTAGGCATGTCCGGCCCTCCCCGGTCGCGATTGCACCGCAAATCGCATCCGAAAGGGGTCCCGACCGCCGCTTGAAAGCGAATGGCTGATTACATTTACACGATGGAAATCCGGTTGACGCCGGACCAACTGAAGGGCGTCGGCTTGGTGCAAGACGTAGCCCGCGCCGCGGGTATGAACCTCTACCTCACGGGCGGTGCGATCCGCGACATCATCAGCGGATTCACCATCCGCGACCTCGACTTCACCGTCCAGGGTAATCCTCTCAAGCTCCAAAAAGATTTCGAGAAGGCCGGCGCCAAGATCACGGCCGTCGAAGAGGACAACCGCACCATCTTCATCTCGCTGCCGGGCAATGCCCGCGCCGAGATCAGCATGGCGCGCACGGAGCGCTTCGAGAAAACAGGCAAGCCTCCGATTGTGACCTCCGCTACGATTCACGAGGATCTGCGGCGCCGCGACTTCACGGTCAACGCCATGGCGCTGTCGCTGAACGAAGGATCGCGCGGCCTCCTGCTCGATCCCTTCAACGGCGTGGCGGATATCGAACTCAAAGTCGTCCGCATCCTGCATAACTATTCTTTCCTGGAAGATCCTTCCCGCCTCATTCGTGCCACGCGCTTTGCCGCCCGCTTCCATTGGCTGCTGGAAGAGCGCACGCAGGCGCGCTACGACGCAGCCAAGGAAGGCAAGTACATCGACCACATTCTGCGGTCCTCGATTGGGCACGAGATCGCGGCTCTGGCGCATGAAGACGATCCGCTCCACGTAGTGAAGATGCTCGAGAAAGAAGGCTGGCTTTCCATCCTGCACGACCACTGGAATGTCGCCAAGGTCGACACCAACGGCATCACGCAGTTGATGAAGACCCGGCAGCAGATGGTCGACATGGGATACGCCCCCGACGCCGGCCCAGCTGTGATGTATTTCCTCACCTCGCACTTTTCCGACAAAGATGTTGCGGACATTCAGAAGATGATTCCGCGCAAGGATCTCGTCGAGGCTTGGCGCGACATTGAAGATCACGCCAAGGAATTGGCCAAGCGCTTGATGGGGAAAGAAGCAGCGACGCCCTCGCGTACCTGGCAGTTGCTCTCATCGGCGCGTCCGGAAATGGTGTTGTTCCTGGCGGTGACGGCGAAGCAGCAGTCGGTCGATCAGAAAATCAAGAACTACCTGACGAAGTGGCGGCAGGTCCAGCAGAAGATCCCGTTGCCCGAGATGACCGAGTTGCTGATCACGCCGCAACTACCAGAGTATCCGAAGCTCGCGCACGATGTGTTCATGCTGTTGCTCGATGGCAAGCTGCGCTCGCGGACTGAGACGTTGAAATTCCTAAAGCCTTTTGCGCCACCGCCTCCACCTCCGCCTCCGGCACCTCGGCGCGGACGGGCCGCCAAGGCCGCAGCGGATGCGCCCGCGGCTGTGGCAGTAGCCGGCAAGCCCGGTCCAAAAGGGAAGAAGGGGAAAGCGGCGGCTGCCGCTCCACCACGCAACGCCGGCCGCATCCGCCCGCGAAGGCTAGCGGCGAAAGCTCCGGAAAAATCTAAGGCTGCCGCACCTGCGCATAAGGCTCCAAAGCCCGCGCCGAAGCCGGCGAAGAAGCCGGCCCATAAACCCGCCCCGAAGCCCGCCAAGGGAAAGAAAAAAAAGAAGTAGCGGAATCCGTCCAGCAGTGGATACCACGAACCCGCTCAGACGCACGGAACCGGGCGATGATGGTGTCCACTCGCGGACATCCCCTTTCGAAATCCGGACGTTTTCACTCACGATTCAGTCACGTTTCATCCCGTAGACATCGAGCAAACAATCACTTAGGCAAATCCGCCATTTGGACGGTCAGGTGCTGTCGAAGCAATAACTCACGCCGTTCACGAGGATGCTCCATGCCTTTCCATGACCTCCGGATCACTGTCCGCCATCTGTTGAAGTCGCCGGGCTTCACGGCCACAGCAGTGCTGATGCTCGCCCTCGGAGTCGGGGCCACGACCGCAATCTTCTCCATCGTCGAGGGCGTGCTGTTGCGGCCGCTGCCATTTCCGAATTCCGAGAGGCTCGTACAGCTTTCCGACATTCTGCAAGGCGCAGATGTGGGAGGGAACGGCGAGGCCGGGGTGACCGCTCCCGACATTCAGGCATACACGCGCGACACGCATAGCTTCGAGAGCCTGGGCGGGTATACGCAAACGGGCTACGAACTCTCGGGCATTGGCGATCCGGCGCAGGTGACTGCAGCCCGAATCTCCGCTGGGGTGCTTCCGACCCTGCAAGTCGCGCCTCTCATGGGGCGCTTCTTCACCCAGCAGGAAGACGACAAGAGAGAGCAGGTGACGGTGCTCAGCTACGCGCTCTGGCAAAACCGTTTGCACGGCGATCCACGGGTGCTGGGAACCAAGATCCTGCTGGACCGCAAACCCTACGAAGTGATTGGTGTGATGCCGCGCAACTTTGAGTTCCCGCTGGTGCCGGGACACATGAACAGCGCCGAGTTGTGGATTCCCATGAGCCTCCGCGAGCAGGAACTCGGAGCGTCTGGCGCCTCGGGGTGGAATTTCAACATGGTCGGACGCCTCAAACCCGGAGTTACCGCGGCGCAAGCGCAGAGCGATGCGCAGCGCGTAGCGGAAGACATCATGCGCAGCTATCCGCCGTTCATGTCGAGTCTGCACATCCAAGCCGTGGTGCGTTCGCTCCACGAGGAAACAGTGGAGCAGGCGCGGCAGTTGGTGCGCACATTGTTTCTGGCGATTGTTGTGGTGCTGCTGATTGCCTGCGCAAACCTTGCCGGGCTGCTGCTGGTTCGCGCTATCCGCCGCCGCCGCGAAATCGCCATGCGGCTGGCGCTCGGAGCCCGCGCCACGGCGCTGCTGCGGCAAACCATTCTGGAGAGTCTGGTATTGAGCGTGAGCGGAGGCCTGCTCGGTCTGGCCCTGGCCGCGATTGCGCTGCGCGTCGGCGTGAGCTGGTTGCCCGAAACTCTGCCCCGCATCAATGAAATCGGCCTCGACTGGAAAGTCGTGGCGTTCGCGATTACTCTGGCCCTCATCACCGGCATTGTTTGCGGCCTGGCTCCAGCCTTTGCCGCCCTGCGCACCAGCGTGAATGAGGTTCTCAAGGAAGGAGGACGCTCCGGTGGCGCAGGTGGTGGCCACGCCCGGCTGCGTTCCGCGCTGGTCATCGGCGAGATTGCCATCGCGCTTGTGCTTCTTGTGGCTTCCGGTTTACTGCTGCGCAGCTTTGAGAAGATGCGGGCGGTCGATCTCGGCTTTCGTCCCGATCACATTCTGACGGCGGCGTACTCTCTGCCGCGGTTGCAGTATGGGACGCAAGCGGCAGTCGATGGATTCAATCACGAACTGATTCGCCGTCTAGAGCAGATGCCCGGCGTGACGGCCGCGGGGATTACGACCTACCTGCCAGAGGCGGGCAACTTCAGCAACTCTACTTTCGTCGCCGAGGGCTATGTCGTTCCCAAAGGTGCCAACATGAACCTCGCCACATTTATCGCGGTGCACGGGAATTATCTGCAAGCCATGGGTATCCCGCTGCTGAGCGGACGCTTCTTCACTCCGTCCGACACATCGGAGACGCAACTGGTCGCGATCGTCAACCGCAAGCTTGCCCAGCACTACTGGCCCGGCGCCGATCCGCTGGGAAAACGCATACGCCTGGGAACACCGGAGGTGCAAACGCCCTGGCTGACCATCGTTGGGGAAGTTGCCGACGTCAAGGAGATATCACCCGACGTTCCAGCCAAGGAAGAGTGGTACCAGCCAGTCGAACAATTTGAAAAGTCTGTGGGACCGATCGGCTCACCCGAGGATCTGAATGGCAATAATGGCTACGTCGCCCTACGCACGGCCATGGATCCCGCGCAGATGGGCAACGGACTGCGTGAGGTCGTGCGCTCCATCGATGCCCAACTGCCCCTTTCCCAGGTACAGACTATGGAGCAGGCAGTCTCCGATAGTGAAGCGCCTCGCCGCTTCAACACGATACTGATCTCAGCATTCGCCGGAGCAGCGGTGTTGCTCGCGGCCCTTGGCATCTACAGTGTGATTGCGTTCTCGGCGGCTCTACGCGTGCAGGAGATGGCCATCCGTATGGCCTTGGGCTCGCAACGATCAGGAATTCTCAGCCTGGTGTTTCGCTCGGCTGCGAAGCTGGCGCTTGTGGGTTGCGTCGTGGGATTGCTCGCCGCGGCGGCAGCTTCGCAGATCATGCAGTCGTTTCTATTCGGAGTGAGCCCGTTCGATCCGCTGGTGCTCACGCTGGCGGCTGTGTTCGTGTTGATCCTAGCCCTGACGGCCGCGTTTCTACCGGCGCACCGGGCTGCATCCATCGATCCGATGAAAGCGCTGCGGATGGACTGAACTATCTTGCAGGTACGATCGTACCGATGATGCAGCGCGAGCATCAGGATACTCGAAACGTATTGATCTAATCTGGTTCTCCCCTTATGATGTGGCGCGCGCGTGGGGCCTGCTAGAAACCGTGCCAGGAATTTATTTCACAAAATGAAAAAGCTCAGCAGAATTCTGCTCATCAGTGTGGCTGCGCTCTGCGTTGTCGCAGCCGTCGCCATTACCTTCACCATCGGATGGAGGCCATTTATTGGCCCCAAGAAGCGCGCGCTGACGAACCGGCAGTTCGAGCGCACGCCCGAACGCTTGGCCCGCGGCCGCTATCTCGTACAGGGATTGTTAGGCTGCGAAGATTGCCACTCTCCGAAAGACTGGACGAAGCGCGGAGCTCCCGTGCTGCCGGGCATGGAACTCGTCGGCCAGCCCTTGCCGCTCCCCGGTTTTCCCGGCAACATCTCTGCGCCGAATCTCACGCCCGATCCCGAGACCGGCAGCGGCCGCTGGACCGATGACCAGATCGCCCGCGCCATCCGCGAGGGCGTCAAGCACGACGACACCGTCCTGTTTCCCATGATGCCGTACGGCGAATACAAAACCCTCTCCGATGAAGACTTGGCTTCGGTGGTCGTGTACTTGCGTTCGATCCCCCCAGTACGGAATCCGCTGCCTCGGACAAGCATCAACTTTCCCGTGAAGTATCTGGTTCGCAGCGCCCCCGAACCGGTGCTTGAACCTGTGCCTGGTCCCGATCCTTCGGATGTGCATGCTCGGGGAAAGTATCTGGTCGCGCTGGGCTGCGGCTGCCACAATGTGAACGACAAGTTGCCTTACGGCGGTGGAGACCATCTGACCGGACCCTGGGGTGACGTTACTAGCGCCAACCTTACGCCCGACGCGTCCGGCATCGGCTATTTCACCGAGGCCACCTTCATCACCGCGCTCCGCACGGGATTCGTCGGTGCCCGTAAACTCAACTCCATCATGCCCTTCGGCGCATTCAAGGACCTCACCGACGATGACCTGAAAGCGATCTTCAGCTATCTCCGAACCCTGTCGCCCTTGAAGCATCGCGTCGACAACACTCTGCCTCCGACTTACTGCAAGCTGTGCAAAGAGAAGCACGGAGCTGGGGATCAGAACTGAACGCAAGAAGCCCGCGAGGATCGAGAACAAATTTGACAAAGTCGCCCATCGCGATCGGGCGTATACTTTGCGTATGCGCCGTCTGATGGCCATTTCGGCGTTCGCGCTTTCCCTGGCCGTGCCCTTGTGGGCGCAGCATGGCGGAGGTCACGCTGGCGGCAGCTTCGGCGGGCACGCAGGCTTTAGCGGAGGCCACGGCGGAAGCTTCAGCGGTGGCGGCCACGTCTCCAGCGGAATGCGCTCCGGTCCGATTGCTTCGCGCGGTTTCACACACAGTCCCACGTACTCCCAACGCAGCTATTCTCACGGTCCCTATCTGCACGATGGGTATCATGGCAATCACTATCACGGCGGATATGGCACGCACACGCACTTTTACACCTACGGAATCCGCAACAACTGCTACGGCTATGCATGTCGCGGCTATGGATACGGCTATGGTTACCCGTGGGCGTACGGCGCATACTACGATCCATCGTGGTGGTGGGATTCCGGTTCGTCCTACGACGAAGACTACGAGCGTGATCGAGCCACTGCCAACGAGATGAACCAACAGAGCCTGGAACAGCAGCAGATGCTGCGTCAGGAACAGGACGACGGCGATCAGGATACGTACGCTCGCTCCGAGGCTGCCCCACGTCCTGCGCAGCATGAGGCAATGGGCGCCCCGATCGTTCCCGACACAGTGTTGGTTTTCCGCGATCAGCACAAAGAGGAAGTCAAGAACTATGCCATCGTCGGCCAGACTCTGTGGAACTTCGCGCCGCAACGTGCACAGAAAATTCCGTTATCCGATCTGGATCTCCCCGCCACCACGAAAGCGAACGATGACCGCGGCGTGACTTTCCACGTTCCCACCAGCGGCGAAGCCCAATGACTGCTCCGCAACAAACTGTCGATATTCCCACTTAGCGCACCGTTTCCCCTTTCACTGCATCCAACTGTGCATTCACCCTATCGACATTCCTTTTTAGTCGCTGGGCTAGTACATTGGAATCAAGCGTTTAGGTCATGTACCAGGGGTTGGCGGGAACCTCCAGAAACACGGGGTCGAAACCCGGAATATCCCTGTCCGAATGCTAGAATTAAAGAATACCCACTATGCCTTTAAAAACACTGTTTCTGAATCCCCCATCGTTTGAGAACTTCGACGGAGGCGCCGGCTCTCGTTGGCCCGCCACCCGCGAAATAGAAAGTTTCTGGTATCCCGTTTGGTTGGCTTATCCGGCGGGGATGCTGGAGGGGGCGCGGTTGCTAGATGCGCCTTCCCATCACGTATCGGGCGAAGAGACCATTGACATGGCCAAGGAGTACGAGTTTCTGGTGCTGTTCACGTCGACGCCGGGATTCCCGGGCGACATCCTGCTGGCGCGGGCGATCAAGCAGGCGAATCCGACAATCAAGATTGCGTTTGTGGGACCGCACGTGACCGTGCTGCCGGAGAAGTCGCTGCGCGATTGTCCGGAGATTGATTTCGTTTGCCGCAAGGAATTTGACTACTCGGTGACGGATTTTGCGAAGGGCAAGCCGCTGGCGGACATTCCGGGTATTTCGTTTTTGAAAGATGGGAAGATCGTGCACAATCCGGATTCGCCGCAGATTCAGAATCTGGACGAACTGCCGCACGTGACCGAAGTCTACAAGCGCGATCTGGACGTGAAGAATTACAACGTGCCGTTCCTGCTGAATCCGTACGTGTCGCTGTACACGACGCGCGGGTGTCCGGCGCAGTGCACGTTCTGCTTATGGCCGCAGACTTTGAGCGGACATCCATGGCGGAAGCGCTCGGCCGATGACGTTGCGGCGCGAGATGGCGAAGGCCAAAGAAATGTGGCCGGAAGTAAAGGAATTTTTCTTCGACGACGACACGTTCAACATCCAGAAGGCGCGGACGATCGAACTGTGCGCCAAGCTGAAGCCGCTCGGGTTGACGTGGTCGTGCACCTCGCGTGTGACCACCGACTTCGAAACCCTGAAGGCGATGAAGGACGCGGGATGCCGTCTGCTGATTGTGGGTTACGAGTCGGGAGACCAGCAGATTCTGAAGAACATCAAGAAAGGCGCGACCATTGAACGGGCGCGCCAGTTCACCAAGGATTGCCACAAGCTGGGACTGGTGATTCACGGCGACTTCATCATGGGATTGCCCGGTGAGACGCACGAAACAATTAACAACACCATCTCGTTTGCCAAGGAACTTGACGTCGAGACCATTCAGGTTTCGGTTGCGCATGCGTATCCGGGCACGGAGCTTTACGACTACGCGGTGAAGAACGGATTCATGGTGGGCGACAACAAGATGGTGGACGAGGGTGGGCATCAACTCGCCCAGATTCAATATCCGGGCCTGCCGGCAGACGACATCATGGCCGCCGTGCATCGGTTCTATGACGAATATTATTTCCGTCCCAAAGCGGTCTACCGCATCTTGAGAAAAGCGGTCTTTGACAGCAACGATCGCAAGCGGCTGTACAAAGAAGCGAAGAGCTTTTTGAAGCTACGGGCCGCGCGCAACAAGATGGTGCGGAAACATCATAGCGAGGCGGCGGCTGCCGAGCCGGTGAAGGCGTAGCAAACGGCAGGTTTCAAGGTTTCACGTTTCAAGGTGTCTCGCCTTTGGATCCATAGGTGGCTTTTAGAACTTTGAAACCTTGAAACTCTGCAACTCGGAAACCTTGAGGTTAAGTGACCTTTCGCAAGTATCTGGTGCTGGCTGGAGTCACCGTCTTTGCAGCGGCTGGTGATTCCATGCTTTCGCACGGGATGAAGCAGACCGGCAACATTTCCCTCCATCATCTGCAAAGCGTGATTCTGGCGGTACGAAATCCATGGGTTGCCGTGGGCATCGTTCTGCTGCTCGCTTTTTTCGCTTCGTACATGAACTCGCTCTCCTGGGCAGATCTCACCTATGTGCTCCCGGCGACTTCGTTGGGATACGTTCTGCTGGCGCTGGTGGCGAGGTTTGCGCTGCATGAGAACGTGAGCCCGCTGCGGTGGCTCGGGATCGCGCTGATCTCGGGCGGAGTGGGATTCGTCGCGGGAGGGCCTGCGCTGACGGCGCAGGAGCATGATCATGAGGGCAAATCCCCACTTCTCGCGACGGACGCGAGAAATGGGGCACCCGGAAATGGGGCACCCACTGCAGAGGTGGTTTCCGGTGGTGTGCAGCGATGAAGAGCGCGTACACCTGGGGCGGAATTCTGGTCATCGTCTTTGCTTCGGTGGTCGGCGACGTTCTGCTGGCTCGCGCAATGAAGCAGGTCGGGGACGTGCACGCGCTGTGGCGCCGTGCTGGACTGTGGACGGTGGTCTCGCGGATCCTGGGGAATCCGAATTTCTTTTTGGGCGTAATGGCGATGGCGGTAGCATTCTTCAGCCTGCTGTTCTCACTGTCGTGGGGAGACGTGAGTTTGGTGGCTCCGGCGGCCGCGTCGCTGACGTTCATCGGGAACGCATTTGCGGCGAAGATCTTCCTGCATGAAAAAGTGGACCAGCGAAGATGGATCGCTGCCATGCTAGTGGCGGCGGGAGTGGCGCTGCTGGCGGGGTAAGGCGCTCTCTCTCGAACGTCTCCGGGAAACAGGTGTCGTTGTTGGAAAGAAGGGAACGTCCCGTCCTTGCCCGGTTTTTCCTAGAACAGCAGTTTGACCGTGAACTGTGCCGAGCGCGGGCCGCCCGGCGCATAGAGGGCGCTCTGTCCGCCTCCACCACCCCCCTCGTCGAGGTTCGCTGTGGAACATACCTTGCCAAAGTCTGGATTGATCAAGCCACCCCCGTAAGACCATTGATCATCGGGTGCGCACTGTGATCCGGGGAGCCCGAACATGGGATGGTTGAACACGTTGAAGTATTCCGCACGCACATCGAGCTTGACGCGATCACTCAGGTTGAAACGGCGACGCAGCGCGACGTCGGTCTGGTTAATCGAGTAAGGACTGCGCAGCCCGTTTCTGGGGAAGTCTCCCGCCTGCCCCGTGGGTGGCAGCGAAAAAGCAGCAGGATTCAGCGCTTTGCCGCTCGGTTGGCTCCGATCAGGAATCCAGTAGGGTTGGCCGGGTACGATTTCCGCCTGCGTGCTATAGAAGCCGGCCGCCGGCAACAGCCCACCGACAGTTATATTGATGGGCGCCGCCGACCACACGCGCACCAGGCCGTCCACCGCCCAACCTCGCAGCATGGCGTTGCCAGTGCGGCCCCAGTCAGGTGCAGGCACTTCGTAAGAGACGGCAGCGCCAAACGATTGCCTTACGTCGTAGTCGGAGGGCGTCAATGGAGGCAGCACAACATCGCTCAAACTCTGCGCTCGCAGACCGCTCGCGTCGCTAGAGCCGAGGTCGCTCGATTTCGCGAGATTGTACGACACGAGCGCTTGCAGGCCGTGCGACATGCGGCGCTGGAACTGAAGCTGAAACGCGTTGTAGTGCGAGTATCCGGCGTTTCGGATTGCGGTGACGGTGACATAGTCAACGGAAGTCATGAGCGGCGGGGGAATTACGTAATCCCCCCGCAATAATCGTCTGCCATCGGACCCAAGATAGGTTGCCGTCAGCGTCTGTTTCGCGCCGAGCTCCCGCTGAATGGCGGCATTCCACTGCAGGGTGACTGGAAGTTGCAGGTGCGGATCAAACGCGGTCGTATAAAGCACGTTCGCGTTGAATGTGGTTGAGAATGGCGGAGGCTGGAACACCGCCTGGGTCACATCGAAGGCAACGCCCGTGCTTATGAATTCCTCGCGCCAATAAGGAAACCCAATCGAAATATGGCCGGCGTTCCCGTAGCCTAAGTCATAGAACAGTCCGAACCCTCCTCGCGCCACCGTCTTCGGGGTAACCTGGTAGGCGGCTCCGAGGCGAGGGGCAAAATTACCATACCTGGTGTGCCAGAGAGCGCCCGGTACCGCCGTGATAGGCTTCGAGTCGAAGATTCCCTGCAACACGTAAAGCGGTTGGCTTGCGCTGGTCGAAGCCGGTGGAGTATTAATCTCCCAGCGCAACCCATACGTCAGCGTCAGATGATTCCTCACCGTCCACGCGTCCTGAGCATAGAGCGCGTAGTTATTCATTCTTAAGAAAAGAGGGTCGGCCGCATCGAGGAGGATCTCACCGGTGGTACCCGCCACCAAGTCCGTATACGCCGGAAAGACAGCATATCCTGTGCCGGGCCTCGAACTCGGGCTCAAGCGGCGGTAATCGATGCCGAATTTGAGTTGGTGCACACCGACAGCCCACGAAAATGTGTCCACAAAATTGAGCTGCTGCTCGGCGTTGGAATATGTAGTTCCCTCCCGGACCTCTTCACCGGAGAAGAACACCAAGGCCTGTCCCTTATTCGGGCTGTAGGGGGATGCGGGCGGAAATAGCGCAGACACGGGCGGAATCTCGCTGCCATGAAAATTCGTCAGCGAGGTGCTATGGGTGCCTGTGTTTCGACTCCAGTTCGCGCGGAAATCGTTCACTTTCGTGGGAGCGACCAGAATGTCAGCTCCCATTGTGAACGTATCGGCATTCAGATAGTCATAACCCAATTCCTCGAAGTATCGAGTTGCTTCATACGACGGCGCGTGGTTATAGCGCGCAAACAGAGTGACCTTGGTCGACAAGTAGTGGTCGATGCGAAGGCTGGTGGCATTGAGAGAAGATGGATTGGAGTAGGCGGTGGTGAGTTTCACCCGGCAGGGATTTTGGACGTTATCGCATGTGGGGTCAATGACAGGTGCATTCGGATCCGGGAGCGGCAACGCTCGCAGAATCGGTTGATAGACTGGCGCGGCCGCCCGCCGCGCTGACACCGTCAAGAGTTCCTCGGTGTCCGTCTGCGGCTGCCGCAGCCGCAACCCTTCGTACGAAAAGAAGAAGAAAGTTTTGTCTTTGAGGATGGGTCCGCCCAACGTCCCGCCAAAATCATTCTGCCGCAGCGGCGGCTTGGGCAATGGGGGACGGTCAAAATAGTTGCGCGCATCGAAAATATCGTTCCGCAGATAATCAAAAGCACTGCCGTGAAACTGATTGGTGCCGGATTTCGTGACAATCGAGATCTGGGCCCCTGGCGTTCGTCCGTACTCGGCCGCGTACGACGACGTCTGAATGCGAAACTCCTGCATGGCATCGACAGAAACCAACCCGTTCGTGCCACCCTGCGCCGTAAACGCAGGGAGTGCACCTCCCAATGTTTGGCCGAGGTCAAAGGTTGTCGTGGCAAAGTTGGCGCTTACACCGTCGACCATGAAGTAATTCGAATCTACGTATTGTCCGTTCGTACTGAACTGCCCTTGCCCGAGATTTTGCGAGGTAAATATCACTCCCGGAGTCAGCCCGATCAGCGACTGAAAACTGCGGCCGTTCAGCGGCATGTTTTGTACGACCTGCTGGTCCACCACGGTACTGACCGCGGCCGAATTGGTCTGCAGCAAGGGCGCAGTGACGATGGAAATCTCTGACACAGGACCGAGCGCCAGCTTGAAATTCTCATTGATCGCATCTTGTACATAGAGTTGGAGGCTGGGCTGGACGACGGTGCGGAAGCCCTCCTTCTGAATGGTCAGCCGGTAGGTCGCGGGACGCAGGTCAGGAATGACGTAGATCCCGTCCTGATTTGTGGTGGTGATGATCGAGACATTCGTTTCAAGGTTGGTAATCTTACACTCGGCGCCCGCGATCACGGCGTCGGTCTGGTCCGTGACCCTGCCAGAAATCCGGGCGCTTTCTGTTTGCGCACAGGCCACCACAACGGTCAGAAGCAGAATCAGGGCGAGCGCAGGGCACTTCATCAAAACTCTCCGCTAGGGCGGGGCAGGGCGCAGCTAGATCCGCTCCTTGCTCTGGCGCCAAGAAGGATATCCTTCTGTGTATGCTTGACTCAAGGCCCCAGCTCGCACTGAAAGTCTTCCCTCAGGCGCTGAAGCGCGGACACATTTTGAACGACTTAGCGGCACAAGTGGAACTCGTGCCCTTCCCAAATCCTCAAATTGAGTTTTTCCAGAGCCTGCCATGGCGTCACTGGGTCCTTGAATTTCTCGTTTTGAGCAGTTTGGCTGAAATCTTGTCAAGACCCCTTTCACGAGTGTTTTTGGATAAGTGTTTGATTCTGGGGGAAATATAAAGTTTGAAAAATGTCCGGTTTACCCCCTGCGATTTGATATTCTAGAAATATAGAGAGAAATCAGGTGGCGCAGAGCCCAAGTCGGGTGCTGCGCCATTTTTGTTTGGGGTGGGTTGGGGAGGGGTGTCGGGGAGGATGCCGCCGAGCTTTGCTCGGCCTGTCCGGGTCTGAGACCCGGACCCACAAGGCAGCCTTGCCACATTTACCCTCGCCAGGCTTCGCCTGGCGGACAGCCGGGGGCGGCTGTCCCCACATAAAGCGGCCCCAACACAAAACAGACTCTCTGACGGCGACATTTTTAGAAGGGGACGAACTCATGGGAAAAAAGAAAGCTCGGTACGGAAAGTCGAGAGGGTGGGAGCATACGAAGGATCGGGGAGATTTGGCGGAGATGCAGTTTATGGTGGCGGTATCGAGCCGGGGGCTGGTGGTGTCGAAGCCTTATGGCGATAACGAGAAGTATGACTTGATCGTGGATGCGGGATGGCGGCGGCTGTGGCGGGTGCAGGTGAAGTCGACGGCGGCGAGGCATCACAGGGGGTTCGCGGTGCGGGCGATTGGGGTGCGGTGATCGGAAGAAACAAAAGGCAGTGAGTGTGAACTCGCTGCCCTTTTTTTGGCGCTCAGCCTTGCCCCGGGGGACTGGCGGACAGCCGGGGCGGCTGTCCTTGTATTCGTGAGTCTGAACTAATGCCCGGCGGAGGCCTTGGACGTGAGATTCGGTGGCGTGTTCGGTGGGGGCACTGGGGAGGGGCTTGCGGTCGGTGGGGGATCGCTGACGGGCGCGGGAGCGGGCTGCTTGGCGCAGAGTTCGATGACTTCGGAGATGCGCTGGCTTTCGTGCTGCTTGGCCATCTGCCAGTTGCGCAGAGTTTCTTTTTCCCGGACGACCTGCTCGTCGTTTTGCTTAATGCGGTCGGCGTAGTGAGCGGTGACGTGGTCGAGTTCCGCCTGGATTTTAGTATTCTCTTGAGCTTTCTGGGCCTCGAACTCTTCCAGCTGTTTCTGCTGGCCGGCTTCGTAGGAGTTGAGAGCCTGCTGGCGGTGAGTGGCGTCCTTGAGCAGTTCATCGGGCGAGGTTCCGGCGGCGTCGAGAGCCATCAGTACGGAGGCGCGCTTGATGTCCTTGGAGAGTTCGCGGATGCGGTCGCTGTTGAGCATGTCGACGACTTTGTGGACGCCGTATCCGGAGCGCGGGGTGAGGATTGCGGCAGCGTGGTAGATGTCTTCGTAAGAGAGCAGATTGGATTGCGAACCAGTCAGGCTTTCTGGGGGATGGGGCTGCGGTTTATTCACTGGAGTCTCCGTCTGGGTAGCTTTTTCGGGTGGATTGGCACCATCGTGCTGGGGGCGCCAGAAGTTGGAAAAGAGATTTTTTGGTGGCATAACCTTCCTTTCGTGAGGAGGGAGCGAGGCTTGAATTCGAGATGCGCTGCGCGGTACGGGGGAGCGTCGCGCACTGCTCGCCGGAGAATCGAATGTCGGAGAATCGAATGTCCGAGAAGCGACTGCCCGGGAATCGAATTGAGGGTCAGCCGTTCTGGCCGGGACAGTCGGAGCGGGAGCGGCAGCGGCAGTAGCGGCCTCGATCTTGGCCGAGGGCGCGGCGGATCTGGGCTGCGCGGATTCGAGTTGCACGGATTCGAATTGCGCCGGAGCAGGCGGAGCGTCCTTGGGCGTGGTGCGGGCGAATGCGGGCGCCGTCTGGTGGGGAGGGTTCGCGTCGAGGGGTAGAGCCAGTGCGGCGGCGCCCTCGCGCCGAACGCCGAGAATGAAGTCGCGTCCATCGCGACGGCAGTTTCGGGCGACGGCGGAGAAATTTTCGCGGTGCCACTTCACCATGATGCGGGCGCCGATCGAGATGGGCGTCTTCACACGGAGGCACGCACCCGAGGGCGAAGTGTCTTCGAGGGTGGCGGGAGCGCGGATCGGCTGGCCGGCCGGGTCGTCCCACCAGACTTCGGCAACTGCCCATAGGGTCGTTCTGGGCTCGATGTGAGAGCCGTCCATGGCATGAGTATCGGCGAGGGAGGAGAGGAGTTTAGTTACGGGAGGCTAAGGTCGATCGCTGAGGGTTGCATGTTTTCGGCCCAAAACAGGACATTTCCCGGCATGGGTCCGCGGGCGCGGAAAGGAGCAGCCGAGGTTTGCCCGGCCTGACCGGGTCTGAGACCCGGACCCACACAACATACAAGACCCGGAGCCGCACAACCAAGACCCGCGGCACATTTTGCAGATCAGGTGAACAAGCGCATGAAGCCTGAGGCGGGGAGGTCGGGGGACAGGAAATGCCGGTCGTCGAGTCCTGCAGCGCGGGTGAGGGCTTCGGCGGCGAGGTATCCGCTGCGGACGGCGCCTTCCATCGTTGCGGGCCATCCGGTAGCAGTCCAGTCGCCGGCGAGAAAGACGCGCGGCCAAGGGGTGGTGGCGGATGGGCGGTGGGAGTCGATGCCAGGGCGGGGTGAGTAGGTAGCGTTGACTTCTTTTATGACGGCGGATTTCACGAGATTGGCTTCGCGGGCCGCCGGGAAGAACTCGCGGACTTCGGCGAGGGCGAGGTCGACGATTTCGGAGCGGGATTTGTCGATCAGCGTTTTCGAGGAACTGACGACCAGTTCGATGTAGCTTCCGCCCTCAGCGACTAAAGCCGGGTTCCTATTAGAAGCTGCAGTGGCACGACTGAAGTCGTGCCCTTCCCGTTCGTGCTCATCCCGGTGCGTGTCCTGTTCACGACGCGCTTCTGTGCGCATGGGTTGGAGGCGGGATTTGTGGAACATCCACTGGATGGTGCGGTCGAGAAGGACGGCGTGGTCGAGGTCGGAGATCTGACGATCGAACCAGAGGTGGATTCCGGTGATGGGGGCGGTTTCGAAGTGACTGAGTTGCTCGCGGATAGGCGCGCTCTCGGAGGCTTGCGGAAGAACTTTATCCAGAGCGTCGAAGGGAAGGGCCAGGATCAGGAAGTCGAAGTCCGCACCCTGTCCCTGCGAAGTGAGTAGGGACGGGGATGGGGTACCCTCTTTCTGCGAATTTTCGTCTCGGGTTCGGAGTTGCAGTTGAATGCGCGACGCGTCGGCGGTGAAACCTTCGATGGGTTGACGGAAATGCAAGTCGCCGCCGCGGGCGCGGATGTAGTCTCCGGCTTTGTCGTAGAGGTCGGTCAGAGGAACGGTAGGGACTCCCATTTGGCGGGCGGCGGGGGACTTCATCGATTCGCGGACGACCTGCGCCGCAGCTGAGACTGAGATCAGGTTGAGTTCTTCGCTGAGAGCACTGACAAGGATTGGATTCCAGAAGCGATGGATCGCATTTTGGGTTTGACCGTGTTGGTCGAGCCATTCCTGAAAGGACTTGCCGTTGTCGTGTTGAGCGGTGAGCGTGAGTGGAACCAGGGCCCGCGCGATTGCCAGTTTGTCGGCTGCGTTGAGGAACGGAAAGTTGAAGAACGAGGGCGCGGTGTGCAGCGGCGCGGGGAGCACGGAAGACTTCATGACTGAGGTGCGGCCGCCGGGTTCGATGAAAGTCATTTCGTCATACCAGCGGATCTGGTCGGCGACTCCGATGCGGTGGTAGAACTCGAGCAGATTCGTGCAGAGGCGAAACAGAACGTGCTGGCAGTTGTCGACGACTTCGCCGGTGCCGGGATGCTCCCAGGATGAGGCGCGTCCGCCGAGGAAGGGGCGCTTCTCGAAGAGGGTGACGCGGAAGCCTTGGTCGGAGAGGGCGCAAGCGGCGGCAAGTCCGGCGAGACCGCCTCCGGCGATGGCGACTGTGGGTTGGGGAGTGGGGGGCATGCTTAGTTCAAAGTTGAAGTCAAAAGTCAGAGTTCAAAAGTCAAAAGTCAAAGACCCAATCCTCTTTCGCACGGAACGCGAAAGAAGGGTAGGGCACCCGCAACAGCAGGTTCCTCCACTGCGCTCGCGTTCGCTCGCTCCGGTCGGAATGACAGAGCTGCTATTCGTTCCTGGGCTTTGGTCGGAATGACAAAAGGGATGGGCGTCACAGGATGCGCTTGAAGAAACCTTTCGCGAGGATTCGGAGCTTTTCGGACGTGCTGAGGGTGACTTTGGCGGTGAAGACGTCGTACTGTTTTTCGGCGATTCTCTCGAGCAGTCGGCGGTAGATGGTTACGAGAACCCACAACGCGGGCTGGCTGTCTTCAGAGATGTAGGGGAGCAATTCTTCGCCGGAGGCGTAGAACTCACGGGCGCGGTCGGATTCGAGCGCGAGCAACGGGCGAAAGCGCGCGGGATCGGGCGTGGCGAGAAGCTCCGAGGCAGAGAGGTTGAACTTCGCGAGGTCTTCTTCGGGGAGATAGATGCGGCCCATGGCGGCATCTTCTTTCACGTCGCGAATAATGTTTGTGAGCTGGAAGGCGAGGCCGCAGCGCTCGGCGAGGGGCTCGGCGGCAGGATCGCGGTATCCAAAGATGTGGATGCAGACCAGGCCGACGACAGATGCCACGCGATAGCAGTAGAGGCGTAGGTCTTCGAAAGTTTTGTACTGGATGGAGAGGCCGGGAGCGCTGGTGGTTTGAGCGGAGGCTTCGGCTTCTTCGACGTCCATGGCAGTGCCCTGGGCGAGTTCGTCGAGCAATCCGGCGGGAATGGAGAAGCGGCGCTGAGCGTCGGTGAGAGCGAGCAAGATCGCGTCGTCGGTGGGCTCGCCTTGCTGGGCGCGGTGCAGAGCGTCGAGCCAAATGTCGAGTTTCTGTCGGCGGTCGGGGAGGCTGAGCGTGGGATCGTCAGCGATATCGTCGCAACGGCGCATGAAGGCGTAGACGGCGCAGAGGGCTTCGCGCTTGCGGCGCGGCAGGACTAAGAATGCGTAGTAGAAGTTCTTTGCCGCCGTGCGGGTGATGCCCTTGCACACGGAATACGCCATGACGAGCTGCGGCGGGGCAGGGGTCCATGGGATGGGCACTTGCTGAGTACTCGCGCTCATTCTTGTCTAGCCCCTAAATCCGCATTGCTGCTCGGCGTAAAAAGTTTGCCCAGTGCGGCGCGCGCGACGAGCGCGAGTTTGCGGGACTTGGAGATTGACGGGCGATTGCCGAGAACGGCGTAGCGTTGCTTCTCGATGGCGTTGAGGATTTCCAGACCACCGCGGCTGAAGAGATCGAGGTCGATCGCGAGTTCACGATCGACCTGGCTGATCAGGGGAAGGCCCTTGCGGAACCAGTCGCGGGCGCGCTCGACTTCGAACTTCATCATGGAGCAGAAGGCTGGCGTGTTCTGGTCGCGCGCAATGTTGTCCTCTGCGACGTTGAAGAGGTGAAGATCTTCGAGTGGGAGATAGAGGCGTCCCTTGGCGTAGTCTGCGCTGACGTCTTGCCAGAAGTTGGCGAGTTGCAGGGCGGTGCAGGTGAAGTCGGAAAGTTGTTGCCGCCCGGGGTCGCGGTATCCGCAGAGGTAGAGGACGAGATGGCCGACCGGGTTCGCGGAGTATTTGCAATAGGCCAGGACGTCATTGAAAGTCTCGAAGCGGGTGACGGTTTGATCCTGACGGAATGCAATGAGCAGGTCGGAGAACTCGTGCTTGGGGATGTCGAACTGGCGGACGGTTTCAGCGAGGGCGACGAACACCGGGTGCTTGGGAGTGCCGTTGTAGCAGGCGTCGAGTTCGTGCTGCCACTGATCCAAGAGTTCGAGCGAGGCTGTGGTGTCGCCGACTTCGTCGCCAAGGTCGTCGGAGATGCGGCAGTAGGCGTAGACGTTGAAAAAATGTTGGCGCAGGCGGCTAGGCAGGAACCAGCTGACGACGGAGAAATTCTCGTAGTGGCTGCGGGCGAGGCGGGCGCAGTATTCGCGAGCGTCGGAGAGACTGGGTGCCGTGGCGGGGATGGCGTAGTGCGCGGGCAGGCGGGACCAGCCGAGGGAGGCGGGCGTCGTCACGGATTGTTCTTGCACGGATGACAATTCAGTATTCTTCCACGATCCCGCGCTTCCGTCTGCTTCTTGCCGGATAGGGATCCTTCGACTGCGTAAATGGTTCGCATTCGCGAACCATTTACATCGCTCAGGATGACAAATCTTTGAACCCTGGTTGGCACGACTGAAGCCGTGCCCTTCCCAACCTCGCCAAATCAGTGGCCGGGGATGATTGCGGTTTTGATGTCGCCTCCACGGTTCAACATGTGGCGGAGAACCTGCTGCAGGCGCGACAGGGGCGCCTCTCCGGTGATGTAGTCGGTCGGGCGAATCTTTTTGGCCGCGATCAATCCGAAGGCGCGACGGACGGTTTCCGGCGTGTGGTGAAATGTGGCTTTCAGAGTGATTTCGGAGTAGTGCAAGCGGTTGGTTTCGAGCTGCACTTTGGTTCCGCTGGCACATCCGCCAAAGAAGTTGACTGTGCCGCCTTTGCGGACCATATCGACAGCCCACTCCCAGGCTTCCGGCTTGCCGACGGCTTCGATGACGACGTCGCAACCGCGCTTCTGCGGAGAGAGCGCGCGGACAGCATCGACTACGTTGGGGACCTTGGTGGTCTGAATGATTTCGTGCGCGCCCATATGCTTGGCGGCTTCGACCTGGCCGTCGCGCTTGACGACGGCGATCACATTGCAGCCGATGGCGCGGGCGACTTGGACGAACATGAGGCCGATGGGGCCTCCGCCAAGGATGGTGACGGTGTCGCCGATTTCAACTCCGGTTTCGTGGAGACCGCGGAGCACGCACGCCAAAGGCTCAGTCATGGCCGCTTCTTCCACGCTGACGTTGGGCGGAATGATGAGCATGTTGGCTTCAACGATGCGGCGGGGCACCCGAATGTATTCAGCGTAGGCACCATTGTTGAAGAGGAGATCTTCGCAGAGGTTCTCCTGATGTTTGGAGCAGTAGAAGCACATCTGGCAGGGGGCGGAGTTGAGGGCGACGACACGCATGCCCTTCTTGAAGCCGTTGACTCCGGCGCCGACTTCCTCGATGACTCCGGCCAACTCGTGGCCGAACAGAGCAGGGGGAACGATCATGCGGGCGTGGTAACCGCGCTGGTATACCTTGAGATCCGTCCCACAGGTCAATGCGACCTGGACTTTGACCAGAACCTCGCCGTCGCCCACGCGAGGGATGGGGACTTTTTCAATCTTAAGGTCTTCTTTGCCGTACAAGACGGCAGCGGTCATTTTTCCGTTCACTGCTGGCTTCCTTCCAATCACCGAACCACAGGGGCTAAAGCCCCGCTGAAATTGTTGCCCTTAACGGCACGACTAAAGTCGTGCCCTTCTACCACAACCGCGCCTGAAGGCTGTGCCCTTCCGCGAACATCGCACGACTAAAGCCCGTGACCTTCCACAAAATCTAACCAAGCCACGTGCTGCCGGGCTGAATCAAGATCTTCATCGATGAAGGTTGCGGATGGGCGGCCAGATCCAAGGCCTGCGGGCTCTCGGAGAGCGGGAAGCGATGGCTGACCAGTCGTTCCAGATCCATCACGCGGTTCATCACAAAACGGACCGAGTCATCCTGCAAGTCGACCGAAGCACTATAGGACCCCACCAGGGTTTTCTCATCGACACAGATGGCTGCAGGATCGATCAATGCCTCTCCGTGCTGCGTTTGCGCAAACAGCAATACTCGACCACCGGGACGGGCCGCATCCATCGCGGTGCGAATGAGGGAGTTGCCCCCAACCGCAAGAATCACCGCGTCGGCGCCACGCCCTTCAGTCAATTCGCGGACGCGCTCGACCACATTTGCCTGCGATGCATCAATTGTATGCTCTAACCCGAAACTTGATCCTATTCTAAGCCTCTGGGGATACAAATCGGAAGTAATTAAGGTGACCCCTGTCTGTTTGGCCAGGACACTCAATATGATGCCAATTGGGCCCTGTCCGATGGCCAGAACGGTTTCGCCAGGGCGGAGGTGCAGAGCGTCGATGCCTTTCATGCAGGTGTTTACGGGCTCGACGAAGCAGGCCTGCTCGAAGGAAACACCGTCCGGAATGCGGACAGTGCCGTGCTCGACGATCCAGTCCATAACACGGACGTATTCGGCGAAACCCCCGCCGGAAGGCGCGAATCCAGCGGTGCAGCCGACTTTCTTGTAGGTGGAGCACTGAGCAAAGGTCTTGTTCTGGCAGTAGAAACACTGGCGGCACGGGATGTGGTGGAAAACCATGACGCGATCGCCGGGGCGGTAGCTCTGGACGCCTTCGCCGACGGCGGCGACCATGCCGGAAGTTTCGTGTCCGAAGATGCGGGGGGCGGAATGGGAGCCTGTGGAAATCTTCTTGAGATCGGTGCCGCAGACGCCGCAGGAGTGGACGCGGACGAGCATTTCGCCGGGCCCGATTTTGGGGACGGGGACGGTTTCAAGGCGGACGTCATTGACGCCGCGGTAGACCGCAGCTTGCATGGTTGCTGGGATCGAAAGGGATGAATTTTCGACTGAGAGCTGTCCGGCGATTGCCATCGATCTATTTTAGATGATGTTGGAGGCGAGTTCGTTTCAAATCAAGGGGATGAGGGTGCTCGATGGTAACGAGCCGGAAGGCTTGGTGCGGTGGCGTACTTTCCCGGGTGGAGTCCTCGGCAGGATCGGGCACCGATTTCTGGATCATCGGCGCCTATAGGGGTCCTTCGACTGCGCAAGTGGTTCGCATTCGCGAACCACTTACTCCGCTCAGGATGACAACAGCTAGTTACCGCGGGCTGCAGGCTTTCGTGCTATGCTGCGCAAAACTTCGGGAATCCAGGACTGACTTGTGCTGATTGAAATGCGGCTCGAGAACTATGCGGTGATCGACAACCTGGTGGTCGAGTTCGGGCAGGGGTTGAACCTGCTGACGGGCGAGACTGGGGCGGGGAAGTCGATCCTGGTGGATGCGCTGGCGCTGCTGCTGGGCGATAAGGCTTCGAGTGATGTGATTCGCACGGGGACGGAGCGCGCCATGGTGTCGGCTGTGTTTGAGGTCGAGGGTGCGGCGGAGAAACCGCTGGCGGGAATTCTGGAAGACAATGGGCTGGATGAGTCGGATGACGGGTCGCTGATTCTGCGGCGGGAGATCGCAGCCGGAGGGAAGGGACGCGTGTTCGTGAACAATCAGCCGGCGACGGTGGCGGTGTTGCGGCTGCTGGCGCCGCATCTGGCGACGATTCATGCGCAGAATGAATCCATTTTGTCATTTGATGCGCCGGCGCGATTGGAGCTGCTGGATGCGTTTGCGGGCAGCCAACTGGAGTCGGTGGCGACGGCGTTCGCGGCGTGGAAGGAGATCCGCACGCGCATTGAGGAACTGGAGCAGGGAGAGCAGGATCGGCTGCGGCTGGTGGACCTTTGGATTTTCCAGAAGCGTGAGATTGAAGAAGGCCAGCTGCAGAGCGGAGAGGACGAACGGCTCGAAGGCGAGAAGCGAGTGCTCGCCAACGCGGAGAAGATCTATAACGCAGCGATGAATGCGTTTGATCTGCTGTACGAAGGAAACGGATCGACGGCGTCGACTCTGAGGGCGGCGCAAAAGCAGGTGGAGGAGTTGACGCGTTACGAGCCCAAATTTCAGGAAGCGCTGGCGGCACTGGAGACGGCACGCATTAGCGTGGAAGATGTGGGGGCGAGCGTGCGCGATTATGCGGGAGGGATTCATGCGTCTCCCGAGCATTTAGCGAAGGTAGAGGACCGGCTGGCGCTGCTCGACAGATTGAAGCGCAAGTACGGTCCGACGCTGGATGAAGTGATTCAGTTTGGGGCCGATGTCTCGCGGAAATTGTCGGAGGTGGAGAACAAGGACGAGATCCTGCGGGGATTGCGCGGCGAACTGGCGAAGGCGGCGGGGGAGTATTTGCGGACAGCGCGGTTGCTGTCGAAGAAACGAGCGGAGGCGGCGCGAAGACTGGAGAAACTGGTTGAGGCGGAGATCAATGACCTGGCGATGAAGTCGACCTTCCGGATCGAGATGACCAGCTCGGAGGAGGAAGGGAACTGGAGTGCGTCGGGCATGGATCAGGTGGTGTATATGATCTCGACCAATCCCGGGGAGCCGCTGCGGCAGCTGGAACACATTGCGTCGGGTGGAGAGCTGGCGCGGGTGATGCTGGCGCTGAAGGCGAGTGTGGAGGCGGGAGATGATGCAAAGACGCGCGACGGTCAGCGCATGCAAATCCCCACCTCTCGCAAAGGGCGCGAGAAATGGAGCACCCAGAGAACTCTGGTGTTTGATGAGATTGATACGGGGATTGGGGGCAGGGCGGCGGAGGCTGTGGGGAAGAAGCTGAAGTCGCTGGCACGATCGAATCAGGTCTTATGCGTGACGCATTTGCCGCAGATTGCGACGTTTGGAGATCATCATTATGTGATCGAGAAAAAGGAATCCGGAGGGCGGACGCGCACCAGCATTCGGGTGGTCACGGGTGAGGAGCGGACGGAGGAAGTGGCGCGGATGCTGAGTGGCGCGAAGCTGACTGAAACGTCACGCAAGCATGCCGAGCAGATGATCAAGGCGAACGGGTGAAATGTGAAGTTAATTGCTGTGGAGATTCTTCCGCTCAGGATGACATTAGCGGGTGATGATCAGGTCGTTTGAGCCGCGGCTGTCGGCCAGGGTGGTGTTGGCGGCGCCATCAGCTACTTTGATGGTGAAGTTGACGGTGATCCTGGCCTTGGTTTCGACGGGCTGACCGTCTTGCAGGACGGGCTTGAAGCGCCACTCGAGTACCGCTTGCCGGGCCGCCGACGAGAGGATGGCGGGGCCGCTCACTACGCGAAGATTCTGAATCACGCCGTCGGTGCCAATCACGGCTTGCAACACAACCGATCCCTGAACATTCATGTGCTGCGCCAGCGCCGGGTAGGTCGCACTCGCACTCGTCGCTTCGACGGACATATGCTCGCGCTCGGCTGCGTTGGTGGCTGCGGCAAGGGTGGGTTGCTCGGGAATTTCTACCTTCGCCGCGTTGGTTCCGGGGTGAATCCTGCTGTGCTTGTCGCCGGCGATGACTTCAACATCCAGCGGAGGTAGCACCGTCCGATTGGTGGTGACGGCGGGTGCGTCCGCGGGGGTTGGCTCGGTGGCGGTCTGGATAGCCGGGACGTGGGCCTTGGCGGTGCTGGACTTCACATGCGGAGTGGCCGCGGGGGCCGGGGTGGCTACTGTCTTGGAGGCTACGGGATTCGCGGGTCCATCGTATTCCAGGGTCGATTGATCGGATCCGAACCAGAACTGCTGGTCTTTCAAGATCACCGCAGCGAGGGCGACTACGAGGAGAAGGAGCGCTAACAGGAGGCGGCGGCGTTGCGGATTCGGGATAGATGCTCGAATCTGCGAGTTGCCTACCATCGATCTTGTTTTGAGCTCTAACATGTCGCTGACCTGGGAAGTCTTGCGATGACATTAATATGTTGCGTCAGATGGACCGGGATCACAATGGCCACGGGGTGGGGGGTGGTGGCACGAGGGGGCCATACGAAGAAAACGGGCCAAAATGTGCGGGACGTGTGATCCAGGGACAATGCCTTTGTGATTTCCGTCATTGAGCAGCCAGGGTTCCTCCGATATAGGCAGAAGGATGAGCCCACAGAATGGGAAAGATCGAGAGGCGTGGCTGCAGGGGCCCTCGGCGCAATGCGGGGACCTGCCAGCGAATGGGCTGACTCCGTGGCGGCTTGTCCTATTGGGAGCACCGGGGGTCGGCAAAGGAACACAGGCGGATCTACTAAACCAGAGACTGGGGGCTTGCCACCTCTCGACCGGGGATGTTTTCCGCGCCGCGGGGAGCCGGACCGATTGTAAGCCGAGCCCTGCCATGCAGGAGGCCTTGGGATATATGCGTCGCGGCGCCCTGGTGCCGGATTCGACGGTCTGGGAGATGGTACGGGAGAGGGTGGGGTGCTTGCGCTGCGGAGGAGGGTTCATCCTGGACGGATTTCCACGCACGCTAGGGCAGGCAGAATCGCTGCAGCAGTTGCTGGACGGCGAGAGGCTGGCGCTTACGGCGGTGGTGAATTACGAGCTGCCGACGAGCGAAATTGTGGAGCGGCTGAGCGGGCGGCGCACGTGCGAGACGTGCAAGGCGGTGTTCCATGTGACGGAACGGCCCTCGAAGGTCGCTGGAAAGTGTGATCGCTGTGGCGGGAAGCTGTTTCAGCGGGAGGATGACCGGCCGGAATCGATTAACGTTCGGCTGGAAGCGTATGAGCGGAGCACAGCGCCCTTGATTGAGTTCTATCAGAAGGCTGGGTTGCTGGTTCGGGTTGCGGCGGCAGGAACTCCAGAGGAGATCTTCGAGATTACGCTGACGGACTTGAAGTCGCGTCGAGCCCGGCAACTGGCCAGTTGAAGGGAGCGGGGGACGCCCGCTGGCTAATTTGCCTTCACGGTTTGCCTAGCCTGTTCACGGATGTCGTGCTGTTCGAAGGCCATTTTGTAGGCGACGTAGTACTTGTAAATATTGCTTACATATTGGACGGTTTCCTGGCCAATATCCTTGGCCGCAATCAGTTCCACGTTGCCAAACCACTTGTTGGGATCCAGGCCCTGTTGCTGGGCTTGCTTGCGCAGGCGCACGATACGGTTCTGGCCGGCGTTATAAGCGGCAAAGGTGAAAAGAGTTTTGTTGGTTTGGTCGATGCCGGGATCATTGAAGTAAGTCTTGGTGATCTGCGCAAGCATCTTGGTTCCGGCATGGATGTTGTTCTGCGGGTCGTGAACGTCGGGAATATTAATGGGTTTTGCAGCTGCGTACTGTGGCATAACCTGCATGATGCCGACGGCGCCGCGGGGGCTGACGCGATCCTGATTGAGCATGGACTCCTGGTAGCCTTGCGCGGCCAGCATCAGGTAGTCGAAGTTGTATTCCGCGGCGTATTGCTTGAAATACTTCCCGTAGGCCTCGAACTTCCGAATTTCCGCCTGCGAGGTTGAATCCTTGAGATAGCTTGCGTTCTTCAGATAGCGCTGGATGAGCATGTTGCCGAAGCCCGTCCCTTTGCGGTGAGTCTTAAGAAAATCATCCATCACAGCTTTCAATTGCGGGCTACCTTTGCGCATGGCCCATGCGACGTCGCAGTCTTTGGTGAGTGCGACCGGCGTGACCGACAGGTTAGGCAAGACCTCAGACCATAGCTGGGCGCGATAGTTGAACGCGGTGGTTGCTGGAATCACTCCTGCGTTGACCATCTGGAGCAAGTCTTCTTCGGTCAGATTGGGATCGACGGCTTTGAGATTGATCTCGGGTTTGCCGGACTGCTTGAGGTTTTGATTTATCTTTTCAATTTCTGCGGTGGCAACGCTCAAGGAATTTACGTAGACGGTTTTTCCGCTCAGGTCGGCGACGTCGGTGATGGGAGGAACATCCTTGGTGGTGACTACCACCAGTTTCGCCCCGGCAAGGATGGGGAGGGTAAAGTCGACGAGTTTCTCGCGCTCCGGAGTTATTACGATACTCGTGCAAATGATGTCGCCGATGCCATCGTTCAAAGCTTTCTGTAACTGGCCGGGAGGCATGGGGATGAAGAGGACCTTGAATTTTTTGGCACCGGTTTTGACCTTTTTGTTGATGACATTCTCGAATTCGGTCATGGCTTCAGAGATGGCACCGCGTTGGCGGCCCCGGTCGTAGAAGAATCCCGACTTGCTGTAAACCACGAGAACGCGGAGAAATCTGCGCTTGAGGATTTCGTCCCAGTCGCCGGTGAAGTGTCCGAAAGTCTTGGGCAGCGTGAGGGCTGTGCTTTGCTGGGCGGCTCCGGCATCAGTGGTTTCCAGACCCGCAGCGGCAGGGGTTGTGACTTGCTCTTTCGGCGCCGACTGTGCGGGTTCTGGAGCATTCGGCTTTGAAGTGCATCCAGTCAAAGCGAGAGAGAGAATTGCCAGAACGAACGCGGGTCGCCGATTTGCTCTGAAGGTGAAAACACGAATGAGTGGCGACATGTGTTTCCTCCGAATCCTGCAACCACCATGCGCGTCAACCCGCTGAGCAAGAACTGTCAAATCTTACAGTTGGTCCAGTTGCCGGCGGATGAACTGAGCCCCATACGCACTTGCCAGCTATCCATAGACGTGGGATGGGGCTAGACGGGAGTCGACGCCTAAGGCGCAGCCACCGATGTATCACGCGCGTCGCTGCGTTCGATCCCGCTCGAGCAGGGGTTCACTATTTTTGCGGGACGGACGAATGAGTCCATCGCCACGTGGTCTGTGCGGCTGACAGACCTGGGGCCGTTTCAGTTCAATGCCCGGATTTCGCCATTCGCTGCTAATCCCAACGGTTTCTGTGGATATAGAAGGACCGAAAGCGCTGGAGAACTTCAAGAATCTTGCGACCGTATTCTACAGGCTTCGCCTAAAAAGAAAAAGAAGCAGCCTAAGAAGACTGCTTCTAGAGAACGAGCAGAAATCCGACAAGGACTAGGAGGGGACTGGCGTTCCCCGCCCCTGTCGCTTCGTGGCGCTGAAACTTCACATTGCGTAGTGGTGAACGGGTGACCGTCCGCGCAAGCGTTCTAGGAATCCTTCCGACATTCGGCCGTGTCTGAGTGGCTCGTTACCGTTTTTGATCTTACGTTGACCATCCCGGCACTTTCCGGTAGTTTATTAGTATCGCCACAATGGGGATCGTGTACCCTGAAGGCAGGGGTTTTGTGGCAGTTCTTGCATCTAAACTAGTTGAGCGCGGCCGGTGAGGCTGAGTTGCATAGATCCTTCGGCGCCAAGAGCGGGCGCCTCAGGATGACATCACGAAGCAGAATTTGATAGGCGGGGTTCAATGGCTGGAATTCTTGGGAAGACTGACGGGAAAACTTTATTGCTGCTCAAGCCGAGGGGGTTCTGCGCTGGGGTGGTGCGGGCCATTGATGTGGTCCGCATTGCGCTGGAGGCGTTTGGGCCGCCGATTTATGTGCGCAAGGAGATCGTCCACAACAGCTTTGTGGTCGAGGAACTGCGCGGCAAGGGCGCGATTTTCGTCGACAGCGAGGACGAAGTCCCGAACGGCGAGCGCATTATTTACAGTGCGCACGGAGTTTCGCCGGAGGTGCGGGAACACAGCGCGAAGCGGGGGCTGCGCGTGATTGATGCGACGTGTCCTCTGGTGACCAAGGTCCACGTGGAAGCGGTGAAGTTCGCGAAGGAAGGTTTCTCCCTCATTTTGATCGGCCACAAGGATCACGATGAAGTGATTGGGACGCTGGGTGAGGCTCCTCTGGTGACGCAGGTGGTGGGATCGCCCGAGCAGGTAAAGACTTTGAAGGTGCCGGATCCGAACCGCGTGGCCTATTTGACGCAGACGACACTGAGTCTGGATGAGACGAAAGACATAATTGCGGCGCTGAAGAAGAAGTTCCCGAACATCAAGGGACCCGCTGCGCAAGACATTTGCTATGCGACGGAAAACCGGCAGGTTGCGGTGAAGCAGGTGGCGTCTGAGGCTGATTTGCTTCTGGTGGTGGGCTCGGAAAATAGTTCGAATTCGAACCGGTTGGTCGAGGTGGCGCGCAACCTGGGCACGAACGCGCATCTTATCGATAGCTGCAATGACATTGAGGCGGAGTGGTTGAAGGGCGTGAAGACGATTGCGCTGACTGCCGGAGCCTCGGCGCCGGAACATCTGGTCGAAGAGACGGTGACATTTTTGCGTAACAAAGGATTCGACAACATGCAGGAACTCGAAGTGATGCCGGAGAACGTGCGCTTCGGGCTTCCGCCGGAGATAGTGGAGGCGATCGCCGCCGCTCCGGCCAACGCAACCGCGGATTAATGGAGCCGCCAATCGATGAATATTGACTCCCCCGATGCTCATTTAGCTTCCTCAACTTCTTTAGGTTCAAATCCCCAGCTTCGCTTTGGAAAGATTGAAGGTTTGGGCGCCTGTGTGGGCGCCGCGATTACGGCTGCGCGGAAGTGGCTGTTCTCGCAACAGCACGAAGAAGGCTACTGGTGCGGGGAGCTCGAAGCGGATACCACGCTCGAATCGGATTACATTCTGCTGCACACGCTGCTCGGAACCGGGAACCAGGAGCGGTTCCAGAAGGCGGCCAACTGGATCCTGCGGCACCAGAATGAAGACGGCGGGTGGAGTATTTATGCGGCCGGCCCTTCGAACATCAGCGCTTCGGTGAAGGCGTATTTCGGGCTGAAGCTGGCGGGGTATGCGGCGGACCATCCGGCAATGGAGCGCGCCCGAAAGAAGATTCTGGAGATGGGCGGCGTCACCGAAGTCAATACATTCACCAAGATCTATCTGTGTTTCTTCGGGCAGTATGACTACGATGCGGTTCCGGCGATTCCGCCGGAGATCGTGCTGTTTCCCAACTGGTTCTGGTTCAATATCTACGAGATTTCTTCGTGGTCGCGGGCCATTCTAGTGCCGCTGTCGATCTGCTACGCTAAGAAGCCCTTCAAGAAGATTCCGCGCGAGATGGGCGTGGAAGAGTTGTTTGTGGGCGGGATGCAGAAGTCGCGCATGCACCTGCATTGGGCGAAGAAGCTGGTTTCATGGCGGAATTTCTTTCTCGTACTCGATCGCATGACGCACTGGCTGGAGCGAGTGCATGTACGTCCACTGCGGTCGGTTGCATTGAGGAGCGCGGAGAAGTGGATGCTGGAGCGCTTCGAAATGAGTGATGGGTTGGGCGCGATTTATCCGTCGATGATGAACGCGATCATTGCGCTACGCTGCCTGGGGTACTCGCTGGACGATCCCCAGGTGATTCGCGCGATCGACGAGTTTGAGAAGCTGGGGATTGAAGAGGACGACACTTTCCGAATGCAGCCGTGCATGTCTCCGGTTTGGGATACGGCGTATGCGCTGTTTGCGCTGGGCGAGGCGGGAGTTCCGGCCAACGATCCGCGGATGGTGAAGTGCGCCGACTGGATTCTGCAGAAGCAAGTGCGGAATGCGGGGGACTGGCAGGTCAAGAACAAGACAGGCAAGCCGGGCGGATGGTACTTCGAGTTTAACAATGAGTTTTATCCGGATGTGGATGATAGCGCGATGGTTTGCCTGGGGCTGAGCCGCGTGGAGCATCCCAATGGACGGTACCAGCGGGAGTCGGTGCAGCGGGCGATTGACTGGATTTTTTCGATGCAGTGCAAGAACGGCGGGTGGGCGTCGTTTGATAAGGACAACGACAAGATGGTGTTCCAGTACATCCCATTTGCCGATCACAATGCCATGCTCGATCCGCCAACCGTGGATATTACCGGGCGCATTCTCGAGATGCTCGCGACGTACGGGTATGACAAGAATCATCCGGCGGTGAAGCGGGCGATTGATTTTGTCCGCAAGGAGCAGGAGCCGGATGGAAGCTGGTTCGGGCGCTGGGGCGTCAACTACATTTACGGCACGGCGCTGGTGTTGCGCGGGCTGGAAGCGATCGGGATGGACTTACACGAGCCCTGCGTGCAGCAGGGCGCGGAGTGGCTGCGCATGGTGCAGAACGCCGATGGCGGTTGGGGCGAGACCGTGGGATCGTACGACGATCCGAGTCTGCGGGGGCAGGGCGAGAGCACGCCTTCGCAGACGGCGTGGGCGATCCTGGGGTTGCTGGCGGCCAACGATATTCGCAGCGATTCGGTGGCACGCGGCATCGCCTATTTGCTGCGTACGCAGAGAACGGATGGATCGTGGGATGAGCCGTTCTTTACGGGTACCGGATTCCCGCGTGTGTTTTATCTGATGTATCACCTCTACCGGGATTATTTCCCGCTGCTGGCGCTGACGACGTACGCGAAAATCATGGAGAAGGCAGGGAGTTAGGGCGCAGCTCGAAACCTGCCGCCATTTTGCGGCTGACCGTGTGCTACGCCCGGTCAGTGGGCGTTGAGTGAGTGTAACGGAGTGTTACGCTAGGAGCGCCCGCTATTCCAAATAAGCTAGTTTTATTGTCGGGTTCTGCACATTCGCGTCCTCGAAGTACTGATGACACGGCTCACCGGACCGTGCCATTTCGCATATTTTGTCTGCCGAATCCAGCCAGTCTTCGGCTGTTCCTGCCCAACGGCAGACTAGCTTGGCGCCCATTCGCTCGGTTGCTATAAGAAGCTCAGACTTTGAAATGCTCAGCAAAATCTCACGGACCGGCGGCACCCAATATGTGTCCGTCAGCTCGGAAAATGCAAAGCACCTTGATTTGCCAGTTGCCAAATCTCGCATGAGAGCTTCTATTTCGTTCAGCCTAGGGAGACTCTGAACATCGATGTAAATCGTGGGCCCGTCTGTCGGGGAGTTGTAGCTGTCGAGCAAGATGGTGTCTTGCCGTTGAGGAAGCAATTGTTCTCGACGCTGCGACATCGAGAGCAGTTTACTCGATAGCTGGCAAAATCGGGCGATTACCCTCAAAACCTCGCACTGCAGCCGAGGGCGGTCCAGTCCCTTCCACCTCGTTATCCACGATCCGCCAGCCCTTGCTTTAAACTAAGAACTGAGAAATGTTCTTGAAAGCCTTCGTCACAGGTGCTACCGGATTTCTGGGCTCCCATGTCGCGCGCGTTCTTGCCGATCAAGGCGCGGGCCTGCGACTGCTGGTGCGTCCTACAAGCAATCTGCGCAACCTGGAAGGTCTCAAGGCTGAGACTGCTACCGGGGATCTGCGCGACGCTGCTTCCCTCGAAAAAGCGATGTCAGGTTGCGACACCGTGTTTCACGTCGCGGCCGACTATCGGCTCTGGGTTCGCGATCCCGAGGAGATGTACCGGTCCAACGTCGAGGGGACGCGGGCGATTCTGGAGGCGGCACGGAAGAATGGCGTGCGGCGCGTGGTGTACACGTCGAGCGTTGCGACCATGGGCTTCACGAGCGACGGAAATCCAGCTGATGAAGATTCTCCGGTCGCGCTGGCCGACATGATTGGCCACTACAAGCGTTCGAAGTTTATGGCCGAGCAAGTGGCGCTGGAGGCCGGGCGCAGCGGGATGCATGTGGTGACGGTGAATCCGACGACGCCGGTGGGGGAGCAGGATGTGAAGCCGACTCCGACTGGACGGATTGTGCTCGATTTTTTGAAGCGTAAGTTTCCCGCCTATGTGGAAACCGGATTGAACCTGGTGGATGTGAGGGAGTGCGCGCTGGGGCACGTTGCGGCTTTGGAAAAAGGGAAGTCGGGCGAGCGCTATATTCTGGGCGGGGAGGATCTGACGCTGAAGCAGATTCTGGACACGCTGGGGCGGATCACCGGGCTGCCTTCGCCAAAGATCAAGTTGCCCTATTTTTTTGCGTTTGCGACTGGAGTGATCGACGAGGCAATTACGGGAAAACTCTTGAAGCGGGAACCACGAGCGACGGTTGATACGGTGCGCATGGGTAAGAAGAAAATGTTCGCGAGTTCGGGCAAAGCGGAGCGCGAACTGGGCTGGAAGATCGTTCCGGTCGAAGGGGCGCTGCGGCGGGCGGTGGAATGGTTCCGGGGCAACGGATATGTCTAGAGTGGCGATCGTCGCGGCGCTGGAGCGCGAGGTGCGTCCGCTGGTGCGGGAGTGGCGGGTCAGCGAGAAGGACGTCAACGGGAGGCGCTTCCGTTTTTTTGAGAAGGATGATTTCGTTCTGGTTTGTGGCGGCATTGGGGCGGAGGCGGCGCGACGGGCCGCAGAGGCCGTGATCGCGATCTACGCTCCGCAGGTGATCTATTCTGTCGGCTTTGCAGGGGCGCTCGATCCGGGGCTGACGGTGGGGAGCATCTTACGGCCGAGGCGGGTAGTCAATGCGGGGGACGGCAGCAGCGTGAATCTGAATCACGGAGAAGGTGTACTGGTCAGTTTTGGATCAATCGCGAGTCCCGAGCAGAAGGCGAGCCTGCGAGATTCGTTTGGAGCGCAGGCTGTCGACATGGAAGCGGCTGCAGTCGCCCGGGCGGCGGAGGTGCGAGGAGTGGAGTTCGCGGTGGTGAAAGTGATTTCGGACGAATTCGATTTCCGGTTCCCGTCGACGGAGCGCTTCGTCGATTCCAACGGGCAATTTCTGGAAGGACGGTTTGCGTGGTTTGCCGTTTTGCGGCCCTGGCTGTGGCCACAGGTGCTGCGGCTGGCTATGAATAGCAGTCGTGCTTCCCGGGCTCTTTGTGACTGGCTGGGCAAAATGAATCCGGTCACAACTGCTTCTAGCGTTGACACAGGGGAAGAGGTCAAGCGCCGATGAATAGGAAAGTGCTTGCTCCTCTTGCTTTGTTCTTTGTCACGATGCCGGTATTCGGCCAGAATAGTCCGCCGACCGTCTATGCGGAGAGCTTTCGGCACGGTTCTACGCGCATCACCGAGGAAGGGTTCGACCTCAAGCTCACCCCAGAGAATGCGTCTTACCACGAGATCATCAAGGATTCGCAAGGCAAGGATCGTTATGAACTTACGATTACGCCGTTTATGCCGGGGGGCGACGACAAGGTCACTTCCTGGAGGGTGACTCTGAAGGATTTGCACCACAGCTTCTATCGCAATCTTCTGATGGCGGAGGAGGAGCCGTCGGACGAGGCGAAGAACAATGTCTTTTGGCTGAATCCGAACCGGAATGCCGCGGTGCCGGCTCGCGCGCGGCGGATTATGAAGGTGGAGGATTTTTATATGTCGATGCAGGTGAAGGATGTGCACTTCACGCCGCTGGATTCGCCCTATTTGGACTCGATGGCAATCTCGTTTGCGCTGACCAATAGCGATCCACGAATGATGCACTGAGAGCGCATGCATCCATCCAAATATTTCATTGGCGGATTGGGTACATGCGGAGAGGTGCTAGTCATGATTCATCTATACTCAAGAGAGGCATTCTCCTAAAACGCGATGCAATTCTTCCCCTTGCCAGCAGTGTTCGTCGGCGGCGAAATCGTCGACATGATTTCCAACAGTGGCGCGGTGGCCAAGCTGGTTTTGCTGGGGCTGCTGGCGTTCAGCCTGGTTTCCTGGTCGATCATTCTGACCAAATGGAGCCTGCTGCGGCGGGCGCGGATGCAGAGCGGGCGCTTCGTGCGCGCGTTTCGCAAGGCGCAGCGGTTGCAGGATATTGCCGCCGTGGCGGAGCAATTCAAGCCCAGCCCGCTGGTTGGCGTGTTCGAAGGCGGGTACGAGGAGTACAAGCGACAGGCCCAGACGTCGGGCACGATACGAAATTTGCTGTCGATTCAGCGCGGGATGCAGATTGGGGCCTCGGAAGAGATCACGCGGCTGGAACGGAATCTGCCATGGCTCGCGATTACGGCGGCGGTGACTCCGTTTGTGGGGCTGTTTGGTACGGTGTGGGGCATCATCGATGCGTTTCACGGGCTGGGAACGGCGGGCGCGGCGACACTGCGAGCGGTTGCCCCCGGCATTTCAGAAGCACTCATTACGACGGCTGCCGGATTGGCGGCTGCGATTCCGGCTGTGATCGCTTACAACCTGATTGGGGCATCGATCCGCGAGTTTGCCTCGCGCAGCGATGACTTTGCCCTCGAAGTGCTCAACGCGGTGGAGCACAGCCAGGCGCAGGTTCCAGTGGCAGAAGTGAGGCGCTGATGGCGTTTACGACCTCCAACGGACGCACGCAAACGGCGCTGGCCGATATCAATATCACTCCGCTGGTGGACGTGGTGCTGGTGCTGCTCATCATTTTTATGGTGACGGCTCCGGTGCTGCAGTCGGGAATCGATGTCAGCGTGCCGAGGACGCGGACGGTGAAGCAGATTACCGAAGAGCGGATGGTGATCACCATCAATAAGGATCAGCGGGTGTTTTTAGGGAATGATGCGGTCAACATCAATGAGATTGGGGCCAAGTTACGGCAGAAGATTCGCGATCCGCGCAACCAGTCTGTGTTTGTGCGAGCCGATGAGAATGTTCCGTTTGGCGCATTCGCCACGGTCATGGATGCGGTGAAGCAGTCGGGCATCAGCAATGTCAGCATCGTGACGCAACCACTCGAACAAAATGGCAGCAAACGCTGATATCTATTTCGAACACGAACGCTGGGGCCGCGCGCTGCTGTGGTCGGCGGGGCTGCACGTGGGCCTCACGGTGGCGTTGCTGATCTACTCGGCGGTCGTCTACCGGACGAACGGCGATACGTGGGGCGCGGGCGGAGGCGGGGAAGCGATCGGCGCGACTCTGGTAAGCACGGTGCCGTTGCCGGCGAACCCGACGCAGACGCAGAATGTGCTGGCCAATGAGTCGAAGGGCATCACGCAGTCGCAACCCAAGATTGAAGAGAAAGCTCCCGATGCGATAGAGATTCAGGGCAAGAACGCGAAAATAAAGCCGAAAAGGAAGCAGGAGACGGCATCCAAGGAGAAGCCGCAGGCCGCGCCCGAGGAAGAAAGCAATCAGGTGGCGTTTGGAGAGGGCGGTCCGGTTAGCGGTCCTTACGGGACGTTCAGCGCGGCCGGCGCTAAGGGTGGATTTGGTGTCACCGGAGGCGGCGGGGATTTCGGGACGAAGTACGCGTGGTACGTGCACGTGATCCAGCAGAAGGTTTCGGACAACTGGTTGAAGTATGAAGTAGATCCGAGAATCACATCGGCGGAACGGGTGTACATCACGTTCGACGTGGCGCGGGACGGCCATCCCATGAACGTGCGGGTGGAGCAGTCGAGCGGCGTACCTTCGCTGGATATTTCGGCGGTGCGGGCGCTGCAGCGCATTGATACCTTCGGACCGTTGCCGTCGGATTATTCCGGTGGGAAGATTTCGGTGGAGTACTGGTTCGATTACAAGAAGTGAACCAAGCGAGTAACTACGAAGCACTTCCGATTGACTCTGTGCTTCCGAATAGAGGGACAATGCGGGAGAGAGCGCGAGAGGGAAGAAGCCTTGCAAAGCAATACATATCGTTATACGATATTGTCGTACGGAGTATGTTTTACCCCCACACGGATGGACGAAGGCGCTAGACCTCATTTCCGGCGATGGCCCGGCAAGTATCGCGGCACGGCGATGGCGCTCGTTCTGGTTTGCATCTTCCTTTCTTCCACGCTTCTCGCTCAGGACTGGGTGAAGACGGGCACGAGCCTGGGCGTGGAGAAGGTGCGGCTGGCGGTTCCCGACTTCAAACCTTCGACCGGCGATCCGCAAAACGCTGCGCTCCTCAAGACTTTCAACGACACGCTGTGGAACGATCTCGATGTTTCGGGCGTCGTCGAACTGGTGTCGAAGAGTTTCTATCCACTGCAGATTCCCGGTCAACCGGTGGACGTCAATTTTCTGGTGTGGAATGCGCCGCCTCCGAATGCGGCCGTGCTGGCGTTTGGAAGCCTGGGTGTCGCGAGCGGAAAGCTGACGGTTCAGGGTTGGCTGTACGACGTCAAGAACACGCAGTCGCCGCAGATTTTGGGCAAGCAATACACCGACACCTCTAGTGACGCGGCGGCGCGGGTGATGGCCCACAAGTTTGCCGACGAAATCATCTTCCGGCTGGGCGGAGGGATCACCGGCATCGCCGAGACACAAATCTATTTCGTGAGCGATCGCACGGGACACAAGGAAATCTGGGCCATGGACTACGATGGCTCGAACCAGCACCAGATCACGCATCTGGGCTCGATTTCATTGTCGCCACGAGTTTCTCCGGATGGTTCGCGCATCGCGTTCAGCAGCCTGACCAAGACCGGTTGGGAAATCATGATGTATTCGCTGGAACTGAGCCGGGCGGTGAGTTTTCCGCACATGGGCGGGACGAATTTGTCACCGGCGTGGTCGGGAGACGGAACGAAGCTGGCGTTCTCGTCGTCGCGCGGAGGAGAGCCAGAAATCTATGTGTCGGACGCGTCGGGCGGGAATTTGCATCGGCTGACGACGGCCAAGGGGCCAGACGTATCCCCGGTTTGGAACCGCAAGACGAACGCGCAAATTGCCTTCGTGAGCGGGCGCACTGGGCTGCCGCAGATTTATACGATGGAAGGCGATGGCACGAACCAGCAACGCATGACGGATCAGGGATACGCGGTCTCGCCGAACTGGGCGCCCAACGGGCAGTTTCTGTCGTTTGCCTGGGTGCGGAAATATGGACCAGGGGAACCGGGATCATCAGATCTGTATTTGATGGATATCGCCAGCAAGCAGTGGGTGCAGCTTACGCACGATGGCGGACGGAATGATTTTCCGTCGTGGTCGCCGGATAACCGGCACATTGTTTTTCAATCGAACCGTTCGGGCAGTCTTCAGATCTGGACGATGCTTGCCGACGGGAGCAAGGTGCAACAACTGACGTTTACGGGACACAACACGCAACCGAATTGGAGTTGGAAATAGGTAAATACGCTTCGTCTGACCCAAGCTTCTAGGGTCGCAGGGAGGAAATAAAAGTGAAGCATCAAAGCATGAAGTGGTTTTTCCTGGTCGTATCGCTCAGCATTCTCCTGGCGATTAGCGCCTGCGGAAAGAAAAAGGTTCCGCCGCCGCCGCCACCCCCGCCGCCACCCCCGGCTCCGACCGCATCCATTGCGGTAACCCCGAATTCCATTCAGGCGGGGCAATCGGCCTCGCTGACCTGGCAGACCAGCAATGCCACCGACGTGTCCATTGACGGCATTGGCGCAGTGCAGCCGAATGGTTCGCAGAGCGTCTCGCCGGCAGACTCCACAACCTACCATCTGACGGCCAAGGGATCGGGTGGGACGCAGGAAGCTACCGCGCGGCTTACGGTGACTCGGGCTCCGGCGCCGCCGCCACCTCCGCCGCCATCGGTCTCTGAGCAGGATCTGTTTAGTCAGAATGTGAAGGATGTTTACTTTGACTATGACAAGGCCGACATCCGCGGCGACCAGCAGGCATCCATACAAGCGGATGTGCAGTTCCTCAATCAGCACACCGATATCAGTTTTACGGTTGAGGGGCACTGCGACGAACGCGGTTCGACCGAGTACAACCTGGCTTTGGGGGATCAACGCGCCAGTTCGGTGAAGAATGCTCTGACGGCGGGCGGCATCAGCGCCAGCCGGATCAAGACCATCAGCTACGGGAAAGAAAAACCGTTCTGCACGGAAAGCAACGAAGCTTGCTGGCAGCAGAACCGCCGTGGCCATTTCGTGTATCAGAGGTAAAATTGGCCGGGAGGCGCCGTTAGGCGTCTCCCGTTTCTTCTTGCCTGGAATCAGTCATTCGTGTGCGCCGACGATGTTCCCATTGAGACTTCCGGTTCCGGGCGAGCCTTTCTGTGTGGAATCATCCCAGCCTGTGGGACAATCAAGGCATCTAAGCTACGGTTGGTTTTAGGGATCTCTCTATGAAATCACATCGCATTTCCGCATTTTTCGCAGTAGGGCTGATGCTCTGGCTAGGAGTGGCTCCAGCCTGGGGTGTGAGTAAAGAAATGGTGCAACTGCAGACGCAGGTGCAACAACTGCAAGAGCAGATGACGGCCATGCAGCGCAGCTTTGACGAGCGCATGGGAGTCATGAAGAACCTGGTGGAGCAGGACACGGACGCGGTCAATAAGGTGGCGGCGGCTCTCAATGGACTGCAGGCGACGCTGGCGAAACAACAAGGCGACTCGGGCGGGAAGATCGACCAGCTTTCGGGGCAGATCCAGGCGCTGAACGACACCATGGATGAACTCAAGGCGCGCTTGGCCAAGGTGAGCAAGCAACTCGAAGACATGCAGGCGGCGCAACAGAGTCTGGGCGCGCAGCAGGCGCAGCAGCTGGCCGCCGCCGATGCTGCAAAGAACGCTCCGCCTCCGGATGTGCTCTACAACAACGGCTTGCGCGATTACAACGGGGCGAAGAACGACCTGGCACTGCAAGAGTTCTCGGAGTACGTCAAGTTTTATCCCAATACTGATCTGGCGGGGAATTCTTATTTCTATCTGGGCGAGATTCAATTCCGCCAGGGAAATTTCGAGCAGGCGGCGCAGAGCTACGATCAGGTGCTGCAGAATTTTCCCAGCGGGAACAAGGCGGCATCGGCGCAGCTGAAGAAGGGATTCGCTCTGATTGAACTCGGCAAACAGGATGACGGAGTCAGCGACTTGCGGCGAGTGATCCAGCGTTATCCGCATTCGCCAGAGGCAGCAATAA
>CAVPNR010000052.1:0-38884 GCA_963706645.1 uncultured Acidobacteriaceae bacterium
ACCTTCGCGGCGCGGCCCATCTACCTGCGCAAGAACCTACCCACCGTTATTGAAGATGCCGACAAAACCTGAAGTCCACCTGCGCTGGCTGCTGGATCGGCTGTGGCAAGAGTGGAAGCAGAGCAGACGCTGAGATCAGGGAGATCAGTGAGAAATTACATTGCACGACACCGGAAGCAACGAAGGAGGGACTCTGCTCGTGCAGCTCCGGGACACCCCCGGGTGCCGGCTCGTCCTTGTCCTCCACCGCCACGGTGGCCGCCATCGGCAACGGCTCCGCCCTTGGTTTGCTGGTGGGATTTGACTTCGGCAGCCTGGGTTGGGGTGGTGCTGTGGCAGCACCTCAGCGGGGGCAACCAGAAGGCTGCAATGCATCAGCAAGTGTGGAGAACATCTATCTCCGTGGATCATGTTGATCGACGGCGTTCGGGCGGCGACGGGTCCCGTGCCGAAGAATGACACCCAAGACGGGAAGTGGGCACCACTGACTCGACCAACGAAGGAAACTCGAGAGCAAACAAGTCGAGGAAGGGATTGTCAACAAACGGGCGACATTGCCGGGGCCGCGCTGTCGAGTGGCCGAGAATGTCATTCACATCATGAGCTGGAGACAACTGGAGCGGCTGCTCCGACTGCCTGGGCGAAGACGCTCCGCTTGGAAAGCACAAAACGCTTTCCACTTTTCCACCGCCACGACGACTGAAGCTAGAAGAAGCTCATGTCATCAATGAGTTCTTGCCGAAGAGAGAAGGAATCAAAATACATATTGAATGGTGGGGTGCAAAAACGGAATGCTCAACGAAGCTCAGACCCTGATGCCCTATGGACATTCGAAGGATACCGAAGATGGGCGCATCATATCATCAAGTGCCTGGAGAGCAGTTCTCGACGAAGAAGCTGCCGCTTATACACATTTTCACTGGTCATGAAGATCGTTTGGATGAATACTCTTCAAACGTTTTGCGATTGGCTGCGGACCATACATTTGAGCGTAATGATTCCATAAGCAATGCTGGCTCCCATCCACCGAGTAAACTTTGGAGGCGCAGACTAACCAAAGGCTCGGAGGAAAGGAGCCGAACAGGCCCATTATAGGTCGTGACGATCATCAGGGCTTCCAGCAAATTGCGAACGCGAAGACAGACAGCGGGTGAGCTCAGCGAATGGCGCTTGGCACATTGCAAACAGGCCGAGCAGTTTTACCGGGAGCCGAAGCAGCGAAATCTAGCGGTGCGAGTGGGGATGGAGTCGAGTGGACACTCGCGCCGGGTCGAGCGCTTGCCGCACGAGCAGGATTTGAGTTGTGGATTGGAGACGCGGCCGAATTCGCAACAAGCGAGCGCGAAAGCAAAAGACGGATCGCGAGGACGCGCAGCGACTATCGGGGCCGATGATGGAAGACCGCTTTCCGCGGATCTGGGCGCCCAATGCGCCCGACCGGGACATGCGACAGCCGCCGTGGCATCGACACCGATTGGTGCAGATGCGCACGCGGTGATGAATCAGTTGCATGTGGTGGCACTGAACGAAGGGCTGCGGCGCAAGAAAGCGCTGTGGCGGCCAGCAGGCCGCGCGGAGTTGGAGTCGATCGTGTTGGCACCGTGGGCGAGCCGGCGACGTCAGGACCTGCTCAACTTGCTCGACCAACTGACGCCGAAGATCCAGGAACTCACGCGTGCGCTGGAAGAGGAAGTGGAGAAGCGTCCGGTGACGCGGCGACTGATGACGCATCCGGAGTCGGACCGCTGATGGCGCTGGCCTACGAGTTGGTGATCGGAACTCCTGAACGTTTTCATGGCGGGAAACAGATCGCCAGCTATCTAGGGCTGGTTCCCGAGGAGAAGTCCAGCGGGGATCGGCGCCGGTTGGGACACATCAGCAAGCAAGGCAACGTGCTGCTGCGGTTTCTGCTGGTGGAAGCGGCGCAGGTCACGGTGCGCAGTCACCCGGAGTGGCGCCATAAGTTCTTTCACCTCGCCCAACGGCGGGGACGGAAGATTGCCAAGGTAGCCATGGCGCGGAAACTGGCGGTGCATCTGTACTGGATGTGGCGCCAGGGTTGCGACTACGGCCCATGGCAAAAGCTCGGTTCGCACGCGGGAGAGCCGGAAATCCCTATGGTGTGCAGTAAATCACCGACGTAATGATTGGGCATCCCGCTCCCTGTTGGTGAGGGAGTTCGAATAAAGGAGTCTTGATCGCAGTAGGGGATCGAAGAGATGGCTGGGTCGGACCGAGTGGCTGACCCGAAACGATTCAAAGCGAGCCCAGGTTGGAAACGCGCAACCCAACTGATAGAGCGAAATGGCGCTCTTCTTCGAGTGCATGCAGTAGTGTGCGCAGATCGTGCTTGACAGTGCCGACATTGTTAGAGATGGGATTTTACGTCACTTGAGAAGCGGAGCGGTAGGCTTCATATTTCCAACCCTGTCGTTGAATCCATCTTCAAAAGAGTCTAAAGGCCAGTCTTGCCCACATTTCCTTTCAAATTGGAGTGAATGAGGAGCGAATAGCCCATCGTAAGCTGATCGAGATGTAGCTCAAAAGGTCGATTTCTATGTTCTTGCCGGACGGATCTTCGCGCAAAAGCAAGTTCCTGTTCACACGCCCCAAGGCAACTTCTGTGGCCAGCCGATTGAAGCCAGCCAAAACATCAGCTAGCTGTATACCAGCATTCTCGTGGGAATGAACACTCGAAAACCTTGCGGATGCCATCGATGATGTAGTAGAGGCGAGAAGAAATTGCTGATATCTTAACTTGTTCACTATTATTCCCTCGTCGAAAACCAAGTCGACGCATTCTCCTTCCGCGACAGAAGAGGGATTCCGTTTTGAGAAAATGAGCGATCTGCTCGGTACTGCGCTCAGCTGCGCGTTGCTTGTCGCGCCCTTCGTTAATTACAATCAGCGGAATTGAGTCATGAAGACGGATCATCAATTCCTGACTCAGCGCCTCGCGCTTTTTGTTGAGGAATGGGGCGCATGCCGTGCCACTGAACTTCGTCCGCTGGGGTGAGTCCAAACTGCTGCTTAAGCTTATTAAGGGCAGACTCGACTGCACTCGAGTCGCGAACTCCCAGTGCAGCAAGAATGGTGCGTGGGCGGTGTTCTATTTCAATTTCGGAATCGTCGATGGCGAAAAGCATCTCACAATACCCCTTTTTGTTGTCAGTTCCGATTTAGCTTAATGCTTCAAACTTGGATGAGGTAAAATAGTTAGTTTCGGTGTTCACTTCCCGCACTGCCAACGAGTTGAGCAAGCGACTGCCAATGCCGTAGATGCGGTCGGTAGCCCTGCCGAATCCTGCTTGCATACCAGTGGGACACTCCTATGCTTGATCGCATGACAGATGTCCCAACGTTTGAGAGGAGTGGCCGGCTGTCCTCTATAATTCGCACCGGGGGCCCCATGAAACACATGTCCGCAGTAGTCCAGCAGTTAAAGAAGGAACGCGCGCACGTACACAAGCAGCTCCAGCGTATAGACGAAGCACTCGCGGCGTTGGGAAGCGGCTCGAACGGGATGTCGGCAGCCGGTCGGCGGGCAATCAGCTTGGCTCAGAAAAAGCGATGGGCGAAGACGAGGACAGCGAAGCCGAAGCGCACGATCTCGGCGGCGGGACGAAGACGGGTCGCGGCGGCACAGAGAGCACGGTGGGCTAAGGTGAAGAGCGCAAAGAAGGCTGCCTAACCGGGCGTGGCAATGCCGCCTTGTCCGATCCTTGTTTCTTGCACAACGAATTTGCCGCTGTTAAACCCAGATTCCATTTCCCACGTGCAGCCTCAGCAAAAACCGGGCACTTGTCCCATCATGGTGGATGGCGAAGTGGCCATCAGCTGAACGCGCCAAGAATTTACGAGTCCGCGACGGTGGATCGTCCAATTTCGCAGAAGCCGATTTCTGGGAAGTCATCGAGATTTCACTTGTCCGATTACAGACTTGTGGCTCGGACAACTCCGGCGTCGCCGGCAACTCAGGCTGAACGATCAGCCGCCACGTTACTCCGTTGGTAAATAAAACACCGACTTTTAGTTGCTAATCCGACGGCTTCTGCGATCGTGTGTTCATCCTTCGCGATGGTCGCATCGCAAAAGAGCGGCAGCTCAATGCGCTCTAGCAGGATTCCCGCCTTAGCATCGCGCCCCACACCAGTGGAGCCAGGATCTCGATATCTCGACAATCGCCACCCGTGTCGGCTTGGCGGATTCGGAAATGGCTGCATCTCACGGCCCGAGGATCACCGGCGCTCTAGATGGGCGCGATGCGGACTTTGGCTGTATACATAAAGTATGACATTTCTGCGCCGCATGGTAACGCCTTGTCACATCCGCAACGTTGGCTGGTGTCCGAAGGCGAGATTGGCGGGTTACACCTTTGGGGCGATTCAAATGTGCATAGCTCTGCTAGTGCTGTTGTCGCTGGGGCATCCGTCGCCGGCTTTCGCGGCCAATTCTGACCTGGAGACTGTGCTGACTGGCTCGCGCCAGCGTATAGAGAAATTGGACTATCGCGTAACCGGGCGTATCACACGAGTGGAAGGCGATGGCAAGCGGAAGAGCTACAAGTTTGTCGGTAAGGCTCACTGGTTTCCCGATGGTCTCCGTTTGCTATGCGAGATCTCGGGACCTGGCCCAGAGAAGACGCGCCTTCTCGTGCATATGAGCGTGAAGGGGCAAGTGGCCATCGAGGCGGTACTCCCCGGAGAGAAGGCCGCTAGCGTGTTGCCGTTCGAACGTTGGAACGACCCACTGGTTGGAACAGACTTCTCCTATGAAGACATGGTGGAGAGCCAGTTCTTCTGGAAGAATCAGGAACTCCTGGCTCCGGAGAAATACGGTGCACGCGATTGCTTTGTCCTCAAGAGCACGTCCGGCCCTCAGGACCGGACCTACTACGATTCGGTAACATCGTGGATTGACCGCGGCATTTTGTACCCTGTGCATGTCGTGAAGACGCTTCGCGCGACGGGGCAGCAGAAGGAATTTATTTACTATGGGTTGCGGCAAGTCGGCGGCGTTTGGTCTGCGACGCACGTGGAGGCAAAGCTGCCGGGGAAGCCCGGCTCCTCGATTCTTGAAATCGAACGGGGCTCGGGAAAGGCAAATCTTGGACGCAAGGACTTTGATATCAGCCAGTCCAGCGCTCGAGGGGAAAAAGTACAATAACCCGGCTCGGTTGATTAGGCTGTTGCCAGAGCTGTCTGTCGCTGGAGTATCCTCGGTGTCCGCCGTCATCGCACCAGCGCCTTTTCAGAGCTTGCCGGGGCCCCTCGTAAGCCAAAGGGCCACCAATTCCAGTCGCCGGCAAGTTGCAATAGTGCCGGCCCGACAACCATGCGCACCACGGTAGCGTCAATGAACACTGCCACAGCGAGCGTAAAGCCTAGCATTTGGACGACCAGAAAACTTCCCACGATGAATGCGGTGAAAACGGCAATCATGATAGCCGCGGCGCTCGTGATGAGTCCGGCGGTCCGTGCCAGACCCTCGATTACCGCTGATCTCTCGGACAGACCGCGCCGCCGTTCTTCGAGGACTCGGGCGACAAGGAAGACTTCATAGTCCATGCTTAATCCGAAGACGATCGCAAACGAGAGAATCGGAACGATCGGGTATACGCTGCCACTCGGTCCGTGGAGCCCAAAGATCTTGCTACCGTGGCCTTCCTGAAAAACGAGAACTAACGCACCGAAGGACGCGCCAACGGAGAGCAGATTGAGCAGAATCGCTTTGACCGCCGCAAATAGAGAACGTAACCCGATGAGCAGCGCCAGCAGGCTCCCCAATACGACGCCCACTACCACTCTAGGCAACCGCTCATTTACGACCGAGTCATAGTCTGCCTCGAGAGCGGGAACACCGCCGACCCTCAGAACAGCGCCAGGCATGCCGGTTATCGCCGCGACATCGGAGGAGCGCACGTCTCGTACCCATTGCACCTGTTCGTTAGGCGAAAGAGCAGAGGTGGGCAGCAACTCAATCAAAGTCGCTTGCCCATCGCTCCGAAGAAAGCTCTTGCGGACCGACTCGGGCACATCGTCAACGGCATCCGCAGTGTCAGACATTCCCGTGAAGGTCGGAAGAGATAGGACTTCTGCCGATCTAGGATCGCTCTGAAAGCTCTTCGTCAAGCGAGTGAGAGCTAGCCATCCAGATGGCGAAAGCGGCGGAGAGTGCGGCGGCAGCTCCAGAACCACTCGGAGGGACTGCACAATACCCGACCGTCCCATGATTTGAAGCGTGTGTAGTGCTTGCACTGACTCGGCTGCGGCCGGGAGCGAGTCATGGTCAGGAATGCCGGGAGCGATTCTCCGTGCCTGGTACGCAAGGAGCAGTAGCGGAATCCCGGCCACAAGCAGAGCCGTCCAGGGCCGGCGGGTTATGACGTCGCCCCAACGCACCCACCGTTCACTCGCCGCGCGTAGGCTGTCCCCGGTTTTGAATCGCTTGGCTGGAAGACGCACTCTGAGGGCATTGATGCGATGCCCGAGGAGGCCAAGCACCCAAGGCAGAATGAATGTACACAGCATCACACTGAAAACAGTTACCAGCAGGCCAGCTATCCCTATGGACCGCAGTTCGCTGATGGGCACGGTCAACAGGGCTGAAAATCCGATGGCAACCGTCGTGGCTGAGATGACCAGAGTCCGCCCCGCTTGGCCGGCGGCAATATCGGCAGCGGGACCGGGATCATATCCATCGGCCAATGCCTCACGAAACCGGCTCACCATCAGCAATGCATAGTCGATCCCCAAGCCAAGACCGAGCATCGTCGCCAGATTCTGCACCAGAATTGACAGCTGTAGATAATGCGCGAGTAGAGCTGCCGCGCCCAGCGCCATCGAGATTGAAAGTAGTCCAACCCCCAGCGGCAATAGCGCGGCCACAAGACTGCCGAATGCCAACAACAGCAACAAGAGAGTTACCGGCATTGCTCGTTCTTCGGCATGGTTGACGTCATCGGCGCTAACCTTGCGAAGATCGAAATTCAGTGGCGTTTCACCCGTAATCTCCAGTTTGATATTGGGGTATTGCGACCTAAGCTGACCTTCCATCCAGTCTGCTCTTGCCCTTAGTTGGGGGACCAACGCCTCGACGGTTTCATCGCGGGGGTCCAACCCGACGATGATCAAGGCCCCGCCATTGTTCCCAGTGAACATAGGATCTGGCCAATCCAGGCTCGAGACAGCACCCGATACTCCTGGGACGGTTCGCAATGAACCGGTAAGGAAGCCCAATGCATCTGCGCCTTTGGCTGAATCCGGGTCGGGAATGCCGCTGATCACCAGAACCAGACGGTGGGCGTACGGAGACTGGAAACGCTGCGCCAGTTCCAGGTCAACTTTTTCGGATTCTCCACCCTGGATGTGAACACTAGTCTCCAGGCGACGTTCGACTTTATAGGAAAAGGGCAGCAGCGCAGCTGCCATGACAAACCCCGACATGGCCAACCAGAATCGGCGGCGATCGGCACCATGGCCATTCTTCTGCTTGTCTCGAGCCGAATTGTGATCTGGGTTATTGGTATACGCCAAGCCAAGGAACCTCACTCCAGTTAAGAATTTCTGGTGACGGACGTATCCCGTACAGGTAGCTAGGCGGCACACGCGGCAGTCCGACAACTGTCACTGGAGCGAGTCACCGATCTTGCCGTTTAGGTCTCGCAGGACGAGCCTCGGGTAGTTCCAAAGGGTGTCTCGTGACGCGTTGGCGCCGAGCAGCTAATTCGCAATTAACTCCAAAGATAGGTTAGTCATGTTCCCGATGACTTCTACCCGCGCCTTCCTCGTCAACCATTTCGATTCGACGCTAGGATCGACAGTCACAATGGCCCAGTATGCCCCGGGCAGGACCTGAGTAAACAGAAAAGAGCCACTCGTCGCTGCGTCTGCGGTGTAGGCGAGTAGAGGTTGGCTGTCGCTCATCAACATCACCTTCACCGCGGCCGGCAAATGCGGGTTGCCGGAGTTGGACACCGTTCCGCTGACGGAAAATGTTGCTTGAGCTGGAATGTCGAATACGAGATCGGACGGGGTGTGGCCTGGGATGATTTCTATCGCAGTTGCCTCAGACGGATCGGTGACACCCGGGAAGTAAACAAATGAGGTCAGGGATTCCTCGATCCTGTTCACGAAGAGTAGATGATACTTGCCCGGATCGACGTCTGTGAGACCAAAAAAGCCATCCCCATCAGGTCCGGCTTCGTTATCCGGAACTGGGGATTTTTTCCCTAAACGGAAAAGCAAGATCTGACTATCACTGGGACCAGTTGCGTCAGTGGGAACGACTCGGCCACATAGTTTGCTGGCTGCCGTCGCCACTCCTCTTTTCGCTACAGATGCCACCCGCTGCCCATGGGGACCCGCCGAATTACTGCGGCTCTTTTCCAGCAGTGTTGTCCTACTACAGATGTCTGTAGAAAGATCGCCAGCCTCGTCTGTGAAAGCAAACACGCGGTACTGCTTCCCAACTTCAAAGTCGAATCCACAGTCGCCACCACCCAAGCCCGTACTAAGCCGCATAACCTTCCGCTGATCACCGCGATAAGAGTGCAATACCACCAACGAGACGATGAGCACGGGACCATTCTTGTCGAGGTCGGTAGCTACAGTAGGTATGACATCTCCAATTTGCGCCTCCTTCAACTTCCATCCCAATTCAACGCTTTCGACTTTACCTTCGAATATTTCGTCAGATCTATCCCCCGCCGCCAATTCTGACGCAGTCCTGACCAGCGCCGTTGGAGCAGCGCACGTACAACCAAAAACACACACTGGGGATAAGATGAGCCCGACGGTGACCGCCACCACGAGTTGAACACGCATCTTAATCCCCGTAGATTGATGAGTATACCCGTTTCGAAGCGGCTTCAAAATTAATGAAGTTGAAAGGCCTTGACCGGAAGCTATGAAGCCGAGTCTTGCGGGACCCAAAGTTCCCCACGGAAGAATCTGTGCGCTGCGTCTTCCTGCGTGACTCAGCCAAGGACGTATTCGCCGCAGCGGCAGCCAGCCGAAGTTACATCGTGCCTATTGCTTAAAGACCAGTGGTGGCCCGCTGGTTCGCTTCCCCTCAAGGTTGACCGTCACCTCGACACGGTCGGCGATCTTGACGAAGGGAATGCCTTTATTCATCCCGTAATCCTTACGATCGAAGGCCATCGTCCCTTTAATCTCACCGGACCCTGTGCCGATGCCAGTAACAGTAAACGTCAGCTTCTCGGGCTTAGATACTCCGCGGATAGTAAACGTCCCAGGCAGATCGAACGTGGTGGGACCAGTCTGAACAACCTTGTCTGAGTGAAAGGTGATGAACGGATCGTTCTCGACGTCGAAGAAATCTTTGCTCTTTATCTTGCCGTCTTTCATTCCGCTTCCGGTATCCACGCTGTCGGCCTGAATTTTGATATCCAAGACGCCGGTCGTGACATCAGGAGATGTAAATGTCATGGAGGCATCCCACTTCTTGAAAGTACCCTCCAGGGCCACCGACGACTTTATGTAGAATGTAATCTTACTTTCGTCCACCGCAATCACGAAAACCGGCGGCTGGCCCTGGGCTAACGACGGGAGTCCGGCGGATGCTACCAGGCAGAGGACCACGAATCGCATGCTGTTGAGTGTGCGCCTTGCAAACATAAACTTCCTCCCACCAGGCGCCATGAGCGCAACCCAGTGAATTCCCAAGAATCTTTGGAGTCTCACACTGGGTCGTCGCGCGGGGTACTGGCAAATGTGACAGGAGGGTCGGCCGCCAATTTTCCGACCGCTTCCCTCCAATCTGAGAAAAGATTAGGCCCTTCGCGGGTCAGGGAATGCGTGCCTCCTCACCATCGCAGGAGGATGAGCTCGGAACAAAACCCGGGCCCCATGGCGGCCAGCAGGCCCAGTGTGCCGGGCTCAGGGCGCCGGTTCCGCATGACATCTTCGAGCACCACCAGTACGGATGCCGAAGAGAGGTTTCCCACCTTGCGCAAACAATCCCACGAGGCGTCCAGTTCCCCGTTGTGCAAGCCCAACGCAGCCGCTGAGGCCTCCAGCACCTTGGGACCTCCAGTGTGCAGTACAAAGCTCTTAAGCTCGCTCCTTCGGTGCCCGTGATCCGCCAAGAAAGCGTCCACATCCCGTCCCAGATTTTCCCGAATCAGAGTCGGCACTTCGGTGGAGAGCAAGATCCGAAAACCCTTCTCGGAAATATTCCAGCCCATCATGTCTTCTGTGGCGGGATAAAAAACGGAGCGAGTCGCAAGAATCTCAGGTCCAGAAATCCCGGGACGCGACGACTCGAAGTCATCCCCGGTCACAACGACCGCGGCGGAGCCATCGGCGAACAATCCCGACGAAATCAGGTTTGCCACCGACAAGTCCTCACGCTGCAGAGTGAGCGAACAAAGCTCGACCGACACCAAGGCTGCCGCCTGCGAAGGATACGCGCGAACATAATCTGAGGCACGCGCGATCCCGGCAGCGCCCGCCACGCATCCCAGGCCAAAAATCGGAGTCCGACGAATGTTGGCGGGAAGCCCCATTCGATTGATGAGCAGAGCATCAATCGAAGGGCTGGCGACTCCGGTGACGGTCGTGAACAGTAAGGCGCCCAGATCTTCAACGTTGAGTCCAGCCTTGTGGAGCGCAAGACAGAGAGCCCGCTCGCCCAGTTCTTGTGCGACCCTGATCCAAATGTCGTTAGCCTGCCCCCAAGTTTTGATGTCCAGGTATTCTTCCGCAGGAATCGCCAGATATCGGCCATCAACCGTTACGTTGCGATGCAATCGCGCCAGCAAGAGCGGATTCTTGAGTCTTGCTCCCCAATAGTCCTGGAGACGCTCTAAGAGAACTCTCTGAGTGTAATAATGCTTCGGGAATGCGCTTGCTGCGCTTGCGATTTTCACGGTTGTTGTCCTATAGGCGATAGAGTGTGTGGATTGGGTTTTGTTTCGGGTACTTCAGCGAGTATCGATTGTCACAGTTCAGCCACACGCTCATGCGCTGGACTCAAAAGCATACGGCCCGAGACTGAGAACGCCCGATTGGCGGAAAAGGCCTCGAGGAGATTCGAACAATGTCTCGTTGACTATACGCCAATGCTCGATATAACCGCATGGCATCAGCCATTCGCTGGGTACCGACTTATAAGAATCTAATAGAGCGATCGTGGTCCGTAACTCCAGTCTGCCGACTACACGGCCGCCTAACGGGTCGTGGAAGAGATCAGTTTAGTACCAAATCGTTGTCGCGTCTCGGCTTGGCCCGAGACTGGCGATCCGGAGGTTGGTCGACACGTCGACTCCTGTTACTAACAGCCATTCGGCCGACAGGTCTAGCAGGTTTTAGCGAGGCGCGAGTGTGATGGAAACCGCAATATCGAATGGTGCCAGCCTTGACTAAGCCAATTGGAAGAGACTGGTACAAGTGATACCGTTTTACGCGGAAATGCACCGAATAAGAGAAACTATGGAAAACTGTAGATAAAGAGCCGATCGCTTGTAAGCCTAACAAATACAGAGTATTATCGCCGAAGTGCAGGATTCATCAGCACTTGCTGGAAATGGCAGTTAGAGAATCCCTCCCTCTCCGCCATACCGATTAATTTCTGCTATTTACGTACGTGACTACCAACTGACTACAAATTCCGTCTGTCGATTCCCACTATCCCTTCACTCTCGCACTCGCCGCGATCGTTGTAGAAAGCGAAGACTTGGGAGGCAGGTCCGGCGCAGTTGGTAACGAGGAAGCGCAGGTTGGTTCCGGCGGCGGAGTGTTCGGCCTTGTAGCAGATGCGGCGCTGGCGCGGCCAGCTGCGGGCGCGGTGGCGGAAGCTGGAGAAGCTGCGCTGCGGGAGTTGGGTACGGCGATAGCTGCGTTTTAACCGCTTCTGCCGCGGCTCGGCACGACGCTTGAAAACGCAGTTGGCGGGGATGCCGAAGGTGTACTGGAGAGCGAAGAACTCGCAGAACTGGTAGAGCAAGGGCAGAGCGAAGCCGGCGTCGCCGCGCAGTTTGATTTTCACCCCGGGGAAGGCGGCCTGCAGACGCGGCACCAGACGCAGCAGCATGGGCACGATGCGGGCATGACTGGAGGCGTTTCCCGGCCGTAGCCGCGCTGCCAGCAGGCATCCGCTGTGGCGTTCAAAGATCAGCATGGGGTGATACATATGCTGGCCGTAGGCGCCGTTGAAGAAGCTGAGCTGCTGCTGGCCGTGCGTGGGATCGTCGGTGGAATCGAGATCGAGCAGGATCTCGCCGCGCTGGCGAACCGGGTCGCCACAGAGACGGATGAACTGCTGGCACAGCAAGTCGTTGGCGTGCACCAGGTCGCGGGAGGACGGCGCGTTCTCCCAGCGGCTGAGCGTGGGCTGGGAACCGAGAGGGTCGCCCAGTTTCTGATCGGCGACGATCTGCAACAGGGGATCGTGGCGCAAACGATCGGCATCGTTGGCGTCTTCGTATCCGGCCACGATCTGGTAGATGCGTTGCCGCAACAGAGCCAGCGAATCATGGCGCAGGCGGTCGGGTTGCCGCGGATCGCTGAGTTGCGCGGCCCAGTCGTGGGTCAGATGATGGCGCTGATCGAAGGCGCGCAGGGGCAGCAAACCGGCATCGCTGGTGATCTGGCCCCCGGAAAAATCGGCGCGGATGGGTTGATGACGGTAGAAGGAGAAGCACAGCTATATATCTGTCTCACCGCCCGAGCAAAACTATTCGGACGGTATAGCCATCTTTTGAAGATCGCTCTTAGCCTCGTTGAAGGCTTGCCACATTGAAGCACCGCCAAACGAACGTGGGCTCGAACCAGATTGGAAACTCTTCCGGCTTTATTAAGGAGGCGTTCGAAGATCGGTCATGCGGCCAGCCCGGCTACGATCTTACCTTGTCCATAAGGGATTGGACCAAGGTCCACGCAGCTAGGGGTTCATATAGTCCGCGGGATGCGCGGATCGATTCGGATTATTGTTTCTCTGATGATCCCATCGTTCCTGAAGGCGTTTGTGCGCCGGGTATCCCGCTGAGCGATCCCTGTTGCTGCAATAATCCGAGGAACACGCTGCTGATGTCTTCGTCAAGCCAGATCAGCAGTCCGCCGTTTGCCTGATAAATGGCTACGTCGAACGGGGTTGTGATCGTCTTGATTTTCACATTGAGCGGATTGGGCTTTGGGTTGGTCGAGAACAGGCTGTAGCGACCGACGTTGCTCGTATCCGCAAGAGGTTTTCCAGAGAAGTTCACACCGGAATTCGTTGCCCCTGCTCCTAAGTTGATGAAGGGATCGCTGACGAGTCCAGTTCCGCTCAAAACTCCGCCGGTCACTGATCCCTGCCCGGCAAAATCGAACTCGAAGAAGGTGTAAAACGCCTGCGCTCCAAAGACGTAGTTGCCCTTGAAACTCGCAGTCGAGGTGTCCGTTTGAGGAGTCAGAACTCCGACGCCACCGGGAAGCGCGCTGTCCATGTCGGCAAGCAGACCGCCCCCCAACCCGGTTGTTGTATCGTTGGGATCGTTCAGGTTGAGATTGGGGTCTGTCATATAGATGCCGAGAGCGCTGACATCACCCAGATATCCCGAATCGATCGTGAAGCTGCCGTATCCGTTGCTGGCGATCGAATAGGTGCCGGAGATCGGAGTCGCTGGCAGCTGGTAACCGATCAGCTCACTGTCGTCGGCCACCCCCGAGAAATCAGCGACGGTGGACGAAGTGTGGCTAGTGGAAAACATACCGGCTGCCGCGTAGTTCGCGGGATAGGGACTGCCGTTGAGGCCGAAGATGGATTTCCCCAGGGAGGCATTGCCGGCAGTGGTGGCGTTCACGCCTTGTCCGAACGCCGAACCCACAGCTGAGTCGGCGGTATCTACGTCAATGATCCTGATTGCCTCCGGACCAACGACATAATAATTGAGCGCAATCGGAGTGCCGGCATAATTGAGCGTGCTGGTAATGGTGCCGCGACCAAAAGAATCGAATGTTGAAAGCGTTCCACTGAACGGTGTTGCTGTCGTAACGGCTCCATAGTCGTTCTCGTCGACTTGACCGTTCTGCAAAGTGGTGCCGCCGGTGATGGAGAACACGCCGCCGAAGCTAACGGGGCCATAGGAGCTATCCACTCCGGAGAGGGTGAATGCGTAGCCCCCGCTAAGAGTGCCAGGCAAGGTCTGCAGGTCGAGTCCGCCGCTGGAAGTAGCGACTCCATCGAACTGCATGATCAGCGCGTGATTGCTGTTCGCGAATTGGATCGCGAGAGTCTCGACTCCCCCGACTCCAAGGCTGCTGTTGTTGGTGATCAGCGTGAGAGTTCCCTGACCCGTAGTGGCACTTACCGCCAGGGTCCCGGCCGTGATTTCATCGCCTGAAGGCTCAGGAGATGCCAGCCCAAAGCCGCCATCGTTGTAGTCTTGGACGCCGGTCACGACGTTGCCGCTGGCATCGATTTGCACCGCTCCGGCGAGGGCGTAGTAGTCTGGTCCGAAAGCCTCTTGACCGCTGAGGTAGAACACATAAGTGTTTAGTGCGGCTTTGTTGATGAGACTGAAGTTCGCTGGAGTCGACACCCCGGCGACGGTGGCCGTCACTGTATAGGAACCGGTGGTTCCATTGGCGGTAAAGACTGGCGACGTGGCCACGCCGTTGGAATCGGTCGTGACCGTCACGACATTCGTGGCGCCAGCGAAAGTCCCGCTGGCTCCAGTTGCCGGGGCTGTGAAGGTGACAACCACTCCGCTTGTCCCGGATCCGTTGGTCGTGACCGTGGCGACCAGCGGCGCGGCAAAGGCTGTGTTGACCACTGCGCTTTGCGGTGTCCCGCTCGTTGCCGTGATGGTTTCGGTCGCTCCTGCCGTATTCGTCAGGCTGAAGTTGGCGGGAACCGATACTCCGGCAACGGTGGCGGTCACTGTATAGGAACCGGTGGTTCCATTGGCCGTGAAAACTGGCGACGTGGCCACGCCGTTGGAATCGGTCGTGACGGTCACGACATTCGTACCGCCAGCGAAGATGCCGCTGGCTCCAGTTGCCGGGGCTGTGAACGTCACAACCGCTCCGCTCATTCCTGATCCGTTCGTCGTGACCGTGGCGACCAGCGGCGCGGCAAAGGCGGTATTGACTACTGCGCTTTGCGGCGTCCCGCTCGTGGCCGTGATAGTTTCCGTCGCGGCCACCGTATTCGTGAGACTGAAGTTGGCTGGTGCCGACACTCCGGCGACTGAGGCCGTCACCGTGTACGCTCCAGTCGTTCCGTTGGCTGTGAAGACCGGCGACGTGGCCACGCCGTTGGAATCGGTCGTAACGGTCACGACATTCGTGCCGCCAGCGAAGGTGCCGCTGGCGCCTGTTGCCGGAGCAGTGAAGGTAACCACTACACCGCTCGTTCCTGAACCGTTGGTCGTGACCGTCGCGACCAGCGGCGCGGAAAACGCCGTATTCACGACAGTACTTTGCGGCGTCCCGCTCGTTGCGGCGATTGCTTCAGTCGACCCTTGGCCCGTTCCCGGTATTCCGTCAAGGGAACCCTGTTGCAGCAAGGATCCGAGGAATACGCTGCTCACGTCTTCGTCGAGCCAGAACAGTACTCCGCCACTGGCCTGATAGACGACCACATCATAAGGAGTTGTCGTCGTGGAGATGGTGATGTTGAGGGGATTGGGCGTCGAATTGGTCGAGAACAAAGTATAGCGCCCAACGTTGCTCGCGTCCGCCTGCGGCGTACCCGAGAAAGTGACTCCAGAATTCGTCGCACCCGCTCCCAGGCTGAGGAAGGGATCGCCTAGGAGTCCGGTACCGCTCAAGGCTCCAGCAGTCACCGATCCTTGTCCGAGCATGTCGAACTCGAAGAAAGTGTAAAACGCCTGCGCTCCAAAAGCGTAGTTACCCGTAAAGCTGGCAGTGGAGGTGTCTGTCTGTGGGATCAGGACCCCAGTGCCACTAGCAAGGGCGCTATCCATGTCGGAAACCAGACCGCCGCCCAATCCTGTGGTTGTATTGTTGGGATCGCTCAGATTGAGATTAGGGTCCGTCATGTAGATGCCCAAGCTACTGACATCTCCGAGACTTCCGGGCACGATCATGAGGCTGCCGTAACCGTTGCTGGCGATCGAGTAGGTGCCAGAGATCGGAGCCGCTGGCAACTGGATGTTGTAGTTGAAGAGTTCGTTGTCGTCGGCCACTCCGGTGAAAGTGCCTTGAGAGGGAGATGTGACGAACATGCCCGCCGTGGAGTAGTTCACTAGATAGGGGCTGCCCGCGATCCCGAGGACAGAATTCACAAGCGATGCGTTACCGGCAGTGGTTTGGTTTGCGCCTTGGCCGAACGCGGAACCGAGCGCCGAATCGACAAGATCCACATCGATGATCCTGATTGCCTCCGGGCCGACCACGTAATAGTTGAGAACGATCGGCACGCCTGAGTAGTTAAGGTTGCTGGTGATGGTGCCGCGGCCGAAGGAATCAAATGTCGAGACCGTTCCACTGAGGGCTGTTGCGGTCGTCACGTTTCCATTGTCGTTCTCGTCAACGGAACCATTCTGCAGAGTGCTTCCGCTGATCGAGAACACGCCTCCAAAACCTACCGGGCCGTAGAAGTTATCCACTCCGGCGAGGGTGAACGCATAGCCTCCCTTCAGTGAACCAGAAAGGTTCTGTTGATCCAAACTTCCACTGGAGGTGGCCGTCCCATCGAACTGCACGATCATCGCGTGACTGGTGTTCACAAACTGGACGCCGAAGGTTTCCACCCCTTTCACGCCGAGGCTGCTGTTGTTCGTGATGAGCGTGAGTGTTCCCTGACCGGTCGTGCCATTTACCGACAGTGTTCCCCCGGTGATTGTGTCGCCTGATGGTTCTGGAGAGGTCAAACCGAAAGCGTCGTTGTAATCTTGTTCGCCGCCAAGGATGTTGCCGTTGGGGTCGATCTGCACCGATCCAGCCAGGGCGTAGAAATTTGGTCCGGAAGACTCCTGTCCGCTCAGGTAAAACACATAGGTGTTGCCCGCGACACGGTTGGTCAAACTAAAATTGGCGGGCGACGAGAGCGATGAAACGGAAGCTGTCACCGTGTAAGGTCCGCCCGTTTGCCCGTTCGCAGTGAATGTTGTGGAGGTAGCCAGGCCACTCGCACTGGTCGTGTCGATTTCCGTCACGGTTCCATTTGCAAACGTGCCGCTGGCGCCAGTTGCTGGCGCCGTAAACGTAACCGCGACACCACTCACTGGATTCGAAGTGCTGTCGAGCACCAGCGCCACGAGTGGCGAGGCAAATGCCGTGTTGATCGCTGAGTTTTGCGGTGTCCCGCTGGCAGCCGTAACCGTCGCTGGAGCCCCTGCTGAATTCGTAAGATTGAAGTTGGCTGGGGCTGACACTCCCGCAACGATAGCCGTCACGAGATCAGCGCCCGATGTGCCATTCGCGTTGAAGGTTGTCGAGGTAGCAATACCGTCGGCGTTGGTCAGGTCTGTCTCGGTGGCGGTTCCGTTCGCAAATGTGCCGCTGGCTCCAGTCGCAGGTGCCGTAAACGTCACGAGAGCACCACTCACCGGGTTCTGACCACTGTCCACAACCGTGGCAACCAGCGGGCTAGCGAACGCGGTATTGATCGGCGTCGCTTGCGGAGTTCCGCTCGTGGCTCGAATTGCGGCCGGTGCGCCCGTTGTATTGGTAAGAATGAAAGTTGCCGACGCTGGCACGCCGGAAATCGTGGCGGTGATCGCGTAAGTGCCGGCCTTTCCGTTCGCGGTAATGCTCGGAGACGTGGCCAGCCCGTTTACGTCCGTGGTCGCAATTGCAGTGATAGAGGCGGTGTCCGAGAACGTGGCGCTGGGTCCTGTTGCCGGAGCGGTGAAGGTCACGACCAAACCGTCGACCGGTCCTCCGTTGTTGGTTACGGTCGCCACCAGGGCTGCTCCAAACGTGCCATTCACACCGTGGCTTTGAAGGGTACCGCCGGTCGCAATGATTGTTTCCACCGCGTTGCCCATCGGAGTACTGCCGTTTCCCGTCGCGCAGCTCGTCGAGATCAGCAGGCAAATTCCCGCGAACACTATGCCCCAAGCATTTCGGTTCATCGTGTCTCCTGGTTCGGCGCTTTCTGATTGGCACGCTCACGGGCTTGAGGTGTGACGGGTATTCCGTGTTCGTTTCTGATTGCATAAACGCGGTTTTCAACCTTCACGCGGCGGGCGAAGAAGATCTGCTCACCCCTAAAAGCCTTCATGACGCCGGTCACTTCAATTTGCTGACCGCCAGAAACCGAGAGCGCACCTTTGCCTAGCAGTCCGAACATTCCGAGACTTACATCCACGGGGCCGGAAAGCGTTGCGAGCAGAAGGTGGGATCCCGGGAGCATACCGGGAGACGATTTCGCAACCACGGTCGAGACTGTCCCATTTAGCGAAACTTCGTGGGAGAGGTCGTAGTAGGAGGGGCCCGCAGTCCTGATGCCGCCTGTCGCGGCTTGGGCTTGACTCGGCGGTACCGTTGTAAACAGTAATATGAATGACAACGTAGATACTCCAGCGAATAGCTGTCTCATCATCTGCCTCCGAGTTTGGTCACAACGCTTCCGGCCCTTAGAAGGGGCACTGCTTCAGTCTTTGGGAATAGCCGATCGAACATTCGCACTTGAAGAATTAAGGTCCGGCAGCGAGCGAAGTTGCTGATGAATCCAATCCAACTCTGTCTTGCCGCGTACGACTTCGTTGAACTCTTCCGGAGTTTTGTAGATCACGATGGTCGTACCCGCGGGAACCACCGACCGCAGCTTTTCCTTTGCGGCCTTGGGTGTGTTGGTTTCAAAGATCGCATCCTGAAGGCGGAACCGTTTCGCTTGTATCTTGGGCAACCAGTCAGCCGGCTCGACCGTCGACGCCTTCTTTAGAAATTCAGGTTTGACATACTCCGCGCGTTCGTCCTCGGGTACAAAGGGAGAGGTGGCCATCCAAATCGGCCAAACGCCCCAAGGATCCACGGCATCAAGCACTTTGATTCGCGGGTCGACGGCCGAGGCGAGGATGCCGATGCTGGCGCCCGATCCTTGCGTGAACATTCCCACCCGGGTCATGTCGAGATCGCCACGAGTGGCAAGATAGTCCAACACCTGTTGCACGTCATGAGCCGAGGTCGCCAGGCACTCCTGCAGTTCGCTGATAAACCACTCCCGCATCGGCCGATCGTGATAGCGATGTCCGGTGAGAGCTGAGACAAAGCCCACGGCAGCGAAGCCGTCTTTCGTGACCGCATTCTGGAAGCCTTCATCCTTGAAGCGGTCGGTGCCGGCGGGATAGCCATAGAGATAGAGAATGACCGGAGGCCTCGCGACTCCCTTGGGCTTCATCACATACAGGTCGAGTGGATCGCCAAATCGCCATTGCACTTGGAGGAACTCCACCGTGTAGCCTGGATAATCATTGATGTAAGCAACCAGGGGTTGAGTGGGTCTGAGACTGCTGCTATCAAGCGCGGGCGAGGACCAATCTTCTTTCACGCCGTTGAACCGTGTATCGGCGGGATCAGCAATCGGCGGGGAAGCCGGCACAAATTGGGCGGAGCTGGTTTGCAGCAGGACGATCGGCAATAAGAATAGAAGCGCGAATTTTAGGGCTCGCGTTTTCATGAAGACTAGTAGCCGTACCTGGCGGCGCATCGTTCTCGCTATCGTCGCGGTGAAGCGTTCAAACTATGGAGAGAGGCGAACTTTTTTGGAGTTCGCCGCCCCTGATTGTTCAAAGAGGGGCGAGCAGCTTTTCAGCGCTCGCCCCAGGTTCGAGTTGAATCCGCTTTCAGTTTCTACGGAACAGAAATGCAAGCAGTCCCGGGGGCTTGCTGGGCCAGTTTGGTGGTTGTGTCGGAAGTCGCCACAACACCGGAACTGCTGAGGATGCAGCCACCCGCGTCGCCGCCCTTGTCGCCAGTAGTCGCGATGTTCACCGGAGCGATGCCCTCTTGCGTGTAGTGCGAGCGCAAAAGTGTAAGGCCGGGGTCCGTCGACGACACCTTCAAGGCAGGAACGAAGTCGGGAACAGTGTTGACCGCGTAGCTTTGTGAGCCCGTAACCAGCAGATCGGCAGCAGCCAGTGCGGTTCCATTGCTCACGATTCGCAGAGTGGACCACGCTCGGTATGATCCGTTGCGGAGATTAGGAAACGACAGGTTGCCGCTCCATATCTTGTTTTCCGCGCAGGGGAAGCTTCCCGCACCACCAGCGCAGGTTGCAGGTAGATTTGTGCTCGACGGTAAGGCGCCTGCGATGGATGGCTGGCCCGGATCGATGGTCGTTCCATACTTATGGAAGATTCCATCAATTCCATTGAGTGTGAGATAGCCATAGCTGGCGCTATTGGCGATGGCCGACACGTTCCCGTAGCTGAAGAACGTATAGCCAATACCGTCAGTGCCATGATTGGTGCCGGAGTTTTGAACGGAACTTACTTCTTCCCCGGTACCGATCGCGCGATAGCGTGACCCTCCAGCAGTGCAAGCGGAGGAGAGTGGATTTACGGACTTAACCCCGGTTTCCTGACTCTTGCCGGAATCGTTTGGATAGCGGAACACAGTGTATTCGGTAGTGTTCATAGTGCCCGAGAGAGGCTCGCGAAGATAAACCTGAATGTTCGCGCTGGAGACACCGAATTCGCTGGCGTTGCAGTTCGCCCCACTAAATACCTGCTGGAGTTCCGCATCCGTGGCGTTGGTGACAGTAGCGAGTGCGCCGGTGCGCTGAGTGATGAAAATGATCGGAGCGGCCCCAACAGACTGCGTGGTGGCGATCGGGATCGTGGTTCCGGTGAAAGGATCCTTCCCGCTCAGGCCGAATGCAAGGACATGGGCGCTGCTGGTGCTTCCCGGATAAGCGCTAAGAATGTCCCCACCTTCCAGATTCGCGAGCGCGTTCCCGAACTTCGGGCAGACTCCGGAGGCGTTAATGCCGTATCCCAGGCCAGCGAGCGCGTCGGTGCCCCCACCAAGTTTCGAGTTTGCCCGGCAGGTCGCGAACAGCGCATCTTCTGGACGAATGTCCGTGGCGGCTGCATTCACGAGCAGGGATCCGCTCGAGAACAACGCAGTGACCGCAGCTGGCGGCGTCGAATCAGAGGAGTTGTCGCCCCAGAGATTGGACGCGATCAGATTCGCGGGCGCTGGGAAACTGCTGATGTTTACGTTGCAATGAGGTTGCGCATAGTAGCAGCGATCTCCAACAGCAGAGTCCACCTTAATATAAGCCCAGACATTCGCGGCAATCGTATTGCTGTCCCATACGACCCAGACATTTCCCAGATCGGTTTCGGAAGCGCCACCCAACACGGTGGGTCGTCCGTCGGTGAGGTTGAAATTCTTGCCTGTGTAGTGGAAACACGGTGCCGTCCCTCCGGAGACACAAGCACCGCTCTTGTATGCGGCCAGAGCCATCGACTGCCACATGGCGGAAGAGCCTGCAAGCACAACCTTGACGGTCTGTGCGTTTACCTGAGGCGCGAGGTTTAGCATTGCGGTGAACAACAGCACCGCGAAGACTGATTTCATACGCGTCATAGTGTTCCTCTCTTTGAGTTCGATCTCGGTTTGGAAAGCATCGCTTTCAGTTAGCGTGCAGCGCATCTCTCCACACGCACAAAGCCCTGCCATGCAACTGCCTCTGATTCACGATTCGGTTGATTTGTTACTCGGGTTGAAGTCGCCCCAAACAGACTTGCACGAAGTGCAGGTGGAGCATACCTGTTTGGTTGTTACGCCACGATGAAGAGTTCGTGAACACTTCGTGACTGCGTCCATCGGTCGGTCGGCGGTTAACGGTCACACGCTGTTCATAAACTTTTCATGCTCCCTTAATCTTCGACACCGTCCCTTCCTGTACTATCCGCCTTCGCTGCTCAAACCTTCCGCCAAGTTTCAAGACCAGAGAGGAATTCGTGATATCTGTGTCGCTTCGCGATTTTTGTCGCGCCGGCTGGATAAGCGTTCTGGCCTTGCTATTGCCGTGGCATGCGGTTGCTCAGGAGAACAAAGCCGACGGGAAGGCTGCCATTCATGGAACGGTCACGGACCAGACGCAGGCGGTTGTAACTGGCGCAACGGTAGTTTTGAGCGGTGGTGCGGGCTTTAAGCAAGAAGCGAAAACTGATGATAAGGGTGTTTATTCCTTCACTGGTCTGGATGCCGGAACCTACAGCCTGTCAGTCGCCGCGCCGAACTTCGCTTCCAAAACCATGGATTTCATTACGGTCGCGGCTGGTCTTGAGTTGACGTTAGATGCCTCATTGGCACCCGAAAGCTCAAAGACGGAAGTCAATGTTGAATCCAGCGGCGTTGGGAAAGTAGAGACGGAGAGCGCCAGCGTGTCCGGAACGATCACGCAGAAGGAAGTCGTGTCCATTGGTCTCAATGGCCGCAATTTTACCCAACTAATCGCCCTTGCTCCGGGCGTCAGCAATCAAACTGGGCAAGATGAAGCCAAGGTGGGAGTGGTAGGAAGCGTCAAGTACAGCGTGAACGGCGGCCGCGTCGAGTACAACACATTCGAAGTGGATGGCAGCGACGTCCTCAATACTGGCCTGAACGGCGCCGCCAGCACTCTCATGGTTTATCCCAGTCTTGATGCCATTCAGGAAGTTAAGGTCATGACTTCCAACTACGGTGCTCAATTTGGACGCACCGCCTCTGGCACAGTACAAGTCACCACGAAATCCGGAACCGCGCAATTGCACGGAGGACTCTACGATTTCATCCGCAATGAGATGTTCAACGCGCGCAACTACTTCGACCCTCCGGGTCGCGCGCCCCTCTATCGGCGACAGGATTTTGGTGGCACGGTGGGCGGACCGCTATTCATTCCTGGCTTTTACAACACCAAGAAGGACAAGACCTTCTTCTTTTTCTCCGAAGAATTCCGTATCGAGAAGACTCCAACGGATTACAACCAGGCAGTTCCTTCGCTGAAAGAGCGCGGTCTGGTGATGACGGCCCAGGGGATTCAGCAGAATTTGAGTCCCCCGAACGCGAACGGACTCGTCTCACAAATTTTCGACTTCAGCGACGTTTGCCCTTTGGCGGGCACCTCCGACTCGCTCGGCTTTGATCGTCAAAAATATCCTGATTGCCCGGCGCGCCTCAGCATTAATCCCAAGGATCTTCTGCCTTTCCCAGGAAACAACCTTCAAGGCCAGCAAACATCGATCGGTCCAGCAGCGTTCGGCATCGATAAGAACGCTTTGGCGATCCTGCAGGCGAACCTGATTCCGTTGCCGAATTCTCCGACAGGCTGCAACTTCACCGCGGCAAATGTGGATCCCGCCGATCCAAACCATTGTTATAACGCTGCAGTGTCTCCTTCCACATATTGGCGTGAAGAGTTGTTTCACGTCGATCAACTGTTCACCCAGAAGGTCAGAGCGTCCTTTCGGTATATCCATGATGCATGGGACACGACCGTCTTGACGCCGCAGTGGAGTTACCTGCACGGCACGAATCCCGCGGCGGCGAATTTCCCCACGATACAGAACCGTTTCGTTGGTCCCGGCACCAGCCTGGTTGCGCGCCTGACCAATACCATTTCAGCCACGCTGCTCAACGATTTGGTCGTGAGCTACGCGAACTCAACCATTACGCTGGTCGATCAGAACGGTCCGGGGAACGCCCAGTTCCAGCGCAACGCCGCGCTGGATCAGCCGTTGGTGCCGGATCCCTCCGCTTCGGGCCAATGCAATCCTCAGCTCAGCCTTGACCCCGTGACTGGAATTCCACAATGCGCCATGGGCTATATCTTCAACAACGGCTTTGGCGGAAAGATGCCAGGAGTTGCAATCTTAGGGACGAACGCCGCATACGGAGGCAGGGGGTTTGCCGAAGATCCCTCCTACATGCCCTGGAGCCATTCCGATCCTACCTATGCCGTGCGAGATGACATCGGCAAATCCATCGGAAAGCACACGCTGCAGTTCGGAGGCCAGTATGTACTGGCTCAGCGAAATCAGACCAACAATGCCATCGGCGCCGCTTCGGGTGATCTTCAGGGCCTTTTGACCTTTAACAATCTGGCTCACAGCACCGGAAATGCCTTCGCCGATTTCTTGCTCCAATCGGTGACGAATGGAGTTGCGTCAGGTTACATCCAAAGCTTTACTCAGGATTCCGCTCAACATCGTTATCACCAGACCTATCAGATCGGAGAGCCCTACTTCCAGGACGATTGGAAAATAACTTCCCGGCTTACGCTCAATCTTGGCTTAAGGGTAAGTCTGTTCGGCACGTACAGTGAGAAATATCACAACGCATGGAACTGGGAAGCGGCAAGGTTTAATCCATCTCGATTTGGGGTTGATCCATTTTATGGCGTGCTGCTTGATAAGAGCGCCGCTTCGGCGCCAATCGCGTTCAACCCAAATACGTTCCAACTCGATCCGGGAGTCGTAAGCGATCTGGGTTTGGTGCAGTGCGGCGTGAATAGTATTCCCTCGGGGTGCATGAAAGGGCATCTGTTCAATCCCGCTCCCCGCGTTGGTTTTGCCTGGGATCCAATCGGAGATGGCAAGACCTCGATTCGCGGCGGCTACGGCATCTTCTTCGAACACGGCACGGGCAACGAAGCCAATACCGGCTCCCTGGAAGCGAGTTCGCCGGTCGTGCTCAGCATGGTCCAGTCGCTTCCCGTCAGTTATTCATGCATTGGTAATGTCGGCCTGGGCGCGACCTTTGATCCCACCAACACGGCATGTGCCTCGCCGAACTCGACGAATCCTACTCCTGCCGCCGGCACCGCTTTCCCTCTCGACGTCACCGGAATTCCGACGAAGGCAATCTGGCCCTACGCTCAGCAATGGAGCTTCGGCGTGCAGCGAGAACTCCCTCACGATGTTGTCGCCAATGTCGCGTATGTAGGCAGTAAGGGAACGCACTTAACTATCGAGCGACAACTCAACCAACTGCCGCCGCTGCCTCTCAGTGAGAATCCATTAGGTCCGAACGAACCGCTGACGCTGGCGGATTGCACGGTCCCTTTCTCGGGAAATTCAGCGGACCATCCAGGAAATAATAGCTTTCCGTTCCTGCTGCAGAGCGGAACGATTGTGACGGCTCAAAGTCCTGCTTACGTACACTTGCAAGCGGCGTGCACAAATCCCAACATTCCTAATGTCAATTCCCTCCCTCGCCCGTACCCTGGACTGGGCAGGATTCTATCTCTGCAAAATGTAGCCAACTCCAGCTATAACGCGTTTCAGTTCACACTCCGTCGCACGCGTGGGCCCCTCACAGCAGGCCTCTCTTACACGTACAGCCACTCTTTGGACAATGCCTCAGACCGGAGCGATCCGGTGCTGGTGGATTCTTATAATCTGCACTCGAATTGGGCGAGTTCAAATTTCGATGAGCGTCACCTGCTAACGTTCAGCTACCTGTATCAAATCCCGAATGTTGCACGGTGGTTCTGGGATGCTGCCGTTGAACCTATTGGGGAAGATGGAGGGGACTCGGCTAACGCGACGCAGTGCTGTTCGAATGTGCTCAATCAGATATTCGGCGGCTGGGGGATCTCTGGAGTCACACTCTTTCAATCAGGCACTCCCTTTACGGTCATCAACAGCGCAGGCAACACGGGCATTTCGCTCACTGACAATGCCGGGGTTTCGAGCGGGCTTGGCATTGCGGCTTCCTATCCAGATGTTGCGCGCGGATTGCCTAGTCCCAACGACAATTTCAGGAGCATTGGACCGCTGCTCGACAATCCGTCCCAATTTGTGGCTCCGCGCGGACTGACCTTCGGCGATGCCGGTCGAAATTTCTTGAATAATCCGAGCCGGCTGAACTTCGACATGGCACTCCTGAAGCACTTTAAAGTCACGGAGTCCAGCGACATTCAGTTTCGGGCGGAGATCTTCAATCTCTTCAACCACACTCAGTTCCGGCTCTACGATCCGGATAATCCGGGCAGCAGCGGAAACAACGTCGTGAGCTGTTATGCCGGTCCCGCTTATTCCGCCGGCTTTCTGGGTAGTGGGGCAGATTGCATAACCGGAGCATCCTTTCTGCGCCCGCTCGATGCGCATCGGCCGCGCACCATGCAGTTTGGCCTGAAGTGGAGCTTCTGAGGCCTTGGACAACATGGAAACCATGAAGAAGCAGCCGTTCGCGCGAACGTCCCTCGGGCTTCAAGGAAAGAAGCTGTTGCTGTTTATTCTGCTTGAACTGCTGGTGCTCACAGGGTGTGGGGGCAGTGGAACCAGTCAGCCGCAGAGCAGCGCGCGCGTTGCAGGCAATTGGCAGTTCACGTTGGCGACTCCGTCGGACAATTCATTCCTGGGTGGCTTGCGGGGCGGCTTTCTCTTGCAGAACAGTTCATCCGTGACCGGCGCGGTGGATTTCACAGTCTCGCTGCCGGCAGAGTCGGGCGGCTCTCCAACGATCTGCAACAGCGGATCCGCTTCCATTACAGGGACCGTTCTTGGTGAGGGTGTCACGCTGAGCGCCGTTGCCGGTTCACAGACCTTCGCCTTGACTGGATCCCTGAGCGCCGATGGCTCGACCATGATGGGTACCTACACCTCGACCGATGGTCAAGGCTGCGGAACCGCTCAAACTGGACTGCAATGGAGCGCGGTATCCGTTCCGGCGCTGACGGGAACAGTCCAGGGAAGTTTTCATAGCGTCCTGAATCCCAAGCTTAAAGATCAGGATTTTGCAGTCTCTGGATCGCTGACGCAAGGAGCAAATATCGGGGCTAGTAGCGCGACGGTTACAGGCACGTTGAACTTTGAGGGCTATCCCTGTTTGACAACTGCTTCGGTCAACGGGCAAATCAGCGGGAGTTCCGTCATTTTGCAAGTCATCGCAAGCAGCGGATCCAACGTGGGGCAGATTGGCGCGCCCGTCGGTTCGGCCAATCCTTCCCCGGTCACAATCGTGAACTCCGCTAGCGGAACGGTGCTCGAAGGCGCAAACGCGTACGGTGTGAGCACCAGTGCATGTCCCGGAGGGAATCTCGCCGGCGACATAGGGAACGTATGCCTTGCCTTGGGAAACGCCACCAGTTGCACGCAACCAATCACCTTGTCCCCCGCTTCCCTCAGCTTTCCTGCTCAACAAGTAGGATCCGCTCCTACCACCCAGACGATCACGCTGACAAACACCGGCTTGTCAGGCACGCCGCTGTCAGGTTTGTCGTTGGCATTCAGTCCGCAGTCCGGCCCACTCAGTCCTTTCGGGCCGAGCGATTTTGATGGTCTTGCGAATTTCACAGAACAGGACAATTGCGCGAGTCCCTCTGGGTCATCGTTCTCTCTAGCTCCGCAGCAGAGTTGTTGGATTACGATTGCGTTTTCACCGCAGCAAAGCTGCCCTTGGTTGCCATCGACTGCCCTGGGAGGGGAGCCGCCATCCGCCTGCCCATTCCCTCTGACAGCGACGTTGACTGTGAACACTCCGATCAGTGCGGATGGCCTTACGGCCTTTGCGGTGCCGGTCAGCGGCGCGGGCTTCAGCGCGCTGCTGCCGTCGACTCCAGAAGTTGATTTCGGTGCCGAAACAGTTGGCGAAATGAGTGTGCCTCAGTTCTTATCGTTTACCAACCAAAGCTCCGCTCCGGTCCAGATCCTGCCTGCGCTGAGTAGTACGTGCGTGAACCCTACGGTAGGAGTTCTTACTCTACCGCGGCCGCCGGCGCCAGGCTTGATTGCGGGCCTTCAAGTGGATACAGGCGCGATCACTCCGAATGGTTCCACCATCAACTACAGCTGCGACAGCGATCTCACCAGCAAGCTGCCAAACTTCCAGATTTCCGGCGACAATTGCTCGGGAACATTGCTTCTACCCCAAGCCTCTTGCAGTCTCGCGATTGCATTTGCTCCGCAGCCGAGTACCGCACTAACGCCCGCGCTGGACTACTTCCTCGAACTCAACACTCAGCAGTGCAACGTCACCACAGCTTTGAATTGCGAGATTGACAGCGGGCGTTTCCCAGTTGAATTGACGGCGAACGTGCCGAGTTCCCTGAGGATGACGCCCGGCGCGGGATTGGATTTCGGAATGCAGACGAAGGGTCAGGCTGGTAGTCCGCTATCGATCACTCTGTTTAACGACCCGAAAGATCCGAAAGCGTCAACCGTTAACTTCACCGGCAATCTGGTGAAAGGTGACTACACGGAAACGGATAATTGCGGTGCGAGCCTGGATCCAGGCAACAGTTGCACGATGACCGTTGCCTTTCAGCCCAAGATCCTTGGATTCGATCCGGGAACCATCACGATCACGTATACGGTTGGGCAAAGCCAGATCATTCATTTGAGGGGAACGGGGCAGTGACCATCGATGCTTAGGAGGTTGGCTTTGGCAACTAAAAGATGGGGTCGGCCGCTTCCTGCCGCGGTGATGCTTGCGATTCTGGTGGGATGTGGAGGAAGCACGACCAATGTCCAGAATCCTCCGGCGCCGGCGACGACCCCTGTCGCGATTGCCTTTCAACCGGTGCCAGTCGCAACGATTTCCATCGTCGCAACGACTGCAGTGACAGCGGTTGTCAGCGACGACTCAACCAATTCCGGCGTGGATTGGTCTCTGCTCTGTAAGAGCGACACCAACTGCGGCACGCTACTCCCATTACACACCGCAAGCGGCTCAGCATCGACCTATACTCCGCCTCCAGTGATTTCGGGGAACAGCCAGATGTTCACGATAGAGGCTTTCGCGACCGCCGACCACAGCAAGAATGTCGTCGCTACCCTCACTGTCACCGGCTTTGCCAACAACCTGAAGGGCACCTACGTCTTCTCGACAAAAGGGATTGACGCCAACGGGCCCTTTCAACTTGCGGGCGTCATCGTCCTCGATGGAAATGGTTCAATCACGGTAGGCGAGCAGACCCATAGCGACTCTTTACTCTCCGTGACGGATGCGATCACAGGCGGAACGTACTACATCGGTCCTGATGGTCGCGGGACTCTTACCATGAATACCGCGGACCAGAATATTGGACAACAAGGCGTAGAAAATCTAAGCCTCGTGTTCCTTTCCGGTTCGCAGGCCCTCATCGCAACCATGGATGATCCTAAACTCCAGCCGAGCTTCGAAACTTCCTCGGGAACTCTCGACCTGCAAACGGCGACCACCGCGCCAACCGGCGGCTTCGCCTTCGCTGTGAATGGCACGGACCCCGGTTCTCAGCCAATGGCAATCGGTGGAGTTCTGAACATTGATTCCCCCGGGACCATCTCCGGAACTGGCAGCGTGGCCGATCAAGACGACGCGGGAATCGTATTCCCCAGTGCAACCGTATCCGGCACGGTCACCAGTCCAGATTCACTCGGGTCGCTGAAGTTCAATCTCAACGCTGCGTTCTCTCCCAATTCCATCCAGTTCACGGGATACATCATCGATGCGCGGCACATCAAGCTGATCGAGAGCGACAACCACGGTTCGGGCGTCGGCTCTACCTCCGGTAACGCCATCGGTCAAGGCGCCGCGACTGGCACGTTTGTCAGCAATCAGGCGTTCGCCGGGAACTACGTCTTCGAAGCCTTAGGTCAGGACATCAGCGCGCTGCCAACCTCATGCGCCCTTGTGGGGCAATTCTCCGCCGATGGAAGCGGTAACCTGAACAACGGATATAGCGACGAATTTCTCGAGGGACTCGGTGTCGAGATCGGCGACTCATTCGCCGGAACTTATGCCCTGGATCCCACAGGTACAGGTCGGGTCGATTCGCACCTCAACTTCAGAAGCAACGGACCTGGCCCAGAATTGATTTTTTACCTTACCGGAAACGGAAATCCGCCACTACTTCTCGATGCCGAGACTACCTTTGGCTCGCTTGGAGTTGGACAGGCTAATTCTCAGGCTGCTCCGCCATTTCTGTTCAGCGGAAAATACGGATTGGCCTTCACGCAGGGCATCACCGCACTCGAAAATGACGCGACCGGGCAGATCAGTGTCGACGGAGCTGTCAATACACTGTCCGGCGTTGTGGATACGAATCTCAGTTTCTCTCCACAACCGAACTCTTCCATCACCGGCACCTTCGCCACTGTCAGCAGCGCCGGACGTTCCACGGGCGGGTTAACCAACAGTTTTTTCCCTACACCTGGAAGTGATCCGAGTACCCTCGCGATTAGCTTTTATCTTATCGACTCTGGGTCCGGATATTTCATCGAGACCGATTCTCTAACCTCCGGTGAGCTCTCGTTGGGGTATTTCGCCTCGCGAACCGCAGTATGCTCAACGTGCCCGTGATGGTACGAAGGTACGGGACCGGTCTGCCCATGGTTTGACGATTTCAATGCGGCGATTCTTAGAGCGGCTCGCAGAAAGTAATCAAGAGGAAGCGGAGCAACGCCGACAATGTCGAATGCTGCTCCGGTTTCCGTCACGCATGGTCGCTCGTCTCTTTCGTCGCTTGGACTAGAACTTCACCATGATCGCGTACCTCATGCTCGGTTCGTCTTTCCGCAGATCGGGGCACCAACCCGTGGCTCCTGCAACGCAGGTGAAGCCGGGTGTGGCCGAGAGGAACGGACCCGGCACAAAGTAAGTGTTTCCCACCACAGATCCGGCGCCTGGATTAGGAATCGTGCTGGGGTTGCCGTTGACTGCAGGTGTGATTCCACCGCGACCAGTCCAGTAAGGCACGTTCGCGTGGCGATACCCATACTCCGTTCGGAAAGTGATGTACTGTTTGGGCATCCAGTCGAAGGTGATTGAGCCGTCCCAGGCTTTGTACGGATCACCAGGATTCTGCGTGAAATAGGGCGAGCCGCTGATGGCATCGGCGCCATTGATTGGTGGTAGTAGAGTCAGGTAACGGCCCGGATTATCCATCGCGCCGCCGCCGATGGTCAGGCCATACGTGTCCTTCTTGAACCACCAACGGTTGTAGAGCATCCACCCAGCGAACGTCTGCTTGCTGCTCGTCGCCGTATTGTGGTGGCAATTCACGTTGTTATTGATGGTTCGACCCTGTGCGCTGACAAACGATCCACTTGCGCCGTATTCGCAGCCCAGATCGCCGGTGAGGGAGAATGCCATCTTGTCTAAAACCCTCTCTGGATGGTCGTAGTACTTGATTTCAATACTGTCATCGGTGTGGATGCGTGAGCGCCCGAATTGGCCGTTTCCATTGCCGAGCGTATCTTCGCCCATGCCATAGTTATTGAAGACTAGAGAGAGCCAGGGCTTGGGGCGATAGAGGATCTGGCCGCCGAGGCCGGGCTTGCTTCCAATCCTGCCGTAGGACTGCCAGCCGTTGATGATCCAAGGCTCAATCTTTAATTTGTCAGTCGGGAACCACTGGATGCGCAATCCGTTGAAGAACCAAGGCGTGTTGGATGACACGTAGGATGGTTGGTAGGCCCAGTTGTCAAAATTGTAATAACTGAAGAGTCCGATGTAAGAAACGAAAATTCCTGCATCAACATTCAGCCCGTGATTTACGTCGAAGTGATAACCGGCGTTGGCCTCAGAGACATATTTGTACGCGCCCCGAAGGTCCCATTGACCGCGCCCAGCACTCGCGTCGTTGCGCGGCGTTGTGACGCCGAACATTCCGTTCATGGTCAGGATGCGGGCCTGAACATTCTGCCAGTGGAAGTTGCCGCCGAAGCTGATTTGCTCCACCTGAACTTCGTTCGAGCGGAAGATTTCGGTGGAACCGCCCATAGTGTCGTCCCTCGGATGGTTGAAATCTGCCACGTAATTGATGTCCATGCGGATCTCTGGAGTGAAGAATGCTGAATCCCAGACTGCGTCCTTATTGCGCGGATTTCCGTTCAGCCAGGTCCAGTCTGCGTAGGCGAAAGGAGCCGCTGGCGCAGGTTGTTGAGGCTTGCTCGCCGTGCCTGCAGCTTGCTGCGCTACTGGAACAACTGGGTTCGCGATGGCATTCGCAGGAGCCGGCTGTGCTACCGTCACAGCTGCTGCGACTGCGGGACTGGGCGCTAGTTCGGAGCCCTCGTGGCTCTTTAGTGCTGCTTTGAGCTGGTCAATTTCCGCTTGCATGGCCGCGAATTGTTTGGCGACCGCCGGAGATATTTCCGGATCGGGCGTGGCGGCTGTGGCGCTGGGTGCGGGATTGCTCGCCGTGCCTCCGTCACGAAGCGGCTCTGTCGTTGGCGGTTCATGGAGCACTGCTACCGTCGCCTGAGCCTGAGACTGTGTCTGAGCCTCACAGCGCTGTGCTGGAGCAGAAACAAGAACAATTGCTAGGGCAAGAAGCAAAGCTGTAGTGGTCAACATCCGATAGAAATGAATTCTCATGGTTAGACGCCCCGATCTCCTGCAGATTGACTTTCGTTGTTGCATCTCGCGGAGCCGAATCCTGAGGGTCCGTCGAGCAGGACTCGGCCTTCCCATCGCGTTTGCGCCCTGGGTATAGCAATTACATCCAGAAAGTCATAAAGATCGCATAAAACAATCGTATGGAGTGCGTAAGGCGCGCCCATGCAAGACCTGCACTCGATGAAGAATGCCTGCGATGTTGCCGTCGAGTTTTGGTCAGCGCCTCACCTGCTGTCTTGGTCGGAGAACCATACAGCGGAGTACATCACGAGTCCATAAAAGACCGGGACTCATTTAGGTTGGATCGCGCCTCTTATGAGGTGAACGAGTCTTGGAAGCAAGCTTTCCCGGAAGTAGACAATACGAGCGGAGAGAAGACGCGGGCGCTCCGTCCTTTTGCGATTTGGTTTGGTCGGCGAACCGTGAGAGGAGGCTCGCCGAACCATCTGCGCAATCTACATTGTGCTAATTCGGATGTATCGACGCAGATCCGGAAGAGACGAGAGAAATACGTATCCTGCGAAAAGGACGCCGGCAGTAGCAAGCAGGTTCGTGAGATTCAACATTGGTTTCTTCATCGAAGCCTCCCTTAGATGATCGAGCGCTAACCTTAAGCAGCGGTTAGATGCCACGATGCCTCTCCAAGGTAGCTTCCAGAATTCCGATTTCTCCTTTCCTCCGCTTGTGCTCCCATCGCCCTTGCTACAGGTATTTTGAAAATGAACTAGAGACCGCACCTGATAGGCGGAGCAACGGGTCTATCTCTATTCTTGGGCAGTCGACGAAAATCCAACTTACGGCTGGGGAATGTTGAGATGAAAAAGATAAATAGAATGTCCGGTTGTCGAGCTTGCCTATTGGCCGGCTTGTTGCTGTTCGCCGGCGGGACGCTGATGCTCGCTCAGGACTCTGCCGGTCAGAGCGCGCCCGCTTCTGACAATACGAAGATCAACCAGCGCGACCGCAATCCAAACGAACCGACTGCAGACCAGCAGACGAATACTCGTTCCGATCGCGATATGACTCAGCAGATTCGGCAAGCGATCATGAACGACAAGGCATTTTCCACGTATGCACACAATGTGAAAGTTATTACCCAGAACGGGCAGGTCACGCTGAAAGGGCCGGTCCGCTCGGACGAAGAGAAGCGCGCAGTGGAAGCCAAGGCAACCGCGATTGCCGGAGACGGGAAAGTTACCAGCGAATTAACAGTCAAACCGAAAAACTAACGTTCGTTCAACGTTGCATCTAAAGGAGAGTTCACTATGGCAGGAAAAAATACGGCCGTATTCGGCATTTACCCTTCTTATACCGCCGTCGAAATTGGGGTGGATGCTTTGCGGGATGCGGGGTTCCGCAACGCGGATATCTCCGCTTTGTTTCCAGAAAACGCAGGCACAAGAGATTTCGCGCATGAAAAAAACACGAAGGCACCCGAAGGCGCGACTACCGGAGCCGGAACTGGAGTTGTACTGGGCGGTGCCATGGGATGGCTGCTCGGCATCGGAGCGATCGCGATTCCTGGCTTAGGGCCGTTCATCGCCGCAGGCCCAATTATGGCAGCGCTGGCAGGAGCCGGGGTTGGTGGCGCGGTTGGCGGAATCGCAGGAGCTCTCATTGGAATGGGAATTCCGGAGTACGAAGCCAAGCGCTATGAAGGCCGGGTAAAAGATGGCGGCATCCTGCTTTCCGTTCACTCCGACAGTTCGGACTGGACCAACAGAGCGAAGGAAATCCTGAAGCGAACCGGAGCCCAGGACATTTCTTCGACGGGCGAAGCGAGTTCGGACGATGACACGTCAAGGGATGTGCGACTCCCGCGCGCGGTCTAGGGAGTCCGGGCTGTGGTTTGGTGCATCAGGAACGCCGGCCAGCTATTGGGCGCTGACCGGCGTTTGAGTGCGATAGGAGTCGGAAAGAGATTCTTCGCCGTTCATGAGCAAACGGAGGTCCGGTCTTGATCCGTTCCTCGGATTCGAATATTTCCTCCAAATCATCGATCTTTATCGCTGTCGCGCTGACGATAGCGATGCTTTATTTCGGCCGCGTGATATTTATTCCGTTAGCCCTCGCCCTGGTATTCAGTTTTTTGCTCACACCATTCGTCAGCCTTTTGGAAAGAGCTCATTTTGGCCGTGTTCCAGCCGCACTCACCGTGCTCACTCTTTGTTTTGTTCTGGCGGCCGGAGTTGGCTGGGAAGTAACAAACCAACTGCTTGAGATCACGGGCCACATTCGGGACTATAAGGAAAATCTTGAACAAACGATGCGCTCACTTCGTCCGCCGAAAACCGGACCGCTCGGACAGGCCACTGCCACGGTGCGCGAGCTGAATAGTGAGTTGGCCGCAGCGCCGGGACAGATCGCCGTACACGCATCCGGTGAGGCGAAGACTGCGTCTCACCCGTCCCAGCCTATTCCCGTTCAGGTGGCCGCACCTCCATCGAATCTGGTTCAAGACCTGCGCACGCTCTTGGGTCCGGTCGCAGGACCATTGGAGACTGCAGGAATCGTAGTGATCTTTACGGCGTTTATGTTGATCAAAAGGGAGGACCTTCGCAATCGCCTGATTCGCCTCGGAGGCCAAGGGCGGCTGACCATCATGACGCAGGCATTGGACGATGCCAGTCAGCGCCTGAGTCGCTATCTCCTGTTGCAATTCCTGGTGAACGTTGGCTATGGAAGTCTTTTCGGACTCGGACTGTATTTGCTTGCGATACCACACGCTTTGCTATGGGGAGTTCTCGGGGCGCTGCTGCGCCTTGTCCCATATATCGGGACTCTCGTAGCCGCCGCCTTCCCCACGGCGATGGCATTAGCGGTGTTTCCAGGGTGGAAGCATGCGGCCATCATTGTCGTCTTGTTCATTATTCTTGAAGTGCTCATTGCCAACTTTATAGAGCCATGGTTGTACGGCGCACACACTGGAATTTCTTCGCTTGCGATCCTCGTCGCCGCTGTCTTCTGGTCAATACTGTGGGGGCCCGTAGGATTGATCCTATCCACGCCGTTGACGGTTTGTTTGCTATTGGTTGGACGCTACGTTCCGCAACTGGCTTTTCTGGAGATCCTACTGGGCGATGCACCGGTTCTTGGGCCCGAGGAACTCCTCTACCAGCGTCTTTTGGCGATGGATCAAGACGAGGCGAGAAATATCGCGGAGGATGAGCTGCGAGAGAAATCGCTGGAGAATCTGTATGAGACGGTTTTGATTCCGGCGCTCAGATTGGCGGAGGAAGATCGCCACACGGATGCGGTCGGAGAGCGCACCAGCGAATTCATCTCTCAGAGCACGCGAGAATTGATCGACGATTTGAGCGATCGCGCAAATCGCCAAGGTTACGCCGGCGAGGCTGTCGAAACCAGCCGTGAGCCGATTGGCCTTGCATCACCCGCGTCGAATGTTGTTTGCGTGCCGGCAAGAGATGTAGCGGATGAACTGGTGGGAATCATGTTCGCTCAAGTGCTCCGGCAGGCAGGATACGACGCCACTCCCCTTGCGATCGGAACAGTTGAAGACATGCTGGAGCAAGTATCCCGTGGCGACCATGGCATTGTCTGCGTCTCTGCGCTGCCTCCGTTTGCGGTTGGCCAGGCACGTTCGTTGTGCAAGCGCCTGCACGCACGATTCCCAGACCTCAAGATCGTCGTCGGTCTGTGGGGATTTGCCGGCGGTGTCCCGAAAGCGCAACAGCGCGTTGGGTCCGGCTGTACCGATGCGGTGGCAACGACTCTGTCAGAGGCGCTTTTGCAAGTTCGAAGGTTGTGTGAGTTCTGCGCAAATGACGAGGCCGAAGCAGCGAAGGCTACCGAGTCCGTTGCGGAGTCGATCCAATCTCGCTAGTGAGCGCCGCGAGATGCCGCATGTATGAGTGGTAAGAAAAAAGTCCCGGCACGGAAGGCCGGGACTTCACAGTTTCGAGCGCTTCAACTAAGACGCGCGACGCTGCCGGTCCAGATTTTCGTTATTTTCTTCGTCCTGGCCCTGGCCGCTCTTCTTTTGCTGTCCTGGCTGTCCGCTCTGTTGGCCGGTCTGGCCTTTCTGGCCATATTGGCCGGACTGTCCGGGCTGATTGCCGTGCTGACCAGACTGTCCGCCCTGCTGACCTGACTGTCCACCCTGCTGTTTGTTTTTCTCCATATCGTCTGCCATGAAATAGTCCTCCCTTTTCGATGCGCGACTTGGCGCACCTTGCGATTTAAATCGACTGCCTTCAATTAGTTGCTGTTGAAGCGGTCCAGGGTTGGGCCGAAACAATCACGATTTGCCCGCACAAGTCGTCGATGCTAAGGCAGTGTCGAAACTTCGATCGAAGAGTTGCTCGTTGGAGCGAGAGCCTTCAATCGCTGCACCTCATCCTGAGTTTTCTGCCACGCATCTACATTCCGTTTTGTGGCGATTGGCGCGTTAGGATCGCCATAGAATGCAAGGATATTGTCGCGTAACTGGGGCGTGACTAGCGCGAAGTCCTTCTGAGCCAACTGGTCCAGAAGGTGCGCATAGGCTTTGTCCGTGAGAATGTATTCTCCGGCGTGCGTCATTCGTCCGGTGTCAAAATCCGTATTCGCGAGGCGAAGTGTCTTTGATCTGACCTCAGCGAGCAAGGTTTTGTAATTGTCAAGCGTGCGGTCGACGCTGGCGATATAAAGATCCTCGGTCTTCTGAGTTGGAATTTTGAAATCCACGGCCTTGAATGGTCCCACCTTTGGCACGAGCTTAAGAAAGAACGCGAGGACTCGGGTGCCGAATCCCGGACGTCGGTATCCCTTGCCCCATTCACGCTGATAGTTCGCCCGCGACAGGTAGTAGCGGAATTTTCGGGCGTTGAAGTTCGGAGTCTCCGCGACCAATTCTTTCTTGCGCGCCACGAGGGCTACTCGCGTCATTTCAGGAAGAATGTGACTGATTGAGCGCCGGAACGTGCCGATCGCGAGATCCTCGTTCGAAATTACATCGCTCAGCGGAATCCCATACGTGTCCTCGAAAGCGCGCTCCAGGACAGGCTTGGAAACCTCGAAGCCGATGAAGTCATGATAACGATCGGATGTATATCGATTCTTCGCAACCTGGGTGACATCGAATCCGAACTCCGTGCGAATGTGGGCTTTTGGATTGTCGGCGTACGTAACCTCGTTGCCAAATTTCTTCCGGAGTTTTGGGAATTCGAGCGCTACCGCTCGGTTCACCGTGGGATGTCCAAGGTTGTCCGAAGAGTAGTGAGCCAATGCGCCCAGGGCGAATGCGTATTCGTTCAGATCAGTGGAGTCATTAATCAGGTTGACGATGAAATCACCGCTGCGCACGTAGTGGGTAAGATCGCTAAAGTACTTGCTGCCGAACGGGTAGTAACCCATATCTTGTATCAGCGATCCGCCGTAGGCAAAGGCGTGGGCTTTTTTCAGATCCTCCGAAGTCGCCATCGGGAATCGTTTAACGAGCAGCGGTTGGATGTCATCTTTCCAAAGCAGGTCGACGACCTCTTCATGGGTGAGCACAGAGTAAGCGCCGCAGAGCTGTGTCAGGCCAAGTAGTAGCACAAGGCTCAACCCAGCATGCCACCAATTTAGAAGCCTTCTCATAAGAAGCACGCCTTACCCTTTTGCTGAACCCGATCCCTGCAGCATTACGAGTGATACGAACGAATCTGATATGGCATTCATTAGGTGCCAAATCAAGTGCAAGGTTGGCCACAAACACAAATTCGATCGTCGCGCAGGATACAGCGCTATTACCCGGCGGCTACCAGATGTGCGGTAATGACAGCCCAAATGTCCACGAATAGGCTGAGAAGTGTGCCCTGCATTTCTGCGGTATTGTCGGGCGCGGACAGGTATCTCAGAGCGGAGGAGACGAAGATGAGCATCTGGACCATATTGTTCGTGATTTTGCTGATCGCATGGATTGGCGGCTTCACCGTGTTTCATGTTGCCGGTGGTCTGATCCACCTGCTATTGGTATTCGCCGTGATCTCCCTGATCTTGCATTTCGTCATGGGGAGTAGAACAGCCTAATAAAGGCTCGGTCGCAAGGCCGAAAATGGCCTGCCGATTCTGGCTTGAACGGCCAGAGTCGTCGGAATCCAATCGGCCGATGTTTCATTTCGGCCGGCTATTGCTGTAGAAATGGAAAAGGTGGATTCGCATGAACAAATATCTCAAGCTGCTATTGAAAACCGCCGCCTGCGTCGTGGATCAATCAGTGGCGCAAGTGGATCGGGCATCCGACCGTGTCTCTGAACTGATGGATCGTGGCAAGGAAGTGATCCATCCTGAGGATCATCGGCTGCGCAACGCCCTAAGTTTTGCAGCGAGAGCTTGGTGTGGGTCTGGGCGCGGCCATCTTATTCGCTCCGGCGAGCGGGAAAGAAACCCGCGGTTCGATCACGCAACAAATGCAACAGATCAGAGCGCGAGCGAGCTACCCAACCGAGCGGGTTGGATGACTGGAAAAAGCCGAGAACTCACGATTCCTTGTTCCACAGCAGACCACGCGTGGAAGATTGCGACTGTGCGCCGGTGAGTCGCGTTTATTTCTTCGCGGTACTCACCGAGAAAAAGCGCTAAAAAAGAAAGAGGGCCTGCAAAAGTTGCCGGCCCACTCTAAGCACTGCGCGAAGATTTTATTCTGCGCCTCGTCCCTACTTCATATTCTC
>CAVPNR010000053.1:0-43651 GCA_963706645.1 uncultured Acidobacteriaceae bacterium
CGGTGTTGGCGAACGAGGAAATTAATTCTCCCACCAATGACAGCAAGACCGCCGCATTCAATTTCACGGGAGAGTGCCTTCCAGCTTCGGGAGGGTATAACCCAGCGATTTGCGGCCCGATTCCGAACAGGTTTCCCACAGTACCCGCCAACGGAATTCTTCCATTCTTCGGGCCGTGCCCCACAGCTTCGGCTGTGCCGTGTCAGGGCATCGTAGTGCCTCGCAGCCGGCCAGACCATCTAGTCGCGCCAACGCTCGACGCGTGGAACGCAACCGTGCAGCGACAGCTGACCAATAAACTAAGTTTGGAAATCGCCTACGTCGCCAACCACGGAACGCACGTCTTCAAGGGGGACAGTAATACCTACAACAGCAATCAGCCGACCGTGGTTGGCTTTCAGCCACCCAATTCGACAACGCCGGGCCTGAGCTACAACGCTCGAGCCCGTACAACAATGCGTTCACGACGGTGTATACCGATTCCGTGGTGGGCACGCAGACGGTGGTTTGCTGCTCGGGTACGGGATTCAACTACAACGGCAACGATGGCGTTAACTCCTATAAAGCGCTGCAGATTAAGTTAAACCAAAGAGCGGCTAACGGTTTGACGCTGACCGCGTCTGGACCTACTCGAGAGCGTACGACAATGACGGCACCTTCCAGCCGAATCTGAGTGAAGGCAACGGACGCGGGACTTCAACCGCGACAGCGTGTTCGTTGCTACCGCACTCTACGAGTTGCCCATCGGCCGGGGCAAACACTTCATGGGCAACGTCAGCCGTGGCATGGACATGCTCGTGGGCGGATGGCAGTGGAATGCCACATTCACCCTGGGAAGCGGTCTGCCTTCTCACCCAGCTATGCAAATTGCGGTCTGGACCGGGACACCGGAGCGTGCCGTCCAATATCCAAGGCTCGTTCCACACAGGTTCTGGCGGCTTTAACAACCGGACACGATCGGTAGTCTGATTCACTCCAGAGAGCACTGCGCTTTGCGACAGCCCCTATGTGAATCCGACGACTCTGGTTCCAGATTGTCCGAACTTCGTCACACAAACCGGACCGTTCACCGATCCGGGGATCGCCCAGTTCGGAAACGTCCGGCGTAATCAGTTCACCGGACCGGGCGAGTTGATGTCCGACATGTCGCTCTTCAAGAACTTCACCATTACGGAGCGGGTGAAAGCCCAGTTCCAGGCGGAGTTCTTCAATATCTTCAACCACGCGGTTTATGCGAATCCCGGCAACACTTGTATTGACTGCTCTACGCACGGAATCATTACCGGCTTGTATGGCGACAGCCAGATGCGGCAGATGTGATTGGGTTTTAGGGTAACCTTCTAACCGAGGCAGTTAGCCACGAACCAAACATGGGGGAGCCAGTGGCTCCCCCAGATTTTGCTGATACGCAAGCACTGTTCTTTCCTCCGTCGTTTCCGGGGGCAGCAGGAGGGGTTTTCGAACGAATACCGCGGGAACGGATCGATGAAAAAGAAAGTCGTGGGGCTCGGGGAAGTGCTCTGGGATCTGTTTCCGGGCGCACCTGCTCGGCGGCGCCCCGGCGAACTTTGCCTAATCACAACGCTGATGGGCGATCACGGGATCGTGGCCAGCCGCGTCGGCGAAGACTCGCGCGGTTGGAAGCCCTGCGCCGCATGGAAGAACTGGGCGTCGGTATCGATCACGTCCAGACGGATCGTCATCATCGGACTGGACTGTGAACGTCGAAGTGGACGACAGGGAATGCGCGATATGAAATTGCGGAGCCGGTGGCCTGGGATTAATCAGGTTGGACGCTGGACTGGGAGCGTCTTGCCGAAAACGCGGATGCGGTGTGTTTCGGATCGCTGGCTCAGCGCTCGGAGGAAACCCGCAAGACGGTTCGACAAATCCTTCGCGCCACGTACCCGGGACCGTGAAAATATTCGACGTCAACCTCCGGCAATCCTACTATTCCCAGGAAATACTCGCGGAATCGATGAAGCTGGCGGACATCGTCAAACTCAATGACGACGAACTGCCAAAGATCATGGTCTCGCGAAGTTTCCTCACAAAGACGAGTTGTCCTCGGCACGCCTCTTGCTCGGCGCGTACGACCTAAGAATGGTGTGCGTCACAAGGGGTGGCCGGGGTAGCCTGCTGGTGCGTGACGGGGATCAGCGAACATTGCGGAATTCGAGTGAAAGTTGCCGATACCCGTGGGTTCGGGGGACGCTTTTACCGCCGGGTTGGTTCATGAATATCTGCACGGTGCGTCGCTGGATCTGATGAACGAAGTGGCAAATCTGGTAGGAGCCTGGGTGGCGAGCGAAGTGGGCGCCATGCCCACGCCAAAGCGCGGGGCACTGGAGCATTCGCTGGCCGAGATTCGATGAAAATGCGCGAAAATTCCCTAACTCTTGTATAGTTACGAAAGATTGTGTTTTCTTTCGTATTCCGGAGGCAGTGAGGAGAGTCATGAAGCGCATTCGGTCCAGCAAGCGGGGCAGCCTTCTCAGCGGTATTCCTTCATTCTTGCCATGATCTTCGCCGGACTTGCAGGGTGGATGCTCAGTTGCAGCAAGCCTCCGGCAGCGCCAAACCGGCGCCCTCCCGGCCTTCCGACATCAAGGTTGAGGTGCGGAACGGAGGACCGGTTGTGCTGACGACGCGCACAGCGGAGTTCCAGATTCTTCCCTCGGGCTTTCTGCAGGCGACACTGCTGACAAATGGCAAACGGCTGACGCTGGATGAACCCGGGGTGGGTTCGACGGGTGGTAGCGACTCGATCGTGCACGAAGGAAAAGAACTCGATTTCATGCCGGATTTTTCGCAGGCCAAAGTTCTGGACAGCATCGGCAAACTCGGTCGTGGAAAACGAGTGGAGATTCCGGCCCGTCCGCTGGCGCCGGCAGGAGTGGACATCGAGCGCCGGCTAGTAGTAGAAGTGTACGACGATTTTCCTAACATCGCTGTGGTCAGCGCGGCGTATAAGAACGTCGGAACGGCTGACTTTCAGCTCGATCAGGTGTTCATGCAGCAACATCGATTCAATGCAAACGAGCCGATGCGAAGGCGGCCGCATCCTTACGACATGTGGTCGTTTCAGGGATCGAGTTACGACTGGGGCAAGGATGATGTGCAGAGGCTGACGCGAACTTCTTCTCAGCCGAACGTGATGGGCGAGGCGGTGAAAGGCGGCTATGGTGGCGGAATTCCGGTGGTCGCGTTCTGGACCGCATCGTTGGCGAGGCCATCGGGCATGTCGAGACCCTGCCATGGACGCTGTCCATGCCGGTGAAAGTCGAAAGTGACGGGCGCGTGCAGCGCAAATCACGTTCCCGTGAATGCCGCGCTGAAGCCGGGAGACAGTTATTCCTCGCCACGCAGTTTCGTGGCCGTCTACAGCGGAGAATTCTACGAGCCGCTGCGCATGTGGTCGAGCGTGTTGCAAAAAGAAGGATGGGAGATTCCGAAGCCATCGAACGAAGCCTATAGCGTGAGCTGGTGCGGATGGGGCTACGAGTTCAACGTGACGCCGGCACAGATGCTGGGCACCGTACCCAAGCTGAAAGAACTCGGCATCAAGTGGGCGACGCTGGATGATCGCTGGTTCGATACGTACGGCGATTGGAATCCGCGAAAGGAGACGTTTCCCGGCGATTCGATCAGGCAGATGGTGGACGATTTCCATAAACAAGGGATCCTGGTGCAATTGTGGTGGCTGCCGCTGGGCGCGGAAGACGGGCAGGGTAGATGGGAGTCGCATAAATATATCGTTTCGAAAGTGGCGCAGGAGCATCCGGACTGGTTCATTCTCGACAAGAATGGCAAGCATGCGCGGATGACGCGCGATCTGGCCACGCTGTGTCCGGCTGTGCCTGAGGTGCAGAGCTATTACAAGCAGCTCACGGAGAAATTTATTCGCGACTGGGGATTCGACGGATCGAAGCTCGACAATATTTACAGCGTGCCCGCATGTTACAACCCGGCGCATCATCACAAGTCGCCGCAGGATTCTGTCGACGCGATGGGCGACGTCTACAAGACGATCTTTCAGACAACCCGCGCCATCAAGCCGGAAAGCGTGACCCAGGCGTGTCCGTGCGGAACGCCTCCATCGCTGGCCTGGCTGCCGTTCATCGATCAGGCGGTCACGGCCGATCCGGTTGGCGCGGTGCAGGTGCGCCGGCGCATCAAGATGTACAAAGCTCTGTTGGGGCCAGAGGCGGCGGTGTACGGAGATCACGTCGAGCTTTCGGCGATGACGCCAATTGGCCAAGGCAACTGGAGCGAGCATGGCAGCGATTTTGCTTCGACGGTGGGAACCGGAGGGGTGCCGGGAACGAAGTTCGTGTGGCCGGACCCGGGGCCGAAATTCAAGCCGGTGGCGCTGACCCGCGAGAAGGAAGCCATCTGGAAGAAATGGATCGGGCTGTACAACGAGAAGATGTTGTCGAAGGGCGAATTCAAGGATTTGTATGTCTATGGGTACGACGTGCCTGAGGCCTACGCCATCGCAAAAGACGGGAAGATGTACTATGCATTTTTCGCGGAGAAGGAAAATGGCACATTCTCCGGCGAGGTGGAGTTGCGCGGGTTGAAGCCCGGGAGCTATCACGTGGTGGATTACGTAGACGGAAAAGACTTGGGCACGGTGCAAGCGGAAGCAGGGAAATCTCCCAGGCTGAAGACCGAATTCAAAGAGCATCTATTGCTGGAAGTGAGCGCGCAGTAGCAGGATGCTCATAGGGGACTGAACGGCCGCCTCGGCCGTCTCGCCAGGGCCAAGCCCGGCGGCTGTAGCCACATTCTTGGCCTTGAGTTAAGCTCGCGGAAGAATTCTCTGTTGTCGGAAGGCTTCGGTCCCTCCCGGACGCGTCGTCGAGAATGCGCCAGTTCTGTTTCCGCTGGCCAGACACGTAGGCAAGTCTGATCCTTTGACATACTCGTGCAGGAAGCCGGCGTCAAAGCTGTCGCCGGCACCGACCGTATCCACCGCGACAACTTCTTGCGAAGGACTCGTGAAGCGCTCACTGCCGCGCTGGGCTGCCGCTCCCTTGCGCCCGAGCTTCACGACAACGAGCGGCACCACCTCAGAAAGCTTGTGGATTGCCTCTTCCAGATCCTCGGTCCCTGCCGCTTTGCAGGCTTCGCGCTCGTTGGGCAGGAAGACGTCGACATACCGTAAAGCTTCGCGCAGGCCGCCTTCCCACCGGTCGTCAGGATCATCATTCGTGTCGAGAGAAATGGTCAGGCCCTTCGATTTCAGGCGTTGAAATAATTCTCCCACGCGCGGTCGCAGGCCTCGCTGCAAGTAGTACGACGAGAAATGAAAGTGTCGTGAGTCGGCGAGATAGTCGAGGTCGAGATCGTCCCAGCATGTTTCTGCGATTGTTCCCGTGTAGGTAAGGATGTTGCGCCACGCCTCGTGGTGCAGGATCACGGTGAGTCCAGTCGTGGTTGAGCCGGGGATCGGCGAACTGGAAACATCCACTCCGCTTTGTTGAAGGCGATCGAGCGCGATTTTGCCGAGGGGATCGTCGCCGATGCGCGATTGAAATCCGACGCGGCTGCCGAGCGCGGACAGGTTGTGGGCGACGATGGCGGAGGAGGACCCGAGGGTGAGCATCATGCGGTCGGCGAGCAGTTCTCGCTCCGGCGGAAGTTGTTCCGGCAGACCATAGAGGATCAGGTCGAGGTTCAGTTCGCCGGCAATGGTGACGTCAAAACGAGGCAACAGAATGAGGACATTGCAGATTTCAGACCGAAGCTCCGCCCTGGAGACCATGCAGAAAATGAGTAGCGTATTTCTCAGACCAGCGTGACTTCGATTCCAGCCTGCTTCAGTGCGCGCAGATCGGACTTGGGAACGCCTCGGTCGGTAATGACTTCCTGCAGTGCCGATGGCGGAGCGATCAGTGACAGGCTGCGGCGCCCGAACTTGCTGGAGTCGCATACCGCTACAGTCTTCTTGGCCACTTCAACCATCACGCGGTTGACTTTCGCTTCCAGCAAATTGGGCGTGCTCAATCCGAAGTGGGTGTCGAAGCCATCGACGCCGAGAAACAGAAGATCGGCACTGAGGCGGCGCAACGTTTCTTCGGCGATGGGCCCCACCAGCGAAAACGAATTCTTGCGTAGCGTGCCGCCGGTGAGGATTACCTCCACCGATGTCCCGACAGTTCCGCCGCAATGTTGACCGCGTTCGTGATGATCGTAAGGTTCTGGAAGCTACGCAGCGCGCGCGCGATTGCCGTAGTGGTGGTGCCAGAATCGAGGATCAGCACCTGGCCTTCCTTCACTTTAGCCACGGCATTTTCTGCGATCCGCAGTTTTTCGTGGTGGTGAAGCTTTTCTTTCTCGCGCAGCGTCGGATCTTCCAATGCGCCGTCGCGCGAAGGGAGTGCGCCACCGTGCGTCCGATGCACGAGGCCGTGCGCGTGCAGGATTTCGAGATCCTTGCGAATCGTAACTTGTGAGGTTTCGAATTGGCGGGCGAGTTCGGTAACGAGAACTCTACCGTGGTGGGTTAGCTGATCGAGAATGGCGCGGCGACGTTCTTCGTTGAGCACGGGAATAGCTCGCGGCGAATCCGCCGAGCAGCCGACGGTTCGTGGCGCTGTATTTCTTTTTATAGCGTTTGGTTTCGTTTGTCTACTGCAAAGGTTCGGGCGTAGGTCTGCCGAAGTTGTCCTCGAAGTTCTCGGGTTAGCGTCCGGAGAGATTGTAGAACCGGACCGGAGGCGACCCCGTAACCCTTCTTTTTGTAAACAGTTGGGAACCATTCCGGGTGATAACCAACCCAATACCCGCCCCTAATGTCCGATTGCTCGCGGGGGGTGTCTTTGCCGTAATCTCGGATTGGGACGAAAACTGCGTGGCTTTCGAAGAGGCTCGTTGCTAAGAAAAGCGGAACCGGAGGATGCACCGTGGCAACCGTACTGAGAGACGAAAGGTTGGTCCGATCGCAGGCCGTCGTCGCGCGCGTGGTTGCGGGCGAAACGCTGATCGTTCCCATCCGCGCCAAGGTGGGCGACCTGGCGTCGATTTATAGCTTCAACGGCACGGGTTCGCTGATCTGGAGATTGCTGGCGTCGCCGTGCACGGTGGCGGAGCTGGCGACGACCGTCGCGGAGACCTACGACGTCGATTCGGCACAGGCCGAGCAGGACGTCACGAATTTTGTGAGTGAGATGAAGTCGGTTGGTCTGGTCGAGATTCCCGCGGCATCATTCGTCGCGACGCCGGGGACTGAAGCATAGCGACCAGTGGGGCGGGAAGGACTGGCAGCAGCGGGCGCGCGGACGGAAACTGTAAAGAGCGCATCCGCTGCTTCCAGACTCTGTTTTCGGAGCATGGAGGGGGTTTGGAGCAGTTAAGTTACGGCGCGTTTAGCGCGGATCTGCACCAGCGCCAGGCTGGCGAGCGTGTGCCGCTGCAGGTTTCGATTGAAGTGACGCGGCGCTGTCCTCTGGAGTGTCTGCACTGCTACAACAACCTGCCCATGGGCGACATGGAAGCCAAGCGGCGGGAGTTGACCAAGGAAGAACACTTCCGCGTGCTCGATGAACTGGTCGAGATGGGCTGCTTCTGGCTGCTCTACACCGGAGGCGAAATCTTCGCCCGCAAAGACTTCCTTGAGATTTACACCTACGCCAAGAAAAAAGGATTCCTGATCACGCTGTTCACCAACGGCACGATCATCAACGAGCAGATCGCAGATTACCTGGCGGAGTGGCCTCCGTTTGCCATTGAGATCACGCTCTACGGGCGCACGCGGGAGACGTATGAGGCGCTGACGGCGGTTCCGGGATCGTATGACCGCTGCCTGCGCGGGATCAAACTGCTGAAGGAGAGAGGGCTGCCGCTGAAGTTGAAAACGGTAGCGACCAGCATCAACAAGCATGAAGTGTTCGCGATGAAGCAGTTTGCTGAGGAAGAACTCGGCGTTGACTTCAAGTTCGACGCCCAGATTAATCCCCGAATCGACTGCTCGCAGAGTCCGCTAGCGGTGCGACTCATGCCGGAAGAGGTTGTGGCCCTTGATTTGCACGCCCCGGAGCGGGCGACAGAGTACCGAAAGCTGGCTGAGCGCGACCTGCAGAGCCCGCCCAACTTAGCGCAAAGCGAAACGATGTATTCGTGCGGTGGTGGCATGAATTCCTTTGCCGTGAACGCACACGGCGAAATCGGGATTTGCGTAATCTCGCAACAGGAAACCTTTAGCACTCGGGGCACCAATGTGCGGAAGGTTTGGGAAGATTCTCTGCGTCAGTTGCGTGAGCGGAAAAGGACCCGGCTTACAAAATGCATGCAGTGTCGCATCCAGTCCCTGTGCGGGATGTGTCCCGCGAACGGTGAAATGGAGAATGGGGATCGCGAGAGTCCGGTGGATTTTCTTTGTCATGTCGCGCATCTAAGGGCGGCGGTGGTCGGTGTCGACGTTCCAGCGCATGGGGAGTGCGAGTTTTGCACTGGTGGAGCGGAGCACGCAGATATCTTAGAGTCAACTCGTCGAATTGTGAACAAAGAGGTAGATGTCGAGAGCTGGGTCGGACCTCGACAGCTCCTGCCGATTCTGGGTAACCCCAGCGTGGCGGGAGGATGTGGCAGCTGTGGCCATCACTGATTGGCGATAGGAGTCGAGACTGAATGAATCAAAACTTGAGTCAAATCGGGGCCAAGGGATCGTATGAGCCGCCCACGCTGACGAAAATCAGTCTCCGCCCAGAAGAGGCAGTTTTGGGGGCTTGCAAGATTTCTGGAGGATCTGGCCCCGCAGGGAATGGATTGTCAGGGCCATGCGCAATCTTGTTGGGAGGGTGCCAGCCTTTGGGGTCATGAGCGTGCCATCGGCCAATGCGAAGGCTAGCGGCATGAGCAATGGGCTTGCCTCTTTGTACTCGGGTCGCGCGGGTCTTAGTTCGGTGTTCTCGAGTGGGTTCCGTATAGCCGAAGTATTGGTTGCCCTCACGGGAGCTCGCGGTGCGGACGTGGCGTTGACCGCGCCGTTGGAGATGTTTCGAGTTGAGGAGGGAGAGTCTGACATCAGCATTCAGGTGGAATGGGTTGCGACTCTTTCTTCAAGTCCGGGGCGAAAAGTCTTCGATTCTGGATCCATCTGGCGGTTATACGAGGATCACTCCGAGTTCTGCTTTGATTTCAGGGCGCCGTGTTTTGGAGCGCGACCATACAAGAGGCTGCTCGTGGACTCGAAGTTCCGCAGCGCCGTACTCCAGATAAATGAAGAGTGTTTTCTGGATACAGGCGCCGAGGCGGATCCACTTGAGTATCCACTCGATGAATTGCTGATTGTGCATCGGATCACGCTAGAACGTGCGATTGAGCTGCATAGCTGCGGGATTGTCAAGGCGGATGGGTCTGGGAATTTGTTTGTCGGGCATTCCGGGGCGGGGAAGAGCACGACAACGCGGCTGTGGACGGCGCGCGAGGATGTTGAGGTTTTGAGTGACGACCGGATCATTGTGCGGCAGGATGAGCCTGCCGTGGAAACTCCTCGCCACGCAACCAGCGCCGCCAACAATCACGAGGTCCTTCGACTGCGTGACCGCTCGGCTTTGCCGACCGATCGCTTCGCTCAGGATGACAAACCTCAGAAAAGCTCGGGCATGCGGATGTATGGGACGCCGTGGCATGGCGAGGCGACGTATGCGTCTCCGGGAAGCGCGCCGCTGTCTCGGATTTTTATTCTTGAGCACGGGCACGGGAACGTGCTGAGGCGGCTTTCTCCGAGCCAGGCTGTGGCCGAATTGTTTGCGCGTAGTTTTGTGCCGTTTCACCGGCATGAGTATGTCGACTCCGCGCTGGAGTTCTTGCACGAACTAGTCGGGGCGGTTCCCGTTTACCACTATGCGTTCGAACCCAACGAAGCCGCGGTCGAGAGGATCCTGGAATTCCGTGACTGAGGGAACTCTCAACGAATTTCTCGTGGGCGGAAGCGGAAGCGGGATCGGGGCGGGAGCTTCTCTTGAGTCGGGCGCATCGGAGCAGGAGATCCTTCGACTGCGTGACTGCTCCGCTTCGCGGAACAGTCACTTCGCTCAGGATGACAAATGTCGTCAGGATCATGAGTTTGCTCAGGATGACAAACTCGGAGCGGCGTTTTCTCAGGACCGTCCACAGTCTCGGCTGTTCGAAGCTATCACCCGGGAGCTCTTAAGAAGCGGGAACGATTTCCGCTTTCAGGCGCGCGGGGCCAGCATGTCTCCGGCAATTCACGATGGCGAGATTGTGGAAGTGAAGTACGCGGTGCCGTCTGATTTGCGCAAGGGAGACATTGTCCTGGTGAAGGGCGAGTTGGGATTCCGCTTGCACCGTCTTGTGGTCGCCGACGCGGAACAGGATGTCTTCATCACGCGCGGCGATTGCGGCCAGCAAGACGATCCGGCAGTCAGTCGAGAAGAAATCGTTGGGATCGCAATGGCCAAAGAGGTGCGGGTGGGCCGAAAGATGGTGCGCGCGAAGTTGAACGGCATGGGCGGGCGTCTGCTGTGCGGCGCGGCGCGCGGCCAGCGAATTGTGGAGAAGCTTTTCAGGAGCGCAACATCGCGGTGGCAAACGGGTCCGGTGTGTCCGGCGCAAAAAGCGTCGCCCACTCTTCTGGGAGTGTTGAGTCTGCTCGTCTTGCTGGCGGCCGCGTCTTCCAGTGCGCAAGTCGTGGTCGATGCCACGACCAGTTCCAGCGCCGAACTCACCGGTTCAGGCACGCGGGCGGTTCCCACCTTCACACATCGAACTGTCACTGGCGGAGCGAACCGCCTGATGATTGTCGGCGTGTCGATGAACATCGCCAACTCCCCAACCGCCGGAGTTGTAAGCGTGACCTATAACGGCGCGACCCTCAGTTTCGTCGGAGGGCACAACGACGCGGGGGGCACTCGCAGAGTTGAAATGTGGTACATGGTCGCGCCGGCAACGGGCAACCGCAACGTTATCGTCAATGTAAATATCCCGGCGGCAGCAACGGTTGGCGTTGCGGTTGGCGTTACAACATTTACCGGAGCGGACCAAAATGTTCCCTTGGGGACATTCGTCTCGGGAGACGGGGCTGCTGGCGGCTTCGCGCAGTTAGATATCCCCGGCGTGGTCAACGGGATGGTCATCGATACCTTGGCCACGGGCGGCGACCAGACTGTGAGCGTCGGGCTCGGCACGCAGGCCCAGCAATGGAACCTCAACAGCGGGAACACCGCTAACCCAGACGTGACGGGATGGGGCAGCACTCGATCCGGTGCTCCGAGCGTGCCTGTGTCGGAGACGTTCAGCGGCACATCCAACTGGTCGCTCGGAGGCGTGGGGATCAATCCGAGCACGGCGGACATCGGGGTCACAACCAGCGTCAGTGCAGTACCGCTCGGCACGAATTCGATCTACAACATCACCGTGTTCAACAATGGTCCGTCGCCGGCGACCGGCGTTACGTTGACCGACACGTACGCCGCAACCGGATTGGCGCTGGTGTCGGTGACGCCCGGCACGGGAATCACCTGTCCAACAACAGCGCCCACGATCACTTGTAACGTCACGGGTAGTCTTGCCAGCGGAGCGAGTGTAACGGTCGCCGTGAAGGTGTCGACGACGACGGCGGGCTTTTATCCCAATACCGCGACGGTCACGGATTCGGGCACGCCTCCCGATCCGAACACCGGCAACAATACTTATGTGGCGCTGGCGCCCGTGGTGAGTGTGGTGTGTTCCACGAACACTCTGATCGCAGGCGGAACGCTGAACGGAGCAATCAACACGTACTATCCGGGAACCGCGAACGTGGCGAAAGGAGCCACTTCGATTCCAGTGGGAACTGCGACGGGCGCTGGAGGCACGATCGCGAATGGCAGCCTGTTGCTCGTGATCCAGATGCAGGATGCCAGCATCAATGTTTCCCAAAGCGTCGCGTATGGAAACGGATACACGGGTTCGGGCTTCACGACCATCAATAACGCCGGAAACTATGAGTTCGTAACCGCAACTGGGCCGGTCGCAGGTGGACTCGTACCTATCAAAGGAGCCGGTCCGACAAATGGATTGGTATTCGCCTACACGGCGGTTGCGGCTTCCGGGACCAAGGGGATCAGCACGTATCAAGTCGTGCTAGTGCCGCAATATCTATCGGCCACGTTGGGAGCGGTTACTGCTACTCCATGGAATGGATCCACGGGCGGAATTGTCGCCTTAGATATCGCGGGTCAACTGAATCTGGGCGGAGGATCAGTCTCCGTCGACGGACAAGGGTTCCGAGGCGGCGCGGGAATGCAGTTGACGGGTGGGACAGGTGCAAATACGGACTATTGGCAGACCTCGCCCACGACCTACACGGGTGGCGCGCGAAGTGGCGTCGATGCTCCCAAAGGAGAAGGCGTTGCGGGCACGCCGGAGTGGGTCGAATCTTTGGGGAGTTACCTGCAGACTACAACGGCCTACCCTAGCGGTACAGCCGGGATGGACGGCAGCATGGCGCGTGGAGCTCCGGGCAATGCGGGTGGAGGCGGCACGGATGCGCATCCGGCAGCGAACGACCAGAACGCAGGCGGTGGTGGTGGTGGCAACGGAGGGTCGGGCGGATTTGGCGGCGATTCGTGGAACTCTAATCTCAGCACGGGCGGCGAGGGTGGAAGCGCATTTCCTGCGACCATCGACCGTATTGCTCTCGGGGGTGGCGGCGGCGCAGGTACGCGCAATAATTCCGACGGAGATACTCTGGCGAGCAGCGGATCCGCAGGCGGTGGACTCATCTTCATTCGCGCGGACAGCTTGACCGGCACAGGTACCCTCACAGCGAATGGCATGGCCGCTTACATCGGGACCGCTAACGACGCGGGCGGCGGCGGCGGAGCGGGCGGAACGATTGTCGTTCTGGCGGCCAATGGCGGCGAGAGCGGGCTGACCTTGCAGGCGAATGGCGGCCGCGGCGGCGATGCGTGGGATATCGATCCTTACAGTCTGGCCGATCGTCACGGACCGGGCGGCGGGGGCGCGGGCGGAGTCGTTTTCGTCTCGGGTGCTGCTACGATCAGCACGCTCGGTGGAGGAAACGGGACGACGTTGACGCCGGGCGTTCCCTACGGAGCCACGCCGGGTTCGGCTGGGACTAGTTCGACCAGCGCCACACTGTCGCAGGTGACCGGCATACAGTCCTCGGCGCTGTGCACCCCTGACCTGACACTGAGCAAGACCCACGTGGGCAACTTCACGCGCGGATCCAGCGCCAGCTTCACGATTACGGTCTCGAATGTCAGCCTTCTGGGCCCAACGAGCGGGCTCGTCACAATGAACGACACGCTACCTCTCGGCCTGACTCCTACGAACGCGTCGGGAACACTGTGGGTTTGCTCGGTCTCAGCGCAGACGGCCAGTTGCACACGCTCTGATTCGCTGCTAGCGAATAGCAGCTATGCGCCGATCACGGTCAACGTTGGCGTGTCGCAGTCGGCTCCAGCTACGGTAACGAACATTGCCGTGGTGGGTGGTGGCGGAGAAGCGAACGTGCTCAACGACACTGCCACCGACACCGCGAATGTGATTTCGAGCGCCGATATGAGCGTGACCGACGCGGGTTCGCCAAACCCGGTCGCGGCGGGTTCCAATATTACTTATACGCAGATCGTCACCAATAGCGGACCGAGCGCTGCCGATAATGCAACGGTAGTCGCTACGATCCCGGCGAATACGACTCTCGCCTCGTTCGTTGCCCCGGCGGGATGGAGTTGCCTGAATACCGCAGTGGGCGCTACGGGCAATGTGGTCTGTACCAATGCCAACATGGCGGGGGCGACCTCTGGCACATTCACTCTGGTCGTCAAGGTCACCGCCGGCACGGCCAATGGAACCGTGATCACCGGGACCGTCGCGGTAGCGTCCTCGGCGATCGATCCGAATTCCGCGAATAATACGGCGTCTGTCACGACTCTGGTGGGAGCGACCGGGGCGAACTTGTCGGTCACGAACGTTGCCTCGCCAAATCCAGTACAAGCCGGTGGCACAATTACGTACACGCAGGTAGTGACCAATACCGGGACCGCGGCCGTAACCGGCGCAACGTTCCACGAGACGAACGTGCCAACCGCCAATCTTACATTCCAATCGGTCGCGGCCCCGGCAGGGTGGACTTGCACGGGATTTCCAGCGAGCAATTGTACGAACCCGAGCGTAGGCGCCGGTGTCTCAGGAACATTCACGGTCATCTACAGGGTCAATGTCGGAACGGCAAGCAACACCGTAATTACAGATACGGCGACAGTGAATGGGACCACTCAGTCGTACGGCGCTAACTCCGCAGTTGCGACTGACATCGTGGCGGGTGCGACGCAGGCGGATCTTGTATTGACCACGACGGGATCGCCCTCTACCGTCCTCGCGGGGAACGACATCACGTATACCCAGACCGTGACGAACAACGGTCCGTCGGCAGCCACTGCAGCCAGTTTTACCGAGGCGACGCCGCCCAACACGACGTTCCAGTCTGTGCTCGCGCCGGCCGGGTGGACTTGTACAGCGCCAGCGGTGGGGGCCACCGGAACTGTGAATTGCACCGATCCCAGCCTCGCCGTGGGAGCAACGGCCAACATCGTGGTGGTGGTGAACGTCGCGCCGAGCGTGGTCGTAGCCACCATTACCGCGACCTCCACTCTGAATGCGACGAACTCAGTAAACACCAGCACCACCACGGTCGTCACGAACGTCAACACGAACTGTGATCTAGCGGTGACCAACAGCGGAAGCCCAAGTCCGGTGACCGCCGGGGCGAATATCACCTACACGCAGACCGCGACCAATCTGGGGCCTAGCAGTTGCAGCACTGCCAAGTTCACGGAACTGACGCCAACCAACACGACATTCGTGTCGGTAGCCGCGGTGACTACGGGCGGAGGAACCTGGACCTGTCCGAACTCAGCGCCAGTGAGTTGCACGAATCCGAGCGTCCCGCCAGGTTCTACTGCAACCATCACGGCTATTTATAACGTGAACCCGGGAACAGCTGCAGGGACCATTATTACGGACATCGATGCGGCTACGACCACGACGCACGATACGAACCAGTTGAACAACGTCGCGGCAGTGAGCATCGCTGTGGCATCTGGCACACAGGCGGACTTGAGCGTGACCAACTCGGGGAGTCCGAATCCGGTGACCGCCGGCAACAACATTACGTACACCCAGAGCGTGTCCAACAATGGTCCGGCGACGGCCAACGCTCCTATATTTACTGAAACCCTCCCTGCGAATACTTCAGCGGTGTCGTTGACTGGACCTGCGGGATGGACGTGCGTTCTTGCGACGCGAACCTGCACCGACACGGCAAACATGCCGGCAAATACAACGGCTGGGTTCACATTTGTAGTAACGGTGAACACCACCGTGGCGCAGGGATCGACCATCACCCAGACGGATTCCGTTTCCTCGACGACTGCCGACCCGAACGGCGCCAATAATAGTGCCACCGTAAACACTCAAGTCGGGGCTTCAGCCGATCTTTCGATCACAAATACGGCCAGCCCGATCCCCGTGCTCGCCAATACACACATTACGTACACGCAGGTCGTCACGAACAATGGGCCCAGCGCGGCGACGTCGGTGACTCTAACCGACACCCTCCCGGCGGCTACCACCGCCGTATCACTCACCGGGCCGGCGGGATGGACTTGCACCCTGGCAACACTTATCTGCACCAACCCGAGTCTTGCCCCCGGTACGCCCGCGACCATTACCTATGTGGTGAATGTGAATACCGGTACGGCTTCGGGCACTGCGATCAACGAAACGGCGAGTGTCACTTCCTCGGTTACCGATCCAGTCCTTACGAACAACAGCGCAACCGCGGCGGACGTGGTCGCGCTCGCGACGCAAGCCGATCTGGTTACGACGAATACTCCCTCACCCACATCGGTTGCAGCGGGCAGCAACATTACGTATACACAGGTGATTACGAATCTCGGTCCCGCCGCGACGACTGCCGGGATGACATTCACCCAGATAACTCCGCCGAACACGAACTTCCAATCGATGACTCCCTCGGCGGGATGGGCCTGCGGGACTCTGCCTCCTGTAGGTGGCACTGGGACAATTACATGCACTCTTGCTGGTACTTTGGCAGTGAACGGTACGGCGAACTTCAGTCTCGTGCTACAGGTGAATACAGGAACGCCATCGGGGACGAGCATCACCGATACGGCCACCGCCGCGGCGGCCAATATGCCGCCTGGCATCACGACCAATACCGCGAGCGCAACCGTGGTAGTCGGCAGCCCCAATAGCGCGGATCTGGCGATCGTAAAGGTGGGCAGTCCGAATCCGGTGACTGAAGGAACACTGCTCACCTATACCCTTACGGTGACAAATAACGGTCCAGCATCCGCGACGAATGTGACGGCAACTGACACGCTGCCTTCGGCGGTGACGTATCTTCAGACGACGACAACCCAAGGTTCGTGTTCCGAAGCTGGCGGAACTGTAACCTGCCTGCTAGGACCGATGGCGAATGCGGCCACAGCGACGATTTCGATCCTGACCATCCCCAACACGCCGGGTGTTGTCACGAACACCGCGACCGTCACCCTTTCGCCAGACCAGACGGATCCGAACCTGGGCAACAATACATCGACGCAGAGCGAAACGATTACCGCACCGACCAGAATTACGCTGCGTTCGTTCTCGGCGCATTCTGCCACCGACAAGAATGGCGCTAATCGTGTCGTTTTGACCTGGAAGACTGGTGGAGAAGCGCACAACCTCGGCTTCAATGTTTACCGCGACCAGAATGGAAACCGAGTGCGCATGAATCCCTCGGTGATTGCCGGATCCGCACTGCTCATGAGCGGCGCTCTCCCCAAGCATGCGGGACGAAGCTATGCCTGGATCGATCCTTCGGCGGGAATGACCGGAGCAAGCTACTGGCTGGAAGACATCGACGTGAACGGCACGCGTACCATGCACGGACCAGTGTCCGTGTCGGCGGAAACACAGTCCGGGATCGACGCCTCTGCGTCCGAGACTCGGATGTTGAGTCAGATGAACCAGGCGCAACCGCCGACGCCAGGCAGCCAGGAGAGCCATATCGTTGAGACTCTGCCGCAGGCATCTGCGCCAAGCACAATCCAGATTCAAAAGCAGTTCGAACTGGCCGCACATCCGGCGGTCAAGATCTATGTGCGGCACGAAGGCTGGTACCGCGTCGCGCAGCCGGATCTGGTGAAGGCGGGGCTCGATCCCAACGTTGATCCGGCGATGTTGCACTTATACGCCGAAGCGACCGAACAGCCCTTGCAGATTACTGGCGCGACGGCCGGTCCGGGTGGCTTCGGGCCGCAGGCAGGTATCAATTTCTACGGCACGGAGATCGACACGGCGTTTTCCGGGACGCGAACCTACTGGCTTGTTGCGGGAGAATGGCGAGGCGCACGGATTCCGCGCCTTCCGGTTTCCACGGGCTCGAACCAGCCTCCGGCCAGTTACTCGACTACGGTGGAACTGCAGCAGCACACCATTTACTTTGCGGCGCTACTTACATGGAACGATGAGAACTTCTTTGGCGCGCTCGTTTCTCCCACGCCGGTGGAGCAAGTGCTCGTCGTGCCACACCTCGACGCCTCTTCCACCCAAACAGCTCGTCTGGAAGTCGCTCTGCAGGGCGTGATCACGGCTTTCCCCCACGATGTCACCGTTGTGCTCAACGGAACCTCGCTCGGAGACGTGGTATTCACAGGCCAGGACAAAGGCAGGGTGAACGTTCCAATTCCGCCTGGCGTCTTGCAACCTTGGAGCAACACGGTCACGCTTACGGCGCAAAATGGAGACTACGACACCAGTCTGGTCGACTATATCCGCATCACCTATCCCCACATGTATGTCGCGGACAACGATCAGTTGAAGTTTACCGGGCGGGCTGGCGACGAGGTCATGGTGAGCAATTTCGATAGCGCGCCTACCGTGCTCGATATTACCGATCCGAATCGACCAGTGCAGTTGACGCCGCAAGTCATCTCCATGAACGGCAAGTATGAGATTGCCGTGCAAGTGCCGTTTGTTACCACGAATGCGGCAAACCCAGGTCGGCATACGCTCCTCGCAGTCGCCGATGATCGAGTTGTATCCGCGGCGGGTGTGTGGGCGAACCATCCGTCGCACTGGCACAGTCCGCAGGCGGGCGCTGACATCGCCATGGTCACTTACGGTCCGTTCGCGGATGCTTTGGCCCCGCTGGTTCGCGCGCACCAGGCGGAAGGGAAGTCGTCGGCCGTTGTGCAGATCAATGACCTTTATGACGAGTTCAACTTCGGCGAGTGCACTCCGTTTGCCATTAAACAATTCTTGCGTTTCGCGAATCAGAACTGGAAGAAACCGCCGACCTATCTATTGTTGAATGGTCGGGCTTCGCTTGATCCGAGGAACTACCTGGGGTTCGGCAATCTGGATTTTGTCCCGACGCGCATCGTGCCGTCTAGCAGCCTGATGACCGCGTCGGACGACTGGTTCTCGGACTTCGCCGGCAACGGCATGCCAACGATTGCGACCGGCCGCCTTCCAGTCAGCACCGTAGACGAAGCCACTAGTGTAGTTGGAAAAATCGCCACGTATGAAGGGCAGTCCACGAACGGTTCGTGGACCGCAAATGCACTCATGGTGGCCGATAAAGACGACACCGAAAGCTTCACGCAAGACAGCCAGACCGTGCAAGCCAAGCTGCCGGCATCGATGCAGGTTACCGATGTATTTGTAGATACTGTTGGCACAACCGAAGCACGAGCGGATATTCTCGGCGCGATTAATTCGGGCCAGTTGCTGGTGAACTATCTCGGACACGGTTCCGAAGAGCAGTGGTCCGGTTCCGACATCTTCGACACAACTTCGGTGAGCTCGTTGACCAACGGATCGCAGCTCCCGGTCTTTCTGATCATGGACTGCCTGAACGGATTCTTCCAGGATGTGTACGCGCAACCTCTGGGCGTCACCCTGATGCTGGCGTCGAACGGCGGCGCGGTCGCGGTGCTGGCCTCGAGCGGACTGAACCAACCTCCGCCCCAAACCAACCTCGATGCGTTCGTCGTGCAGAGTGCCTTAGCCACCAAGGGAACGAAATTGGGCGACGCCATCGTCAAAGCGAAATCGCACATTGGCGACCCGGATGTGCGCCGGACCTTCATTCTATTCGGGGACCCGGCGATGCAGGTGAAGCAATCCACTGCGACCGCCGCGGGACACTGAGCGCGACCGCTCCGTTAAGACGTTGCCGACACCGCCGCGGGCAAACTCGCAGTCTGCCGTAGCGGTTCGGCAAGCGATCGCATGACCTTCCCAAATCCAGCGAAGTCAAGCGATTGAGGACCATCCGACAACGCGCGTTCCGGACACGGGTGAACCTCGATGATCAGCCCATCTGCGCCCACGGCCACAGCTGCGCGCGACACTGCTGCAATCAAGCTCTGCTTGCCCGTTCCGTGCGACGGGTCGGCAATGACCGGTAGATGCGATAGATCGCGGGCGAGCGCGACCGCGGCCAGGTCAATCGTATTTCGCATCTCAGTTTCGAAGGTCTTAATCCCGCGCTCGCACAGCACAACTTGCTGGTTGCCCCCAGAGAGCAGGTATTCGGCAGCGAGGAGCCATTCCTTCACCGTGGCAGAGGGTCCACGCTTGAGCAGGATCGGCTTATTAACAGTGGCGAGACGGCGCAGCAGCGCGAAGTTCTGCATGTTGCGCGCGCCCACCTGCAGCATGTCGACGTGCTCGCAGATGACGTCTACATCCTCGGTGCTCATCACTTCGGTGACCACCGGCAGCCCGGTCTCTTCGCGCGCTTCTCGCAGAATCTTGAGCGCCTCCAAGCCAAGACCTTGAAAGTCATACGGCGAGGTGCGAGGCTTGTAAGCTCCTCCGCGCAGCATGGCTGCTCCGGCGCGCTTTACGGCGTGCGCCGTGTCGAGCAACTGCGCGCGCGATTCGACAGAACACGGTCCAGCAATTACCACGACATCAGGACCGCCAATGGCCACGCCATTGATCTTCACGATGGTGCGCTCCGGCTTGACCTGACGGCTGACCAGTTTGAAGGGCTGGGCAATTGCAACGACGTTATCCACTCCCGGCGCAACCTGGAGAGCCTCGATCTCGTGGCGGCGGCCGCTTCCTACGGCTGCGACAATCGTGCGTTCGGTGCCGCGCGTGATGTGAGGCTGGTATCCGGCCTCGCGGATGCGCTCAATTACGTGGTTGATCTCCTGCTCGGTGGCTTTCTCGGACATGTTAACGATCATGGGCTGGTTCTCCTTATGGGTTGTGTCGCGAAAACAAAAGCCGCGATCCGGGGATCGCGGCTTGCGAGAAGCTTTAGTTCAGATGGCCGTTAGTGGCTCATCCTCACCCCAAGCTGCTCCGCAGCCGCCGCTTCCGTAAATCGGAAGTAAGCGGTAAATGCGGCGCCTGGAGTAAATCGTGTCATAGAGGTCTCATTTGATGCTAATTAGACGAAGCGGCTTTGAAACGGTGGAACTACGATCTACTGGAGAGAACTTGCGACGCTTGAAAACGCATTGTTGGCATTCGATCCGATCAAGCGTACCGTTCCCACCACCAGAACCAGGATAACTGCCAACATTACCGCGTATTCGGCAATGTCTTGTCCCTCATCTTCCGACCAAAGCCGATGCATCAGTTTCAACATTGTCTCTCCTTCAGTCCGCTGTCAGTTCCTTCAGAGGGAAGGACCGAGCCTAAACTTGGTCCACACATGATGCACGCGAGCGAAGCCTCTTGTCAACGTGCGTTTTACGATTTTCGTCAACGAAATTAATGCTCCAGAGTGGCCGCCGCGTGCGGCATCTGCGCAGTATTCGCGGCGACCGGAGTTGGTGTCTGCGGTCGCAGTTCCTGCGCGGATTCTTGTGCATATTGCAGAACGCGGTCGGGAAGAATACCCAGATAAAGGGTGGCCACCAGGCTCACTGCAAGCGCGACTCCCAGTCCAAGCGGAACTCGAGTGACGGGAACCTCCTTCCGCGATTCCCGCATGTACATCACGACGATGATGCGTAGGTAATAATAGGCGCCGATCGCACTGTTAACGACTCCGATGATCGTCAACCAGATCAAATTCGCCTTCACCGCCGCACTGAACACGTAGAACTTGGCGAAGAAGCCACCGGTCATTGGAATACCGATCAGAGACAACAGGAAAATGGTCAAAGTGGCTGCCAGCAGAGGCGACGTCCGGCCGAGGCCTTCGTAGTCTTCCAGGGTGACGTAACGCTCGCCCGCGTTGGCGAGGTGGCTGACCACGGCGAATGCCCCGACGTTCATGGCAGCATAGGAGGCTGTATAGAACATGGCTGCGGAGATACCCGCGACGGAGTTGTCGGAGGCGGTCATGGCGAAAGCGACGAGGAGATACCCTGCGTGAGCAATGGATGAATACGCCAGAAGTCGCTTGATGTTCGTCTGCACGAGTGCGCCCAGGTTACCCAGAGTCATCGACAGGGCTGCAGCCACCCAGATGAGCCAAAACCGGCCGGGCGCGTTAATCGTGAATACAACCCGCAGCAGCACCGCGAATGCCGCCGCTTTGGGTGCCGTCGACATGAAGCCGACGATCGGGGCAGGCGCGCCTTCGTAAACATCGGGCGTCCAGATGTGAAAGGGTGCAGCAGCGACCTTGAATCCCAAGCCTACGAACATCAGTGCCATGGCCGCATAGACCAGCAACTGCACCGGTCCGGCCTGCAGCTTTTGGCTGATGATGCCGATGTTGGTGGATCCGGTTGCACCGAACATCATCGCCACGCCGTACAGGAAAAATGCCGTTGCGAACGATCCGAGAAGGAAATATTTCAGTGACGATTCGCTACTCGAGGCCTCCTGGCGCCGGAAGCCGGTCAAGATGTAAGTGGAGATCGACGAGATTTCGAGCGCGATGAAAATCAGCACCAGTTCCACCGCCGACGACATCAATGCCATGCCCACGGTGCCAAACAGAATAAGAGCGTAATATTCTCCGGCGCGAATTCGCTGCACCGCCATGTACTCAAACGAACTGAGAATCACCACTGCGGCGACCGCGATCACCAGAAAATGGAAGAAGACGCTGAAGCCGTCGACCTTCACCATGTTTGAGAAGGCAAGGCCAGGAGACTGTGCCATATACCAAGTGGCGATAAGCGCCGCGACCGTACCGCCGAGCCCAATAAATCCCAACAGTTTCTGGCTCTTTTCTTCATTGACGAGCGGATCGAGCAGCATGATCAGGATACCGAAAGCAGACAGAATCAGCTCGGGCAGGATGCGGACGTAATCGGCGCCTTGCGGGATCGTGCTCGGCATCGCCTGTAACAAGGCGGTTGGAAGGAAGGCGGTCATTGTCCCACCACCTTGCTGACCACTTGCGTAAATGGTGTCAGTGCGGCTTGTACGGCAGGATCAATCGCCCCCAGCCACAGAATCGGCGCTACACCCATGACCAGAGCCGCTGCGGCACACGGCCAGACGGCAGCTTTCTCGAAGCCGATCATGTCGGCCATGGAGTTATTGATAGAGTGCGTAACTTTGCCGAAGAAGACCCGCTGATACATCCACAAGAGATAGCACGCGCTCCAGATCACGCCGGTCGCCGCGAGGACTCCGTAGATTGGTTTCGCTTGAAATGCGCCGCTCAGCACCAGGAACTCTCCGATGAATCCGTTGAGCAACGGAAGTCCAACCGATGCGAGCACGATGAATAGATACGATGCTGCGTAAACCGGCATGGGAGTGGCGAGGCCGCCGAACTCTGAGATCTCATACGTGTGACGGCGCTCATGGAGAATTCCGGCAAGCATGAACAGGCCACCCGTCGAGATTCCGTGAGCGAGCATGACGAACATCGCGCCGTTCAATCCCGCGGTAGTGAAGCTGAAGATTCCCAGCACGACAAAGCCAAGATGGCTGACCGAAGAGTAGGCGATCAGCTTCTTCATGTTGGGCTGCACCATGGCCACGAGCGCGCCGTAAATAATGCCAATCAGTGCCAGCGTCATGATCCAGGGAGCATTGTGGCGGGCTTGCTCAGGGAACAGTCCGAGATTGAAGCGCAGCATGCCGTAAGTGCCCATTTTCAGCAGAACGCCCGCCAGCAGGACAGATCCTGCGGTGGGAGCTTCGACATGAGCGTCAGGCAGCCAAGTGTGGAACGGGAACAACGGAACCTTCACCGCGAAAGCCAGGAAGAAGCCGAGGAACAGCCACTGGGCAGCGGCAGGGAAGCTTGGAACTTTGCCGCTCGCGATCAGGTCGCGAATCGTGACGAAATCGAAGCTGCCCGTATGAGCGTACAACCACAAGATCGCCGCCAGCATAAACACCGAAGCGATCATGGTGTACATGAAGAACTTCACTGCGGCGTAGACCTTGCGCTCGTGTCCAAACACGCCGATCAGCAGAGCCATCGGAATCAGCGTCGCTTCCCAGAAGAAATAGAAGAGGAAGAGATCGAGCGAGGTGAAGACGCCGATCAGTGCAGTCTCCATGATCAGCAGGAGAATAAAAAATTCCTTCACGCGATCATGCACCGACTTCCACGAGATCAGCACGCATAACGGCGTGAGGAACGTAGTGAGCACAACCAGCCACAACGAAATGCCGTCCATGCCCATGTGGTAGTGGATCTGGGGGCTGGAAATCCACAGCGTGTTGACTTCGTATTGAAATCCGCTTTGGCTGCGATGGAAGTGTACCGGCAGATGCAGCGAAAGAAGAAATGTGAGCACCGAAAAGACGAGAGCAAAGATCCGGATATCGCGATCGCGCCGCGGAAACATCACGAGCAGCAGCGCGCCCACCAACGGCGCAAAGGTCACCAACGTTAGGATGTATGGGCTCCAGCTATCGGTGCTCATCGCACCCCCATCCAAATCATGTAGGCAATCACCACGGCCGAACCTGCCGCGATCCAGCCCGCATACGATCGCAAGTTGCCCGACTGCATGTGGCGGACTTCATCCGACACGTGGCGCGCACCATCGGCTGCGCTGTTCACAGTGTCGTCAATGACCTTGCGATCCATTCCCTGCCAGAGGATCGTGGTCGATCCGTCGATCAGCGGCTTGACGAACAACTTCGCGTAGAGCTCGTCCACGTAGTACTTGTTCAACACCGCGGTGTAGAAGCCATTCAGTCCATCGGCGATCTTCTGTGGCAGATAGGGCTTGCTGACATAAAGCACGTACGCAAGGATGAAGCCCAGAACCGCGACGGCGATCGACACGCCCATCAGCAGGAATTCTGTGCCGCGGCTGGCGGCTTCTCCGGCGGCTTCGGCGACCCCTGTGCCGAACACCGGTTCAAGAAAATGCTCAAATCGGTTGCCGATGCCAACCAAGCCGCCGATCACAGAAAGCACCGCGAGGATCATCAGCGGAACCAGCATGACCATTGGGCTTTCGTGCGGCTCGCCGTGACCGTGATCATCGGCACCGTGCGAATGGCTGCCGTGCCCGTGGGCATCAACCTGGGTGCCGTGATAGTCGCCGAAGAATGTCATGAACAAAAGCCGGAACATGTAGAACGAAGTGATGAACGCAGTGATGACACCGATCAGCCAGAACACCCAGCTTCCGTGGGGGCTCGAGTATGCCTTCCAGAGAATTTCGTCCTTGCTCCAGAAGCCCGCGAACGGCGGGATGCCCGCGATCGCCAGCGTCGCAATGCCCATGGTCAGAAACGTCCATGGGATATAGGAACGCAGCCCGCCCATCTTGCGCATGTCCTGCTCGCCGCCAACAGCGTGGATCACGGAGCCTGCAGCCAGGAACAGTAAGCCTTTGAAGAAAGCATGCGTCATCAGGTGGAAGATGCCGGCGGAGAACGCGCCTACGCCGCACGCCATAAACATGTAGCCGAGCTGCGAAACCGTGGAGTACGCGAGGACCTTCTTAATATCGGTCTGCGTTATGCCGATGGTTGCGGCGAAGAGTGCGGTGAGCGTTCCGATTACGGCGACGACCATCAGCGCCATCGGCGCGCGCTCAAAAATCATATGTGAGCGCGACACCATGTACACGCCGGCAGTCACCATGGTCGCGGCATGGATCAGTGCGGAAACCGGCGTGGGGCCTTCCATCGCGTCGGGCAGCCAGACATAGAGCGGAATCTGCGCCGACTTGCCGCAGGCGCCCACCATCAGCAGAATGCCGATCGCAGTCAGAAGCCCGGCGCCGCCATTTTCTGCCGCCATCGGATGCACTTGCGCAAACACCTTGGTAAAGTCCAACGATCCGAAGTGTTGGATGATCAGGAACAGTCCGATCAGAAATCCGAAGTCGCCAATGCGGTTGACGATGAACGCTTTCTTTCCCGCCGACGCCGCCGAATCTTTCGTGAACCAGAACCCGATCAGCAGGTACGACGCCAGGCCCACGCCTTCCCACCCGATGAACATCACCAGGTAGTTGTTGGCCAGGATCAGCGTCAGCATGAAGAACATGAACAGATTCAGGTAGGTGAAGAAGCGGTAGTAGCTTGGGTCGTCCCACATGTAGCCGACGGAGTAGATGTGAATCAAGAATCCGACTCCGGTCACGACCAGCAGCATGACCAGCGAGAGTTGATCGAGATACAAAGCAAAGTCGGCGCTGAAACTGCCGGAGCGGATCCAGTGGGCGAGATATTCCTGGTAGGGAAGTGCGTCAGTCGAGACTCGAAAGACGACCGAAAGCGCCCAGGCGAACGCAGCTCCGGAAAAGAAAAGTCCGATCGTGCTGACCGCCGTCCGCGAAGACTTCTTCCCCAGGAAGCCGTTGATGGCGGCGCCCGCCAGAGGCAGCACCGGGATCAGCCAGAGATTGAGATTGGACGTCATAGTTTGAGCAGGTTCACCTGGTCCACGTTCAGAGTCTCGCGTGTGCGGTAAACGGCGATGATGATCGCCAAACCCACGGCGGCTTCTGCAGCCGCCACCACCATGACGAAGAAGACGAACACCTGTCCCGCCAGCGAGTGCCAGTGCGCCGCGAAGGCCACAAACGAAAGATTGACGCCGTTCAGCATCAGTTCAATCGACATGAAGATCGTGATGATGTTGCGCTTGATGAGGAATCCGGCCACGCCGCAGGCAAACAAGAATCCGCTGAGCACGAGGTAATAAGAAAGGGGAACCATCAGTCCACCTTCCCGACTGGCGCCGATGGAGGCTTGCTGGCCAGCACCACCGCGCCCATGATGGCAATCAGAATCAGGACAGAAGTAATTTCGAAGGGAAGCAGAAACTCGTGGAACAGTAATTGTCCGATGATCTTGGGATCGCCCGGCAGCGCACCCGCGGCGACTGACTCGGTCCCCGAATGCCGCAGGACGACCCAGCCGAGCAGTACGCTTCCCAGCAGCAATCCCGGAATGCCGAACAAAACAGCGACCCGGCTCCCCGAAGTGTGTTCCTCCACTCCTGCGTTCAATAGCATGATGACGAAGACGAACAACACCATAATCGCGCCGGCGTAAACGATGACCTGCACGGCGGCCACGAACTCCGCGCCCAGTAGCAGGTATTCGCCCGCCAGCGCGGCCATCACCGCGATCAGCGAAAGCGCGCTGTTAATGGGATGCGTCTGCGCCAGCAGGTTGATAGCTCCTGCCACACAGACGGCCCCGAAGGCCAGAAATAATATGAGATGAATGCTAAGCATGAACCTTCAGTACTCGGTACTCAGTACTCGGTACTCAGAAAAACCGTCGGCTCACTTCGCCGCCTCAGCTGATGCGCTCGAACTGAGAACTGAGTACTGCTTCTTACCACGCCACCGCGATCGCGGTAGCAATGACATTCGCCAGCGCCAGCGGCAGCAGAAACTTCCAGCCGAACGCCATCAACTGGTCATAGCGGAAACGCGGCAGCGTGCCGCGCACCCAGATGTATAAGAACAGGAATCCGAACACCTTTAAGCCGAACCAGAAGATGGGCAAGATGGCCTGCACGATTGGCGGCCCGCTTCAACGGCCCGTTCCATCCGCCGAAGAACATGAGAGTGGCCAGGCACGCCACCGTGATCATGTTCGCGTACTCGGCCATGAAGAACATGGCAAACTTCATGGCGCTGTACTCGGTGTGGTATCCAGCTACCAATTCAGTTTCAGCTTCCGGCAGGTCAAACGGGATGCGGTTGGTTTCTGCGTACGCCGCCATCAGATAGCAGAAAAAGCCGATGAACTGGCCGGTGAAAATATTCCAGTGCGGGATGAATCCCCAGAAGTGTCCCCCCTGGGCTTTCACAATCTCGCGCAGGCTGAAGCTGCCCGACATAATCAGCACGCCGACGAGCGACAGGCCCAGGGAAATCTCGTAGCTCACCATCTGCGCGCTGGCACGCAGACCGCCGAGCAGGGAATACTTGTTATTCGACGACCATCCTGCCAGCGCAACTCCGTACACGCCGATCGATGTGACGCCGAGGATCAGTAGGAGTCCGGTGTTCACGTCCGTAATCTGGAGCGGAATTCTGTACGGTCCAATTACGGCACCGCCCCAGTGGAACGGCAGTTCGTAGTGGAACGGAAGAAATTGGGGTAGGGTGAACGGCCCGAACGTGAAGCTGTTGCCGAACGGAATCACCGAGATCGATGTCAGCGCGAAGATGACGGCAATCAGCGGCGCCGCCAGAAAAAGGGGCTTGTAGACGTGCGGCGGCGTCAGGTCTTCCTTGAACAGAAACTTTAGTCCATCGGCTGCGGGCTGCAGCAGGCCGAATGGGCCGACCCGCGTGGGTCCCCAGCGATTCTGCATGTGGCCCACGACCTTGCGCTCCAGCCAGACGGTGTACGCCACAGCGGTGAGCAGCACGCCCAGCACGATCGCCGACTTGATCACCGACGCAAGTATGTATAGCCAGAACGGCAACGCCACGCCTTGCTTCCTCTCTTACTGAGCTCCGAGTTATGAGCTACGAGCCTCGAGCAAGAACGAACAGTTTTTCTCACCGCTCGCAGCTCAAAGCTCACAGCTAGAAATCAGTCGGCCGCGACTCCCGCCGGCTTCACTTCGTGACTCTCCATCACCGATTTCAACGTGCGGGAGTAACGCCCCAACGTACCCGAGGTGAACAACCCATCGTTAGCCGGAGAAATCGATTCCGGCTTCTGCGCCGCACCCGGTCCACTCTTCGTGAGCGACGTATGCTCAACGTTGCCCGCCAGCAAATTCACACGCGAAACGTCATAGCCGGGAACTAGTCGCTGGATCTCGTCGAAAATCGCCGTGGGATCGAGCGGGCTCAGTTTCGGCTCCAGTCCCTGCATTTCGAGCCACACAGCATGCCGGTCGGCCTCGCCTGACTGCGCTCCGCGTGATTGGCCCATGTCGGCGCGCGTGCCGCCGCCAAACGGAACCAGTTTGCGAACCTCGAAACCCATGGCGTCCGCGATGCGGACAATCATCTCGAAATCGGCCTTCGTGCCGGAAATGTCCCCGGCCTTTTTGACTAGTTGCACGTCGCCGCAGGTATTGGTCATCGAACCGGATTTCTCATACGCGTTGGCCGCTGGCAGTACGACGTCGGCCATGACCGCGGTCTCGGTCAGGAACATGTCTTGCACCACGACGAAGCTGTTGGAGAAGGCGAAGGGATCGATGTTGAGGCGTCCGATCGGGTTCGATCCCACGACATAAAGCGCTTTTAACTTGCCACTCTTGCCTGCATCCACCATGCCGGCGAGGTCAAGCCCCGCGGTTTGCGGAACGCTCCACTCCTGGTGAAAGTCGCTGCTTCCCGCCGTCGGGTGATACCCGGGCAACAGATCGGGATAGAGACCCATGTCGGCAGCGCCGCGAGAGTTCGCGTAGTCGGCTAGACATAGGAATTTAGCGCCCGCGATACTCGAACCGAATGCAACCAGACTGGCGACATCCTTGCCGCGAATTTCCGCTCCGAAAATGATGACGAGATTCTGTTCCCCGCGCAGCTTGTCGCGGAGGCTAATCCAAGCATCCTTACTTGTCGAGGCACTCGCCAGGGCTTCCGCAGCACAGTCGTCGCCTGACAAAAAGCTTGCGACCTTACCTTCCGTTCCCGCGGGAATTTGAGTGAATGTCGTCGCCTGCCGTCGTAGCTTGATCGATTCCGAATTGACCACGTACAGCTTCGCGCGATGCAATCGGACGTTGTTGCGAATTTGCCAGGCGAGCAGCGGATGTTGTTCCGTCGGATCGTTACCGATCAGAAGAATCGCCGGTGCGGTAAAAACGTCTGCCATGCTGGCGGTCGTGGCGGCCTTGCCACGAAGCGCTGCCGAAAGAGCAGGGAAGTCGGCCGTGCGGTGATGATCGACGTTGTTGGTCTTCAGCACAACCCGCGCGAACTTCGAGAGCAGATAAGCTTCTTCATTGGTGGTGCGGTTAGATCCGATGACTCCGATCGCCGCGCCACCATCTTTGTCTCGTACCTCGGCGAACTTCTTTCCCACCAACTCAAACGCCTCTTCCCACGTCGCCGGCGTCAGCTTGCCATTCTTGCGAATCAACGGCTGCGTCAACCGCTCTTCGTGATTGGCGAAATCGAAAGCGTAGCGACCCTTGATGCAGAGGAAGTCGCCGTTGGTGCCGCTCTTGTCGCGGTTGTCGCCGCGAACAATCTCCATGCCGGTGTCTGACCGCCGGACGCCCAGCGTGGTCTTGCAGCCGTCGCCGCAATGGGTGCAGACGGTGCCCACGTGCTTCATTTCCCACGGCCGTGTTTTGTAGCGGTATGCGCCTGAGGTGAGTGCGCCTACAGGGCAGATATCGATGCACATGCCGCACTCTTCGCACTCCAGATGATCTTCCTTATTCGGAGCGATCAGCGAACTCACGCCGCGGTTCTGCACGCCGAGAGCCCACACGTCCATTCCCTCGCCGCAGACGCGCACGCAGCGGTAGCAAAGAATGCAACGCGGCCGGTCGAAGAACACCACGGGGGACCATTGCTGCTCTTCCTTGTGGTTCTTCGCCTCCATGAATTTCGATTCGGCGGCGCCGTAGGAAAATGTCATGTCCTGCAGTTCGCACTCGCCACCGGCATCGCACACGGGGCAATCCAGCGGATGGTTGCCCAGCAGCATCTCCAACATCGACTTCCGCGCCTGCTTGATCTCGTCGCTGTCGGTGACGACGATCATCCCCTCGCTGACCACCGTGGTGCAGGCGGTCTGCAGTTTGGGCATCTTCTCGACCTTCACCAGGCACATGCGGCAAGCGCCCTGCAGCGAAAGATTGGGGTAATAGCAGAACGAAGGCACCTCGATGCCCACGGTCTTGCAGGCCTCAATGAGCAGCGTTCCCGCGGGAGCCGTGAGTTTCTTGCCGTCGACAGTGAGATTTACATCAGCCATTTGAAATTTCGTAAACTGTATAACTTTAGTGTGCGAACGCTGGCAGTTGCTCCGCCGCGCCTTCCTTTTCGTACGGGCACGGCCGGCCTTCCAGGTGATCTTCAAATTCCTTGCGGAACTTCTTCACGAACCCAATCGTCGGCATCGCCGCCGCATCGCCCAGCGGACAGAAGGTGCGCCCAAGCATGTTCTCCGCCAGGTACTGGATGTTGTCGATGTCTTTCTTCATAGCGCCGCCAGAATGAAAACGCGTCAGCGTCTTCTTAATCCAGTCGGTGCCCTCGCGGCACGGAATACACCATCCGCAGCTCTCGTGCTGGTAGAACTTCATGGTGCGCAGCGCGAATTTCACGATGCACTGCTGGTCGTCGATCACCACCACGCCGCCTGAACCGAGCATGGACCCGGCTTTCGCGACCGAATCAAAATCCATGGCGACATCAACTTCATCCGCAGTAAGACATGGGCACGAGGCTCCGCCCGGCACGACCGCTTTCAACGTGCGTCCGTTGGGAATTCCGCCGCCCACCTCGTAGACCATTTTTTTCAGGTTGTAGCCCATGGGTAGTTCATACACACCGGGCTTGGCGATGTTGCCACTCAGGCAAAACAGTCGCGTTCCGCCATTTTTCGGCGTGCCCAGCTTGGCATACCAGTCTGCGCCACCCAGAATAATGTGGGGCACATTCGCCAGTGTTTCCGCATTATTGATAACCGTCGGACCGCCCCAAAGACCAACCACAGCAGGAAACGGAGGCCGAATGCGCGGAATGCCGCGCTTGCCTTCGAGCGATTCCATCAGCGCCGACTCTTCGCCGACTTCGTACGCCCCGGCGCCGCCATGCCAGTAAATGTCCAGATCGCGTCCACTGCCGAAAATATTCTTGCCGATAAATCCTTTGGCATAGGCGTCGCGGATTGCCTTCTGCATGATCTCCAGCAGGTACCGATACTCGCCGCGAATATAGATGTAGCCGCTTTTCGCGCCCACGGCCAAAGCGCCGATCATGACACCCTCGATTACCGAGTGCGGATCGTGTTCGAAAATCAGCCGGTCTTTGCAGGTTCCTGGCTCGCTCTCATCGCCGTTGCACAGCACGTACTTCGGCTTGGCCGACTGCTTGGGTACGAATGACCACTTCATCCCTGTCGAGAATCCGGCGCCACCACGTCCTCGCAGGCCAGAATTCTTGACCTCATTAATAATGGCGTCCGGCTCCATCGCCAGCGCCTTCTGGACGGCCTTGTAGCCGTCCAGTTCGAGGTAACGGTCAATATTGGCCGCACCCTGGCCAAAGCGCCGGGAGACAACCTTTACCTCGTCGGGATGAGAGACCAAGTCAGCCATTGGAACTGTTGATTGTTGATTTCTGATTGTTGATTGAAATCACTCAAGCCGGTTTTCGATCAGCAATCAACAATCAGAAATCAGCAATTGCTCTATTGCGTTCCCTTCTTCTTATAGTCGTCGAGAATCCGGTCCATTTTTTCGGTAGTCAGATTCTCGTGAAAGTCGTAGTTCACTTGAGCGGCCGGAGCCCAGCTGCAGGCGCCGATGCACTCTACTTCTTCCAGCGTGAAGAGGCCGTCCGCCGTGGTCTGTTTGTGGCCAACGCCGAGCTTCTTTGCGCAGTGATACAGAATGTCTTCGCCGCCGCGCACCATGCAGCTGATGTTGGTGCAGACCTGTACGTTGAACTTGCCACGCGGCTTAGTTGTCAGCATGGAGTAATAGCTGATCACGTTGCGCACTTCGAGTTCGGGCAGGTCGAGGCGGGATGCGATTTCCGCGATAACTTCGTCCGACAGGTAGCCCACTTCGTCCTGCGCGTAAAGCAGCGTCGGGACGAGAGCGGATCGCTTCGTCGGGTAATGCGGGACCATCTCCGCAAAGCGTGTTTCGAATTCCTCCGAAAACTTCATGCGCCGTTTCTGTCGCCCCTACGGGGCTTATTCCATTCTTTCCGAGTACCCAGGGCTTGCGCCCTGGGCTAAATTATTCCGCCCCTTCGGGGCTGCAGCACGCGTAGCTCTATCGGTCGATTTCCCCCAGTACGATGTCGATCGATCCGATCGCCGCGACCACGTCCGCCAGCAAGCGCCCTTCACACATCTTCGGTAGCGTCTGCAGATTCGCAAAGCAGGCCGACCGCATGTGCACGCGATAGGGCTTGGCCGTCCCGTCACTGACGATGTAGTAGCCCATCTCGCCGCGCGGTGATTCGACTGCCTGGTACACCTCGCCCGGCGGTACCGCGAATCCTTCCGTGATGATCTTGAAGTGATAGATGAGCGATTCCATCTGCGTCTTCATTTTTTCGCGGTCGGGCAATACGATCCCTGGCGCGTCAGCCTTGATCGGGCCTTCGGGCATCCCGTCGAGCGCCTGTCGTACGATGTTGGTTGACTCGCGCAGTTCCTGCACGCGGCACATGTACCGCGAAAAGACGTCGCCTTCCTGCGATACCGGCACTTTGAACTGGAATTTTTCGTAACTCGAGTACGGCATATCGCGCCGCAAATCGATATCCACGCCACTTCCGCGCAAAGTCGGCCCGGTCGCGCCCAGCGCAATCGCATCTTCGGCGGTCATTCTGGCCACGCCCTTGGTGCGCATCGTCCAGATGGGATTCCCGGTCAGCAGATTTTCATACTGATCGATGCGCTCGGGAAAATATCCAGCGAAGTCGCGCACGCGATCGAAGAATCCCAGAGGCGGCTCCAGCGCAATACCGCCCACGCGGAAGTATGACGTCATCATGCGCTGTCCGCTGACCATCTCGAACATGCGCAGCACTTCTTCGCGCTCGCGGAAGCAATATAAGAAAACCGTCAGCGCGCCGATGTCCATGGCGTGCGTTCCGAGCCACACCAGGTGGGAGTTAATGCGGGTTAACTCGTTCAGCAGCACCCGCAGCCACTGCGCCTTCGGAGGAATCTCGATCCCAAGCAACTTCTCCACCGCCAGTACGTAGCAGAGATTGTTGGTCATCGGGCAGAGATAGTCGATGCGGTCGGTTAGCGGCACGACCTGCTGGTAGAACTTGGCCTCGCAGGTCTTTTCAATGCCGGTGTGCAGGAATCCGATGTCGGGCATCATCCGCACCACAGTTTCGCCGTCAATCTCCAGCAACACGCGCAACACTCCGTGCGTCGACGGATGTTGCGGCCCCATGTTCAGGATCATGGTTCGATCCTGTCCAGGCTCCAGCACTGGGGTAGGGTTCAGGTGGGCCATCTAACGGTAGCCCTCCACCGGATAATCCTTGCGCAGAGGGTGACCTTCCCAATCTTCGGGCATCAGGATCCGCCGTAAATAAGGATGCCCGGTAAAGCGCACGCCGAACAGATCGAAAACTTCGCGCTCAAAGTAGTTCGCGCCGGGCCAGACCGAAGTCAGCGACTCAACCGCCGGACTGTCACTGTTCAGGTGAACCTTCAGCCGGATGCGCTCTTTATTCGGGATCGATAGTAGGTGGTAAACGATCTCAAACCGCGGCTCCGCCGGATACCAGTCCACACAGGTCACGTCGGAAAGGAAGTTAAACGGGCAGGCCGGATCGTCTTTCAGAGCGACGCAGGCCTCGCGGATGAAGGCCCGATCGACGTAAATCGTCATCTCGTCGCGATCGAACTTCACTCCTGTTACAGCCTGGGCATTCCATCCCAAAAGGCGGGCGACGGCCGGATGGTTCTTCAGTTGTTCTAGATCAGTGATGGCAGGGGCCAACGGCATCAGAAATTCCCCCGCTTCGGAGAGGTCTCGCCCCAGTCCAGTACGCCCTTCTTCCAGACATAAAAGAAGCCGACGAGGAAAATTCCGATATAAACCAGCATCTCCCACAGGCCGAAGTGACCTTCGTGCTGCGCCTTGAGCTGGCGCAAACTGATCGCCCAGGGATAGATGAAAACTGCCTCAACATCGAACAGAATGAACAGCATAGCAACCAAGTAGAACTTCACCGAGAAGCGCTGCCGGGAGTCCCCCACCGGGGTCATGCCGCATTCGTAAGCAGACAGTTTGGCGCGGGTTGGTTTACGCTGCCCAATGAGCCAGGAAAGTGTCACAATCGCAGCCGCAATGCCGCCCGCCATAAGAATATGGATCAAAAACGGGAGGTATTGAGCGAAGTAATTGTCGGGCATAGGACGAGCTATATATAATTCGCGCCAAGTGTTGCTTAAACATTCTAGGTTATGGGCTTACACGAACAGTGTCAAGCGAACGGCTTGGCATCTTGTGGAAATGCCAGGATAATTTTTGTGATTGTGTAATCGGGCGCTTCAGTCATTCGAAAACCCGGTTCCGAAAGTGCAACATCCTTATGATTTTCGGCTTTAATACCGACGTGAAGCACGGCGACACGATCTACCACGTACAGAGCGAAGCCCGTGAAGGCGAACTCCTTCTGCAGACCCAGGTCTTTGTGCGCGGTCGCTGCGTTGGCAAGAAAGCCACCTCCTATGCCAGCAAGAACAGCGAGGCGCAGGCAGGTGATGCCCAAAAAGAGCAGTTGCTTCGCGAGCAGCACCGGTTGGTGCTCGATGCGATCCGCGAAGGTAAACTCGACAATGTTCTAGATCACCCCGAGCCGGAAGTGCTGGCCACGGTGAAAGAGTTGGACGTTCAGTGGCTGAACTCCGAATCGGTTCATGCCGATCGCAACCTGACTATGCAGTTGCGCGTTACCGAAGGAGGCGCGGCGGCGTCCGGTGCGCGGCTGACGTTCCGTTTCGCTCGACCCGGTGGGACGCCGTTCTACACTCAGGCAGTGGCCGATGCCGGCGGCGCGGCCGAAATCAAGATTGAGGTCGAGGAAGCCGATCTGCCCGATTCGACTTTGCTCGTGCAGATCAACCAGGAAGGCCGCACCGCGACGCGGAAATTCGTGCTGCGTAAAGCAGACTGAAAGCCGACGCGGCTCAATAGCCTGGCATCGCGACATCGGCGTCATTCCGGGAACCTGAAGCAGTATCATCCTGAAGTGGGGTCATCCCGAGCGTAGCCGTCCTTCAGGCGGAGCGAAGCCTGCTCTGACCTCGACCCCCATGAAACTGCAAATCAACGGCGAAGAGCGCGACTTCAGCGGTTCCCCCACTCCGTCCACGCTTGCGGCGCTCATCGAACTCCTCGGCATGAAGTCCGACCGCGTGGCGGTTGAACTGAACCGCGACATCGTTCCCCGCGAGCGTTGGGCCGCCACTCAACTGAACGACGGAGACCGGCTCGAGATCGTCCACTTCGTTGGTGGCGGCTCGGGTCTCACCCGCACGCAGGAACTCTCTTAGTCACCCCTTTTCCACCGATTCTCTGCTTGACCCCAGCCCGTCCATGCCTAAAATGTTTGAAACATTCGACTTGAGGATTGTTTCAAACATATCTGGGGGCTCATGCAAGAGCTTAAGGAAGATCGGTTCACATCGCAACAAGTGATCGCTCTGACCGGCATCACGCCCCGCCAACTCCAGTGGTGGGACGAGCGCGGCGTCGTCAAGCCCGAGCGCGAAGGCCATCGCCGCCTCTACTCGATGAATCAACTGACTGAAATGGCCGTCATCTGCGAACTGCGGCGCAAAGGCTTCTCGCTGCAGGGTGTACGAAAGGTCATGCGCTTTCTGGACCGTGAGATCGGTAAAGGCTTAGCCGAAATCGTCAGCCGTAGCTCTGACGTTCATCTTCTGACCGACGGAACCCATCTTTATCTGGAGACTTCCGCGCGCCAGATCGTCGACATCCTGAAGAATTCGGACCAGCCGATTCTGGGCGTTTGCCTGAGCGATGCCGTCCGGCAAGTGCGGGCCGGGGTCCTTTCGGGGAAGGCGAATACTTCGGTAACGTCGCCTGATTACCGGCGGCGTGCTAAAAAAGTTTCGTAGGGAAGGGTTTGCACGGGAGCACCAGCAGGGCACTTCGAACACAGGAGGAAGACATGGTCGGTGAACTGGATCTTCTCAATGAGTGGATACCGGAACAGATGCAGCCGGGAACCGTCTTCGTGCTGGAAAACGCCGGCGAAATCGGCGAAAAGGAAGATCCCTATTGGGCCGTGTTGTCTTGCCCGTCCTGCGGCATGCTGGGCCTGATCACGCGCAAACAGATCAACGGCTTCCTGCCCGTGATTTGCGGTTCCGAACACTGCTCGGCGCAGTTCTTTATCCGCGATAGCGAAGTCGTGGTGCGCAAACCCTTCTAATCATTCATTCCCCCAGCTTTGTCATCCTGAGGCGGCGCATTTTGCCGCCGAAGGATCTATGCAATTTCTCCTGTCGGAACAACAGGTGCATGCCGCGAGGGTTCCACGGTTCCTTCGCGTCGCTCAGGATGACCCAACCTTAAGATCGAGCTTTGTCTTCCTGCAATTGCACCGGGACCTGCTCCACAATCTCAATTCCAAAGCCCTCCAGTGCCGCGACCTTTTTTGGACGGTTCGTCAGCAGCCGGATCCGATGCAGGTTCAGATCCGAAAGAATCTGCGCGCCAATACCCACCTCGCGCTGAATCTGCTTTTCATTGTCATACAGCGCGGGAAGCCTCTGCCCGCGATGGAAGCCAAGTGCAGTGCGGTCGCCGACCTTCTCGACGGAAAATCCCTGCGAAGTCTGATGCAAGTAAATCAGTGCTCCGCAGCCATCTTCGGAAATGCGGCGCAGCGCGCCTTCCAGCGTGGCATGGCATTCGCAGCCAGTTGCACCGAACACGTCGCCCATCAGGCAATGCGCGTGCATCCGGACGAGCACCGGAGTCTTGCTGTGTTCTACGTCTCCGCGAATCAGCGCGACGTGCGACTCGCCGCCGTCGACTTCGCTTTCATAGGCGATCATGCGAAACTCGCCGAAGCGCGTGTCAATCAGCGCCTCGCCCACGCGGTGCACGTAGCGTTCGTGCGCCATCCGGTAGCGGATCAACTCCGCGACGGTGAGCATCTTCATCTGGTGCTCGCGGCAGAATTCGATCAGGTCCGGGACGCGCGCCATGCTCCCATCGTCCTTCATGATTTCGCAGATGATTCCTGCCGGGATCATGCCCGCAAGCCGCGCCAGATCGACCGAAGCTTCGGTCTGTCCGGCACGCACCAGCACTCCTCCCTTTCGGGCGCGAAGGGGAAACATGTGTCCCGGGCGAGCTAAGTCAGAAGGCTTCGTTGCGGGATCGATCGCCACCTGAATCGTGCGTGCCCGGTCGTGAGCCGAGATACCAGTCGTCACGCCCTGCCGCGCATCGATGGCCTCGCAAAATGCGGTGCCAAACTGCGAAGTATTCTCCGAAGTCATCGGCCCAATATTCAGGTGCTCCAGTCGCTCCTCGGTCATCGCCAGGCAGACCAGGCCGCGTCCATACTTCGCCATGAAGTTGATGGCTTCGGGCGTGACCTTCTCGGCGGCGAGTGTGAGGTCGCCCTCGTTCTCGCGGTCTTCATCGTCGACGACAATGATCATGCGGCCCGCGCGGATTTCCTCAATCGCTTCCGGGACGTCGGTAAATGGAGACTGGGGACTCATAGTGAGGCGATTGTAACAACAGGGTAGAACGCCTTGGATCTGGGGTTGAAATTTTTTTCTGCGGAGTTTTGTAAAATCCTTGTTTTCTTTAGTTTAGAGAGATGAGACAGGCCTCGATCTTCGCAAAATCTTGAGCCGCAAGGAGTTACAGCTAAAATCTTGCGGAATAAGGACTTATGGCAATGGATGGAACGACAAATCATCGTGGCTGGCCGCCGGCTGGACCGGTTCTCAGTGGATTTGGGGCGCACCAGACAAGTATGCAGGTTTCGAAATCCTCAGTAAAGGTTGTTCGTCACACCTTGGGTCTGTGGAAGGTTGTGGAAAAGCGACGTGGCGGAGTTCAGGGAATAGGCCCTGTTTGGGCTAGAGTGAAACTTATGGACTTTGACGCTGCGAAACCCATTAGGCGGGCCTGCCTTCTTAATGCGGAGTGTCTGCTGAATTCTGCTAAAGAGATTCGACGCCCAGATCGAAAACATATTTCATTTCATCTGGCGGCGCTTGCCTTGGAAGAAGTTGGGAAGGCCTCGATGGTCACCATCAGCTCGCTCCCGTCTCCGACCACCGACGACGGCGACGCAGATGAACAGAAAGGGCTTGAACGGCTAGGCGATCACGAACGCAAGCTGTTCTGGGCAATGTTCATGCCAAGCTTTCACCCCAAAATGACTGCGAGTGAATTCCGGCACTTCCAGGACTTGGCCCGGAATATCCACGAGAACCGGCTTTCGACCCTGTACGTCGATCCGATGCGTTCGCCGGAACAGGCAGTTGAAATTAGTGACGAAATGCTGGACGGCCTTCTCGGACTCACGGAGGCGAGGCTCGAACGGGAGAAGTTGGTTACCATTCGCCCGCCGGATGAAATCGCGCGGGATACTAACTGGTTTTTGAGAGCCCTGGAACAGCCGCAGCTAAGGATGATCGTCTTGAGCCATGACTTTGTGGACAAGCTAGATGAACTTGAAGGGGACTATAAGAGGTGGATTGGCTGGCTTCACCAGCGGATAGATGAGATCGAGAAAACAAATCGTGAAATGGCCGAGAAGGAACTTCGCCGTGACAGGCCAAGTGAGACAGAGGCGGATAAACCGAAGTGGCAACTTAACATCCGGCTAGAGTCCTCATCGCACTCCATTCGCCCGAAGCCCCTGGCGTTCTGGAATCAGCACGTCGACAAGATAAAGCTCTACCACACACCAAATAAACGGGAGCTGTTGGTTCACTTTACAATGGTAAAAGGAATCCCGTTCCAGGCGCTTTGGCAAAGCGGCGAGACTGTTTCTCGGTTGTTCGTGATTGCGCTCAACATTGGCTCCTTCGGCTTCTTTTGGTGGGAACTTCAGTCGTTTGTGTCGAAGTATTACGACAAGATCCTCGACCTCGAGAATAAGGCGGATGTCCTCTTGGAACGAAACCCTCCGTTGGTGCCGGGCTGGAAAATCCGGGCGCTAAAGGAACCCGACCTGAACAATATCTCGGAAGTTTTCTCACGTTTGATGCACGCCGACTTGGTTCAGCAACAAGAGCCTTACAAGCGCTATTTTGTGGCGTTGAGCTTGCTGGCAAAGACGGACGTCTTTGTCCAATTTGGTTTGAACGTCGTGGTTGAATTCTACGAATCACTTCGAGCAGGGCTCGTCGCGTATGGAGAATGGGACGGCGCTCCTGAGACATTCGAGATCGCCGCCGAAAAGGCGTTTCAAGACTTGAAGTTCCCGTCAGATTTCGTGAACGAGGTAAAGAGGATGCTGCACTTGGCCGGGGAAGCGAGCGCCAAGAAGGGGTCCGAAGTTCCGATCACCTTAGAGGACTCGCTAAAGCTGAAGACCTTTTGCGACGCGTATTTTCTAATGCACGCCCGGCGCGACATTCAAGACATTGGTCCTCGAGGATAATTCGCGAAACCCAGAACGATCTCCCCATGAAGTTAGGACGGAACCTTCTAATCGTTCCTGCGGGCTCGACGGCCACTCAGCCGCAGCCAGCCATGCCCTCCGGCGTCAGGATCCAGTGTCACGCTCAACTAGACATTAAGATCAAAGGCGGCGGACAGGAGTTTCCGTCCCACACTTGCTGGTCGCGCTTTGCGCGACTGGACAGCCGAGGGCTGTCCCCACATAAGAATCAACCAGCCAGTTCCCGTTCGGCACCGCGGAACAGGGCCCTCATGGCACGAATGACCCAGTGCGTCAGCAGCAAGATGATCGCGATGAAGATTGTGGCAAGAGTGCCCGCCACGTACGGGTGCCGCGTGGCCAGCCAGGTCAGACCGATGGCGAGGAAGTCTTCTCCCAGGCTGAGAGTAATGTTCGAAAACGGTTCGGGGGAAGGCGTCACGGCCGCGCGCGCTGCCGTCTTGCCGCTGTGAGCGATGAGAGCCACGGCTGCTCCTAAGAGTGTGGCCAGCAGTTGGTGCTCGGGAGAGAGTTGGCGCGTGGCCTGGTACGCGAGCAATCCGGCGACTGGGACGCGAATGAAAGTGTGCAGCGCGTTCCAGATCAAGTCGAAAGCGGGAATCTTGTCAGCGAAGAATTCAATGACGAAGAGCGCACTGCTTGCGACGATGATCGGCCATCCGGCCAAGAGGATCAATCCCGGAGGTAGCGGAAGATGGCCGAAGCGAGCGAGCAACCCGAGGGCCGCGACGGTTGCATACAGATTCAGGCCGGCGGCAAAGCCGATGGCGGCGAGCAGGGAGAAGAGTTCTCCGGGCGGGATTTGCAGCACGTTCAGCATGGGCTCGGAACGACATTATCACTTGCGACACGATCACTAAGGACGGCGAAAAGTCGCCGGGGGATGCCCGTCGGACGGCCGAAGGCGGCCGTCCCCACGTACTTTTCCACATTCTTCAAAGCCCCGCTCCACACATGATCAAATACAAAGGGTCGCTTCCTTAGTTAAGAAGCGACCCTTAAAATACTGCCATCCCTGTGGTTACAGAGTGGACTCGATCTCGAAGCCCCAGGCTTCCAGAAGAGGCTCGGGGATGTACTTCGAATTCTTGTTGCGGCGGGCCCACTCGCGCAAGCGGGTCGACCGCAGATACTGGTCGGGAGAGAGCTTGTACTCGCGTACAACCTGTTCGAATTCGGTGATGGTCGGGGTGATGGGCCCGATCGGCTCGGGCTTGCCCCAGTTCGGATTTCCGCGTCGCTTGGCCATGAAAAATGCCTTTCCACTTAAGGGGATGAAACTGCAAAACTGCTCACAAACACGCCTATCTATATGATTCTCCGAGTGGTCCTCGGGATTCACTTCCAGGAAGCGAGCCAAGCTCGCTACAGACAAAACTAGGACCTCAGACTGATCCGCACCCAAAGCTAATCGGAGACTCAACATCTTACAGTCAATTTCGATCCAAAGTCAACGGAAATTTCCCTTCCTAAGCCTGGTCCTTGTCTCCTCAAATGTATGTAATCAAGGGGTTTACGTCTATTCTCGCTGAGTTGGGGGCCGCGATGCCCCCGACTTTTGAGAGCGGAGCGGGAAATCCTATCGCGAACCCCTACCTGCTGCAGTCTCGCTGGATTTGTGCACCCCGCTTTGCCCGAAAGGGGTTGCAAGGACTTGCAGATTACGGCGGTAACCCCTTCCAGCAGCAGAGCATTGATCGCGTTCGGTCGATGGACATAGAGTGCAGAGAGGGAGTCCCGGCGGTGCCCGCATCTTTAGCCTGCGGGACAAGGCGTTTGAGCCGTTTTCAGATCCCAAGAGGCCCCTAGGGGATAAGGTCCAGTCATGAGCCTGAAATCATTGGTGCTTTGTTCGGACGACAAGATCGTGCGAGTCTTGCGCCGTGTACTGGGCGATCTGGAGATTGAGGTCGAGTTGTGCACGGATTCTGATGGTGCCCTGCGCAAACTAACGAGGCAGCGGTTCGAAGCGATCATCGTCGACGTGATGGACGACGGAGCAACGGAGGTTCTGCGTAGCGCCCGCACCGCTCCCTGTAACAAGCAGGCGGTGGCGGTCGCGATTGTGGAGCCCATCATCGGACTGAAAGCTGTATTCGAGATCGGGGCGCACTTCGTTCTGTACAAGCCGGTTTCGATCGAGCGGGCGAAGTCGAGTTTCCGTGCGGCGCGGGCGCTGATGAAGAGTGAACGCCGGCGCAATGCCCGGGTCGCGGTGCAGATTCCAGTGGTGCTCAGAAGCACTGGTGTGGGCAGCAACATGAAGGTGACGACAATTGACCTGAGCGAAGGAGGCATGGCCGTGAGCCTGCCGAACCGACGCCGCCCCAGCGGGCACTGGCAGATTGCCTTTACTCTGCCGGGAACGGAGAAATCTCTCGAACTCCCCGCCGAATTTGCATGGGAGGGGTCAGGTGCTCAGGCGGGTTTGCGTTTCCAGGACATTTCCCCTGAGGCCACTCGCCAACTGCAGGAGTGGCTGAAGCAGAATTCTCCCGAGGTTGAGCAGGACGATCCGCCCATTCGTTGCCAGTTGACCGACCTCAGCCTGGGGGGATGCTATCTGGAGATTTCATCGCCCTTTCCGGCGTCGAGCCGCGTAACGCTTTCGATGCGCGCCGGCGGGGTAGAGGTGCGGGCCCAAGGGGTAGTCCGGATCATGCATCCGGACAAGGGTATGGGCGTTGAGTTCACGCAAGCCACGCAGGAGCATCGTGCCGCTGTGGAGAAATTCCTGGAAGTCCTCAACGAGAATCGCTCTCTGCTGCCCGAATTGCTGGTCGAGCCCCAGGGATTGGAATCGGAATCGAGCGCCCACAAGCCCTCTGCGGACGTCGACGATCCCTTACTACATTTATTCTACGGTGAGTCGCTCACCGCCGAACAATTTCACGAAGCGATGCACAAGCAGCGAGCGAATCCTCCAGCGGCCTCGGGTAATGCTGCGGCTGCCCACGCCTAGATCTGCAAACCCACATCACCCTCGATCTCGTCTAGACGCCCTACGTATCCCTGATGCCGAGGCGTCCCTACGCTAGAATAAAGCGCGAGCCGGGATGGCGAAATTGGCAGACGCAGCGGACTTAAAATCCGCAGGTCCGAAAGGACTGTGGGGGTTCGATTCCCCCTCCCGGCACCATGATTTCGTGCGCGCCCGCTACATCCTTTCGTTATCACCTGGAAGTGATTTCGCCTTACGACGGGGCGGGTTTCGCGATTCCGCACCATCCTAAAAACAAAAAGGGTGGCAGCTGCGGTTGAGCCGCGCTGCCACCCTAGTGAACCATGCAACTATCTCGAACCAGTTACGCTCCCGCGCTGGCTGCTCGGACCCGGCCTTCCGGGCGTAGAGCCTGCGCGCGAAGATTTTCGTTGATCGCCCCAAAGTACGTGCGGTAGGAGCGATGGATGCCGTACATGACCGGGAAGACCGCCAGGGCCAAGCCCCAACCCACGTGAGAGCTGACTGTCTGAACGATCGTCGTGACTCCGGCGCTGACGACGTAGTAGGGGAATGAGAGATGCGCCAGGCCCAACCAGATCTGTCCTGCCGCTTTACCCTCGCTCACTGCTACGATCGCTGCTACAGGAGCGGTTTGTCCCAGGAACAAGGTTGCTGTCGCCAGCACCAGTCCCAAGGTACTCGAACTCCACTGCATGCCGGGCCAGTGGGCATGGAACATCAGACTTGCCAGGCAGCTAGCAAACGCCATCATGCTCAGGTTGAAGGCTAACTGTTGTGGGTTGAACTTCGCATTCTTCCTGGGCCAGCACTGTACGGCGGTCGAAACGCACGTGATGACGACCGCTTCGGCAGCGCTCAGACTGACGACGGCCGTGAGCAGGAATGGCAGGTTCACCGACATGTTGCCGTTAATTCCCGGCAGCTTGACTTTCATTCTCGAAGTCACCGA
>CAVPNR010000054.1:0-35060 GCA_963706645.1 uncultured Acidobacteriaceae bacterium
CGCCAGCGCCAGCACTGCTAGAGCGAAGTACGTGTGCAGCGCGTGGCTCTCGAAGGTTGCGTATCCCGCGGTGATGGCCGCGGCCAGCATCATTGCGCCGATAAAGGTCTTAATTCGCCGTGTATTCATGGTCTCGTCCCCTTTCTTTGTATTCACACGGCGGACTATTGCTCGTCGTCTCCAGCGTCGGTAAACGCGCTGTTGGCATTCGACACAGAGGCTCCCCAAACCACGCTAGTGGCGGAGGTGCTCTGGCCGGTGCTTGATCCCCAAACCACGCTAAACGCACTCAGAGTGTTGTCGTTCCACGGCAGCGAACTACCCCAAACCACGGAGGTGCCGTTTACCATCGAAGCGCCCCACACGACTGAAGTTCCCCAGACCACCGACGTGCCCCAAACCACGGAGCTGGATGCCACGCTCGAGTTTCCATACACCAGGGAAACCGAATGGTTCTGAGGGTTATACACCGCCGTCGGCGAAAGGGCCGATCCGACCGCTGCGGGAGCCAGGTCCGTATTCGTCGTGGCGGCCTGAACGTTCATCAATCCCGATCCCACCGAGAACAGATCGTAGAAGTTGAGGAACGACATGCTCAGGTGCGGTACCCAAGCTGACGTCGAGGTGTAGCCCATCTTGTACGCGGTCTTCATGAGCCGCGCCTTCACCTGATCGGGCGTAAGTGTGCTGGTCTCTTGCAGCAAGATGGCCGCCGCTCCTGCCACTGCGGGTGTCGCCATACTGGTGCCGCTTAGTCGGAAGTAGTCGTTGTTTCCATCGCTGCCGGTGATTACATCGCCCGGATAGGAACCTTCGAGCGTGGCTCCCGGGGCGGCCAATGAAATGATGGCATTGCCCGGCGCCATAATGTCGGGCTTTACCACGTGGTCGTAGGTGGTGGGCCCCTTCGAGCTGTAGCTCGCCGCGGTTTCCGCCGAGGCCGAGGGCGATCCGTTGCTCTTGGTCGCGCCCACCGTCAGTACGAAAGGATCGTTGCCCGGCGCCGTGATCGTTCCATAACCATTGTTACCGTTCACGTTCAAGCGGCCATAGTTGCCCGCTGCCACAACCACCACGATGCCGCTGTTCCATGCTGCTTCCACCGCCTGGCACAGAGGATCCTGCGTATAGCTGGTCGGGATACCGCGCCCGAGCGACAGGTTGATGACGCGAATGTTATAGGTGTTCTTCAGTGCGATCGCCTGCTGAATCGCAGCGATCACCGTGCTGTCCGTGCCCGCGCCGTTCGCGTCGAGGGCTCGCAGGTCGATCAGGCTGGCGCCCGGAGCGACTCCTGCATATTCTCCACCCGAGAGAGCGCCGTTGCCGGCGATGATTCCGGCCACGTGCGTACCGTGACCGTAAAGGTCAAACTGCCCGCCGGCCGAGTTGGTCGTCGCGGTGCCCGTAAAGTCCTGGTGATAGACCACGCGCGAGGATCCGTCCGGATTCCGCAGATCGGGATGGGTATCGTTGATGCCGCTGTCGATCACGGCCACGCCCACGCCCGCTCCGTTATATCCCGCGCTCCATGCCGACTCGACGCCCGTGGCGTCGTTCGTCAAATCGTCCATGACATTCATGGGGTGGTCAATGGTCACCGACGCGATTTCAGGATCAGCCTCCAATGCAGCGAGAGCGCTGACCGGAATCGTGAACGACGCGCCCTTGATCATGTGCAGCCGCGCCTGCAGACGTCCGCCGCGACCTTGCATCGCAGCATAGTGCGCCGCTGTCGGAACCTGCTTGTACTGCACAATGACCTTTACGGTCTGGCCCTTAGCGGTTCCCTGATGAGCTTTTGTCAGCAGTCCCGAAAGTTCGGGAGCGATCCGAGACGAGAATCGGCCGTTCGACTGGCTAGCCACGGGGTTGTTCCAGCGCTGCCCAAACGCCATCCCCGTTGCCAGGAGAAGGACCAGGCTCAAGCGCTTGCCCCAGGCGGCGCTGTGTCGTTCTCCGCCTCCGGCCGGCTTTTTCTTCTTGGTGTGCTCCATAAAATCTCACCCTGCTTTCTTGTTGGGGGAAAGATCGAGCTTCGTACCCAGCCTTACCGTTGCACGGGAGCAGCCAATTCCGTCCCTGGAAGTGATTGATTTCATTGACGATCGAAGCGAGACGGAGGGGTTGGGCTGGGTCAATCTGTCCCAAGAGGGTGGGCGTGGGACACTCTGTCTCACTTGCAGTGGTGCGAAATGTGACCTCAGTCCTGCGCAGATTGATTACCTAATGTTGGTTGGGACAAACAGGCCGAAGAGGAAAGGTGAGGGGGGTTGTCGCGTTATGGCTAGAGTCCGGCGGCCTTGCTGGTCGCGAGTCGCTGGGGCTGCGGCATCTTCGGCATGGCGGCCATTAATCGCTGCGTGTATTCGTGGCGGGGACTGGTCAAGACCTGTTCCGTCCTTCCAGTCTCGACGATTTGGCCTTCGTGCAGAATCGCAATGCGGTCGCAAATGCCAGCCACCGAGGCGAGATCGTGCGAGATATAGAGAATCGCCATTCCATGACTGCGGTTCAGTTCGCGAAACAGGGCGAGAATCTCAGACTGCGTGATCACGTCGAGTGCGCTCGTGGCTTCGTCGGCAATCAGCAGCGCCGGGCGATGCATCACAGCCATCGCGATCAGGACGCGCTGCGCCTGTCCCACGCTCATTTGTGAGGGGTGTTTTCGCAGAAACTCGTCCGTCGCGGGCAAACTCACGCTTTCCAGCGCAGCCCGGATCGCGGCTTCGCAATCCGCCTTCGGGCCCGATGAGTGGGCTCGCCAGGCCTCCTTCAGCTGGGTTCTAATTTTCAATGCGGGATTCAGCGACGACTGTGGACTTTGCAGCACTAGGGCGATTTTTCTCCCGCGCAGGGCACGCAGGTCTGACTCACTGAGTCGCAGAAGGTCGGCACCGTCGAATCTGACTGTGCCCTCCACCTGGGCGTGCTTGCGATCGAGCAGGCCCAGAATCGCCATGGCGAGCGTGCTCTTGCCCGATCCACTCTGCCCAATGAGTCCGAGCACTTCGCCGCGGGAAATGTCGACGTCCACATCGCGTAACACCGGTGGCTTTTTACCGTAACGCAGCCACAGGTGGGCCGACAAGAGAACTCCGCTTTGTGATTCCTCAGCCATTCCTTCGTGTACCTTAGCGTCCTTCGACGGTAACGGTCCTAATCTGATGGACTCACTTGACCGAGAGCCGCTCCGCATTCCAGTAAGTCTGCGGCACCAGAATCACCGGGCTTGCGCCGTGCACGGAGGCAGCGACCGCTGACAGAGCATTCCGGTTCACCAAATAAATGAATGGAGCCTGCTCCACGGCAATCTCCTGCACGCGGTCGAAGCTTTCTTTGCGCTTTTTCGGATCGCCCGACGAAGCCTGAGCCCGCATCAGCCTGTCGATTTCCGCTTCCCACGCAGTTTCCGGAACCTTCTCCGACGGATTCCACTGATGATTCTCCGACGAACTGAGCCACACGTTCATCTGCTCGCTCGGGTCGAGCCCCACGTTCGTGAGGCCAAGCAAAATCGCTTCGTAGTCGAAGGTCTGCGTCATGCGCTCGATCAGGGAAGGGAAGTCGAGCGTGACCACGTTCACTTGAATCCCGATCTTCTGCAGATCTTCTTGAATCATTGTGGCCATGCGTTCGCGATATTTGTTTCCCGCGTTGGTGATGATCGAAAACACCACAGCATTGCCGTCTTTGTCTTTGAGCGTTCCATTTTCCAAGCGGAAGCCCTCGTTTTGCAGCGCTTTCAGAGCCGCGTCTTGAGAATGAGGCTCCGCCTTCAGACGAGAGTTGAACCAGAATTTATTCGCGGGAGACACCGGACCTACCGCTGGTTGCGCGTGTCCACGGAACACAACTCGGGCAAGGTCTTCACGATTGATCGCTTGCGAAATCGCCCGCCGGAAACCTGTCGACCGGAACCAGTTCTTCTTGAACCCTGGCAACGGAGACTTGCTGACTTCGTTGAACCACATCTGCTCGCTGTCGAGCGATGGGCCCGCATCATGCACGAGTTGCGGAGATGTCGTCGCCAGCTTGTCGAAGTACTCGCTGTCGATCGAGTTGATCAAATCGATTTCCCCTCGCTTGAAGCGCAGCAGTTCGACGTCGCGGTTCGGCTGGATATCTAGCTTGATCGAATCGAGGTAGGGCAGCTTCCGTCCCTGTGCGTCCGCCTTCCAGTAATTTGGATTGCGCTTCAGCAGAACTGTGGCTCCCGGCTTGTAGTCGGCCACCATGAACGGCCCGAGCACTGCCATCTCTTTCTTGCCGGAGTGCGCCGAAAGAATCGCGACCTGATCAAATTGCCGGTCGAGTCCAGCCACGGGCGCCGGAAATGTAATCGAGATCTGGGTGGCGGAGAGAATCTTTGTGTCGATATCGCCCGACCCGGAACGGAATGCGTCTCCTGTCGGAGAGTGCAGCGCCGGATCCATCAACTGCTTTACCGTGTAGGCCACGTCCTCCGCCGAGAACGGCGTGCCATCGGAAAACGAGACTCCGCTGCGCAAAGTGAACGTGATCTCCTTCCCCTCTTTTGAAACCTTCCACGACTGCGCCAGTTCCGGCTCCAACGCCTGCGTCTGACGATTCAGCCGCAGCAGCACGCCTCCGGTCAAATAACGGATTGCCACCGACGCATCGTCTTCGACCTTTAGAGGATCGAACGTCTTCGGCTCCGACCGCAGGCAAAATCGAAGTTCGCCCTGCGCCACCGCCGAGCCTGCCAGCATTCCCAGACAGACCAGCGGAATCCAGATTGCTTGATTGCGCTTTGCTCCCATCACTGCCAACCTTCCGCGAGGCCCGTCATGCGGATGCCTCCTCTTGCTTTGAAAGAACAAACTGAAATGAGGTCACTACGATCACCAGCAATATCAATGGCACGAACTTCCACGGCTCTTCGCCAACCGAGACCAGCCCTTCCAACTCTTTCAATAAACTTCCCCACGAAGGCATCGGCTCGGCGACACCCAATCCCAAGATTCCCAGGTTCGCCTCGCTCAGGATGAACGCCGGAATCGAGATCCAGAACTGCGCATACAGCACGGGCTTCAGATTCGGCAGTACATGAATCCAGAACAGCCTTACTCCGCCGATACCCGACGCTCGTGCTTGCCGCACAAAATCCGAGCTTCGCAACGAGCCTGCGGTTGAACACAACACGCGCGCCGCGCTCGTCCAGCCTAGCAACCCCAACATCAGAAACGTCACCAGCACCGATACCAAAGGCGACACGTTCAGGGGCATCACGGCCCGGACCGTGATCAACAGAAAGAGCCACGGTAGCGACAGGAACAGATCCGTCACCGCCATCGCGGCCCGTGCCCACACGCCGCCCAGATATCCCGCCAAGCCGCCTACGAGAGCCGCCATCAGCGTCGACAACAGCGCGGCGGCCGGTGCCAACAGCAGTGAAATGCGAGTCCCGTACAACACGCGCGCAAAGCGGTCACGTCCAATTTCGTCTGTGCCCAGCCAGTGTTCGTGCGACGGAGGCGCGCTGGCGGCCTCGCGGTACTGCCTGGCATATCCCGCTGGAGCCAGCCAGTTCGCCGCCAGCGACACGCTCACTACGAGCAGCAACAACGAACAAGCGAGGATGCGCCAGAGCTTCATGCTTCCTGACCTCGAAGCATATGTCCGATTACATCTGCGCCTGAATTGGCCAGCAAGGTTACGAGCGTCACCAGAATGGTCAAATTTGTCAGCAATGGAAGATCGCGCGCCAGCGCCGCTTGCCATGCCAACTGCCCAACACCTGCCAAACCGCACAACGCTTCCACAGGGATTGCAGCGCCCACAGCGATGCTCACCGACACTCCGGCGACCGCCAGCAACTGCGGTCCGGCGAGCGGAACTACATGCCAGAACAGGATCCGCCATTCGCTGAGGCCTTTAGCGCGCGCTGTGATGATGTGGGGCAGGGAATACGCCTTAGCCAGGAGATTGCGCGCGTAGCGGTAGACGTGCGGAAAGACGATCAGGCCGATCGCCAGAGCTCCCGGCACGTTCCACAACACCGACAGCAGAGCCAGTACCGCCGCTGGAATGCAGAGAAACGTTCCGCTGATCGCCGTGGTGAGCGCGTCGAAAGCGGATGTGCGCAGCCATGCCGCGCTCAGCGCCATCGCCATCGCGACCGCCCAACTCAGCAGCAGTCCTATCCCCACGAGGCGCAGCGTCAGGGGAGCGCGCTCCCGCAGCAGCGTGCTCACCGGTTGGCCGAGCGAGATCGAAGTTCCCAGGTCTCCATGGGCCGCCCGTTGCAGGGAATGAAAATAGAAGCGGAAGATGTTGTGCTGGTCCAGACGCGCCTGGCGCAGCGCTTGAACGCTGGCGGAATTCAGATGAGGATCCAACTGAGCCTCATCCGCATCAAACCCGGGAGCCAGCCGCACCAGTGTGGCCGAGAGAAGTCCCCCCAGCAGAACCGTAGCGATGATCGCGACTCCATGCCGCGCAATTTTCCGCCCCAGCATGGTTCGAGTCTCCTATTCCGCGGATGCTCCGCGGGACTTTGGGTCTTGCTCGCGGGTAATTGCTTCTGCGTGGTGGATTTGCTTCATGGAATACATCCGGCGGTCGGCCTCGGCCAGCAGGCGTTCCACATCGGTGCCGTCGTCGGGGCAGAACGCCATTCCAACGCTCAGCGTGATCACATCCCGCCCGCAAACATGCCGTCCGGATTCGATGGCCGCCTGATTCAGACGGTCGGCTTTATCTTTCGCAGCTTCCGCGGTGAGCCCGGGAGCAGTAATCACGAATTCGTCTCCGCCCATGCGCGCCACATAGTCGTAGCCGCGGCAAACATCTTTCAGCCGCGTCGTGAACTCGCGTAACAGTTTGTCGCCCTCGAGGTGTCCGAAGGAATCGTTGATCGCTTTGAAGCCGTCGATGTCGCACACCAGCACCGCGAGCGAGGTTTTCATGCGGCGGCAGCGTGCCACTTCCTGCGCCAGATGCACAAACAGAGAACGCGCGTTGGGCAGGCCGGTCAGATAGTCGGTCGTCGCGGAGCTCTCGGCTTGCTGGTACTTCAGTGCGTTCTCGACTGACAGCGCGACCTTCGAAGCCACAGCCAGAAGGATTCTCAAGTGATCAGGCGTAAAGGCATCGCGATTCGCCTGATACATGGCCAGCACGCCAACTACGCCATTCAATCCCTCGAGAGGCACAACGAGCGCCGATTGCAACGTCGTGTGCTTTCCCGGATCGACAATGTAGCCGGCTTCCACTTGCGGATTCCCGTTCACAATGGGCTTGCAATTCGCCGCCACCCATCCGCACAACCCTTCTCCCACGCGAATTTTCAGTGATGAAAGCATGCGGAAGTTTTCGCCGCTCACCAGTTCCGGCAGCAGCCAGCCATTCCGGTTGACGAACACAGCGATGGAGTCGTAGGGAATCATGCGGCGCAGCCGCATCGACAGCACTGACAGGGTCTCGCTCAAACTTAACGACACGCCCAGATCCTGACTCAGCTCAAACATCGTTTGCGCTTCTTGCCGCGCCGAGGCAATCGATGTCAGGAAGTCTCCGCTATCCGAGGGGCCATGCGTGGGTTCGGTTCGCTCGAATCCTGCGGCGGGCGCCTGGCCGCGCTCCACCCGCACCGACTTCGAGAGCCCGCGCAGACCCGCGGTGTCCTCCGACATCTGCGCGATACGCTCCAATTCCACATAGCGAGTCTGCAGAATTTCGACGACCTGCGGATCGAACCACGTGCCGGACTTCTCTTTGACCTTTGCCATCGCCTCGCCGAGCGGCAGGGCTGGCCGGTATTGACGGTGGGATGCCAGTGCGTCCAGGCAATCCACCGCTGCCAGAATGCGTGCGCCAATCGGAATTTGCTCGCCGCTCAATCCCTCGGGATATCCTGTGCCGTCCCACCGCTCGTGGTGCGAGCGGACAATCGGCGCCACCGGATAGGGAAACGCCACCCGCTCCAGGATTTCCGCGCCCACCAGGGGATGGACCTTCATCTTCTCGAACTCTTCCGGCGTCAGCCTGCCCGGTTTGTTGATGATCTGTTCCGGCACCGCCAGCTTGCCGATGTCATGCAGCAGAGCGGCTGCGCGCAGCGCCTCGATCTCCCCTTCCGGCAGATTCAGTTGAGAAGCGACTGCCACGGCGTAGGTTCGCACGCGCTGCAGATGAGTGTGCGTAGTATGGTCCTTGGCTTCGATGGCTAATGCCAGCGCCTCAATCGTGCGCATGTTCAGCGACGCGATTTGCTCCACATGTCGCTTTTCTACCTCGACGCGCTCTTTCTCAGCCTCAAGCCTTCCGAGGTACAACCGGTAGGATCGATACACCCAGTAGATCAAGGGCAGAACCAACAACGACGTTTCCCATCCCTCAGAGCGGTTCACGATCCCGACGAGTCCAACCGCGGCTGCGCCCACCAGGTAATAAGGGAAGGACCAGAAATAGCACTCCGACCAAACCTTGCGGCTCGATTTGCCCTCGGTCATCGCGATGACAACAGAGATCGGCAATGTATTCGCGAAGAAGAACACGAGCGCGGAAACCATCAGGAGCACCGGTTTGTTGGCTCCGAACCGTCCCACCAGCCAGTGATAAGTAAGGTAGGTTAGCGCGCTGGCATTGGCCATCATGCCGGCCACGTTGAACAACACCTTTACCGGATCTAGCCTCTTGCGCGCCTGCCACACACTCTGCACCAGAGTTGCGGTGCAGCCAATTACCAGCGTCTCGGGAAGGCTCAGTTCCAGCACGCCCAGAAGGATGAACAGAAAGTTCACCGACATGGTGCCGTCGATCCCGGGCAGTTGCACTTTCAGTCCCGAAGCCAGCACCGCCACCGCGAGGTAGCATGCGAACCGGAGCAGATCCTGCGATTGCCAGTGCAGCAAGGCAGACCCCAGTACCACCACGCCGAACGACGCGGTGATGCCGACGAATGCCTTCGTCTGAATCGACAATCCGTCCGTCTCTGCTTTCATGTACAACCCTGACTGTCGGCCCTTTTTGGCCTCGCAGCGCGCTATCCCCGATGACGCCGTCGTCATCCTCCCGCGAACACACAAAGTTTACTGCGCGGACTTTGCAGCCCGCGCTCGGCCCTCGTGGAAGACATCTCTTCCGGTTCGAGCCTGCCCGCATCGTATTGCAAGGGTTAGCGGTTCTAAAGCTTACTTAAGTAACCACACGAAAGTGGTGGGGCGTTACCAGTGCTCCGACCGCCGTTGCGGATCAGAACGCACACTATAAAAGGATCCTCACTCGACTCGCCTCTGCTCCGATGTGAATATTTCTGCAAGCTAAGCTCGCGTGCCGCAGGTTACCTTGGTTACGCCCTTCGTAACACGCCTCTCGGTCCCCGCGTCCTTCTGTGTCACCATCTCTCCAAAGTCATATGCCGACTCCGCACCACAGTTCGGATCAGCGAGAGCCGTTTGCCAGCGCCTCAGCGAGCGCGCCGAACGCGGCGTCTGCGCAGATGGCAGTTTTCTCCGCCGATCTACAAGGTGAATTCAGGGCGTGCAACGCCGCCTTCTCCAAACTCTTTGGCTATTCGCCTCAAGAATTGATCGGTCGGGACTTTTGTGCGCTCTTTACGCAGTCCGAGAAAGCAAACGGCGAAGACCGCTCTCTCTTGCGGAAAGCGATTCTGTCGGCCATTTCCGCACCGGTTGACTATCAATGCCGCCTCTTTGCTCAACCAAAGACCGGACCCAGCTTTCCTGTGCAGTTCTCGGCTACGATCCTTGGCACGGCTCCCGCAGCCTTGATCGCAGTCGTTGTGCCACTGGCCGCAACGAGTCCTGCCGTCGCGAACGCCCCATCATCGCCAATGCTCTCCTCGCCCCCACCGGGCGTGATTTCCCGGAAGATCGATGAAACCATATTTATCCTGGCGAGCCCCGTGATGCACCGCTTCATGGCTCTGGTCGACCGGGTTGCGGGCCACACCGAAACCGTACTCATCACCGGGGAGACCGGCACCGGGAAGGAACTCATCGCGCGCACCATACACGAGTCTTCCAACCGCCGCAGCCGTCCCTGGGTCGACATCAACTGCGCGGCGCTTCCTGAGAACCTTGTGGAAAGCGAATTGTTCGGATACGAAAAAGGCGCCTTTAGTGGCGCCGATGTCTCCAAACCCGGCCTGTTCGAAATGGCCGACAAAGGCACACTCTTTCTTGACGAAATCGGCGAACTGCAACTGCAGACGCAGGTAAAGCTGCTGCGCGTGCTCGATGGCCAGCCTTTCTACCGGCTCGGCGGCCATCGCAAAATCAAAGTGGATGTCCGCATCGTCGCGGCCACCAACCAGGATCTCGAAGCTGCGGTCAAAGAGGGACGCTTCCGCCAGGATCTCTTTCACCGCCTCGGTCAGATCCAGCTGCGCGTTCCGCCGCTGCGCGAGCGCCCCGAAGATATTGTGGCCCTTGCCGAACATTTCCTGCGGCTCAAGGCCCCCAACAAAAACTTCTCCACGCAGGCGATTTCCGCACTGCTCTCGCATCCCTGGCCGGGCAACATTCGCGAATTGCGGAACCTGGTTGCCAAGATGGCGATGGAATCCTCCGGCTCCGAAATCGATTTCTCGCGCCTCACCGCCGCGTTAACAGGAGAGCCAACCGCTCTGCGCCAAACCGCGTCCATGCCGGTCAGCAATCTCGACAGCATGGAAGAGCAGATGATCATTAAAGCTTTGGAGCGCACCGGCGGCCAACGTACGCTTGCCGCCGAACAACTCGGCATCTCCCGCCGCACCTTGAGCCGCAAGCTGAAGGAGTACAACATCAACTTCGCTCCGGGAGAGACCACCGCTTCGATGGGCTTCATCAGCAACGAGCAGCAGAAATTTTTCCGCACCCGCGTCGAGATTCCGGTCACAGTGCGCAGTTCTCAGGGCGAGGAAATCTGCGTGCAGGGTGTCAACCTAAGCACGGGCGGCATGGGTCTCGACGGATTGAAAGAGCCTCTGCGCTTTGCGGGATTGCTCGACATCAGCTTCGTCCTTCCCGAAACCGACGTCCTCTTTCAGGCCAAGGCCCGCCTCATGTGGGTAGGCGACGAAGGCCGCGTCGGCATCCGTTTCGCCGTCATCGAACCTGCCCTCTTCGAACAACTCCAGCATTGGACCAACCGAAAAATGAAAGAAGAAGGTTGGGATTTTCCCGTCTGAGATTTTGCTTCCAGCTTCCAGATAAACCACCGAGTATGCAAGAACTTTCATCCTTGACGGCTTACCCTGCCGAATCCAGAATGGTTCCAACTCCCCTGCGTCCTCGTACTCTCTAGGCTCTGCTCCGAGAGACGAAAAGCGCATTCCCAAAGGCTCTCAGACACTGCCAAGGGGTATTTTTGACCCAACGCCCCTCGGAGGATTTCAATCAGCTGTTTCGCATTCCGGATCGACTCCCTCGGCATCCTGATGCGAGCACCCACGTTCTCCTTGATGAGAGGATTCATGACATTGCAGACGCGCCGAGTCCTGACCCTATCCGCCGCTGGCATTTTGCTCGCACTAGCTGCGACTCTCCCAGTTCTCGCTCAGGACCTCTCTTCTTCACCATCTTCGCTGGCCTTTGGAGACGTGTATATCGGTGTGCCTTCCGGCAGTAAGGTGCTGACGATTACCAACCTCACGGGCAAAGGCCTCACCATCGAGAGCATCGGGTTTGACTGTCCCGGCTATGACATCGCGTCCGGCGTGGCGCCTTTTTCCTTCGGTTTAACTCAGAGCATCACCCACTATTCGATCTTTCTAAGTCCAACCGCGGCGCAGAACTACAACTGCAACTTCGTCATCAACCTGAGCGACAGCACCGTCTTCAAGGTGCCGCTAACTGGTACGGGCGTTGTGAGCACGGGCGTCTCGTCTCTGAATAAATCGGCGTTTACTTTTCCGAACCAGAAGGTCGGGAGTACGAGTGCCGGGCAGACCGTGACGATCACGAATAGCGGCACTGGCACTGTGACGCTAACCGACATCACGCTGTCGCCGCCGAGTTTCACGACGAACAATGTGACGCTTCCAACGAACATTGCGGCGGGTGGCACTCTGCCGATTACGGTGTACTACACCCCGAGTGGAGTCGAGTCGGAAATCGGCGCTCTGGATCTCACTTATACCCAGGTGGTCGATAACGGTCTTACTCTCAGCGGGAACGGAATTGCACCCACTGCTTTGGTCGTCTCTAGTCCGCCTACGCTGCCGCAAGCCACGCAGAACGCAGCATATGAAACCAACCTGGCCGCCGAGGGCGGGACAGGTTCCTATACCTGGGCAGTATCATCTGGATCATTGCCTTCGGGATTGACGCTCTCCAGTTCGGGTGCGATCACGGGCACGATCGCGTCCACCGTGACGACAGGAAATTACACCTTCACGGTGAAAGTGACCGACACAAGTTCTGGTTCCACCGCTACCGCACCCCTTGCGATCGGCGTCTTCGCCAACCTGGCGGACAACTGCAGTGACATCTCCTTCGACGTTCCCAACACCACCACTCCCATGACCGCGCTCACCGATTTGGGCACGGGAACGTATCAGGGCTCCGAAGGCGGCTTGTACCCCAATGGCAGCAACCTGCGGCCATCGTCCCACGATGCTGACGGCGTCAACTTCGCGAAGGGAATCGTGCCTCTCGATGCGAATGGGAACTATAGTCCGACCGGGAAGTACGTCATGATGGGAATCGGCGAGTCGACCGCGCAGAATGAGTTCGGCCGGTTTCTTCCGCTGGCATACGCGGATCCCGCAAAGAATCCCTATCTGGTGATTGTCAATGGCGCCCAGGGCGGCGGTACTCCCTTTGTATTCGAGAGTGCGAGCTCGCCTTATTGGTCCACTGTAATCAATAACTATCTGCCGCAGAGCGGCGTGACCGCAAACCAGGTCGTCGTGATCTGGATGGAAGACACAGACGGAATCTCCACCGGAACCTTCCCGACCGACATCGCCGAGCTGCAGACCGAATACGAGACCATGATGCAGACCATGCACACGCTGTTCCCGAATTTGAAAATGGTCTACTTCTCCTCACGGGTGTACGGCGGATACTCCAATGGCGTAGGCCATCCTGACAATCCCGAGCCCTATGCTTATGAAGTTGGTTTCGCGGTGAAGTGGGCGATTCAGGACCAGATCAACGGCAACCTCAATTTGAACTACAACCCATCCTTGGGACCGGTCGTCGCGCCGTGGATGTCGTGGGGGACATACTACTGGTCGAATGGAATGTTGGGCCGGCGCGACGGGTTGGAATGGGATTGCGCAGACTTCTCCGCCGATGGCACGCATCCTTCATCGCAGTACGGGCAGTTGAAGGTCGCGACCGCGCTCCTCAACTTCCTCAAGACCGATAACACCACAACGCCCTGGTATCTGACTCAGTCGACGGTTCTCACTCCGACGGGCGGGAATAATCAGACGGGCGCCGTTGGCACGAAGCTGCCGACCGCGCTTACCGTTTTGGCGTCGAATAATGGCACCGCAGTTTCTGGCGTGAGCGTGAATTTCACCGACGGTTCCAATGGAACCTTCACTCCGAACCCAGCGGTTACCAACAGCAGCGGCATCGCGACCACAAGTTACACTCTGCCGACCACGGCTGGCACGTATACCATCACTGGCAACAGCGCAGGCTACGTGTCCGCGACGTTTACTGAAACGGCCACCGCCGCGGTCAAGACGATTGCTGTGAATGGTGGAAACAATCAGTCCGGTGTGGAGGGCAGCACACTGCCGACGGCACTGACCGTGTTGGCCACAAACAACGGAAAAGCTGTTTCTGGCCTGACGGTGTCCTTCATCGACAACAAGGCAAAGGGAACTTTCAATCCCCCGAACCCGGTGACGAACAGCAGCGGCATCGCGTCGACCGTATACACGTTGCCGAAAACGGCCCAGATCGTGACCATCTCTGCTGGCGCAGTCGGCTACTCTACGGCCACATTCACCGAGACCTCGACCGTCGGAGGCAAGGTTCTGACGGTGACCGGTGGCAACAATCAGACCGGGGAAGGTGGCAAGCCGCTCCCGACTCCATTGACGGTAGAAGCCACCAACAACGGGACCAATGTTTCCGGTCTCAGCGTGACCTTCATCGACAATGGTGCAAAAGGAAGCTTCAATCCAGCCACGGCGGTTACGAACAGTAGCGGCATCGCGTCGACCATTTACACGCCGCCGAACGTCGCCGAGAATATAACGATCACAGCCGGTAGCGTCGGCTACAGATCGACGACCTTCAAAGAGACTTCCACCGTAACCAAGACTCTTGCCGTAAACGGCGGCAATAATCAGTCGGGCACTGCCGGCACTGCGCTGCCCACAGCGTTGACGACTCTAGCCACCTCCAACGGCGTGGGTGTTGCTGGTGTGAGTGTCGTCCTTCGCGAGACGGCTCAACCGGAAGCTTCAGTCCAAACCCCGCCATCACCAACAGCAGCGGTATCGCGTCCACCACTTACACTCTGCCCAGCACAGCGGGGACCTTCACCGTCACTGCAAGCAGCACGGGTTACACCTCCACGACCTTTACCGAGACCGCAACTACTCCTACCACCGTGGCACAGCTAGGCCTGGTTTCGGGCGGAAAGCAGACTGGAACTGTAGGAACAACTCTGCCGTTGCCGATTGTCGTGAAGGCCAAGGACTCTTCAGGAGCAATCGTCGTGGGTGCTTCCGTCAGCTTTGCCGACGGTGCGGGTGGCACCTTCTCACCGAACCCGGCAGTTACCGATTCCACCGGGCAAGCCACCACTTCGTACACTCTGCCGACAGTGGCGAAAAGCCTTACTGTCACGGCATCCGTTGGAAGCGTCACCGTCACCGCCAGCGAGAAATCGGTTGCTGGTGCGGCCTCCAAGATTTCAATTGTGTCTGGCAACAACCAGTCGGCGAACCCCAACACGCAGCTGCCCAGCATGCTCATCGTCTCGGTAACCGACAAATACAGTAACGATGTCTCGGGTTATACCGTGACATTCACCGACAACGGAGCGGGGGGCACTTTCTCCACGACTACGCCGATCACGAATTCGTTTGGCCAAGCATCGGTGAGCTACACAACAGGCTCGACGGCCGGAACCGTGACGATCACGGCGGGCTCGACTCAGACTGGCAGCGTCAACTTCACGGAGACCGTGAACTGACATTTAGGTCCAACTCTATCTGCGAGGATCGGCAGATCTGCAGGGATAGCACGTTCGGAATTTCCGGCTTCGCCCGGTTTGCGTTCCGATTGCGACCTTCAGGAGTTGGTGTTTCTATTTGCGGCCAACATCCGCGAATTCCGCATGTCCTTCGGCGAGCACTGATTGCTGCGTCAGTTTTGCCAAGACTGCGTCGGTCATCTCGACCATGCTCGCCGCGCCTTGGCTGATCGCTTTTGCGCCGCCGGGAATGCGCATCATGTCGTAAGTGCGCACTTTGCCTTCTTTCACAACTGCAGCGATAGCTTCGCGGATGCGTCGCGCCTCTTCCACCTCGCCCACGTGTTCTAGCATCATGACTGCGGACAAGAACATCGCGATCGGATTCACAATCGGTGGATCGAGTTCCGCATACTTCGGCGCGGAGCCATGCGTGGGTTCGAACACGGCCACTTCGTCTCCAATGTTGCCCGAGGCCGCAAAACCCAGCCCGCCGATCAGCCCGGCGAACGCGTCGGATATTACGTCGCCGAACAAGTTGGAGGCGACCACAACTCCATATTCTTCCGGATTCTTGGTCAGCCACATGGTCTGCGCATCGATATTCGTCGACCATAGCGCAATACCCGGATAGTCCTTAGCCACAGACTTGGCTTCGTCTTCCATCATTCCTGAGGTTTCACGCAGCACGTTGGGCTTCTCGCAGATTGTCACCGACTTGTAGCCATATTTTTTCGCCCACTCGAATGCTGCGCGGCAGATCTTATGAGCTCCCGGACGAGTAATAATGCGCACCGAGATCGCAAGATCAACGCCGGGAATGCGGCGAATGCCTTGAACTTGGAATGAGTCGAGAGCGCGGCACGAACCTGGTCTGGAGGATTCGTCCACTCTACGCCGGCGTAGAGTCCTTCCGTGTTCTGGCGGAAAACGACTACATCGACACCTGGCTCATCAAACCCTCCCGCGGTCTTCTTGCGTATGAAGTTCAACGGGATTTCCAGGGAACGAGATGCAGGGCCGAATGCAGGTATCGAGACGGAAACGCTGCCGCATCGTCACGATGGGGCTGAAATACGAGTATCCCTTGCCGCGGAGCTCGGGCGCGAGTTCGGCTTCCGCCAGCTTCTTGGGCTTGGACGTAATGGCACCAAACAGTCCCAGCTTGTGCTCGGCCAGCAGATCGACGGTACGTTGCGGTAGGGCATTGCCCTCGCGGCACCAGCAGTCCCAGCCAATGTCGGCGTGAATGTACTCGGCGTCGAAGCCGACCGCCTTCAAAATCCGCAAGGCCTCGGGCAGAACCTGATTGCCGATTCCATCTCCGGGCATGGTGACCACACTGTGTTTTGCCATTGCTCAGTCTCCTGAAGCTAGTCTCCTGAAACCACGACAGCGACCTGGTACTCGGGTTCACGATGCAGTCCCAGTTTGGTTGCAATTGCGTTCTCTGCTCCCCCGGCAATTACTAAGGACTGCGGAACATTGCCGAGTGGTGGGAAGGTGAAACGCTCCCCACGCCAGACAACCATGCCGGTAGTGAAATCGATTTCCACATTTTCACCAGGGATGATGGTCTTATCTTTATTGGCGACTTCACCGGAAAACTGCTCGCGAAGGCGCTTCGCCAGCGCTGGAACCTCGATGCACAAAAAGCCGTTGTTATAGGCGTTGCGCAAGTAGGTTTGCGAGAAACTCGCCGCGATGACCAGCGGGATGCCCTTGGCCTTCAGACACGTAACTGCCTGCTCGCGGCTCGATCCGGTGCCGAAGTTGAATCCGCCAACGATGACATCTCCGGCGTGCGTGCGGGAGGCAAACATCGGGTCATAGTTCTCCATGACCACGCGGGCCATCATCTCGGGCGTAATGTCGTCGCGATAGGTGTAGTCCTTGCCGTAGATGGCGTCGGTATTGACGTTGTCTTGCGGAATGAACACGAGCCGCCCCTTCACCTGTTCAGGGAAACCGGGAAGTATTTCCACGCGTTCGGCGGCCTGCCCATTCGTGGCGAACTCTTCATACTTACGAACCGGGGCACGATCTGCAAACCGGCGAGGCCCGGTAATATATCCCGCGACCGCCGATGCGGCGACGACTTCAGGACTGGCGAGATAACACTGGGCTTCCCGCGATCCCATCCGGCCCCTAAAGTTGCGGTTGGTGGCCGAGATGCCGACCTCGCCTTTTTCCAGCAGCCCTGTTCCCAGACCGATGCAGGGACCGCAACTGGGTGGGAGTGGAATAGCGCCGGCGTCGAGCAGAGACTGCCACACTCCGCGCTTCTCGGCCTCCTGCTGTGTCCAGGCGCTGGCCGCGCCGACATAGAGCTTTACGCCCGGCGCGACCTTCTTGCCACAGAGCACCCAAGCCGCGGCCTCAAGGTCATCGGCGCGTGAGTTTACGCATGACACGAGATATGCCTTCTGGATGACGATCTTCTTCTGCTCGATCGCCGCGAGAGACTGCATGACCTGCACGCTGTCAGGTCCGGAGACATGGGGCGTGACCTGACTGAGATCCAGAACGACGCGCGCGGCGTAAGCGGCATCTGGATCCGGACGCGGCGGATTTTGAATCCAGCGCTCAATATCGTTTTCTGTGATGCGCTCGACGCCTTGATTCTGCAATCGTCGGCGCACTCCTCGCAGGTAGCGGATGGTGACCTCATCCACCGGAAACCAGGCGACGATCGGCCCCCACTCGGTGCTCATGTTGGAGATAGAGAAACGGGCGTCCATCGGGAGACTGGCCACGCCTGGTCCGGAAAACTCGATGGCCGCGTTGAGCGCTTCGTCGTGGTTGTAGAGGCCGCAGAGCGTGATGATGACGTCTTTCCCGCTCACGCCTTCAGGCAGTTTGCCTTCGAGGACGACTTGAATGGTACGCGGAATCTGCCACCAGAACTCACCAGTTGCCCAGACTGAAGCAGCGTCGGTGCGGACGATCGGTGTGCCAACTGCCCCGAGCGCGCCGTACATGTTGGAGTGTGAGTCCGACGCAACCACGAATGATCCGGGAAGAACATAGCCGCGCTCGATCATGATCTGGTGGCCGATGCCCGATCCGGCGGGATAGAAATCGACTCCGTGCTGGCGGGCGAAGACTTCGATCGAACGGTATTTCTTCAGATTGGCATCGTCGCGATTCTGGACGTCGTGGTCCAGCGCAAAGACGAGCTGCTTCGGGTCGCGGATCTTTTTCACCCCAATTGCCTTGAACTTGCTCATGACCGCCGACGTGTTGTCGTGAGTCATGGTGTGATACGGCCGGATGGAGACGAAGTCGCCGGTGCGCAACGGACGCTCGGGGCCATCGGCGAGGTGGGTTTGTGCGATTTTTTCGACGATTGTTTGAGGCATACGGGGACTCCAGTCGTTTCGCGAGCAGCCGAGCGCCGTCCCTGCTCGTTCACTCTTCAGCGAGTGCTTTTATGCCAGAACAGACTTGCGGTTCTTCTGTCCTCGGGCGCGTGGCCTCGCTCCATTCTTGTGATTAGCGGTCTTGGCGCTGCGAATGTCGGCTTCCATCAAAGCCATGAGTTCGCTCACGGAGCCAACCCGCTCCAGGTTCCAGACCGCTTCTTTGACCCGCTTCTGGGCGACGTTCGACAGCACGCCTTCGGCCAGCGCGGAAAACTTCTCTTCGACCTCCTGATCCGTCAGTGGATTGCGTGGATCCCCTTTCGGGTAGTCCAGTTGTTTGTGGAAAGAACGTCCGTCGGTTGTGTTGATGTTCACGATCACCCTCTGTAGTGCTGGGAATACCTTTTCGATTTCTGGATCCGCAACCACTTCGACCTTTCGCAGTTGCGCCCGAATCGCCGGGTCCATGATTTTTTCCATGGTGAACTGCACTGGAGTCACTTGGCGATCGACCAACGCGGCCGCGATCACGTAAGGCAAGGAGTGATCGGCCGTCTCCCGGGTGTGCGGATCGTACTTGCTGGGGTCGGAGAGAATGTCGGCGGCACGGGCCAGCGAGCGGATCTGGATCTTCTGGACTTGGTCGGGATGCAGATCGTTCGACTTGACCAGATCAAGTACGGCTGAAATAGGCGTGTGGGTCAGGGCTTCCGTTGGAAACGCCTTCATTCCGCACTGCGTAATGCGCCATGTCTTGCTGAGGCCATCCGTCAGCAGATTGAGCTTCCATTCCGGCTTAAAGACATGGGTCAACCCTTCCTTGCCATCGACCACGTGCTGCGGGCCGGTGTAGCCTTTCTCCGCCAGCAGTGCGGCCAGAACGCCGCTCTGGGTCGCCATGGGATCGACCGTGTTTTTCATCATGGTCAGCTTGCCGGCAGTGACTGCGCCCAGCGTGCAGTGACGGCTGGCGGAGATGCCGATGGCGTGCTGAATTTGCTCCCAACTCAGGTGCAACGCACGTCCGGCGACGATGGGGGAAACGAATGCGGTGAGCGTGGCATGATGCCAGCCGCGCTCGCGGATTCCGGGAAACGCCGCTTCGCAAAACCGCATTTCGAATTCGTGGCCGAGAACGAGGCCGACGATGAGTTCCTTGCCGCCACTGTAGGCACGCTCGCAGCAGGCGATAGCAGCGGGAAAGATGTCGGCTCGGGTGCGATGGATCCTGCTTCCAGTAGATGTCGTTGTAATCCATACTGCGAATCATGAGCGCGTTGGCTAGCGACGCGGAAACGGGATCGAAGCGCCGGCCGCTGCCGATGACGGTAGAGAGTCCGCGGCTAGCTATTTCATCGAGAATTTCGAGCGCGATCTTGACGTCGTGTTGTCGATAGCCTCCGAGGGCGCAGCCGAACGAATCGAGCAGGAAACGTTTCGCTTGGTAGACGGCTTCCGGAGACAGGTCTTTGTATTGCAGAGATGCGGCCCAGCGGGACATCTTAGCGGTCACGTTCTCTGGCGGAGGAGAAATCGATTTCGGGGCTGACACGGGCATTCTCCTTAGGGTTCGACTTTGATGTTCTTCGGATTTTTGAAAGGCAGGAACGCCATGAAGTCGGCGTGATGCACGATGAAAGCTTCAGTGGTGCGCTTGACCAAATCGCCTTCCGCGGCATGGGCGGCGATGATGTGGCAGACGGTGTCGGGGACTCCACATTCCAGCGCGAGAGCAACCCCAGTAAAAGGATGCCGCAGGGCCTCGCCGCGTTCGCTCTGGCGACTCTGGCCGTCAGGCCCAATTTCATATTCCAGCAGTTTGCCGACGTCGGCCAAAATTGCGCCGGCGACCACGGTGTCGATGTCGACGGGCAAAGCGCGTCCCATGAAAGTCTGCATGGCAAGCGCACTGTCGCGGGCAATGTGCACGACGCAGCGCTTATGCTCCATGAAGGTGATGGGGCAGTTCAGGACCAGCAGGGTGAAGGGAATCTTATTCAGATCTTCGGCCGTCAGTGGGCTGCGCTCGAGGGCCTTGATCCAGGTCTGGGTAACTTGTTCACGCAATTGGAGATCGGCAATCCATTCGATCTCCGGCCAAAGCCGCTTGATAGTGTCCCGCATAGGCGTGGCAATGCAAACTATTCAGGCTAGCGTGGGACGGGGCGGAGGACGACGATTCGAATCACAGGGGCGTGTGATTTGAGAACGTCACGGGACCCGTAAGAGGAGGGGCACGGTCCGACCTGAGTGGCAGTCTACGGATTCTGCAACAGAGCCCTTGATCTCTCTCTCGAAAACCTCTGCGCTGCGTGGCGCCAATGTGCTTCGCGTAGATGCGCCCGTCGCGGGTGATCAGGAATGCGATGGGCAGTCCCAGAATGCCGCCGTACATCGCGCCTGTCTGTGCCGTTCCCATCACGACCGGGTAGTTCATGTGGAATTGCTGGTAGAAGGGGCGAACCGGGTCGGGACTGTCGTCCATGGAGACGCCGATGATCTGCAGGCCGCGGTCGCCGTATCGCTGCTGCAGGTCTACAAAGTGCGGAATTTCCTCGCGGCAGGGATCGCACCAGGTTGCCCAGAAATCGAGCAGAACGACTTTACCGCGATAGGAGGACAGGCGTAGGTCGTGCCCATCGAGTTGCGGAAGCGTGAAATCTGGCGCCGGAGGTTGCTGGGCCGGCGCCGACATGGGAACGCGCGGCGCGTGAGGATGCCGCATCGCATAGTAGGCTACCAGAGCGCCAGCAGCGAACGCGGTGGCCGCAAGCAAGAATCTCGTCGACCCGCGCAGAAGCTATTCTCCCTTGGCGACCGGGTAGCCCTTGTCCACCCAGTTCGTGCCGAAATTGTCGGAGATGTAGAGCACCTTCACGTGGGTGAATCCCATGGCGTGCAGAGCGTCGTCGGCGGGCTTCACGTTCGGACAATGGCCCCAGGGGCAGCAGCCGCAGTACAGAACGATGAGCTTGGTTCGCGGCAGGGATTCCACTCGTTTGCGGAGTTGCTGAACTCCGGCTTCACTCGATGCGGGACCAATGTATTCGGACCCCGGGATGTGCGCCTGTGAGAACAGAACGTGCGAGCCCACCTGGATCATGAGTGGTTTGTCTTTCCCGGGCGCCTGAATCAGTTTCACCAACTCTTCGGGTTGGATCAGGCGGGCTGTGGGTATCGCAGATGCTTGACCCGCTGCCTGAGAGATGGCGAAGATCGTGATTCCGAGGATGACTGCTAGCTGCATGGGTCTGATTGCGATTCTCATAAGAGTGCTCCGCGAAGAACTAAGCACCAACGTGCAAGAATACACCTCCTGCTCGCCGCATGCAGAGTTCTCGGTCGTTCTGAGTGAAGCGAAGACCCCGGCAGTTTGCCTGCCGCGAAGGTTGCATGGATCCTTCACTTCGTTCAGGATGAAAGGGCTTCTTAGGACCAAGGTGTTCGGGATGCAACGCTTCTTAAGAGAGCGGCTTCGCGAGCGCGTGCAGCCGTTCCGCAGCGATCTCCGGTGTGATGTCGCGCTGCGGGGTTCCCAGCATTTCGAAGCCAACCATGTGCTTGCGGACCGTTGCCGAGCGCAACAGCGGGGGATAGAAGTGCGCATGGAAATGGCACTCTGGATGGTCCGCTGCCGTCGGTGGGAGACTGATGGAAGCCCATCGAGTATGGGAAGGGAACTCCGAAAACTTTGTCGTAGGTGGAAGTGACCTGGTGAAGCATCTGGCTTAGCGCGTGAGCTTCGTTGCCGGCGAATTCGTTCATGCTTCCAAAGTGGCGGCGGCTGCAGACCAGAATCTCGAAGGGCCACACCGCCCAGAAGGGCACGAGCGCGACGAAACCCGTCATTCTCGCAAATCACTCGCACCTGCTCGCGCGCTTCTAAGGCAACATAATCACAGAGGAGACAGCGATCGTGCGACATGCGGTAGGCGCTCTGAGCTGCGAGTTCCTTGGACGGCGCTTCTGGAATTGAAGCCGTCGCCCAGATCTTGGCAGTGAGGATGCGGATTGCTGGCGCCCATCATGGCGCCGCGGTTTTCGAAGATCTGTACATGATTGAATGCTGGCCACATCACCCAACTCGCGGAATTGTCCGGCCCAGGTATGGACGACCAATTCGATCTGGTCCAACAGCATAGTGGCCAGCGTGAGATCGTGACGCGGAGAGAAGCAGATCACGCGGCAAATCCCGGGCTCCGACTCCGCCACCAGCAAGGCCCATGCTCTCAACGTCAAGACGCCCAGGGGAGGCTTGCGGCTCTTAGAGCTGCGAAGTCGTTTTCGAAGACGAAAGTGGAATCGTACTCGGGATTCTGAATTCCCCCGGCGCGCGTGTTGCCAGGGCACAAGTAGCAGCTTGGATCGTAAGCGGGCTCTTTCGCGGTCGACAGAGGCGAAACTTCTCCCTGCCACGGCCGCGTCGCTCGATGCGGCGAGACCAGCACCCATTCGTTGGTGAGAGCGTTCAACCGGCGGTGAGGATCTTCGAGTGAGCTTCAAGTTTGGCCTCGCAGCATTCTACGACGAGTAGCCTACCCGATGATTTGCAAGTCGGATGCAAGGTCCGGAACGATCCACCGCTCACGCCGGTCTGTGACCAAGCTCACATTCAGCGATTTCTTCGAGTCTTAAAATTTTGGTGAATCTTGGAAAGGAATTGCCGTGAGATCGGACAAGGTTCGCCTGCTCGTGTTTTCTCTCTTTCTTGCTGTCTTGATCGTATTTGCTATTGTCTATAGTCCTCCGAACGCATTCAGCCGCCCAGCGAACCAGGGAAATGCCGCCGTAACGTCCACGGCTATCCCGCACCCGCTCACAGTGAGTCAGTTCGGTCTATAGCTCTGTGCAATTCCTGCATCGCCGTCGCGAGTTCCGGCATGCGCGATCGAACCTCGGATCGACGGGACAGGCGAGGCGACTTTCTCCACATGAGCGTGTCGGAGCTTACGGCTTTCAGCGAGTTGATCATCATCACCGCAAACAACAGCGGAAGATAAATCACGGTGGCCTGCAGAAGCTGACGAGCGCGCATCTTCGAAGGAGCGCTGGAAAGAGGAAGTTTCAGGAACGCTAGCCGGATTCCGAAATAAAGCAGTGCGAAGCCCAGTACAACCGCGCCGACCAGATAGATCCGGCCCGCCATGCCCATGAAGCTGGGCAGCAGGCTGATGGGAATTAGAGCCACTGAATAAATGAGAATGCGGCGGGCGGTCGAGCGCCCATCTTCTTCCACGACCGGAAGCATCTTCACTCCACCTTTCGCGTAATCGTCCCGATAGAGCCATGCGATGGAGAAGAAGTGGGGGAACTGCCAGATGAAGAGGATGCCGAACAATACGAGCGTGCCCCATTCTAGTTGGCCACGCGCGGCGGTCCATCCCAGAACTCCCGGCATCGCTCCAGGAAACGCTCCGACGAACGTGCAGATCGGCGAGATGCGCTTCAGTGGGGTGTAAGCGGCAAGGTAGACAACCGAAGTCAGGAAAGTCAGTAGTCCGGTCAGGGGATTGGTGAAGATCGCGAGGTAAATCGATCCACCCACGGCAGCCAAAACGCCAACGGCAGTCGCGTGAAACATACTCATGCGGCCGGCCGGAAGAGGGCGAAGAGCGGTGCGGCGCATGTAGGCGTCGACATCGTGCTCCATGACCTCATTCAAAGCCGCAGTGCCACTGGAGACGAGTCCGATGCCCAGTAAAGAATGGAATAGCCCCCAGCTAATCCAGGACGTGCCTGCCTGGTGCGCGCCGAAGAAATATCCGCACCAAGCGGTCATGACAATCAAAGTGGTGACCCGAAGCTTGGTCAGTTCGGCATAGTCGCGAAGAAGGGAAGTCGCCCTGGTTCGGAAAGCGGAGAGAGGCAGTGTCATCGAGCTCATTGTTTGGCCGCGTAAATCGTTTTGGAAATCCGTTGTCTGACTGTTGCCGAAAAACCACGCACGGACCCCACGCCCGTTACGTGCCCAAGGATTGCATAGGTACTCTGATCATTTTCGAAAGTCAAGTGAAAACACAAACAGTCCGCTTGCAATAAGCTAACACATCCGGCGGCAAAGCTTCGCAGCTCCCGCTAATGGCTACCCGACGGCGTTGTGGAATCAAGCATTTCCGGCGGATCAAAGAAACACTTGTGCCAGAGCGCGGAGTCCGACAGCGTTCCGGCTTTCCACTGTTGCAAAGTCGGCATCGTAGCGGCGATCATGCCTCCGTCGGCAGAATCAAAAATCACGACGACGCCTGCCAGATCCTGCGGTTTCTGGGCAATTTCCTTGTAACTCTTTTCGAGCAGGAATTTCGTGTACTCAAGCCGTTCCCGGTTGTCCGCGCTCTTCGCGTTGTCGTCGCTCTTCTGTACCGAAAAGATTTTCACGTTCTTGTTCTTGAGGGGCTCCCAGTCTCCCGGAAATGTCGACGCCTCTTCGCGGATCACGTGGAACAAGTCAGCCGCGGGAGTCAGCCCTGCGGCCGCAGGACCCGCCGCAGTATCGGCGATGCCGTCGGGCATCTCGACGCTGTTCCGCCAAATCCAGCCGCGCGACAGGCCGGAGATGCGAACGTGTACCCAATCAGCGTTAAAATCCAGCATTTCAAATTCGTCGTGCATGCTGGCCAGAAACTGCGGCTTCGCGGTCAGGCTGGGAGTCGAAACTACAGGCGTGCCCGATTTCTTAACGGCAATCAGGTTCTTGGGGTGAGCGGTATTCTTGAGAATCTCTTGCAGGCTGTCGGCTTCCGCTTGCAAGGCGCTGTTCGACTTTTCGGACGCAGCGTCTGGAGAGGGCTCCGTTCGCGTGTAACTGGTCGGCCAAGCCTTGGCTCACCGACGACGAAAAGGTTCGATCGGTTTCTGGGAACTTAGGTGCCGGCGCAGAAATGGATGGTTCCGTCGATGGGGGAGTGGACGGGGCCGGTTTCAGAGCCGCCGCTGTAGGAGTTCGGCTGCTACTAACTCCGGGAGCCTTAGTCAGTTGTTCCGCCAGTTGATCAAGCAAATCGGCTTCGAGGCGACCGTTCGAGGCCAGCAGTTGGTATCCGGAATGGGAGCCCGCCGGATCGTCGTACCACGCGGTGACCTTGGTGGTAATCCGTACCAAGGATCCGCCGGATGCCGTCGAAGTTACTTGGACGGTCGACTGATAGTAGCCGCGCTGGTAGCGGTCCAGAGGGTGGTCCCCGGGCTTGGCGAAACCGTCCAGCACCGGAAGGTGGCCTGCGAGACCACTCTGCACGGCGGCCAAGGCCTTCTCGACTGTGCTCTTGGACTGCGGGAATGTGCGCTCATAGGGGCCGTTTTGCCCCAGAACGACCGCGGCAAAAACAAAAGTGCCCCACGCCAGCGCTTTCCATGCGCCATGCCACGTCGTTCTCGCCAGGGTTGTCATGGTACTAATGCTAACTCGTCACGCAAGATCCAGCCGTGCTGGCCTTCGTGAGTTTCGACTCCAAGCCAATACGTCGTCGAGATCACGATGAGCACCTCGGTTCCGGTCGGCAGAGATTGTAGAGTGCTGGCGGTGTGGAAGGGCGCGGATTTGAGCGCCGCGCCTGGCGATTTTACGACCCGCTGAACCTGCCGCCGAAGATCCTGGACTCGCTGTTCCAAGGTCTGTGGCGTAGAAGCCTCCACCATGCTCGGCTGAGGAACAGGAGTGGAAGTTTTTACAGGCTCCGCCTGAACAACGCTGGAGGGTGTTTCGTCTGCAATCGGAGGCTGGTGCGTGCTGGTGGACTGCTCCTGTTTTTCCTTGAGGGCCTCGAGGGTCTGAGCCTTCATCGACTCGACGGCGTCCAAGTGGTCGTGAATGTCCTTGTACTCAGCGCTTTCGACCGAGCCATTGGAGGCGTGGGTGATCCGGCGGAAATCCTCGGCAAAGCGAGCATCGATGCGAAGCACGGTGTTCTTGTCGCCCTGGGGCTGCACGACGTAGCGCACGACGAGCGTGCCGACATCACTGCTGTCCTTGAAATTTCTCGGGTCGATCGCCTTCAGGCGAACCTTGTAGAAAACTTTGCCTCCTTCGGTCCACTCCGGGAACACCTTCGTGGAAGTGGCCGGTTCCGCCCCGGTAATGTATTCGTCCTTGTTGTACTCTTTGGTTCCCCGGATGAGCCCGTTCTGGATTACGTCCTGCACCACTTGGGTGACTTCGCCCTCGGGGAACGGAAGATTCACGATCAGACCGGCGCCGTACTGAGTGGCGTCCTTCTCCCGGGAGGGCAGAGCGAAGGCGACGGCCGAAAAGATCAGGATCGTAGCGGTTTTCCACAGGATGCCCGGCGCCAGACCTAAGGTCCCGCCAGAACGCCAAGGCCTCCTGGCCACGATTTTCGAGTTCCCCACGAGGTATCCCCTGTTGCACCCTCAGATTCTCAACTCTGGCAGGGGCTGTCAACCCCACTACGATTGTTTTGACGTGGAGACAAACAATACCTCCGGATTTTACCTTGTCAAGAAATTGTAAAAAAAATATCGGGTGACCCCTTGCAAGTCGTTGCGACGTCGTAGTACGATTCCGCTCCGGTACGGTGGTAGGACCTTTTCACGAAGCAAAATCGGTTTAGGTCCAGGTTTCTGAAGCCCCCCATGTGAGAAGGGGTTCTGCATATGGGGCTCGACGTTGAGACTCAATCTTGCCTTTGCATTGTGGGAATGCAGTTCAAAAAATTGCGTGAGGAGTTTGGCATGCGAATGGGGAAACAGTTACGCCTTTGTGGGAAGGCGCCGTGGTTGAAGCATTTCCTGACCATGGCACTTGTCGTAGTCTTCCTGATCCTGAGCGGCAGCCAGCACGCGAACGCCATTCCGGCGTTCGCTCGCAAGTATGGACTGCGCTGCTCGGCTTGCCACGAATCATGGCCGATGTTGAATTATTTTGGTCAGAAATTCAAAGACAATGGCTACCAGCTGATGAACGACAGGGATTCCCCGATCTGGCAGAACCCGGGGTACTGGCCAGTTACGTTCCGGATCATCCCGATCTGGCACCGGGTGAGTACCGGCAAGGTCGAGGTCGATACGTACGCCGGGGGGACCGCTACGGGTTCGGCGGTGCAACGGGTTACTACCTCCGGTTTTGACATCAGCGGTCTCGACTTCCATACGGGCGGCACGTTGGAAAAAAACTTCTCGTTTTATGTGTTGCCCTCCTCCGATGAGACCGCGTCGTTCCACTTCGAAACTGTGATGGCTCGACTGGATAACCTGTTCGGCAGCCCCTGGCTGAACGTGAAGCTGGGTAAGTTCGAACTCGATAACCTGTTGTCGGAAAAGCGCATCCTGACGCTGACGGGCAATGGAGGTATCTACCAGCTCTATCACTTCATTCCGGTTGGCGATGGCAACATCTTCGGTCAAATCGGCGACAACCAACTCGGCGTCGAAGTGATGGGGCACTCGTACAACGACCGGACCCGATACTCTGCGGCCTTGCTCAGCAGCAATGACGGGACCCCGGGCTTGCCCTACGGCAGTGCCTATACCGGTTTCTTCACGTTCAGCCAGGCGTTCGACGTGGGAAAGCTGGGGGTTGACCGCATCGGTGCATACGCAATGGTCGGGCAGGCGCCGACGTACTACCTGACGCAGAGCGGTACGCCACTCGCGGGGTCGGGGATCAGCAATAAGGGATTCAGCCGCGAAGGCTTTGTCGGGCAATTCTATTTCGGCCAGCATTTCGATGTTCAGGTGGTTACCCAGCACGGTTCCGATGACGCATGGTTCGGGCAGGGATATGGCGACCCGATCGATAATCCTGGCGCCCCGAACAACGTGCCCGGCAACACCCTTCCGGTCGGGGCGCAGGCTCCGAGTTGGAATGGCGTTACGGTCGAGGGTCACTACGTTTACAGTCCGCAGCTGATCTTCATCGGTCGATACGAAACGGTCAAAATGTCGCAACAGGCGAATGGACCGACTTCGGCCAACCCTTCCGCTTCGAATCTGGGCAATCTCTCAACCTATACGATCGCATTCCGTTACAACCCGTTCATGACCAGCCGGGCTGGTTTTGCCTGGCACAACGAGTACAACTGGCTGCACCAGGACGGCACCGGTCCCATGCTTGGTCTCAACACGACCAACGTGAATACCAGCGAAGTGTTAACCGGGTTTGACTTCGACTTCTAGAGAGGGAGACATGCGGAAAATATTGGGGAAGTGGTCTCTTTTGCTGAACGCAGCCGTACTTCTGGCTGTGCCGCAGATTTCCTGGGCGCAGCTCACGAGCTATCAACTGGAAACTTGGCTGAATTCGCCTGCAGCGACCAGTCGTGTAGGCGATGTCACCGGAGACGCCAAGGCAGCTGCCATGCCCTACCGAAGATATTGCGTCGGATGCCATGGTGTGTTGGGCGACGGGAATGGCGAAAACGCTGTTTGGCTTGACCCCAAGCCTCGCGATTTCCAGTTGGGCGTGTTCAAGTGCCGCTCCACTCCGACGGGAACCTTGCCGACGGATCAGGACCTGTTCGACACGATTGGTCGCGGCATGGACCGCTCGAACATGCCGCAGTGGAGCACCTTCACCAAGGACGAACGCGCAAACTTGGTGGCATGGATCAAGCATTTCTCGCCACGCTGGCAGACCGAAAAAGCAGGAGCGCCCATCACGATTCCTCCCGAGCCGGAGGTTACCCCGGAGCGCATTAAGGCAGGCCGTGATGTGTTTGCCCGCGTGCAGTGTTGGAAGTGCCACGGAGTGCAGGGAATGGCCAACGGACCGTCGGCGGCGACCCTTACTGATGATCTAGGCCGCCCGATTCAGCCCTTCAACTTCACTGACGGAAGCCGCCCGAAATGCGGCGACACCGATCAGGACATCTACAGGATCTTCATGACCGGCTTGGATGGCACTCCGATGCCGTCGTTTGCCGACAATATCAAACCTGATGAGGCGTGGGATTTGGTCTTCTATCTGCGCACATTCATGTCTCAGAAAAGCAAAGAAAAAGAGATGGCAAAGACGCTCAATCTGAAGCCCGTGGATCCGAACGCGCCGGCGGGCCAACAGTAGCGCTCAGATTGGCATCGCAACGTAGGGTCAACCTGTAGTTCCGTAAGGGGAGATTTCTCAAATGAAGATGCAGAATAAGTTGGTGGCTGTTCTATCGGCAGGGCTTGTTGTTTCCTGTTGTGCGCATTTTCTGGGGCAGAGAGTCAGCGCCGCTGGAGAAGGAAAAATCACCGGCACAGTCAAACTTGATGGTGCCGCGCCTCACATGAGGGGTATCGATATGTCCAAGGACCCATATTGCGTGAAGGCCAATTCGGCTTCGCCCGCGCACCTGCAGACCTATGAAGTGGGTCAGAACGGCGGGCTGGAGAACGCTGTGCTGTACATTTCCGAAGGTTGGACCGGGCCTGCGACCGCATCGACCGAGGTGCCAGTATTTGATCAGAAGAACTGCATGTACACGCCCCACGTTTTGGCGCTCGATGCCGGGCAGCAATTCAAGGTGGTGACCAGCGATCAAACCACCCACAACATTCATCCGCTTCCGAATCCAATGACGGGGAACATCCCATGGAATCAATCGCAGCCCCCGGGAGCCGCGCCCATCGAGAAGAGTTGGAAGAATCCGGAGGTGATTCCAGTGCAATGCAATATTCACCCCTGGATGCATGGATGGCATGTGGTGGTGAAGGGTCCGTACGCGACGACGGACGCAAATGGCAACTACACCATCAACAACGTGCCGCCGGGAAATTACACGGTCACAGCCTGGCACGAACCCGATCAAACCATGACCCAAAAAGTTACGGTTGCCGCGGGCAAGCCGGGTACCGCCGACTTCACTTTTAAGGCGAAGTAGATTCGCATTTTGCGCGGTTCGAACGGGACGTCGTGAAAGCGCCGCAGTCTTGACCGGCTGCGGCGATTTTTCAATAGTTCCGAGCTAAATTGGCCAAAGGCGGAGCGATATGGCGAAGATATTCGCGGTAACGATCATTCTGATCGCAATCGGTTCGGCGATTCCCATCGTGATGCACACCTGGCATTTGCCGCAGGACATCTCGACCCATGGTGCGTTGATCGATGAGCAGTATGCCGATACGATGGCAGAAGCGGGTATTTCCTTCCTGGCTGCTCAGTTTCTGCTGGCCTTCTTCATCTGGAAGTTCTCCAATGCGGCGCCTGGCACCAAGACCAAGAATTTTCCCGGTGGAGCGAGAGGGCTGGTGATTGCCGCGTTCCTGCTGGTCGGGACGGAGGTTCTGGCTCTGGGCGTGTTCGGAGCCAAAGCTTGGGCCAGCGTTTATTTCACTCCGCCCGCGGCCAACGCCTTGCAGGTCCAGGTCCAGGCGGGACAGTTTGCTTTCTATTTCCGCTATCCCGGCCCGGATGGAAAGTTCGGACCGCTGCACGCTGACCAGATCAATGAGGCCAACGCCAACTTCTTTGGACTGGATCAAACCCACGATCAGGATTCCAAAGACGACATCGTGACTGCCGAAATGGCGATTCCGGTGAACCGCGAGGTCCACCTGTTAATGCATTCCAAGGACGTCGGACATTCCTTCTTCGTACCGGAGTTGCGGGTCCAGCAAGACTTCGTGCCGGGTCTGGATCTCTCGGTTCATTTCACCGCAACGAAAGTCGGAAAGTATGAAATCGTCTGCACTCAGCTTTGTGGCCTGGGTCACTACAACATGAAGGCGTATCTCGAAGTGATGAGCCAGGAGGATTATGATGCCTGGCTGAAACAGCAGGCCGCATTGCAGTAGCTGTCGGCGCAGCATCTGGACAATTCAACTATTTCTTGAGGTGAGCGCAATGCACGACACGGCACACGCGGTGCACGGAGCCCCGACCAGTTTTATCCGCAAGCACATCTTCAGTATTGACCACAAGGTGATTGGCAAGCAGTATTACGCGCTGGCCTTGATCGCGGTGGTGTGGGGCATGGTGCTCTCCTGGGTGATGCGAATCCACTTGGGGTGGGCGAATTATGCGATTCCGGGCCTGCACTTCCTTTCGAATACTGGTGCCCCCGGCAATGTCATGACGCCGGAGTATTACCTGCAGTTGATGACCATGCATGGAACGATCATGGTCTTCTTTGTGCTCACCACCGCCCCGTTCGCAGCCTTTGGCAATTTCTTTTTACCCATCCAGGTGGGTGCGGAAGACATGCCTTTTCCGCATTTCAACATGATGTCGTTCTGGGTCACCTTCGTGGCCTTCCTGGTGATGATTTCCTCGTTCTTTGTCGCAGACGGACCTACCTTGGGCGGATGGACACAATACGCGCCATTGAGTGCCGTAGGCGCCGTATCAGGTCCAGGGCAGGGTTTAGGTGTAGTTCTGTGGGCTGCTTCGATCGCAATCTTTTGCGTCGGCCAGTTGCTGGGGTCGTTGAACTTCATCACGACCACTCTCGACATGAGAACCAAAGGCATGTCGCTGATGCGGTTGCCACTCAGCGCATGGGGCTGGTTTATCACCTCCGTGATGGGCTTGACTGCATTTGCCGTGCTGATGCCGGCCTGCATTCTGCTCATTCTTGATCACGTCGCTGGAACCAGCTTCTTCGTGCCTTCGAACCTCGTAATCAATGGCCAGTTGTTACCTCATTCCGGCGGATCAACCTTGCTGTGGCAACATCTGTTCTGGTTCTTCGGACATCCCGAGGTGTACATCGCAATCGTGCCGGGCATGGGAATCGTTTCCCACGTGCTTATCACCAACATGCGCAAGCCGATGCTCAGCCATCGAGTGCTGATTTATTCGATGGGATCGCTGGCGGTTCTCAGCTACATGGTGTACGGACACCATATGTTTGTCAGCGGGATGAACCCTTTCTCCTCGCTGGCTTTCTCGTTTCCAACACTCATCATCACGATTCCTTCCACGATCGTTGTGCTGATGTGGCTGGGTAGCTTGTATGGTTCCAAGTTGCGGATTAACTCGGCGTCACTGTTCGCGCTGGGATTTATTTCGATGTTCATTAGTGGCGGCGTCAGCGGGTTTTTCCTGGCGCAACCTTCGATCGACATCATGCTGCACGCGACCTATTTCGTGGTGGGCCACTTCCACCTGGTGATGGCAGTCGCGGCAATCTTCGGTATTTTCTCCGGTACTTACTTCTGGTTCCCGAAGATGACTGGACGCATGATGAACGAAGGTTTGGGCAAACTCCACTTCTGGTTGAGCTTCGTCGGCACCTATTGCATTTTCATGCCATTCCACTACCTGGGAATTGCCGGTAATGTTCGCCGCTACCAGGCATTCACCGACGACTACCTGATCCCGCTGATCCCGGTGCATAAATTCATCACCATTGCAGCCGTGCTCACCGGGTTCGCCCAATTCATTTTCATTTACAACCTGATCTACAGTCGCTTCAAGGGAACTCCTGCAACGGATAATCCGTGGGAGGGCACTTCACTCGAGTGGAGCACGGCTACGCCGCCGCCCCACAATAACTTTGGAGACAAAATGCCGGTCGTGTATCACGATCCCTATCAATACAGCGTCGAGGGTGCAAGCACCGATTACGTGATGCAGACGTCACCGGAAAAGATAAACAGTCCGAATGAAGAGAAGTAGTTTGCCTGCAACGAGGGTTTGAACCCGGGAGATTTAGAAGTATGGCTACAACAATTCAACCACCGCCGACAATCGGACCTGATCGTTTACCCCGCCACAATTCTGGAAACGGGGGGTGGCGCAGTCTGGGTCCCGCCGATGGAGAACTGCGCAGAGTGAAGGATTACTCTCCGCCGCCCGCGAGCACTGGCATCTGGGTCGGCCTGGCGGCGATCACGATGACGTTTGCTGCTTTCACGAGCGCCCTGATCGTTCGTCAGGGATCTGCGCAGGACTGGCGGCATATTACCCTCCCCCCGTGCTTTACCTGAACAGTCTTCTGATTGTTGCCAGCAGCGTCACGTTAGAGCTCTCGCGCCGCCGGATCGCGGCCTTTATGGGCGGCAGTCGAAATCGGGCTGAGAAGCCGGCCCGCTGGCTCTATATCACATTGTGTCTCGGGTTGCTCTTTGTTGCCGGGCAAACCTTTGCCTGGGTGCAATTGAAGTCTCAAGGATTCGGCCTCGCCACCAACGTAAGCTATTCGTTCTTCTATGTGCTGACGGTAGCTCATGCGTTGCATGTATTCGGCGGGCTTGGCGGTCTTGTACGTGTAATCAGCAAACTGAATCACTCCGTGCTGCGACGGAGCACTCTGGACGCCACTTCCCGTTACTGGCACTTCATGGGTGCTCTGTGGTTGTATCTGCTTTTGCTGCTTTGGATGAAGCTCTAACAAAGTCGAGGGTAGGAGGCATCGTGAGCCAGGCAGATCTTTCAATCCACGCGCAAGTGTCGCGATCCGAGGCGACCGACGTAATGACTGCGCCCACATTCTCGGTTTCGGCCAAAAAAATGGCGATGTGGCTATTCATCATCGCAGACAGCGCCACGTTTGCGGGATGTCTCGTCGCCTACGGGTTTATTCGCAACGCGACTCCGGATTGGCCAAGACCGTTCCACAGCATCACGAACGTGGCGCTAATGACATTCATCCTGCTGACGAGCAGCCTGACGATGCTGATTGGAGTGCGGTCGGCGCAGAAAGGCGACAAAGCCGGCGCGTTTCGCTGGACGATGATTACCGCCGTGCTCGGGATCTTGTTCGCCATCCTGCACATTCGTGAGTGGATGGGAATGATCGCGGAAGGCGCGAATCTTTTCCACAATCCATGGGGCACGCCTCTTTTCAGCTCGGCATTTTTTAGCATCACCGGCTTGCATTTGCTGCACGTAACGGGTGGCGTGGTTGCGCTCATCGCAGTCGGGATCCGTTATAGCGGCGGTCGCTATGGCGCCGACGACCTGGAAGTGACTGGGCTCTATTGGCACTTCGTGGACCTGGTTTGGATGTTCGTAGTGCCGTTGATCTATCTCTTGAATCTGGCTCACTAAGGTGGAAAGGGGCAGGAAATCACAATGACGACCTCCGAAACGCATAAGAGCAATGGAATTGGCAAAGATGTTGCTGTCTACGTGAGTCTGCTGGTCCTGGCGGCCATTCAGTTCTTTATTGCGTATCAAGATATCAATGCGTCACAAATGCTCGTCCGCATGCTGACGGTAGCGGTGATCGAGGCGGGTATCGCGCTCTTGTTCTTCATGCACCTCTCGGAAAATCGCGGTCTGAAGTGGTTTGTGCTGATGTTTACGGTTGCTGTGATTCTCGGTATGCAATATGGCTGGTCCGACAGTTTCCGCCTATCCAATGGCGTACCATGGGCTAAGTAGTCTGGGGCAGTTCGTTGGCTGGGAAAAGAGGTTGACGATGAAGTTCTCACGAACAATCTGGATTTTGGGCATCGCGCTTGTGGGATCCTTCATCCTCCTGGCTCCAGTCCCGGTATGGGCGCAGAGTTGCTCTCTTTGCTATACGCAAGCTGCAGCCTCAGGATCGCGTATGATTCAGGCCCTGAAGAGCGGAATCCTGATCCTGATTGCCCCTCCCACACTCGGCTCCGTAGGCGTGATTTTCGTGATGTATCGCAAACGAAATCAGATCAGAGGCTCTGAAGAGGACGAGC
>CAVPNR010000055.1:0-7283 GCA_963706645.1 uncultured Acidobacteriaceae bacterium
ATTGGTACCTCCGTTGATGCTAACGCAGGCCCGGTCCAGCCTTCGGATATGTAGAGCACAGCGTTCTCCAGCCCGCCGTTCTGACCCACCTCATAGGTTTGCAGGTGCGCGGGCGCAGCCGAATTGGCCTTCACGCAATAGGGGTCCTTGGACATATCGATGCCCCTCATGTGAGGCGCTGCACCATCGAGTTTGACTGTGCCCGTGATTTTTCCTTCTCCAGCGGCGCTGACTTTCTGCCCCAGAAAGAGCGCACCACAGGAGACAACGAGCCCCGCCGATAGAACAGCTACTAACTGATTCTGCATCTTCATTTGAGAAATCTCCCCTTACGGAACTATTAGGTTGACACTACGTTGCGATGCCAATCCAAGCGCTACTGTTGGCCCGCCGGCGCATTCGGATCCACGGGCTTCAGATTAAGCGTCTTTGCCATCTCTTTTTCTTTGCTTTTCTGAGACATGAATGTGCGAAGATAGAAGACCAAATCCCACGCCTCATCGGGTTTGATGTTGTCGGCAAACGACGGCATCGGAGTGCCATCCAAGCCGGTCATGAAGATTCTGTAGATGTCCTGATCGGTGTCGCCGCATTTGGGGCGAGATCCGTCAGTGAAGTTGAAAGGCTGAATCGGGCGGCCCAGATCGTCCGTGAGCGTCGCCGCAGAAGGACCATTGGCCATTCCCTGCACTCCGTGGCACTTCCAACATTGCACGCGGGCAAACACCTCCCGGCCAGCTTTGATGCGCTCCGGGGTAACTTCCGGTTCGGGAGGAATCGTGATGGGCGCTCCTGCTTTTTCGGTCTGCCAACGCGGCGAGAAATGCTTGATCCATGCCACCAAGTTTGCGCGCTCGTCCTTGGTGAATGTGCTCCACTGAGGCATGTTCGAGCGGTCCATGCCGCGAGCAATCGTGTCGAACAGGTCCTGATCCGTTGGCAAGGTTCCCGTCGGAGTGGAGCGGCACTTGAACACACCCAACTGGAAATCGCGTGGCTTGGGGTCAAGCCAAACAGCGTTTTCGCCATTCCCATCACCCAACACACCATGGCAGCCGACGCAATATCTGCGATAGGGTGCGGCAGCTGCCTTAGCGTCTCCGGTGACGTCGCCTACTCGACTAGTCGCTGCAGGCGAATTCAGCCACGTTTCCAGTTGAATGCTCGAGACCTGCGCCCAGGAAATCTGCGGCACCGCCAGGAGCACGGCTGCGCTCAGTAAAAGAGACCACTTACCCAATATTTTCCGCATGTCTCCCTCTCTAGAAGTCGAAGTCAAACCCGGTTAGCACTTCGCTGGTATTCACGTTGGTCGTGTTGAGACCAAGCATGGGACCGGTGCCGTCCTGGTGCAGCCAGTTGTACTCGTTGTGCCAGGCAAAACCAGCCCGGCTGGTCATGAACGGGTTATAACGGAAAGCGATCGTGTAGGTTGAGAGATTGCCCAGGTTCGAAGCCGAGGGATTGGCCGAAGTCGGTCCATTGGCCTGTTGCGACATTTTGACCGTCTCGTACCGCCCGATGAAGATCAGCTGCGGACTGTAAACGTAGTGACCCTCAACCGTAACGCCGTTCCAGCTCGGTGCCTGGGCCCCGACCGGAAGGGTGTTGCCGGGCACGTTGTTCGGGGCACCGAGATTGTCGATCGGGTCGCCATATCCCTGCCCGAACCATGCGTCGTCCGAACCGTGCTGCGTAACCACCTGAACATCGAAATGCTGGCCGAAGTAGAATTGCCCCACAAAACCTTCGCGGCTGAACCCCTTATTACTGATCCCCGACCCCGCGAGTGGCGTGCCGCTCTGTGTCAGGTAGTACGTCGGCGCCTGCCCGACCATTGCGTATGCACCGATGCGGTCCACCCCCAGCTTTCCCACGTCGAACGCCTGGCTGAACGTGAAGAAACCGGTATAGGCGCTGCCATAGGGCAAGCCCGGGGTTCCGTCATTGCTGCTGAGCAAGGCCGCAGAGTATCGGGTCCGGTCGTTGTACGAGTGCCCCATCACTTCAACGCCGAGTTGGTTGTCGCCGATTTGACCGAAGATGTTGCCATCGCCGACCGGAATGAAGTGATAGAGCTGGTAGATACCTCCATTGCCGGTCAGCGTCAGGATGCGCTTTTCCGACAACAGGTTATCGAGTTCGAATTTGCCCAGCTTCACGTTCAGCCAGGGACTGCCGAACAGGTTATCCAGTCGAGCCATCACAGTTTCAAAGTGGAAGGACGCGGTAGCGTCGGACGACGGCAGCACATAGAACGAGAAGTTCTTCTCCAGCGTGCCCCCCGTATGGAAGTCCAGGCCGCTGATGTCAAAGCCAGAGGTGGTCACGCGCTGGATCGCAGAACCCGTAGCGGTACCCCCAGCGTAGGTATCGACCTCGACCTTGCCGGTACTCACCCGGTGCCAGATCGGGATGATCCGGAACGTAACTGGCCAGTACCCCGGGTTCTGCCAGATCGGGGAATCCCTGTCATTCATGAGCTGGTAGCCGTTGTCTTTGAACTTCTGGCCAAAGTAGTTCAACATGGGCCAGGATTCGTGGCAAGCCGAGCAGCGCAGGCCGTACTTGCGAGCAAATGCCGGAAGGGCATTCGCGTTCTGGCTGCCGCTCAGGATCAGGAAGACTACGACAAGTGCCATGGTCAGGAAATGCTTCAACCACGGCGCCTTCCCACAAAGGCGTAACTGCTTCCCCATTCGCATGCCAAACTCCTCACGCAATTTTTTGAACTGCATTCCCACAATGCAAAAGGCAAGATTGAGTCTCAACGTCGAGCCCCATATGCAGAACCCCTTCTCACATGGGGGGCTTCAGAAACCTGGACCTAAACCGATTTTGCTTCGTGAAAAGGTCCTACCACCGTACCGGAGCGGAATCGTACTACGACGTCGCAACGACTTGCAAGGGGTCACCCGATATTTTTTTACAATTTCTTGACAAGGTAAAATCCGGCGGTATTGTTTGTCTCCACGTCAAAACAACCGTAGTGGGGTTGACAGCCCCTGCCAGAGTTGAGAATCTGAGGGTGCAACAGGGGATACCTCGTGGGGAACTCGAAAATCGTGGCCAGGAGGCCTTGGCATTCTTGCGGGACCTTCGGTCTAGCGCCGGGCATCCTGTGGAAAACCGCTACGATCTTGATCTTATCGGCCGTCGCCTTCGCTCTGCCCTCCCGGGAGAAGGATGCCACTCAGTACGGCGCCGGCCTGATCGTGAATCTTCCGTTCCCCGAGAGCGAAGTCACCCAGGTGGTGCAAGACGTAATCCAAAACGGGCTAATCCGGGGAACCAAAGAGTACAACAAGGACGAATACATTACCGGGGCGGAACCGGCCACTTCCACGAAGGTGTTTCCGGCGTGGACCGAAGGAGGCAAAGTTTTCTACAAGGTTCGCCTGAAGGCGATCGACCCGAGAAATTTCAAGGACAGCAGTGATGTCGGCACGCTTGTCGTTCGCTACGTCGTGCAACCCCAGGGCGATAAGAACACCGTACTTCGCATCGATGCTCGCTTTGCCGAGGATTTCCGTCGGATCACCCACGCCTCCAATGGCTCCGTCGAAAGCGCTGAGTACAAGGACATTCACGACCACTTGGACGCCATCGAGTCCATGAGGGCCCAGACCATCGAGGCTGAAAAGGAAAAACAGGAGCAGTCCGTCAGCAAGCAACAGCCTGCCCTGGCAGATCAGACTCCCTCTGCCATTCAACCGGCCCCCGAAAACAATGCCAGTCCTGTTCTTCAGCCGAGCATGGTCGAGACTCCTACGCCACAGACCCTGGAACAGCGAGTACAGGATCTTCGGCGGCAGGTTCAGCGGGTCGTAAAATCGCCAGGAGCGGCGCTCAAAGCCGCGCCCTTCCACACCGCCAGCACTCTACAATCTCTGCCGACCGGAACCGAGGTGCTCATCGTGATTTCGACGACGTATTGGCTTGGAGTCGAAACCCACGAAGGCCAACACGGCTGGATCCTGCGTGACGAGTTGGAGTTGGTACCATGACAACCCCGTCGAGAACGAGGTCGCGTGGCGCATGGAAAGCGCTCGCGTGGGGCACGTTTGTTTTTGCCGCGGTCGTTCTGGGGCAAAACGGCTCGTACGAGCGCACATTCCCGCAGTCCAAGAGCACGGTCGAGAAGGCCCTAGCCTCCCTGCAGAGCGGTCTGGCAGGCCACCTTCCGGTGCTGGATGGATTCGCCAAGCCCGGGGACCACCCTCTGGACCGCTACCAGCGTGGCTACTACCAGTCAACCATTCAAGTAATTTCGACAGCATCCGGCGGCTCCTTAGTGCGGATTACCACCAAGGTCACCGCGTGGTACGACGATCCGGCGGGCTCCCACTCCGGATACCAACTGTTGGCCTCGAACGGTCGCCTCGAGACCGACTTGCTCGATCAACTGGCGGAACAACTGGCTAAGGCTCCCGCAGTTAGTAGCAGCCGAACCCCTGCGGTGGCGAGCCCGAAACCGACCTCTCCGATTCCCCCATCGACGGAACCATCCATTTCTGCGCCGGCCCCAAAGTTCCCAGAAACCGATCGAACCTTTTCCTCGTCGGTGAGCCAAGGCTTGGCAGACCAGTTACACGCGAACGGGCCCTCGCCAGGAGCTGCGTCCGAAAAGTCGAACAGCGCTTTGCAGGCAGAAGCTGACAGCCTGCAAGAGATTCTGAAGAACACCGCTCACCCCAAGAACCTGATCGCCGTGAAGAAATCGGGCACGCCTGTGGTTTCGACTCCCAGCCTGACCGCGAAGCCGCAGTTTCTGGCCAGCATGCACGACGAATTCGAAATGCTGGATTTTAACGCTGATTGGGTACACGTTCGCATCTCCGGCCTGTCGCGCGGCTGGATTTGGCGGAACAGCGTTGAGATGCCCGACGGCATCGCCGATACTGCGGCGGGCCCTGCGGTCGAGGGGCTGACTCCCGCCGCGGACTTGTTCCACGTGACCCGCGAAGAAGCGTCGACATTCCCGGGAGACTGGGAGCCCCTCAAGAACAAGAACGTGAAGATCTTTTCGGTACAGAAGAGCGACGACAACGCGAAGAACGCGGACAACCGGGAACGGCTTGAGTACACGAAATTCCTGCTCGAAAAGAGTTACAAGGAGATTGCCCAGAAACCGCAGGATCTGGCAGGCATCGTCGTGATTTTTGATTCGGCCGACGGAGGCATGATCGCCGCTACGATGCCGACTCTGCAGCAGTGGAGAGCCGGAACGCTGTCGGATTCCGCTCTCTGGCACAAGTGCTTCTTTGATCCGCCGGAAATGTTTGATTCCACAACGCCGTCCGGTAGCCATTAGCCGGAGTTGCGAGGCTTTGCCACGGGATGTGTTAGCTTATTGCCAGCGGACTGTTTGTGTTTTCGCTTGACTTTCGAAAATGATCAGAGTACCTATGCAATCCTTGGGCACGTAACGGGCGTGGGGTCCGTACGTGGTTTTTCGGCAACAGTCAGTCAACGGATTTCCAAAACGATTTACTCGGCCAAACTAATGAGCTCGATGACACTGCCTCTCTCCGCTTTCCGAACCAGGGCGACTTCCCTTCTTCGCGACTATGCCGAACTGACCAAGCTTCGGGTCACCACTTTGATTGTCATGACCGCTTGGTGCGGATATTTCTTCGGCGCGCACCAGGCAGGCACGTCGTGGATTAGCTGGGGGCTATTCCATTCTTTGCTGGGCATCGGACTCGTCTCCAGCGGCACTGCCGCTTTGAATGAAGTCATGGAGCACGACGTCGACGCCTATATGCGGCGCACCGCTCTTCGCCCTCTTCCGGCCGGCCGAATGAGCATGTTTCACGCGACTGCCGTTGGAGTTCTGGCCGCGGTGGGCGGATCGATTTACCTCGCGGTCTTCACCAATCCCCTAACCGGACTACTGACCTTCCTGACTTCGGTTGTCTACCTTGCCGCCTACACCCCACTGAAGCGCATCTCGCCGATCTGCACGTTCGTCGGAGCGTTTCCTGGAGCGATGCCTGGAGTTCTGGGCTGGACCGCCGCGCGCGGCCAACTGGAATGGGGCACGCTCGTATTATTCGGCATCCTCTTCATCTGGCAGTTCCCCCACTTCTTCTCCATCGCATGGCTCTATCGGGACGATTACGCGAAAGGTGGAGTGAAGATGCTTCCGGTCGTGGAGGAAGATGGACGCTCGACCGCCCGCCGCATTCTTATCTATTCAGTGGCTCTAATTCCCATCAGCCTCCTGCCCAGCTTCATGGGCATGGCTGGTCGGATCTATCTGGTCGGCGCGGTTGTACTAGGCTTCGCGCTGCTTTATTTCGGAATCCGTCTGGCGTTCCTGAAACTTCCGCTTTCCAGCGCTCTTTCGAAGATGCGCGCTCGTCAGCTTCTGCAGGCCACCGTGATTTATCTTCCGCTGTTGTTCGCGGTGATGATGATCAATTCGCGAAAGCCGTAAGCCCCAACAAGCTCATGTGGAGAAAGTCGCCTCGGCTGTTCCGTCATCGGAGGTTCGATCGCGCATGCCGCAACTCGCAACGGCGATGCAAGAAATGCACAAAGCTATAGGCCGAAACTGACTCACCGTGAGCGGGCGCGGATACCCGTGGACGTTACGGCGGCGTTTCCCTGGTTCGCTGGGCGGCTGAATGCGTTCGGAGGACTATAGGCAATAGCAAACACGATCAAGACAGCAAGAAAGAGAGAAAACACCAGCAGGCGAACCCTATCCGATTTCACGGCAGCTCCTTTCCAAGATTAACCAAAATTTTAGGACTCGAAAAAATCGCTGAATGTGAGCTTGGTCACAGACCAGAGTGAGCGGTGGATCGTCCCGGACCATGCATCCGACTTGCAAATCATCGGGCAGGCTGCTCGTCGTAGAATGCTGCGAGTGCCAAACTTGAAGCTTACCGAGGATCCTCACCGCCGGTTGAACGCTCTCACCAACGAATGGGTGCTGGTCTCGCCGCATCGAGCGACGCGGCCGTGGCAGGGAGAAGTTTCGCCTCTGCCGACCGCGAAAGAGCCCGCTTACGATCCAAGCTGCTACTTGTGCCCTGGCAACACGCGCGCCGGGGGAATTCAGAATCCCGTGTACGATTCCACTTTCGCCTTCGAAAACGACTTCGCAGCTCTAAGACCGCAAGCCTCGCCTGGGCGTCTTGACGTTGACGGCATGGGCCTTTTGGTGGCTGAGTCGGAGCCCGGGATTTGCCGCGTGATCTGCTTCTCTCCGCGTCATGATCTCACGCTGGCCACTATGCTGGTGGACCAGATCGAGTTGGTCGTCCATACCT
>CAVPNR010000056.1:0-10641 GCA_963706645.1 uncultured Acidobacteriaceae bacterium
ATAGAAATTTCATGGAGTCGCGGTCGAACTGGAATGCCGAACGCGGGGCCCCGAATGTAATGTCGCACGAAACCAAGCCGGCGCCGCCAGCGGAGATGACCTCCCTGCCAGAAGCCAGCACCAACTGAGAGATAGGCAAAACAAGAATGAACTCGATGATGCGAAGCGTCTCAACCGAAACGGCGTCGAGCAGCCATGTGGCAGCCAGAGAGCGCAGCGTGGCGCCAGTGTTCGTGCTGGGCTGCGTGCGATCGGGAACGACTCTGCTCTATCACATGCTGTTGTCCGCGGGCAATTTTGCGGTATATCGAGTTGAATCCAATGTGATTAACTTGCTGGAGCCGCGATTCGGAGATCTATCCGTCGATCGCAACAAGCGGCGGCTGTTGCAAGCATGGTATGACAGCCGGCTCTTTACGCTTTCCGGGCTCGACAAGGACGAAATCGCTGCGAAGGTGATGAGCGAATGCAGAAATGGCGGAGACTTTCTGCGAATCATCATGTCGGAGATGGCCAGGAAACAGGGAGTGGAACGTTGGGCAGACACGACACCGGAACATTTGCTGCATCTCCATCGCATCAAAGAGACGATTCCCGAAGCCCTGGTCATTCACATCATTCGTGATGGGCGGGACGTCGCGCTCTCTACCGACAAGCAGGGCTACATCCGCCGCCTGCCTTGGGACCGCAAACCCTCAAAAATGGCGGCCGGACTCTATTGGGACTGGATGGTAAATAAAGGGCGCCTGGACGGCCGCGATTTGGGCGACGATTACACAGAGGTCCACTTTGAGGACCTCGTCGGGAAGCCGCGAGAAACGTTGGCGAGGCTCGGCCGTTTCATTGGACAGAATCTGGATTACGACCAGATCCTGAAAGCGGGAATTGGCTCGGTGAGCGTTCCCAACACATCCTTCGGAGATGGTTCGAAAGAAAACTTCAATCCCACTGGACGTTGGCGCGCCGGTTATTCGGCGGAAGAACTTGCGATGTTTGAGGGCCTGGTTGGCCGCACGCTCCAAGAGAATGGCTACGAACTGGCGACCAAAGACCAGGATGCGCTCAATCGACCGGGCCTCCGTCGGATGCGCGCCATGTACAAGCAATACTTCGACGCGAAGCTCTACCTGAAGGCGAAGACGCCTCTCGGGCAGTTATTGGTGACGCGCGACTTCTCCTGGATTTGAACGGGAATCCTACCCAAGCTTGTCCCCGACCAGATCCCGATAAAAATCAAAGACAGCCTGCAGGTTGCTTTCGTTGTGCGCGGCTTGCTCCTTATGCACGGCTGGATGCTGAAGTTCTTGCTCAACGGCCTGCAAAAGAGCCTGCGGCTCTGACTTTGGAATCAAACGGACGCCGGGGGGGCGCATACCGTTGTCAGTGGCGATTACGGGTGTGCCCAACTGCAACGCCTCGCGCACAGAGATGGCATCGCCATCGTAGAGCGTCGTCCGCAACAGTATCCGCGCGCGGGACATCACTTCCATGGTAGCCGCGTGGGGCACGTCGCCGGGGAGCAAAATGTGTTCCGCGCAAGCTTGCTGCTGGATTCTTGCTCTTAGTTCATCCTTGAGGCTTCCGGATCCAAGCAGGAGCAACCCTGCATTTGGAAATCTCTTCCGGATGAGCGGCATGGTCTCAATTTGCAAAGGGAGATCGTATTCTGGCTCGAGTTGGCCCGCAGAAATCAGAACCGGGTCATGTCGAGCAAAGAAAGCGAATAGGGGCTCTGGAAGTGGGCCAGGCGCTGGCTCTGTCATGAAGGAGTACGGAGAGATGAGCCGGATGCGGTGTGGCGAAACTCTCATCTTTTGGAGGAAGGTCATGATCTCCTGATTCACGGCGATCAGCCCATCAAAGCGCCGCAGGACGAAGCCGGCGAACGAGTTGGGGCCCAGCAACCGGCCTTCTGGAGTGGAGGGATACCCACCGGAATGAAACGTCATCACGGATTTTGCTCCCGGCCGAGAGGTGCAAGCCAAGCTTAACGCGAGAATGCGGTTGGTGAGCATTCCGCCGAAGTGCTGATGGATCACGTCATATCGCAACCGTGCGAGGAGGTGGAGCAATTGAGCGGGGCTTTTCGGATAGTACACTTCATCAGCATTTGGTCTGCGGTGACGGGTGATGTTGACGACCGAGCATGGCACGCCATGCTTCAACAGGAAAGTGCGAATGGCTACCAGGTTCGTCTGTACGCCGCCGTGGGGCGGCGGATATGGTCCGAGCTGGAGCACCCTCATTGTGAGTCAGATGACGTCAGAAATTGGTCGAGGTCAAGGGAACACGGCGAGTGCTCGCGCGCGGACTGCAGCATACGCAGGCATCCGAGAGTAGAACGCACGCCGTCGCGAACGGTGATGTCCGGAGGCTTGCCGAGTCGAAGCGCGGAGAAGAAAGACCGCATCTGAGCTTCGTATCCTTTCTCCGCGAACCAACTCGAACTCTTGCGTACGAGACCGGCGCGGACCACCGACTCTTTGAAGTTCTCCGCGGTGACTCCGATTCCTGGAACAAATGCTTCGACGCGCTCGCCCGCCGAGGTGCGACTGCCGACCGTACAATAGGTCAGATTGGCGATGGAGCCGTCCGCGAAGGAAAATGTCGCAGCCAGGTTGTTTTCGCCGATCGGATCCTTCTTGCCCGGGGGAAGGGAACAAGCAAAGACCTCGATTGGTTCGGAGTCGAGCAGCCAGTACATGAGATCCACGAAATGGCAGGCCTCACCGAGGATTGCCCCGCCGATGGCCGGATCGGCCATCCAATACGACCCTGAAATGCCCGGGGAATTGATGCGGCAGTTCAAGACTGCCGGAGCCGTGCGTTGCGCAATCTGTTGCTTCACGCGGATATAGCTCGGAGCATAACGCCGATTGAATCCGACGGTGAGCTGCTTTCCGGACTCCCGCACCGCCTGATAGATGTCGGAGCACTCTTGTTTACTGAGCGCCATCGGTTTTTCCACGAAAACATGCTTGCCGGCGCGCAGCGCCGCTAAAGCCTGCGCTGCATGCTGTTGGTTTCGGCTGACAATCACGACCACCTGAATGGCAGGGTTGCCTATGATTTCGTCGAAGTCCGACGTGCAATACTCCGCACCGAAGCGCAACGCATAACTCTTGGCGCGCGAACCGCTGCCCGACTGAATCGCGCGCAAGCGCACGCCAGCGGCTTTTTTGAGATTCGGCAAATGAACCCAGCGAGCCAGGTTGCCGGCTCCAACCAAGGCCACGCCGATCTCGGAACCGCCCACCTCCGCGCGATTGACTTCAACCCTGCTGGCCGGTCGCTTTACGGAGACAGCGTCCGCCGCTGCGGGATAGCTTAGTAGAACTGCCAGGCTGCTCTGGCTCGGGTCCATAATGATTTCATAAGCCTGGGCTGCGTCTTCCAGGGGGACGCGATGCGTGATGAGTGCATCGAGGCGCAGGCTTTGCTGTGCAGCAAGGCGCAGGAACTCTTCCATGTTGCGTTTTTCCGTCCAACGGACGTAGGAAAGAGGATAGTCCTGGCCCTGGTGTTCATAGCTGGCATCGTAGCTTCCTGGGCCGTAGGCTCGCGCCATGAAGACCTGAATCTCTTTGAGATAACTCTCGTACCAGGGGAAGCTGAGTTCGACTACTCCTACGTCAACGATGCGGGCGCGGTCGCGGCAAATTTCCACCGCCAGCCGGCAGGGGGCGGCTGATTTGGCCGCAGCGGCGATGATGGCGCAGTCGACACCGGTGCCTCCAGTGAGAGAACTAAGCTGCTGCGCAAATTCCGGACCGCCCACGAGCGCAGAGTCCGCGCCGAGTCGGCCGGCGAGCACGACGCGGTCAGCTCTAAGATCGGTCGCGATCACGACTCCACCCTGCAGGCGCGCCAACTGGGCGATCAATTGCCCGACCAGCCCCAAGCCAATGACTGCTACCTTTTCTCCCAGCGAAATGTTCGCAATGCGGACTGCATTGAGCGCGATGCTGCCGAGAGTGGTGAAGCACGCGTGCTCGAAAGAGACACCCTCGGGAACCTTAGCGACAAGGTTGCGGCCGACGAGAATGGCCTCCGCATGCCCGGTGCCTTCGCCGCCATAGGCAACGCGATCACCAATTTCAATGTCGGGAACACTTGAGTGCTTATCGACAACGACGCCCGCGCCGGAATATCCCAGGACCGCATATTCGCTGAGCTTCGCAAGGACCTCGCGAGTCGTGCGGACGGGACCCTCATTTTTCATGACGTCGAGGATTTTGCCGATGTAGGAGGGGTTTTCGGCGACAGCTCCAAGCGCGCCGCCGCGATGAATGCTCGCGGTTTCAGTCCCGCTGCTAATGAGTGAGCAGTGCGGACAGACAATTACATGATGAGGCGTGACGACGGGGTCCGGCACCTCATCGACGACGATATTCTTAAGCCCCTTCCGCAGGAGTTGCTTCATCGATTTCAGTGTGGTTCGAGTCTAGCGTGACGACTCTACCGTACCCCCGAGGTTGCCTTGTCGATGGCGTCGAGATCCGCCCCCACGTCCTTCTCGTCGGATGAGGCATGTTTGACCTTGCTTCCGGGAGACAGTCGGTATTCACCTCCGCTGCCATTCTTGTAGTTCACAAACCCCACGTCCGCGACGCTTCCCAGCGTCTTGTTGTCTTTGGGCCAGCCGCCTCCCCCGCCAACAATGACATTGTGGTGAAAGGTATAAGACGAGAAGCAGTCGTGGAATACGCCTTCCGGACCCTTGTGCTGAGGCTGCGCCGAGCAATTCTTGTCCACCCCGCCGCCCGTTGAGGCGATCGGTTGGGGGCCCGTCGTGAAAATGCTATTCGTAATGGAGAGCCCCGACATTCTGGGGTCGGCAAGGGGACCGCCGATGATGAACAGATTTCGTGGCGGGAATGCCGTTACATGGTCAATGCTGACATCGTGCAGTCTCGGCGATGCAGAAATGCCCGGTGTCATGGAGATCTGCGCGAATACGCCAAAGCCATTGTAGAGGTCGGGCTGGATGTCGTCCACGATGACGTCGTGGATGCTGTAGCGACCACCGTCTTTGGCCGCGCCGCCGTTCGAAGAAACCCCATTGCCAAGCTGGAGGCCGCTGCCAACGTGGCTGACCGTGTTATATCGAATCGTGATATCGGTGACCTGGCAGGGAGGGCACACGTTCACCGGACCGATGGCCTGGTTCTTTGGCCCCAGCAGAATTGCGAATCCAGTCTGCGAGAAACCGCCCCAACTGTTTTCCAGAATGTTTCCCTCAAACAGGACGCGCTGTGCGTTCTTCAGTTCAAACAAATTCTTAACGATGAAGGGACTGCCGTTGACTCCGCCGACGAATCCTGGCTGGCCTTTGAGCCAGGTCATGGGCTTGAAGAAGTGATTGCGGCGAATCTCGATGTCAGTGGGAGTGGCATTGGCTTGACTGCCCCCGAACTCGATGCTTTCCGCGGCGGCCTCGAGGAAATTATTCACAATCTTGAAGGGGCCCATGGGATCATCGCCGATGCCCCCGCCGATCGCTTGCGAGTCGACACAGGCGCCGGTTTTTGCGATGCAGTGAAAGTCGGTCAGATAGGAATCGACTACCGCCACGAAACGCATGTGGCTGAGCATAACTCCCCGCACGGTTTCATCCTGTGGTGTCCCATGGATCCACATGCGATCGAAGACAAGATGATCCGATGTTCCCTTGTCAGGTCCAATGAGGTTGTAGACGATCGTTGGCGATGGGGCTCGGGTGACTTCCAGACCAATAAGCCGATAGTGATTGGCTCCAGGTGCGATCAAGATAGGGCCAGAGCCACCCTTCTTCTTGTATTCGATCTTGGCGAGTACGTTTTCTGTCGAAGCGCACGAGAGTGCGGGGCGCCCAGGCAGGGAAGATACTCCGGCGTAACAAGGAGTCAGGCGGGTACCTTCCGGAGGGAGTTTTGAATCGGGAGCGCTGGTTCGAACGATAATCCAATGCGAATCATCGCAGTTCTTACTCGGTAACGGCAGGAGGTCGAAGGTGGCACCCGCCTGTAGTTGAATAGTGTCGCCGCAGGCAGCTTTGGAGAGTGCCTGGGAGGGGTCTTCGCCCGCCCGCACCATCACGGTCTTTCCCGGTGCAGGAGTAGCGCGCAGAGAGCTATCAACGTAACTTCTGGGTAACTCAGCAGGGCCATCGAACTTACCGGAGTCGGACGCGCTGGTGCGCGGGCCTTGACCGAAAGCCAGAGGCTCAGTTCCGTGAAGCCCAAACAACACGAAGAGGCTGGGTAGCAAAAGAAGCCGGTTTCGTACAAGGCACCGACGGGGAGCGTTCATGACTCGAAAAGCCTTTCGCTTCAAGAGCTTAGATAAGACCAAAGAAACCGCTTCAAACTAAATATCGAGCAGTTGGCTCGCCATCAGGCATCGCAAGCTTGGTAACCCATTTTACCGCAAGCCTTAATCTTATGGAGATGCGCGGACCGTGAAAGGTTGTTCGATCCCGTGCGAAGTTTTCAACAAGTACTCCATTTCCTGTTGCAAAACCGGGGCGAGCTTGCGAGCAAAGCTGGAGGTCAAGTGATTGCTGTCTTTAAACACGACCTGGCCGTCGATAATCGGTTGGCAAAACATGCCGGCGCAAAGTTTGTCAGCAAAATCCACGAGTCTCACAGTCGTGAAGCCTCGAAGGGCGGCGCTCTCAGCCTGGCGTGCGTCTTCATTGAGCGCAGCAGCTCTGGTTGCGGCGCAGTTCTGAGTTGCCCATGGATGGGCGGCCGCACGCGATAAGCAAATTGGCACGTCAAAGCCTTCACGCGGCACATCCGCGATCACCAGCGTGTTTAATCCATGGGAGTCGAGGAAAGAGACAGTAGACCGCAGGCCCTCCCCCCATTCCTGAGCGGGAATGGAGTGCCTTCCTGGCCTGGTCGGAAGCGCATGATTTGTAACGAGTCCATCTTTCTCGGAAAGGATCACGAGATTCGGATGGAGCTGCACAATCCGTTGCAAAGCGGACTCACGCCACGACGAACATTCCACGTCTGGACGCTTCAAGGTCACACTGTAGACCTGCACTCGCGCGGCCGGGCAGGACGCTTTAAGCAATGTAATGAGACGCCAGTGCTGCTGGTGGGCAATGAGCTGCACCGCAGGGAACCAATGCTCGGCGTGCGAGTCGCCGAACAGAATGGCTGAAGTCGCGGATTGACGATCACCGAATTCGCACTGCGCGACTTCCGCAACGGCGGCAGGCACGACGCAGTGGCCATCGAACAACGGACGGCTGTCATTCGCAGCAGCCCAAAACCGTGCTTGGCCTTCCGAGGTCAGCGAATGCTGTGCTCCCGCTTGTACGATCCGCGCTCCAGTAATCCCGGAAGCCGCGGTGAGAAGAACCAATCCCAACGAAAGCACGGGACGCGCAATGAGAAAAGAGCTGATTCGGACCGGTTTTTCGAGCACGAGAAAAGTGATCTGGGCAAGCAAGAGGGCAACCGCGGCCGCCAACAGCTTGCCCGGCCAGGAAACGCTCGGGAAGCGCACAGCAGTCATGAGCAGAATCGGCCAGTGCCACAGATACCATGAATAGGAAAGCCGGCCAAGGAACTGCAATATGCGGCTGCCGAGCAGGACGGACAACGAGGACACGATTCCCGCTGTTCCTGAGATCAAAGTGGCGAGCGTGCCTGCGACTGGCAGCACCGCGGCAACTCCGGGGAAACTTGTCTGTGAGGAGTAGCCATAACCTGCCGCTAAGACCGCCAGCAATCCACCCCACCCGAGCAATTTCGCTCCCAACGGGTGCAGGCGCAGTTTTCGTGCAGGAATCATGCAGGCCAAACCACCCAGGCCAAACTCCCAGGCTCGCGTGGGAAGGCTGAAAAATGCCCACGGCTGCCGATGATGAGTCAGCCAAATGCACAGTGCGAGCGACACGGTCGAAAGCAGAATGAGTAGGATTGCGAGCCGGCGGCGCGACTTCATCAGCAAGAGCCCGATCGCGATGAACGCCGGCCAGAGCAGGTAAAACTGCTCCTCCACGGCCAGAGACCATGTGTGCAAGAATGGGTTGGTCGCCACGTCACTGGCGAAATAGTTCGAGGCATCCCGCATGAACATCAGATTGCTGATGTAGAGGGATGTATACGACGCCCACTTCGCAAACCCCGCCACTTCGAGCGGGGAATAGATTAACCAACCGAGCGCCAGGGTGCTTAAGATCACGAGCCCCGCGGCCGGCAGCAGGCGCCGGGCCCGCCTCGCATAAAAATTCCGGAACCTTAGCGTTCCGGTCTTTGCGATCTCATTCAGAATAAGGCCGGTGATCAGGTAGCCGGAGAGAGCGAAGAAGACGTCAACTCCGATGAAGCCGCCGCCAAAGCCATGAATTCCGCAATGGAACATCACGACGAGCAGCACTGCGATTCCCCGCATGCCCTCGATGTCGGGTCGAAAGCGGCCGGAGGGCTCCTGCGAGACACGATTCGCTATGGCCTGTGCCGTATTTTCGTCAACCTCGGACCCGCGTGCCACTAAAGCCGACCTCCGAAGGAAAGGGACGAATAGTTGTCGGCAGTCTTGCGGCGTTTGCATTCAACCGACGCCAACTCCAAATCTAGCCCGAAACAGACAATTGACCAGTTATGTTTGCGTCCGGAGGCATCCCCGAGGTGCCTAGTAAGCGATCTTTCCTCGGAGATCGACGCTGGCCGTAAGCCGTTACCCGATTGTAGCTCATTCGATTCGGGCCGTCGTGGCAACCGCTGCAGGCTTGTGATGGATTCGCCGAGCTTCGTGGCGGCTTATTGCAGATGAGCAGTTTTGTTCTTTGGGATGACAGGCAGGCGTTGAAACTAAATTCAACGCCTGCTATTTGTCGGTTTGCGAACGGATCGAATGGGCTGTCTATTGCAACAACTGCACGAACTCATCGGCTCGGGTTCCGCCATCGATGTCGGTGCCTAATTGCCCGAGCATGCTGGAGTTCCAGACCCAGAGCCGACCATCCTGACTGGTGATGCCGATTGCGTTCTGGGCGGTGAAGTAAGTGTCGAACGGGCCGACATTGGTGGTTCCGCAACCAGCCGTGTTGGTTGGTCCCAGAATAAAGTTGTGGCCAAAGCGCTTGAGTGTCCCGTCGGCGAGGAGAGCGAAGTTTTCGTTCTGTCCGGGATAGCTCCAACTTGAAGTTGAGTGGGAACTGGAGTAGTTAGGATTGGCGCTCGAACCGATGATTGGTTCTGTGTCTCCCGAGGTCGCGTTACGCCAGCTAAAGTGGTTTTCACAGTTTCCGTCGATGGTCCCGAAGGTTGGCATTGGACTAGCGCTGCTCGCATAGGCGGGGTCGAAGTTGGAAAAGTGTGGATTGTTGATGGCTACTTCGTTGTGATAGCCGAATGCGTTGTGACCTCCGCATAGGGCTCCGCCAGATGAGTTCGTTCCCGTGCAACTGACGGCATGAGTAGTTCCAACCTGCCAGAAATTGCTCGTGCCGCCGCAGTTCACGCCGGTGGAGGAGCCGCTGATCTGGACGTATTGGCCATCCGTAAACATGAAGCTGTCGTGAACGTGCATACCGTAGCAACCGGAATCAATGGTTCCACCGGACCAGGCACCGCTGGTCGCGACCGTTCCTGTGAAAACGTTATAGGCTGCCGCTGCCGCTGGGGATAGTTGGACTGCCACCTCGTAAATGCCGGAGCCTTGTCCGCCGGGAATCGACAGGGACGCGGCTCGATTGGTGGGTCCTGAGTAGGCAGGGGACATCGTGCCAGACCTTCCTCCACTCGTGAGGCTCGCGATAGTGTACGTGTTAGTGACCCCGGCGATTGTCAGATAGGCGTTGAGCATGGAGCCGTCGGTAGGCAATGCGGGACCAGAAATGGTAAAGGCATTGGAACCGTTGGCGACACTGATGGTATCGACTCCTGCGTTCACGCCTTTCACATTCGAAAATCCAATCGCGAAAATGTTGTCGTTAATATCCTGCGAAACTGGACTTGCCCAACCCTGGTTGAAGGCGACACCGTTCGGAAGCACGCCTGAGCTGGCTCCGATGTCATAGAGAACCGCCTGCGTGTAGGTGGGCGAATCTCCCACGACTCCATCCCAAGAGTACGTTACCTGGTAAAGCACAGGGTCGTTGATCCTGGAGTTGTCGGTAACGGACCCAACCATGAAGGCAACATTCGGGTTCTGGTGACTCCAGGTTAACGCTCCGCATGGGCTGGGATGCGAGGTCGTCCCGCCCGCATTGGCTGGGAAAGGCGACACGACCGTAGGAACGCCATTAATGATTTTTATTCCTTCGACGTACGGACAGCCGCCATATTGGGCGGTGAGAAAGTAAAGCGTCGAGTTCTTGCAGGCAGCCGAACTGTCGGTGCGGCCGGTGCAGTTCCACCCTTCATCGTTGTCTCCACCGCTGGCCGTGGAAGAAAGAACGTGTCCCGATATCATCGTGGAGTCACTCGCACGAAGGATCGGGTCGGTCCCTGAGGGATTCAGGCTGGTGTCGTAGGCGATCTGGTTATAGCCGGTCGCGTTCCTGAAAGGAGCGACTTTCGGAGTTTGGACCGCGTTGGCGGAATTTGTGGTGCAGCTGTACGCAGGTGGGCCACATAATCCAGATTGCTGGTTGGCACTCACTGCGAGGCTGAGGGATTGGCTGACAGTCGTGAAACT
>CAVPNR010000057.1:0-22375 GCA_963706645.1 uncultured Acidobacteriaceae bacterium
CACAGCTCAGTGGGGTCAAGCCCCTTCGTCGATGCTGTCCGTTTCCCCAGAATCCTTGCAAAAACCGGGCGGGCGACTGGAACTTTGTCCGACGCGATCGAACTGGACCAAGGCCAGCAGGGCGAAAGAGCAAATGATCTAGGCTAGATTTTGAACATCTACCCCTTGAAGGCAATCATGCAGGCAAGAACTACCGGCAGATAAATGACTGAAGCGTGCAAAACGCGGCTAGCAACCACTTTGGAGGTTGATCTCATCAGCATACTGACGTGATAAAGCATGAAGATCCCCGCCAGTCCCATGGCAGACGTATAGAGGACGCTGCCACCCCCTGGCGGGAGCAGCGTGGCTAGTATCAAGAGGAAGGTGAACACAAGAATCTCGGCGCGCGTGAAGCGCGAATCCAAGTCAAAACGCGGCAACATCCGATATCCCGCCCTCGAATAGTCATCACGATACATGAGTGCGATAGCGAGAAAGTGGGGGAACTGCCAAAAGAAGAGAACGGCAAAGAGAAACCAGGCGCGCCGGTCGAGCGATGCCTCTGCTCCGGCCCAGCCAATCAGCGTGGGCATAGCGCCTGGAAACGCTCCGAACAGAGTGCAGAGAGAGCCGACACCCATCGGATCGAATGTTTCAAGATTTCCACAGACGGTGCAGCATAGACGGTGCATTCGGAATGAGGGGCTTCTCCTCCGCTTAGCGTCGTGCGAGAATTAAGCCATGAACCACACCAGCCCATCCCAGCGGCATGAGCCACAAGATAGAACGGCTGCTCGCGAAACTTTCCACTGTGAAACCCATCTCCGCCAAACCAGCGCCCATCGTCCAAGGAATGTGTGCGATTCACGCAGGCTATTCTGCACATTCGAAGCTCTTCTTCTCGACATAAATAAGCGCAGAGTCGAGGCAAAAGAAAAGCCCGCGAGTGAGTCGCCTCATTCGTGGGCTTCGGTGTTTCTGGAGTTGTTCTATCCGCGCTGCATCCATCCACTCGCGGACTCTCATTTGAGTTCGCGATTTAGTGATTACAACCACAGCAAACAGGCTGCCATGCGTTTTGAATATTCGTATCAGATCCATCTAGCCGAAGAAGGGCTGTAGTTATGCAGTGCCAGTCCACCAACCAGGCGAAACTCTCCGCCGAGATCGCTATCCACACAGACCCTGAGAACATGGACACGCCTCATATCTTTGTATTTCCTTACATCGTCGTCTGGCTGGACTGCGGCCTGACTAACTTCACAGTCCCGGAGGCCGAATTGAAGTTGATAAGAGAACGTGCGTCATTCCGCCTGCGACAAGCAAGCTGATCGCAGCCTGCGGCAATGAATGGAAACGGCGACCAGGCGTAAAAAAGCCCACGAGATGGTGTCGTCATCCCGTGGGCTGCATATTTGATGGGAGTTCCGTTTCCGAAGAAAGTCAACCCCGGTAGCCAGCCGGGGCAGTGATGCGAGATCGGAAAGAGTATAGCGCGGCTGTCAAGCTGCGATCCGCACTGCATCCGTGGCACTCTCGGTGACACCTTGCGATGCGCGTCAGCCAACACCGTCTTCGTGAGCTGGTCGATCCTTGCGCCTCGCACACCTGGGAACTGCAGGCGGACTATCGCGGCAACCTCGTCGGCGGTGAGCTTGTTGATTCCGGCGTGTAGTTTGCGCCTCTGGCTTTGGTTCACGTTCGCGGGCTCCTTACTTGTCGCCGATGAGACGGCGGTGTGGAACTTCGTTGCGCACGGGGATAGGTTCGGTGATCTTGGACTTCTGATCGGCGTCGGCTTCGGCGAGCAGCTTCGCGCGTTCTGCGGCGGTGTCGCCTTCCTGGCCTGAGCCTCGGTCGGTGTTGATGGTGAAGTCTTCCGGCCTGGCTGCGCCGGGATTTAGTTGAGTGGGCGTCTGCGAACACAGTTGGTCGTGCTCGGCGTTTGTAATTGCATTACTCATGATTGCTCCTAGGTGATGTGAGTTGTGTTGCGAAGTTTGTCTCGTGCTTCGATATGAAGATTCAGCGACGCGAGCGAGTGTGAAGTGGAATCTCAACTACGTCGGGTAACCCGCGTTCGTTCTCTCACTCGTTACGCTGCACCTGTCCGGCCTGCGAAATGCTACAGACTACGGTGTCCGTCAGTGCTCGATGCGGCGACCTCGATACTGTCTCCTGCGAGCAAATGCTGCTTGGGCGTTGTCGGCACAGTAGTCATCTGAGTAGCCATTAGCCGAGACTTTCCGACTGGCAAATATGACAGCGGTCGGCCCGTATGTCCTATCAGTTCTGGCAGTATCGTTGCCTTATCGGATGCTTAGTATTGACGCGTTCGAGGACGGCAGGGGCCGAGTTACGAATCGCGGCACGACATCGGCAAGGAGTTTTAGAGGCCAACCATGGAAACTGCTCATCAGAATCCGTCCCGCGCGCGCATCCTCATAGCTGATGACCACGTGATGTTCGCTGAGACCCTTCGGGGATACCTAGAGAAGACCTTTACCGTCATTGCGACCGTAGCGGATGGTCGGGCCATGCTAGAAGAAGCCATCAGGTTCAAGCCAGATGTAGTTGTCGCCGACGTCTCCATGCCGCTGTTGAATGGACTAGACGCAGCTCGGAGAGTTCGACAACAGGCTCCCAAGGTAAGGTTTGTATTCCTGACGATGTACGAAGATGCGAATCTCGCCGCCGCAGCACTTGAACTTGTCCATGTAGCGTTTGTGCTGAAATGCTGCGGTGGACGGGAAATACTCAAGGCGATTGACGAGACGTTGCATGGCCGGTCCTATCTGACTCCCAAGCTGAGGGCGGAAGATTGGGTCGTGGCGAAGGCCAGGGCGCGACAATTCTCAAAGGAATTGACCGAACGACAGCGCGAGGTCGTGCGATTGTTTGCGGAGGGACAGCCGCTGAAGGAAATCGCTTCAGCGCTCAACTTGAGCCAAAAGACAGTAGAATTCCACAAGCACCATATTATGGAAGCGTTCAATCTCAAGAGCAACGCAGATCTGGTCCTGTTTGCCCTGAAAAAGGGATTAATCTCAATAGACTCAGAGCCCTATCCACTCGCGTCCTAGGGATTTCTCCAGTGGCGTAAGCCCGCACTCAGCCCTAATGAAATAGTTGCGGGGAACGACTGGCTTCTGCCTTCCTCAGTTCTATCCAGCGCCTCAGCAGCCTAACCCCTCAAGAACAAACGCAGAGTCGAAGCAAATCATATTGACGGTCGCCATGGCCGCACGGTCGCGTAGCGCGAGTGGACGTGAAGGTCCCAACGCCCAGTTCAACGCCCGGGTGCTTTCGGGTATCTTGAAACGCCTTGGGGCTTCAGCTCGAACGCTTTTTAATTTACTTCCTCGTAAGTTGTTGATAATGGTGATAAGAGGTCCTGCACTGCGCTTTGGACGGCGCTCTCCTCTGTGTTATCCGGTCATTCGCTCACGGATTGGAGGTTTCACCCTGGTACGCAAGGGGAGTTCGGCAGGTGAGGTTAACCTCCGACTGCCGAATTTCCAACAATCCGGGAGTCCTCGCGAGGAGACAGTTTAAATAATGCAATCGGTCGGCGTGTAAAATAGCAAAATCATCTGACCCGCCCAGGGAGGGCTGCTGGTTCGCGACTCATCAAGCAGCCAACCGATCCTCCCGCATCGGAGGTAGTCCAACGGAACGTAGTCGTCTATCGTGGAGCGCCGCGAATCGGTATCCCCCACAGCGCTTGGTGGTCCTAGCGTGCCTGGTAGCGGTGTTGTCTTACCTCGTAGCAAAACTGGGCGGGGCGCTGATCCTACGGCCACAAATGGTCTCGCCCCTTTGGCTGGGAAACGTGCTCCTGGCCTCAATGTTGTTGCTGGTTCCTCGCAGGATCTGGCCAGTTCTTCTGGGAGCAGGCCTTACTGGATTTTTCTTCTTTGACCTACAGGCAGGCGAGCCGATTCGTTCCATAGTCTGGTTCATTCTGTCTACCGCAGTAGAGGTCCTCACCGCCGTTTTGTGTCTTAGCTTTTCATTCGACGGCGTGCCCCGGCTGAATAGTGCAAGTGCCCTGGCTAAGTACTCGTTCTACGCCGTGTTTCTGGCCCCATTCGCGGGAGCGTTCTTCGGCGCGTTTTCCACGAGCAGCCACTATTGGACGAGTTGGAATCTGGCTTTCTTTTCGGAGGCGATAGGATTCCTCACTCTGATGCCGGCCATTTTGGGTTGGGCTAGGGAAATTCCGACTTGGGCGCAAAAACCGCTCGCTTACTACCTGGAAGCAACCGCGGTGCTCGTTGCGCTGGTGATTCTCGGATTTCTTGCTTTCGCCACCGCCGGGAACAGCCATCCGGCACTGTTTTATTCTCTTTATTCTCTCGTGCCACTGCTGTTGTGGGCCGCTTTGCGTTTTGGATCGACGGGAGTCAGTACTTCGATGATTGCCCTTGCCTTTGTGTCGATTTGGGGCGCAGTCCACCACCGAGGTCCGTTCACTGGATCATCGCCGTTGGTCAATGTGTTGTCGTTGCAACTGTTCCTATTTTTCACGGCGGCGCCCTTTATGGCTCTGGCAGCGGTTGCAGAGGAAAGTAAGGAGACGGAGCAGTCCTTGCGACAGAGAGACCGCGAGTTGAATGAGGCTCAGCGTTTAGCTCATACCGGCAGTTGGCAATGGGATCCGGGTTCTGACGCCGTGACCTGGTCAGCAGAACTTTATCGCTTGGCCAGATACGATCCCAGGCTGCCAGCGCCTCCCTTTAAAGATCAGGAGCGATTCTTTGCTCCGAAGAGCTGGGACCGATTAAAGCAGGGCGTCGAGAGGACACTGCGAACTGGGGAGCCTTATGAGGTGGACTTGGAGGCTTTCGGTTCGGACGGAACAAAACTTTGGCTTACCAGCCGGGGTGAAGCCGTGGTTGATGCCAATGGTTGTCCCATCTACCTTCGGGGCACGACGCAAGACATTACGGACCGAAAGTTAATAGAAGAAGCGCTCCTCGCTTTGAGCGGGCGCCTTATCACCGCACAGGAGGAGGAGCGAGCCCGAATTGCGCGTGAGTTACACGACGATTTGAGTCAAAGAATGGCGCTCCTTCAGATCGGCCTCGAGCAGTTCAAGCATGACATGCCTAATCTTTCATCCCAGGCCCGACAACAAGTGGACAACCTGGCGGAAATAGCGGAGGAAGTGTCGGCCGACGTCCATGGCTTGTCCCACCAGCTTCACCCATCCATGCTTGACACTTTGGGCTTGGTGGGTTCTTTAGGAAGCTTCTGCAGAGAATTCTCTGGGCAGCACAAAGTACAAGTTCAGTTCCACCATGGTGACATGCCGAGACAGATTCCGAAAGATGTGACTCTTTGCCTCTTTCGGGTCACTCAGGAAGCACTGCGGAACGTTGTAAAGCACAGCGGAGCAGCGGAAGCTGAAGTGAAGCTTTCAGGGAAAGGTGATGAAATTGATCTTTGCATTTCCGACTCGGGTCAAGGGTTCGACGTCCAGTCGGTTAAAGGGGTAGCCGGGCTGGGGTTAATCAGCATGCGAGAGCGGCTGCGGCTGGTCGGAGGAAATCTTTCCATTGAATCGGAACCGTCTAATGGGACACGAATCCGGGTTCGTATCCCACAAATCGCATTGACCGCACATGCCGATAGCAGGGTTTATCAGGACCCAATGGACGCGGCGCCTGATTAACGCAGCAACTGTTGTAACCGCATTATAAAAGGGCGCCCCTCTTGGAGTAGGTTGTGATTGTTCGCATCATGACCTACAGAAAGGAGCACCCTCGTGAACGACGAAAAGTATATTGGGCTGGACGTTCATCAAGCAACCATCGTGGTGGCGGTGATGGATTCCACGGGTAAGGTAGTGATGGAGTCCATTCTGGAGACCGAAGCGGCGACGATTCTTCAATTTTTTGCCGGCTTACGCGGAACTTTGTCGGTGACCTTCGAAGAAGGAACCTGGTCGGTTTGGCTGTACGATCTGCTCAACCCTCACGTCGACAAACTAGTGGTGTGCAATCCGCGGAAGAACGCGCTGCTCAAAGACGGGAACAAGAGTGATCGGATTGATGCCCGCAAGCTGGCCGAACTGTTGTACCTGAACAAGCTCAAAGCGGTCTACCACGGCGAGACCGGCGTGCGGATGCTGCGGGAGTTGTCCCGAAGTTATCTGACCATCGTCAAAGACTTGTCGCGAGTGATGAACCGGCTGAAAGCGGTGTATCTCAGCTGGGCGATTCCCTGTGCGGGAAGAGATGTCTACTATCGTCGGCATCGAGCTCAGTGGCTGGACAAGATCCGGGAAGCCGGCGTGCGGCGTCGAGCGGAACGACTCTATGAGCAACTGGACATGTTGCAACACTTGCGTCAGCAAGCGCGGCGGGAACTGCTAGCGGAGGGTCGCAAGCATGCCATCACCGCGAAGCTGCGACAGATTCCCTATCTCGGACCGATTCGCTCGGTGCTGGCCGTGGCGCTGATGCAACTCCCCATCGTTTCCGCAGCAAGCGACAACTGTGGGCGTATAGCGGACTGGCCTTGGAAACCCGCATCAGTGCGGAATACCGCTTGGTCGAAGGTCAAGTGCGGGGTTCGAAGAAACTGCTTTCCATTCGGGGCCTGAACAAAGACCACAACCATGATCTGAAGGGTCTATTCAAAGGGGCGGCCAGGACGAGCACGCCTTCGCGCAAATTATCGAGGACCACGACACGCGTAGCGCCACCCAGGCGACGGAATGCTTTCTCATGTAACTCGGCCCAGATGCGCGAACTGGAGCGAAACGTTAGAAAGCGTACCGCCTTGCGGCTACAGCCGAGCACCATCACGAACAGTCGGGTCCGTCGATATTTTCTGGTCTGCGGATCCCGGACCATTGCGCCCGTGCCGTAGTCCACTTGGGACTCTTCTCCGGGAGCGGTCCGAATCACTGCGCGAGGCTGCAGTGGCTGCTTTCCACGCAACTTGCGCACGAAGCGCTTAACCGTCTGATAGCCACCCCCGAACCCGCTCTCCGATACCAAGTCTTGCCAGATTGCGGTGGCATCACGGCCCCGGCTCAGACCCAGTTCGATCGCTTCACGAAAGGGCTCGCACACACTCCGTTTAGGATTTTCTGCTTTCGACTCCACGCCAAACCCGGTGGTCACATCGTTGGCCGGTTTTGCGCTTTTGGCTTTTGCTTTTCCTTTAGTAGAAAGGTTTTCGGGGTTGGGGTTGGTGCTGGGGTTGGCCGTTCTCTCTGGGCCTGCGTCGGACCCGGTGGTCACTTCGTTGGCCGGTTTTGCCGGCGCCCGCCGTCCCCACGCACCCGGCCGACGCACCCCGACACCGGCCGCCTTCAGATAGGCGCTCGCCGTTTCTCGCCGCACCCCGGTCTCCTGCTCGATGCGCCGCAACGGCCATCCCAGTCGTCCCAGGGCTATTACTTGTTGTCGTTTCGCTTCGCTCAAGACGTTGCTCATGCCGACAGAAGCTACAACACCTTATGTCGGAATCAACGTCCCAGACTCTTACTCTCGTTGGCCGGTTTTGAAGTGACCCTCATTGGCCGGTTTTGGGTGACCCCCGAGGGCGTCTGACGCTAGCGCGCAAGATTGCAGCGATTACGCTGACTCTGTGGAAGAAGGGAGAAAACTTCGACGCCGAAAAACTAAAATCGCAAGCCGCTTGAGCGTCTCGAGTGAAGAGCCCTTCCATCTCCGGTGATCTTCTCTGGTGGTGGCCAGTCGGTTCTGGAGACGCTCGGGTTCGAGGGTGAGTATGACAATGGCCTGTAGACGACACGGTGCCTGTGGCGCCCAGTCTCTGTGTAACCCCTATGCCCCCTCGGATAACCCGAAAAAGCACTAGGCCCCGAGCCTCAGATAGACCCATGGTTGACACCGTACAACCGCACGGCTTGATTCCGTTTCGAAACTGATTGGCGTCGTCGCTACTAACGAGATGCAGCTGCTGAGATGGAATGACCCAGGGCACGACACCACACGAGCGTCTTCTATGGTCAGAGGGGCTGGAAGTCGCGCACCAACCCGCGCCTCCGGCGGAGGGAGAAAAATGTTCTTGACATCCCCTTATATAGACCGGCCATTACACTCAAATGTATGGTCCGCCGCCGGACTGCAAGAGGTTTGAAGTTGGGCGAAGGGACAGTCTGCGTAAATGTATCCGGCCTCTTAGTGGAGAATCGCTCTCCGGGCACTTGATGATGATCCGCACGTGCCGGTCCTTTAAAATCCCTCGGTCACCAGGGACGCGTTTGAGTGTCCAGGTTTTCCGGCACGCCGTTGGACTGTTCTTTCGTCTCCTTCTCTCCTCAGCAGACCTTGGTGGAACTTTCAGCAAACTTCGTCGTCGTGGCGGTGGAAAAGTGGAAAGCGTTCTGTGCTTTCCAAGCGTAGCGTCTTTTCCACGGCCATCAAGCGGCCACCTGTTGCAGCGGCTGATGTCGATACTCTTTGCCGCTGGACAACACGGCCCAGGCCATGCGAGCCAGCTTGTTGGCGATCGCCACCACGACCTTATTACGTGGAGCACGCTGCGCCAACCGGTGCACCCACTGCCCGAATCCTCCGGTGTCGTACTTAACGCGAAGCAGTACCGCGCGGGCACCGTGGATCAGCATGCGACGTAGATAGATGTTGCCGCGCTTGCTGATGCCGAACAGCTTCTGCTTGCCCCCGGTGGAGTACTGCCGTGGCACCACGCCAACCCAGGCCGCGAAGTCACGTCCCCGGCGAAAAGCAGCTCCGTTGCCGATGGCGGCCACGGTGGCGGTGGAGACCAGCGGGCCAAAGCCGGGAATTTGGCGCAGCCGCCGGCAACGCGCATCATCGTTACTAATGCGCTCGATCTCGTCGGTGATCGCCTTAATGTCTATCTCCGTTTGCTTCCACTCCTGCCACAACCGATCCAGCAGCCAGCGCAGGCGCGGGCTCAGGTTCTGCTCGGCATCTTCAATCACGGTGGGTAGGTTCTTGCGCAGGTAGATGGGCCGCGCCGCGAAGGTGAGGCCGCGTTCCAGCAAGAATCCGCGGATCTCGTTGATCAGCGCCGTGCGACGCTGCATCAGTCGATCGCGCACACGGTGCATGGCCTGCCAATCGAGTTGCTCCTGCGTTTTGATCTGCACAAAGCGCATGTTCTGCTTGGTCACGGCTTCGGCGATCGCTTCCGCATCGATGAAGTCGTTCTTGTTCGACTTGCGATAGGGTTTGACGAACTGCGCAGGGATGAGCTGCACCTGGTGCCCTTGTGCTCGCAAGGCGGCTCCCATGAAGTGTGCTCCCGCACATGCCTCCAGTCCGATTAAGGAGGCCGGCAGGTTCGCGGTGTAGGCCAGCAGTTGCGGGCGAGAGAACTTTTTCCGAACCAGAATCTTGTTGTGCTCTCCTAATGCAACCAGGTGAAAGGTGGTCTTGCCCAGATCGATGCCGATGGATGCGATGTTCATGTGATGATCCTCCTGATGTAATACCGCCGAGTCAAATCCTACTCGCGGCGGACCATCTCATTAATCCCTCAGTGAGCGCTCTCGCGTGTTGTGAAGTAAAATCTGGGCGCGAGGCGCTGCCGCGCTCGCAACAAGATTCGCTCCAATGAGGTCAGTATGAAAAGAGAACGCCGAACACAGATCGTCCTGGTGATCGTGGGGCTGTTGAATCTGGCCCTAATTTATTTTCTATACATGGATCTGCGGCATTCCAGCTGGCTTTTGGAGCAGAAGAACGAGTGCGAACCGATGTTTCTGAGCTTCTTTATTCCGGTCGGGGTCTTTCTACTCATCGCCGCAAGGAGACCGTCTGAGCATCGCTCGATGATTGCTCTAGCAGCTTGGTGGAACATCTCCCATGGCGCCGTGATGGCCATTCAAACCGTGGAAGCGTGGATTCACGGCGTCCACAGGAACTTTACGGATGTGATCGTATTCCTCGTGATCGGAGTTGTCCTGCTAGCGCTTCTGCCAGCAAAACGAGAGGCAGTCGCGCCGGGAGTTGCGTGAACGAGCGCAGAAACCCCGCACTCTACGCGGATAACGTTTCCTCTCGTCTTCGTTTCACGGGGTTTTTCCCGAGGGGATGACAGTGTAGCGCAGCGGCTCTAGGGCAGGTTGGCATTAAATCCCGACACTGTTTATGGAATCATTACGCTCAATGTATGGTCCGCCGCCGGACTGCAAGAGGTTTGAAGTTGGGCGAAGGGACAGTCTGCGTAAATGTATCCGGCCTCTTAGTGGAGAATCGCTCTCCGGGCACTTGATGATGATCCGCACGTGTCGGTCCTTTAAAATCCCTCGGTCACCAGGGACGCGTTTGAGTGTCCAGGTTTTCCGGCACGCCGTTGGACTGTTCTTTCGTCTCCTTCTCTCCTCAGCAGACCTTGGTGGAACTTTCAGCAAACTTCGTCGTCGTGGCGGTGGAAAAGTGGAAAGCGTTCTGTGCTTTCCAAGCGTAGCGTCTTTTCCACGGCCATCAAGCGGCCACCTGTTGCAGCGGCTGATGTCGATACTCTTTGCCGCTGGACAACACGGCCCAGGCCATGCGAGCCAGCTTGTTGGCGATCGCCACCACGACCTTATTACGTGGAGCACGCTGCGCCAACCGGTGCACCCACTGCCCGAATCCTCCGGTGTCGTACTTAACGCGAAGCAGTACCGCGCGGGCACCGTGGATCAGCATGCGACGTAGATAGATGTTGCCGCGCTTGCTGATGCCGAACAGCTTCTGCTTGCCCCCGGTGGAGTACTGCCGTGGCACCACGCCAACCCAGGCCGCGAAGTCACGTCCCCGGCGAAAAGCAGCTCCGTTGCCGATGGCGGCCACGGTGGCGGTGGAGACCAGCGGGCCAAAGCCGGGAATTTGGCGCAGCCGCCGGCAACGCGCATCATCGTTACTAATGCGCTCGATCTCGTCGGTGATCGCCTTAATGTCTATCTCCGTTTGCTTCCACTCCTGCCACAACCGATCCAGCAGCCAGCGCAGGCGCGGGCTCAGGTTCTGCTCGGCATCTTCAATCACGGTGGGTAGGTTCTTGCGCAGGTAGATGGGCCGCGCCGCGAAGGTGAGGCCGCGTTCCAGCAAGAATCCGCGGATCTCGTTGATCAGCGCCGTGCGACGCTGCATCAGTCGATCGCGCACACGGTGCATGGCCTGCCAATCGAGTTGCTCCTGCGTTTTGATCTGCACAAAGCGCATGTTCTGCTTGGTCACGGCTTCGGCGATCGCTTCCGCATCGATGAAGTCGTTCTTGTTCGACTTGCGATAGGGTTTGACGAACTGCGCAGGGATGAGCTGCACCTGGTGCCCTTGTGCTCGCAAGGCGGCTCCCATGAAGTGTGCTCCCGCACATGCCTCCAGTCCGATTAAGGAGGCCGGCAGGTTCGCGGTGTAGGCCAGCAGTTGCGGGCGAGAGAACTTTTTCCGAACCAGAATCTTGTTGTGCTCTCCTAATGCAACCAGGTGAAAGGTGGTCTTGCCCAGATCGATGCCGATGGATGCGATGTTCATGTGATGATCCTCCTGATGTAATACCGCCGAGTCAAATCCTACTCGCGGCGGACCATCTCATTAATCCCGCATCAAAATCGCAAAGGGGCGAACAGACGGCGCAAGCTTTGATAAGGCCTATTAACAATAGCTATTGCTCCGCATGATGCAAAGAAAAGCCGCCCGGACTTCGGGCGGCGAAGAGGGATACATCCGTCGTAAGACTTGTCTCAGGCCACGGCCCGCGTTGTGTCACCCTTAAGAGACTTGAGTGCGCTGGCCTCGTCCTCCTCAATGTCAAACACAGCCGACAGCCTGGTCATCTGCAGCAGGTCGTTGATTCGCTTGTTCAGGTTTGTGAGCCTTAGCTGCCCACCTTGATTCCGGACGCTGGTGTGAGTCTTAACCAGTTCGCCCATGCCGGAGCTGTCTACATACTGCACTTCAGCCAGGCTTAGAACGATCTTCTTGTTTCCCTTGTCGATCAGTTCGCGAACGATCTCGCGGAGCATGACATTGCCCTCGCCCAGCGTGATTCTTCCACTGATTTCCAGAACCACAACATCCTCCACTTGGCGCGCGCTCGTTTGCATTCTTACCGGAGTGCGGTTCTGCATGCCGAGCCCCAGCCGATCGAGGACCTCGCACGCCGTTGTCGCGACTTCTTTTTCCTCGGTGCGCACGACAATCAGCGAACGCCCCTCTTTCAGCACTTCGCGGAAGAATGCAGTGTCCTCGCCGCTCTTCTCTGCCGTTGTTGGTTTTGGCGCGTGTGCCTCGCCCGCAGCCGTTGCCCCGACCGCGGCACCCGCTCCCGCACCTGCACCCGCTCCCGTTAGCAGTGCCGCTGCGCCCATCCCCAGCGCAAACACCGTCCCAATTCCCGGTAGAAGCACCGATGCGATTACGCCCGTTGTGATTCCCGCAGCTCCCCCAACGAACCCTCCCACAAATGCACCCATCTCCTTCGCGATGCCCTTCGCTTCATTTTCCGACAGCGTCAAGTAAACGATGGACTCTTCCGGCACGCCCCGTCCCAGCAACTCCTTGACCGCCTTCTCCGCATGATCGCGGGAGGTGAATACCCCGATTGCAGTTTCCATATAGATCTCCTCGGCAATGGTGATTGCCTGACACTTCTTCGGTCCGCAACCGAGCGGTCCGGTTTAGGCGCGAAATGGTAGCAAATAGGCCCCATTAAGCCAAGCACAAACTTTGATTTCCAGAGGCTGTCTTCTTGAAATCTCCCCGTTGCGCCTTCCGACTTTCCACGGTTTTCCACAGGAAAAATCTTCAACTTTGTGACGAACAACCTTGACCGAGAAAATAGAAAGCGGACAATCAGAACTATGGGCCCGCAGCAAGGCCAATTCGAACCCGAGGCAGAGCGGCAATTTCGCGCCGCTAACTCCTTATTCCGCAGGATTTTAGCTTTAAGTCCTTTCGATCCAAGATTTTACCAAGGAAGAACCGGATACCCCCTGGCTAACTACAACAGAATCAAGATTTTGGCCAAAGACGCGAAAAAAAATGCGATCTGGCTCAAGGCCTTCCGCCTTGCCCCTCGTCGACCTCAGACCCTGAACCCGGACTGTTAAACTTTCATCTACTAGACCTGCATGCTGCCTAAGAGTTTGCGCCCGCTGCTGCCGTACCTGAAACGCTATCGCTGGGCCTACGTCGCGGGCACGCTCTGCGTCTTCCTGACCAACGGCATCTGGATCCTCTTTCCCCTTGTCCTCGGTAAAGCGGCCGACGATCTCAACAGCGGCGTCACTCGTCACAAGCTTCTGCTCTACGCCGGAATCCTGCTGGCCATCGCCACCACCAAGGGAATCTTCCAGTTCCTCACCCGATGGATCGTGATCGGCGTCTCGCGCGACATCGAGTTCGACCTGCGCAACGATCTCTTTAAGCGCCTCGAAAGCCTGTCGTATTCCTACTACCAGCGCCATCGCACCGGCGACATTATGGCGCGCGCCACCAACGACCTGAATGCGGTCCGCATGCTGCTCGGCCCCGCGATCATGTATTCGGCGAACACCATCGTCTATACCGCAGGCGCGCTCGCCTTCATGATCTCCATCAGCCCATGGCTCACGCTCTATACGTTCCTGCCGCTGCCTGCCGTCAGCATCGTGATCCAGACCTTCGGCCGCCGCATTCACGAACGCTTCGAAAGAATTCAGGCCATGTTCTCCGACATCTCGGCGCGCGCGCAGGAGAACTTCTCGGGAGCGCGCCTGATCCGCGCCTACGTGCAGGAAGAAGCCGAGGTTCGCGCCTTTGAAACCGAGAACCAGGAATACATCCGCCGCAGTTTGAAACTCGTTCGCCTCATGGGCATGCTCTGGCCCACGCTCGAACTCATGCTCGGTTGCGCCGTCGTTCTGGTGCTGTGGCTTGGAGGGCGCGAAGTCATCCACGGGCTCTCGCATGTCACCCTGGTCACGAACCTGGGAAACTCACATCCCGCCGTCACCACCACGCTGTCTCTCTCCGGATCGATGACCGTCGGGCAATTCGTTTCGTTCAGCACTTACATGATGCAACTCACCTGGCCGATCATCGCGCTGGGATGGGTCATCAACATTTTCCAGCGAGGCACTGCGTCGCTGGTTCGTATCAACGAGATCATGCACGAGGAGCCCGCAATCAAAGATGCTCCCGGAGCCCAAGACCGCGAGATCGAGGGCGACATCGAATTCCGCGGACTCAACTTCAGTTACGACGGCAAGCCGGTTCTGCACGACCTGAACCTGGAAGTGCCCGCAGGCAGCAGCCTCGCGATCGTTGGTCCCACAGGCTCAGGCAAGACCACGCTGGTGAGTTTGATCCCGCGCATCTACGATGCCGAGCCAGGGACCGTCCTGATCGATGGCCGTCCGATTCGCGACTACTCGATCGCGTCGCTGCGCAAGAGTATCGGCTTCGTGCCGCAAGAGACTTTCCTCTTCAGCGACCGCATCCGCGAGAACATCGCGCTAGGCGTCGAATCCGCCACCGATCAAGAGATCCACAACGCCGCCGACGCAGCCAACATCGCAACCGACATCGAAGGCTTCCCCGAAGGCTACGACACGATGGTCGGCGAACGCGGCATCACGCTCTCCGGCGGCCAGAAGCAGCGCACCGCCATCGCTCGCGCTCTCATTCGCAATCCCAAAATCCTGATCCTCGACGACGCGCTCTCCAGCGTCGACACCCACACCGAAGACAAGATCCTCAACCACCTGCGCGACGTGATGCGAGGCCGCACCACGATCTTCATCTCGCACCGCGTCTCCACGGTTCGCAATGCTGACCGCATCGCCGTGCTCCACAGCGGACGCATCGTCGAACTCGGCACTCACGACGAACTTCTGGCCTTGAACGGCTACTACAGCGACCTGTATAACAAGCAACTGCTGGAGGAAGAACTGGCCGAAGTCTGACATAGCGGGGGCCGATGTGGGGACAGCCGCCTCGGCTGTCCGTCGAGCGCAGCTCGACGGTTTGTTTCGCCGCACCGCTGGAACGAAGATGCCAGCCGTTACGTCCTGCAGACAATCCGGAGAACAAGGTCGTCTACACTGATCTTCATGCAGCGCGTGAACACACAGGAGATCCTCGACTCGGACGCTTGTCCGCCGGTCGAAGTCGAGGCCTCGCTGCGCGATCTTTGCCGCATCAACCGCTGGTTCGGCGGAGTCGCCACCACCCGCAGCCTGATCGAGCGCGTCACGTCCGCCACCGGACTCAGGCGCTTCACCGTGCTCGAAGTAGCCGCGGGATTCGGCGAGGTCTCAAAGATCGCCGGCCGCCAACTCGCGCAGAAAGGGATCACGCTGGACGTCACGGACCTCGATCGCGTTCAGACTCACCTGCTGCGTGGGAACCGGGCTGTGGTCGCCGATGCGGTCGCGCTTCCCTTCCAGGACTCGAGCTTCGACCTGGTCAGCTGCAGCCTGTTCGCGCATCACCTGGAACCCGATGAACTGGCGCGCTTCACCCGCGAGGCGTTGCGCGTGAGCCGTTGCGCTGTCCTGATCAACGATCTCGTCCGCCATCCGCTGCATGTGGCGCTGGTGTACGCCGGCTTCCCCTTGATGCGCAGCTACGTGTCGCGTCTCGACGGAGTCGCGTCGGTGCGCCGCGCCTACACTCCCGACGAGATGCGGCGGATTCTCAGCGCGGGTGACGCAGCACGACGCAAGAGTCGAGATCTCACGCCACTTTCTGTTTCGCATGGGAGTGATTGCGTGGAAGAAGGCAATTGTTGATTGAGAACTCCGTGCGGTGTTGAATGCAGATCCTTAATCGGCAATCAACAATCCGCAATCAACAATTCTGTCAGCGGACGACGAGGACTTCTCTGACGTTATCTCTGGCGAGGAAGAACTTGATGGAGGCGAAGTCGCGGAAGAGGGTTTCGATGTGGCGATTGTTGAAGACGCGCTGCAGGCGGAAGCCGTCATTAATCGCGGTATGGACGGCGCCGGTCGGTCCGCGGCGCGCTTCCCGCTTCAGCACGATGCGCTGCATTTCGAGCACGTCTTTTCCCGTGATGTGGAAGCGATAGCAAGGCGAATCGGGCCCGGCATCTTTCGTGTGGAAGAAGGCCAGCAGCATTCCTCCCGGCTTCAACACGGACCACAACCGCCCCATCACGGGACGCACCAGACTTTCGTCCAGGTAGTCGGGCAAATTCCAGCACAGCACAACATCGAAATGCGCGGCGGGATAGACGAGGTTGTCGGCCAGAAAGCGCCGACTGTCGAGGATCACGTTGCCCTGCTCGTCTTTGGTGACCAGACCGGGATCAGTGGAGGCGACGAGAAGATCTTCGCTGTAGATTTTGTGGCTGCGTTCGGTGAAGAACCGGATGTTCGTCGCCGAGGTCGAACCGAGATCGAGAACGCACAGCGGATTATCCGATTCCCAGGCGCGGGCGAGTTCGCCGAGGCCACTGGAACGGCGCGTGAGTTTTTGAGCAGCCTGTGGAGTCGCCGCCTCTGTCCCACCCGATGAGCCGCGAAAGAGCTTCATGAAATTCTGGGTCGTAGCCATCAGACCTGCAGTCGTTGTCCAAGAGAACTATCCCCCTCGGACTTTGAATCGACATCTAAAAGCAACACTTTAACTCAAGGCTCAAGGCCGCGGGAGTTACTTTCCTGCCGCCTTGTCGGCTTTACCCTGAATATCGACCTTGCCCTTCAGGTAGGCGCCTTCCTCGATCGAAATCCGCTGGGTCGAAATGTCGCCTGTAACTACGGCGGACTTACGCAGTTCGACGCGATCGCTGGCCTGCACGTTGCCCTCAAGCTTGCCCTGCACAACCACTCCCTTGGCATCGACGGTGGCCTTCACCGAACCGTTGGGGCCGACCGTTAAGCTATTGTTCTTGAGGGCGATGCTGCCCTCGACCTGACCATCTACATAAAGATCTTCGCTGCCCGACAATTCGCCCTTGATGACTACGGATTTGCCAATCTGCGCCAAATCTGCCGACAACGGAGCACTCATGGATGTTCTCCTTAGGGAAGCGGGATGCTGCGATACCAAGTTTACTGGGAAGGCAGGTTCCGAAACGGCCGCGTCGCTGTCTCGACTATACCCAACTACAAGAGCATGCGGCAAGCGAGTCGCGGAAAAGATGGACTGACTGCGCCCCGATCCTCCAGCCCTGTTGCTACACTGAATTCAGGATGGATCGCACGGGCCAAATGCGAGTGACTGCCGTTTTGTTGCGCAAATTGTGGGTGATGGCTGCGATCGCGTTTGCTCCGATGCTGTGGGCCCAGTCTCTGAAACCTCCTGAGATGTCGGCCGCAGAGCTGGTGCGGTCCACTGTTGCAAATGAAGTGGCGGCTGCAAACGACACCAAGACGAAACACATGTTTCGCTCTCGCCGAGAGACTCCCCGGGGATCGCAAACTCGACTTTATGTGGAAACCAACCAGGCTCTGGCCGCGATGATGATCGCCAGGAATGACCAGGAGTTAACTCCCGAAGAGGAACAGAAAGAGATTGGTCACCTGACGTGGTTGACCGATAATCCCGACCAACTTCGAAAGAAAGGTGCACGCGAAAAAGAAGACGAAGAGCGAAGCCTGCGGATCGTAAAAGCCTTGCCCGACGCGTTTCTCTACGAGTACGCCGGTGAACAAAACAGCGAACCAGGCATGGGCAAACCCGGAGATGAGCTGGTACGGCTCACCTTTAAGCCGAATCCGAGTTACGACCCACCGTCGCGTGTGGAGGAAGTATTGGCGGGCATGCAAGGTGATTTGCTCATCGACGTTGATGTGCACCGCCTGGCGCGTATCGACGGCACGCTCTTTCGGGAGGTGACGTTCGGCTGGGGGATCATCGGGCACCTCAACAAGGGTGGGCATTTCCTCGTGCGCCAAGCTGACTTAGGCTTGGGTGATGGCGCATGGGGAATCACCGAGATCAGTTTGAACATCACAGGGAAGATTCTGCTGTTCAAGAGCCTGAGCATGGTGTCGGACGAAAAGCTGAGCGACTTCCGCAGCGTTCCCAACGATCTGACATTCTCCCAGGCAGTGAATCTGCTGAGGACGGAGCAGGAAAAGCTGGCCCACAGCGGCCACACACCCGAGCCGGCTGACCCGAAGAAGGCTCCACAGTAATTCTCTTTTCCCTAACCTGGAACCGCCGCTCTTCTGCAGCAAACACCGTAGAGGATAACCCTAAGTCGCGGCTTTCTTCGCTTTGCTGCAACCTTCCTGCGTCGATTTCGAACTAACCATACCGATGAAACGTTTCGAGCCCAGCTGCGGAATAGTGAGTTTGCCGGGAGTATGTACAATCGTGATCTGGATTGCCACATGCGCGAGCGTTTCAGCGCAACCTCGAGCGTCCCCACTCCAACCCCGTGGAACTGGTGCGGGCTGCCATCGCGAACGAGGTCTCGGCCGCCAACGATACGGCCATCAAGTTCATGTTCCGGTCTCGCAAGCAGACTCCAAAGGGGCTGGAAAACAGGATCTACGTCGAAGCGAACGAGACCCTCGCAACCAGGATCGTTGGCCAGAACGATCAGCCTTTGGACCCGCAGGAGGAACGCGCTGAGGCCGACCAGTTGGCAGCTTTGGTAAACAATCCTGACCAACTCCGAAAGAAGCAGGACCGTGACCGGCAAGAGGTGGAACACACGCTATGCATTTTGAAGGCTCTTCCCGACGCGTTCCACTTCCAGTACGCAGGGACGGAGGATAGCGCGAGTGGTCTTGGCAAGGCGGGAGACAGGCTGGTCCGATTGAAGTTCACGCCGAATCCTTCGTATTCACCTCCAACTCGGATCAACAGGTCCTCCAAGGCATGGAAGGATATGTACTGATCGATCCGAGTACCGAGCGATTGGCAAGAGTTGATGAACCCTGTTCAAAGACGTGACTTTCGGATGGGGGTTCTTCGGCGTCTCGACAAGGGAGGGCATTTCCGGGTTCAGAAAGCCGACGTCGGAGACGGATTCTGGGAGATCACCGAAATGAGTTTGAATTTCAATGGGAAGATCCTGTTGATCAAAAGCCTCAGCATCGTATCCGACGAAGTGTTCAGCGATTTCCATCGATTGCCGGACAATGTGCCGTTCGCCGAAGGGGTGGAACTGTTGAAGAGCGAGCAGGTGAGCCTTGCACGCAACCATCACCCGACAGAAGCGTCCCTGGCCAGAAAAGATCTGGGCAACTAAACGAGGCGCGGGCAATCGCTGATGGCTGGCCGTTCAGGCTCGTAAGGTTTCTTTCCGCACAGTCAACTTCTCGATCAGATCTTCTTTCACCCGGTAGCCGGTGCCCGCGTTGTCGCTGATGGCGATCATTCCCTGCGGTGAGACTTCCACTTCAGGCTCGATAATGTCTTCCTTCCAATATCGCTTGGAAGCGGAAACATCGCCCGGCAGGCTGAAATTCTCCAGCGTCGAAAGTGCGATGTTCTGGGCGCGTCCAATACCGGTTTCGAGCATGCCGCCGCACCAGACGGGAATGTTGTGGGCCTGGCAGAGATCGTGAATCTTCAGCGCCTCGGAGAATCCGCCGACGCGGCCGACCTTAACATTGATGATGCGGCAGGCGTTGGTTTCCGCGGCAAAGGCGGCGCTGCGAACGCTGACAATGGATTCGTCGAGGCAGATCGAAGTGCGCAGTTCTTTCTGCAGGCGGGCGTGGTAGTAGATGTCGTCATTCCATAGCGGCTGCTCGATCATCAGCAGATTGAACTGGTCGAACTTGCGCAGGTGCTCGACCTGATCGAGCGTGTAGGCGGAATTGGCGTCGCAACTCAGAGTAATCTCTTGGCCCAGCGGGAGCGGATGCGTTCGAGAACATTCACTGACCCTCTGAACCGGGTTTGACTTTGACTTTGATACGGCGGTAGCCGGCCGCCAGTTCGATCTGGATTTTTTCCAGCAACTGCTCGATCGAATCCTGAATGCCGATGGAGACTCCGCAAGGAATTTCGCGGCGCGTGCCACCCAGCAGTTTCCAAAGAGGTAACTGCTTTTGCGCAGCCTCCGCGTCCCAGATTGCATTTTCCAGCGCGGCCTTGGCCATGCGGTGGGCGCGCACCTTGACGAAGAGTGCCGGGCATTCCCGTCCGGATTCGACGCGCTTTCCCAGCAACGCTGGGATCAGATACTCCTTCAACGTGGGCCAGGCGCTCTCGATCCACTCGCTGCTGTAGAAAGGGTCTTCGCCGACGACGCCCTCACCCCATCCGTCCGAACCCTCGCTGTGTACAGTAACCAGCAGAATGCGGCGGCTGTAAGTGCGCCCGAAGCTCGTCTTCGAAAAAGTGGACGAGCGGCATGTGAATTTCGCGGAGTGTGATGGCTTCAATTTTCATGTTTCAAGGTTTCAGAGTCCAAAGTTTCAAGGTTTCAATGTTTCAAGGTTTCAGAACACCGGATGAGCTTCAGAAGGCTCTTACCTTGAAACGATGAAATTTTGAAACCTTATTCCGATGCGTACGACCATTTTTCGTCCCAGTGTCCCAGCAGGAACTTGCCGTTGCTTTGGGTATCGCGCTCGTAGCCCACGACGGCAAGTCCGTGCGAAAACGCCCTCAGGAATTGTTCGCGGTTGCGCTCCTGCACCTGCTGCGCTTTGCTACGAGTCTCGGGTGCGGCCTTCCAATCGTAGATCTGCGCCGGAACGTCGACGCTAGTTTGGCCGACGATCGGCGGATTTTTCCCCGTGGCCAGCAGAGTTTCAACCCGCTTCGACCTGAGCCACCACTCGGCGATCAGCCGGTCGCTGGGCAAGCCTCCCTGCAAGGGCGACGAAGTGATCCCGTACTGATTAATGTTATAACGGCGCACGATGGCGCCCAGCTTTTCGACGTTGAGGTAGGCGTTCTTGATTTCCAGCGGGTCGAAAGTCCACTCGATCAGTTCGATGCCGCGGGCGAGCGCGTCCTCGCGTTGCATGAGTTTCAGGCGACGGCCCAAGCCGCCGTTGCGATGGTCTTTACGAACGGCAAGCATGTGCGAATGGAGGTAGACATGGCCGGTGCGCGTGCCGGGAACCGAGAGCGCGAAGCCGACCATGACGTCACCGTCGAACGCGCCCATGACCTGGCCACCGACCTTGTCGGCCACCACAAACATGCGCAGGGGAACCAGCTCGGCGTCGGTAAAATTCCAGACCTCTTTCTGCAGAGCGACGCAGGCGTGGAAGTCTTCGATGCTGTGGCAGCGGCGGAGGGTGACGGAAACGGAGCTCACGCGGAGCGCTCCTCGGTCGTTTTGTCCCTTTCGTGAGCTTTAGCTTGCTGCCAGAGCGATTCCAGTTCTTCCATGGGAGACCGATCGGCGGAGCGTCCGGACTCAGGGAGTCGGGCCTCCACCCACTGAAAGCGTCGCTTGAACTTTCGGTTGGATTTGCGCAGTGCGGATTGGGGATCGACCGATAGATAGCGGGCGATGTTGACCATCACGAAAAAGAGGTCGCCAACTTCATCTTCAAGTCGCGCTTGAAGAGCTTCCGGGACGGGAGTGCGACCCTGATCCGGCCATGCCGCGACCTTGGGGGCGCGGACCGGGCGCCGGGAATTCCTTCAGTTCCTCGCGGAGTTCGCAGGTCTCTTCGGTCAACTTGTCGAACAGGCCTTCGACATTCGGCCAGTCGAATCCGGCTTGCGCGGCGCGAGAGCTGAGCTTGTGTGCTTCCAGCATCGACGGCATGGCGGAGGAAACTCCGGCGAGGATGGATTGCTTCTTATCGACGGAACTATCTCCTTCGAGGCCAATGGCTTGCCGCTTCTTCCTCTTCTTCCAACTTGAGAGCTTCCCAGTTGCGTTTGACTTCGGCGGAAGTGTCGGCCTTGACGTCGCCAAACACGTGCGGATGGCGGTTGATGAGCTTGCCGGAGAGGCGATCGAGAACGTCGTCGATGGAGAACGACGACTGCTCCTTGGCCATCTCGGCGTAGAAGAGCACCTGCAGCAGCAAGTCACCGAGTTCTCCTGCGAGTTCGGGCCAATCGCGATTGTCGATAGCTTCGAGAACTTCGTAGGTCTCTTCGAGCGTGTAGGGCTTGATGGAATCGAAAGTCTGTTCGCGGTCCCAGGGACAGCCGCCGGGGGCGCGGAGGCGCTCCATGATGGCGACGGCACGCTCGAAACGTTCTCCTGTAGAGGACATGCGGGAACCAATGTAAATGAGCGCCGAGGTGGGAGGCAATGCGCGGGAGCGTTGAACTGGAAGAAGCGGCTGCGTCGTAGCCTCGCCCATGCGCGGGCGAGCGCCCCGCCACAGCCGCCGGAGCTCTGCCCTGAGCGAAGTCGAAGGGAGTGCCGGCGCGACTCGCCAACCACGGATTCCTACACAGCATCCTAGACTTACCTATGCTTTGCTTACCTATACTTCCGCTCATTTCGAAAATGAATAACTATCCAGACATTTATTAAAGGAGAA
>CAVPNR010000058.1:0-30808 GCA_963706645.1 uncultured Acidobacteriaceae bacterium
CCCTCCATGAGTGCTATCCCCTGGGTTCACGGCACAAGGTTTCATCGCAATTCCTGTCACTATTGACAGTTGCCGCTCCCCGACGGTGGTTTTAAGCTCGCGCAACCCTCACGCGCCAAATTTCATTTGCGCCGTTGGACCGCCGAACAGGAATGGTTTGCTACAAGTGGATTTGAATAAGGACGTTCCAAGATCATATGAGATTTTTTCTCAACGAACCGTGGCTCGTGTTTATCGGCGTAAGCATCGTCCTGTTCGCATCATCGGTGCTCGGGAACCGTAGGAAGCCTGGTCCACGGGCATCAATGAAGACAGCCACCTTCATGAACACATTACCGGCTTGCGCGAAGGCCTGTTCGTACTGTTAGGCCTTCTGCTGGGATTCACGATTGCCATTGTATTGCCCAGGTTCGACGAAATACGACACCTCGTCGTCGAGGAGGCAGACGCAATCGGAACGACCGTTTTGAGGGCGGAAATCCTGCTGGAACCGCAGCGTGGCAGGACTCTAGAAATGCTGCGCCAATATGCGGTCGTGCGGCACGATTTTGCAAATGCAACACTTCTTGATGTCTCTGATCTGAATCGTGAAATGAGTCGCACCAAGGACCTTCAGGAACAACTCTGGCAGCAGCTCATTGCAGTCACGCAAGTGAACCAAACGGCGGTTGTTGCGACATATTTGGGGGCTCTTAACGATACGATTGATGTTTCAGAGAAACGACTGGCTGCGTTTGAAAGCCGTGTTCCAGAGTCCGTTTGGCTGATCATCTTCGTTGTCGCAATCTTCCAGGCTTTTGTGACCGGATTCAGCCTGAAGCGAAGGTTCTGGTTCTCTCTTGTGATGACGCCGCTGGTGATCTGTGTAGCGACGGCTTTGCTCGCTGACCTCGACAGCCCTCGAACGGGCCTCATCCGGATCGAGCAGCGGAGTATGGACCGTCTCATCCGCGACTTAACCGGCTCGAAGCAATGACAGAGCGCGGGTCACCCGGCTGTCACATTAGACTGGATCGCCACGCGCGAAAAGGTGCGCAGGAACCGACATCGACGAGCGTCACGAATGACCCGCACACGGCCGGGGTTGCGACGCCTAGTTGACGTAAAATCCCCGATAGCGCTCAAAATCCCCGAAAGAGAGTGTGGGCAAAGGGTGCAGCGTGCATAATCGACTTCCACCGCCAGGCCCGGTTGGAGAAATCTCCCCCTTGCGCCTTCCGACTTTCCACGGTTTTCCACACGAAAAATCTTCAAGGTGTGACGAACAACCTTGACCGAGAAAATAGAAAGCGGACAATCAGAACTATGGGCCCGCAGCGAGCCCAATTCGAACCCGCGGCAGAGCGACAATTTCGGGCCGCTAACTCCTTATTCGGCAGGATTTTACCTTTAAGTCATTTCGATCCAATAATTTGCCAAGGAAGAACCGATACCGCCTCGGTAACTACAACAGAATCAGGATTTTGGCCAAAGACGCGAAAAAAATGCGATCTGGGTAAAGGCCTTCCGCTTTGCCCCGCGCCGACCTCAGACCCTGAACCCGGACTGTTAAACTTTCATCTATTAGACCTGCATGCTGCCTAAGAGTTTGCGCCCGCTGCTGCCGTACCTGAAACGCTATCGCTGGGGCTACGTCGCGGGCACGCTCTGCGTCTTCCTGACCAACGGCATCTGGATCTTCTTTCCCCTTGTCCTCGGCAAAGCGGCCGACGATCTCAATAGGGGCGTCACTCGTCACAAGCTTCTGCTCTACGCCGGAATCCTGCTGGCCATCGCCACCACCAAGGGAATCTTCCAGTTCCTCACCCGCTGGATCGTAATCGGCGTTTCGCGCGACATCGAGTTCGACCTGCGCAACGATCTTTTTCAGCGACTCGAAAGCCTGTCGTATTCCTACTACCAGCGCCACCGCACCGGCGACATTATGGCGCGCGCCACCAACGACCTGAATGCGGCCCACGCCGCTCGGCCCCGCGATCATGTATTCGGCGAACACCATCGTCTATACCGCAGGCGCGCTCGCCTTCATGATCTCCATCAGCCCATGGCTCACGCTCTATACGTTCCTGCCGCTGCCTGCCGTCAGCATCGTGATCCAGACCTTCGGCCGCCGCATTCACGAACGCTTCGAAAGAATTCAGGCCATGTTCTCCGACATCTCGGCGCGCGCGCAGGAGAACTTCTCGGGAGCGCGCCTGATCCGCGCCTACGTGCAGGAAGAAGCCGAGGTTCGCGCCTTCGAAACCGAGAACCAGGAATACATCCGCCGCAGTTTGAAACTCGTTCGCCTCATGGGCATGCTCTGGCCCACGCTCGAACTCATGCTCGGTTGCGCCGTCGTTCTGGTGCTGTGGCTTGGAGGGCGCGAAGTCATCCACGGGCTCTCGCATGTCACCCTGGTCACGAACCTGGGAAACTCGCATCCCGCGTCACCACCACGCTGTCTCTCTCCGGATCGATGACCGTCGGGCAATTCGTTTCGTTCAGCACTTACATGATGCAACTCACCTGGCCGATCATCGCGCTGGGATGGGTCATCAACATTTTCCAGCGAGGCACTGCGTCGCTGGTTCGTATCAACGAGATCATGCACGAGGAGCCCGCAATCAAAGATGCTCCCGGAGCCCAAGACCGCGAGATCGAGGGCGACATCGAATTCCGCGGACTCAACTTCAGTTACGACGGCAAGCCGGTTCTGCACGACCTGAACCTGGAAGTGCCCGCAGGCAGCAGCCTCGCGATCGTTGGTCCCACAGGCTCAGGCAAGACAACGCTAGTGAGTTTGATCCCGCGCATCTACGATGCCGAGCCAGGGACCGTCCTGATCGATGGCCGTCCGATTCGCGACTACTCGATCGCGTCGCTGCGCAAGAGTATCGGCTTCGTGCCGCAAGAGACTTTCCTCTTCAGCGACCGCATCCGCGAGAACATCGCGCTAGGCGTCGAATCCGCCACCGATCAAGAGATCCACAACGCCGCCGACGCAGCCAACATCGCAACCGACATCGAAGGCTTCCCCGAAGGCTACGACACGATGGTCGGCGAACGCGGCATCACGCTCTCCGGCGGCCAGAAGCAGCGCACCGCCATCGCTCGCGCTCTCATTCGCAATCCCAAAATCCTGATCCTCGACGACGCGCTCTCCAGCGTCGACACCCACACCGAAGACAAGATCCTCAACCACCTGCGCGACGTGATGCGAGGCCGCACCACGATCTTCATCTCGCACCGCGTCTCCACGGTTCGCAATGCTGACCGCATCGCCGTGCTCCACAGCGGACGCATCGTCGAACTCGGCACTCACGACGAACTTCTGGCCTTGAACGGCTACTACAGCGACCTGTATAACAAGCAACTGCTGGAGGAAGAACTGGCCGAAGTCTGACATAGCGGGGGCCGATGCGGGGACAGCCGCCTCGGCTGTCCGTCGAGCGCAGCTCGACGGTTTGTTTCGCCGCACCGCTGGAACGAAGATGCCAGCCGTTACGTCCTGCAGACAATCCGGAGAACAAGGTCGTCTACACTGATCTTCATGCAGCGCGTGAACACACAGGAGATCCTCGACTCGGACGCTTGTCCGCCGGTCGAAGTCGAGGCCTCGCTGCGCGATCTTTGCCGCATCAACCGCTGGTTCGGCGGAGTCGCCACCACCCGCAGCCTGATCGAGCGCGTCACGTCCGCCACCGGACTCAGGCGCTTCACCGTGCTCGAAGTAGCCGCGGGATTCGGCGAGGTCTCAAAGATCGCCGGCCGCCAACTCGCGCAGAAAGGGATCACGCTGGACGTCACGGACCTCGATCGCGTTCAGACTCACCTGCTGCGTGGGAACCGGGCTGTGGTCGCCGATGCGGTCGCGCTTCCCTTCCAGGACTCGAGCTTCGACCTGGTCAGCTGCAGCCTGTTCGCGCATCACCTGGAACCCGATGAACTGGCGCGCTTCACCCGCGAGGCGTTGCGCGTGAGCCGTTGCGCTGTCCTGATCAACGATCTCGTCCGCCATCCGCTGCATGTGGCGCTGGTGTACGCCGGCTTCCCCTTGATGCGCAGCTACGTGTCGCGTCTCGACGGAGTCGCGTCGGTGCGCCGCGCCTACACTCCCGACGAGATGCGGCGGATTCTCAACTCGGGTACGCAGCACGACGCAAGAGTCGAGATCTCACGCCACTTTCTGTTTCGCATGGGAGTGATTGCGTGGAAGAAGGCAATTGTTGATTGAGAACTCCGTGCGGTGTTGAATGCAGATCCTTAATCGGCAATCAACAATCCGCAATCAACAATTCTGTCAGCGGACGACGAGGACTTCTCTGACGTTATCTCTAGCGAGGAAGAACTTGATGGAGGCGAAGTCGCGGAAGAGGGTTTCGATGTGGCGATTGTTGAAGACGCGCTGCAGGCGGAAGCCGTCATTAATCGCGGTATGGACGGCGCCGGTCGGTCCGCGGCGCGCTTCCCGCTTCAGCACGATGCGCTGCATTTCGAGCACGTCTTTTCCCATGATGTGGAAGCGATAGCAAGGCGAATCGGGCCCGGCATCTTTCGTGTGGAAGAAGGCCAGCAGCATTCCTCCCGGCTTCAACACGGACCACAACCGCCCCATCACGGGACGCACCAGACTTTCGTCCAGGTAGTCGGGCAAATTCCAGCACAGCACAACATCGAAATGCGCGGCGGGATAGACGAGGTTGTCGGCCAGAAAGCGCCGACTGTCGAGGATCACGTTGCCCTGCTCGTCTTTGGTGACCAGACCGGGATCAGTGGAGGCGACGAGAAGATCTTCGCTGTAGATTTTGTGGCTGCGTTCGGTGAAGAACCGGATGTTCGTCGCCGAGGTCGAACCGAGATCGAGAACGCACAGCGGATTATCCGATTCCCAGGCGCGGGCGAGTTCGCCGAGGCCACTGGAACGGCGCGTGAGTTTTTGAGCAGCCTGTGGAGTCGCCGCCTCTGTCCCACCCGATGAGCCGCGAAAGAGCTTCATGAAATTCTGGGTCGTAGCCATCAGACCTGCAGTCGTTGTCCAAGAGAACTATCCCCCTCGGACTTTGAATCGACATCTAAAAGCAACACTTTAACTCAAGGCTCAAGGCCGCGGGAGTTACTTTCCTGCCGCCTTGTCGGCTTTACCCTGAATATCGACCTTGCCCTTCAGGTAGGCGCCTTCCTCGATCGAAATCCGCTGGGTCGAAATGTCGCCTGTAACTACGGCGGACTTACGCAGTTCGACGCGATCGCTGGCCTGCACGTTGCCCTCAAGCTTGCCCTGCACAACCACTCCCTTGGCATCGACGGTGGCCTTCACCGAACCGTTGGGGCCGACCGTTAAGCTATTGTTCTTGAGGGCGATGCTGCCCTCGACCTGACCATCTACATAAAGATCTTCGCTGCCCGACAATTCGCCCTTGATGACTACGGATTTGCCAATCTGCGCCAAATCTGCCGACAACGGAGCACTCATGGATGTTCTCCTTAGGGAAGCGGGATGCTGCGATACCAAGTTTACTGGGAAGGCAGGTTCCGAAACGGCCGCGTCGCTGTCTCGACTATACCCAACTACAAGAGCATGCGGCAAGCGAGTCGCGGAAAAGATGGACTGACTGCGCCCCGATCCTCCAGCCCTGTTGCTACACTGAATTCAGGATGGATCGCACGGGCCAAATGCGAGTGACTGCCGTTTTGTTGCGCAAATTGTGGGTGATGGCTGCGATCGCGTTTGCTCCGATGCTGTGGGCCCAGTCTCTGAAACCTCCTGAGATGTCGGCCGCAGAGCTGGTGCGGTCCACTGTTGCAAACGAAGTGGCGGCTGCAAACGACACCAAGACGAAACACATGTTTCGCTCTCGCCGAGAGACTCCCCGGGGATCGCAAACTCGACTTTATGTGGAAACCAACCAGGCTCTGGCCGCGATGATGATCGCCAGGAATGACCAGGAGTTAACTCCCGAAGAGGAACAGAAAGAGATTGGTCACCTGACGTGGTTGACCGATAATCCCGACCAACTTCGAAAGAAAGGTGCACGCGAAAAAGAAGACGAAGAGCGAAGCCTGCGGATCGTAAAAGCCTTGCCCGACGCGTTTCTCTACGAGTACGCCGGTGAACAAAACAGCGAACCAGGCATGGGCAAACCCGGAGATGAGCTGGTACGGCTCACCTTTAAGCCGAATCCGAGTTACGACCCACCGTCGCGTGTGGAGGAAGTATTGGCGGGCATGCAAGGTGATTTGCTCATCGACGTTGATGTGCACCGCCTGGCGCGTATCGACGGCACGCTCTTTCGGGAGGTGACGTTCGGCTGGGGGATCATCGGGCACCTCAACAAGGGTGGGCATTTCCTCGTGCGCCAAGCTGACTTAGGCTTGGGTGATGGCGCATGGGGAATCACCGAGATCAGTTTGAACATCACAGGGAAGATTCTGCTGTTCAAGAGCCTGAGCATGGTGTCGGACGAAAAGCTGAGCGACTTCCGCAGCGTTCCCAACGATCTGACATTCTCCCAGGCAGTGAATCTGCTGAGGACGGAGCAGGAAAAGCTGGCCCACAGCGGCCACACACCCGAGCCGGCTGACCCGAAGAAGGCTCCACAGTAATTCTCTTTTCCCTAACCTGGAACCGCCGCTCTTTCTGCAGCAAACACCGTAGAGGATAACCCTAAGTCGCGGCTTTCTTCGCTTTGCTGCAACCTTCCTGCGTCGATTTCGAACTAACCATACCGATGAAACGTTTCGAGCCCAGCTGCGGAATAGTGAGTTTGCCGGGAGTATGTACAATCGTGATCTGGATTGCCACATGCGCGAGCGTTTCAGCGCAGACCTCGAGCGTCCCCACTCCTAACCCCGTGGAACTGGTGCGGGCTGCCATCGCGAACGAGGTTTCGGCCGCCAACGATACGGCCATCAAGTTCATGTTCCGGTCTCGCAAGCAGACTCCAAAGGGGCTGGAAAACAGGATCTACGTCGAAGCGAACGAGACCCTCGCAACCAGGATCGTTGGCCAGAACGATCACCCTTTGGACCCGCAGGAGGAACGCGCTGAGGCCGACCAGTTGGCAGCTTTGGTAAACAATCCTGACCAACTCCGAAAGAAGCAGGACCGTGACCGGCAAGAGGTGGAACACACGCTATGCATTTTGAAGGCTCTTCCCGACGCGTTCCACTTCCAGTACGCAGGGACGGAGGATAGCGCGAGTGGTCTTGGCAAGGCGGGAGACAGGCTGGTCCGATTGAAGTTCACGCCGAATCCTTCGTATTCACCTCCAACTCGGATCGAACAGGTCCTCCAAGGCATGGAAGGATATGTACTGATCGATACGAGTACCGAGCGATTGGCAAGAGTTGATGGAACCCTGTTCAAAGACGTGACTTTCGGATGGGGGTTCTTCGGGCGTCTCGACAAGGGAGGGCATTTCCGGGTTCAGAAAGCCGACGTCGGAGACGGATTCTGGGAGATCACCGAAATGAGTTTGAATTTCAATGGGAAGATCCTGTTGATCAAAAGCCTCAGCATCGTATCCGACGAAGTGTTCAGCGATTTCCATCGATTGCCGGACAATGTGCCGTTCGCCGAAGGGGTGGAACTGTTGAAGAGCGAGCAGGTGAGCCTTGCACGCAACCATCACCCGACAGAAGCGTCCCTGGCCAGAAAAGATCTGGGCAACTAAACGAGGCGCGGGCAATCGCTGATGGCTGGCCGTTCAGGCTCGTAAGGTTTCTTTCCGCACAGTCAACTTCTCGATCAGATCTTCTTTCACCCGGTAGCCGGTGCCCGCGTTGTCGCTGATGGCGATCATTCCCTGCGGTGAGACTTCCACTTCAGGCTCGATAATGTCTTCCTTCCAATATCGCTTGGAAGCGGAAACATCGCCCGGCAGGCTGAAATTCTCCAGCGTCGAAAGTGCGATGTTCTGGGCGCGTCCAATACCGGTTTCGAGCATGCCGCCGCACCAGACGGGAATGTTGTGGGCCTGGCAGAGATCGTGAATCTTCAGCGCCTCGGAGAATCCGCCGACGCGGCCGACCTTAACATTGATGATGCGGCAGGCGTTGGTTTCCGCGGCAAAGGCGGCGCTGCGAACGCTGACAATGGATTCGTCGAGGCAGATCGAAGTGCGCAGTTCTTTCTGCAGGCGGGCGTGGTAGTAGATGTCGTCATTCCATAGCGGCTGCTCGATCATCAGCAGATTGAACTGGTCGAACTTGCGCAGGTGCTCGACCTGATCGAGCGTGTAGGCGGAATTGGCGTCGCAACTCAGAGTAATCTCGGCCCAGCGGGAGCGGATGCGTTCGAGAACATTCACGTCCCAACCGGGTTTGACTTTGACTTTGATACGGCGGTAGCCGGCCGCCAGTTCGATCTGGATTTTTTCCAGCAACTGCTCGATCGAATCCTGAATGCCGATGGAGACTCCGCAAGGAATTTCGCGGCGCGTGCCACCCAGCAGTTTCCAAAGAGGTAACTGCTTTTGCGCAGCCTCCGCGTCCCAGATTGCATTTTCCAGCGCGGCCTTGGCCATGCGGTGGGCGCGCACCTTGACGAAGAGTGCCGGGCATTCCCGTCCGGATTCGACGCGCTTTCCCAGCAACGCTGGGATCAGATACTCCTTCAACGTGGGCCAGGCGCTCTCGATCCACTCGCTGCTGTAGAAAGGGTCTTCGCCGACGACGCTCTCACCCCATCCGTCCGAACCCTCGCTGTGTACAGTAACCAGCAGAATGCGGCGGCTGTAAGTGCGCCCGAAGCTCGTCTCGAAAAAGTGGACGAGCGGCATGTGAATTTCGCGGAGTGTGATGGCTTCAATTTTCATGTTTCAAGGTTTCAGAGTCCAAAGTTTCAAGGTTTCAATGTTTCAAGGTTTCAGAACACCGGATGAGCTTCAGAAGGCTCTTACCTTGAAACGATGAAATTTTGAAACCTTATTCCGATGCGTACGACCATTTTTCGTCCCAGTGTCCCAGCAGGAACTTGCCGTTGCTTTGGGTATCGCGCTCGTAGCCCACGACGGCAAGTCCGTGCGAAAACGCCCTCAGGAATTGTTCGCGGTTGCGCTCCTGCACCTGCTGCGCTTTGCTACGAGTCTCGGGTGCGGCCTTCCAATCGTAGATCTGCGCCGGAACGTCGACGCTAGTTTGGCCGACGATCGGCGGATTTTTCCCCGTGGCCAGCAGAGTTTCAACCCGCTTCGACCTGAGCCACCACTCGGCGATCAGCCGGTCGCTGGGCAAGCCTCCCTGCAAGGGCGACGAAGTGATCCCGTACTGATTAATGTTATAACGGCGCACGATGGCGCCCAGCTTTTCGACGTTGAGGTAGGCGTTCTTGATTTCCAGCGGGTCGAAAGTCCACTCGATCAGTTCGATGCCGCGGGCGAGCGCGTCCTCGCGTTGCATGAGTTTCAGGCGACGGCCCAAGCCGCCGTTGCGATGGTCTTTACGAACGGCAAGCATGTGCGAATGGAGGTAGACATGGCCGGTGCGCGTGCCGGGAACCGAGAGCGCGAAGCCGACCATGACGTCACCGTCGAACGCGCCCATGACCTGGCCACCGACCTTGTCGGCCACCACAAACATGCGCAGGGGAACCAGCTCGGCGTCGGTAAAATTCCAGACCTCTTTCTGCAGAGCGACGCAGGCGTGGAAGTCTTCGATGCTGTGGCAGCGGCGGAGGGTGACGGAAACGGAGCTCACGCGGAGCGCTCCTCGGTCGTTTTGTCCCTTTCGTGAGCTTTAGCTTGCTGCCAGAGCGATTCCAGTTCTTCCATGGGAGCCTGATCGGCGGAGCGTCCGGACTCATGGAGTCGGGCCTCCACCCACTGAAAGCGTCGCTTGAACTTTCGGTTGGATTTGCGCAGTGCGGATTCGGGATCGACCGATAGATAGCGGGCGATGTTGACCATCACGAAAAAGAGGTCGCCAACTTCATCTTCAAGTCGCGCTTGAAGAGCTTCCGGGACGGGAGTGCGACCCGATCCGGCCATGCCGCGACCTTGGGGGCGCGGACCGGGCGCCGGGAATTCCTTCAGTTCCTCGCGGAGTTCGCAGGTCTCTTCGGTCAACTTGTCGAACAGGCCTTCGACATTCGGCCAGTCGAATCCGGCTTGCGCGGCGCGAGAGCTGAGCTTGTGTGCTTCCAGCATCGACGGCATGGCGGAGGAAACTCCGGCGAGGATGGATTGCTTCTTATCGACGGAACTATCTCCTTCGAGGCCAATGGCTTGCCGCTTCTTCCTCTCTTCCAACTTGAGAGCTTCCCAGTTGCGTTTGACTTCGGCGGAAGTGTCGGCCTTGACGTCGCCAAACACGTGCGGATGGCGGTTGATGAGCTTGCCGGAGAGGCGATCGAGAACGTCGTCGATGGAGAACGACGACTGCTCCTTGGCCATCTCGGCGTAGAAGAGCACCTGCAGCAGCAAGTCACCGAGTTCTCCTGCGAGTTCGGGCCAATCGCGATTGTCGATAGCTTCGAGAACTTCGTAGGTCTCTTCGAGCGTGTAGGGCTTGATGGAATCGAAAGTCTGTTCGCGGTCCCAGGGACAGCCGCCGGGGGCGCGGAGGCGCTCCATGATGGCGACGGCACGCTCGAAACGTTCTCCTGTAGAGGACATGCGGGAACCAATGTAAATGAGCGCCGAGGTGGGAGGCAATGCGCGGGAGCGTTGAACTGGAAGAAGCGGCTGCGTCGTAGCCTCGCCCATGCGCGGGCGAGCGCCCCGCCACAGCCGCCGGAGCCTGCCCTGAGCGAAGTCGAAGGCAGCGGCGCGACTCGCCAACCACGGATTCCTACACAGCATCCTAGACTTACCTATGCTTTGCTTACCTATACTTCCGCTCATTTCGAAAATGAATAACTATCCAGACATTTATTAAAGGAGAAGGTGAAATGACGACTCATGCTCTTCAAGGAAAGAAAGTGGCAATTCTCGCGACCGACGGTTTCGAGCAATCTGAATTGCTGGAACCGAGAAAGGCGCTGGATGAAGCGGGCGCGACGACTCAAGTGGTCTCTCCGGAAGGCACAAAAGTGAAGGGATGGAACCACAAGGAATGGGGCAATGAAGTTCCTGTGGATATTTCCCTTGAGTCTGCGAAAGCGGAAGAATTCGATGCACTGTTGCTGCCGGGCGGAGTCATGAATCCCGACCAGTTGCGCATGAATCCGAAGGCGGTAGAGTTTGTGAAGCACTTCACGGAGGCAGGCAAGCCGGTGGCGGCGATTTGTCACGGCCCGTGGACTCTTATCGAAGCGGGCGCAGTTCGCGGTCGCACGATGACATCGTGGCCTTCGCTCAGGACCGACCTGAAGAACGCCGGGGCAACCTGGCTCGACAAAGAAGTCGTGAGCGACAAGGGCCTGGTGACGAGCCGGAAACCCGACGATCTTCCCGCCTTCAACCGTGAGATGATTCGTCTGTTCGCCGAGGTAACTGAGTCGGAGGCGCTACGCAAGACAGCGTAATCCGGTTGTCATCGTCGTTCCGATTGTCGTTCTGATTGTCGTTCTGATTCACCCCGGCAGGGCGAATACAAGCTTGGGGCGGGGTGAATTCAGACCATGCGGGTTACCTTCGGAACTTCCCGTTTCGACGAAGGCTGGGAACTGGCCAAGTGCCACGTGGACTAACGTTACCTTCATGTTCATCACGAATGGGAGCACAATAAGCGGAGGTGGAGGTGTCCGCTCTCGGGACGCGGCCCTCCGTGATCTCTTCCGGCGCCATTGCATCTGATTTAAATACATGAGTTTAGCGATTAAACCTCGACCGTCATTGGAATCACAGCACTTTCAGGTGGTGATTCTGGGCGGGGGCATTAACGGCGTGGCGCTGGCACGTGAATGTGCCCGCGCCGGCAAGCGCACGCTGCTGGTAGAGCAGAACGATTTTGCCTCGGGAACGACCAGTCGCTCGACTCGCATCATTCACGGCGGCCTGCGTTACCTGGAACACGGGGAGATCGACCTGGTGCGGGAATCGGTGCGCGAGCGCGAACGTCTGCTGCGGGAACGGTCGCACCTGGTGCATCCGGTTCACTTTTTGTTTCTGCTGAACGAACAGAGCCAGCGCAGCGCCATGAAAGTGCGCGCCGGCCTGTGGCTCTACCAGCGCTTCGCAGCTCGAAGGTCAGCCGACCTGAGCGAGATGGAACTGAAGCGGGTGGAGCGGGCGCTGGATGCCGGCCACAAGTGGACGATTTTCAATTACGAAGACGCGCAGTGTGAGTTTCCCGAGCGCATGGTCGCCGAGTGGGTGATGGAAGCGGCAGAGGCCGGGGCTGTCGTCCGGAATCATTGTGAAGTGCTGGCGGTGAATGTGACGCAGGGCCGGGCCCGGGGAGTGCTGCTGCGCGACCGCATCACGGGCAAAGACGAGCGCGTCGAGGCGGGATGGATCGTCAACTGTACCGGACCGTGGGCCGACCGCATTTGCCAGCGGTCATCGATCCGCACCGGCAAGCCCATGCTGGGCGGGGTGCGGGGATCGCACATCGTTCTGCCGAGGTTCTCAGGTGCTCCCAGTGTGGCGCTCTATACAGAAGCTGCGGATGGTCGTCCGGTATTCGTCCTGCCTTGGAACGATCAGATGCTGGTCGGCACTACCGAAGTGGAGGACACGGGCGATCCGGGGAAGACTGCGCCTTCGAATGAGGAAATCGAATATCTGTTGCGCACGGTGAGCAAGCTTTTTTCCAAAGCGAAGATTTCCGCGCAGGATATCAAGTACGCGTTTGCGGGAGTTCGTCCGCTGCCGAACTCGCCCGGGAATGCAGCGTCGGCGGTGACCCGACGGCATTTTCTGCACGACCATACGGCGGACGGCGCGGCACGGCTGATTTCGGTGATTGGCGGAAAGCTTACGACCGCCGCTGCGCTGGCGCGGGAGTGTGCGCGCAAGATTGGGATTCCGGTTCCGGAGCCGACCACGATGGCGATGGGGCCGGGAAGTTCGCTCGATCCCATGCTCGATCAGGAGATTATTGAAATCGCGCGCGCCGGGTCGGTAAGCGAAGAAACCGCCCGCGGATTGATGGAGTGGCATGGGCCGCGTGCCATGGACATTGCTCGCATGGCGCTGGTGAGTGCCGAACTGAGGGCGCCGGTCTGTCCGCATTCGTCGCATATTGTGGCTGAGGTGGTGGAAGCTTACCGAAAGGAATTTGCAGTTTCGCTGGGCGATGTGCTGCTCCGGCGGGTGCCGGTGGCGCTGGGAGCCTGCTGGTCGGAATCCTGCAGCCGGGAAGCGGCCCTGCGTATCGGAGCCGTGATGGGCTGGAGCGAACAAGATCTGGGAGCGAATTTGGAATCGTTTGAAACGGAGCGTACCGCGTTCATGAAAAAGCCGTCGCGCGGCGGCGCCGCTCTGGAGCTAGCTGCAGACTAGACGGGACTACTCCGTCGGTCTTAAGTGACCGACTTGTTCTCGAACTGCCGCAGGCCGACCACCAACAGAAGGACATCAAAGAAGAGCAGCGCGAGAATCACGGCCGTCGTCGACAGATGCGGAAACTGCGGAACCAGGGTGGCGCGCAATCCCTCACTGGCGTACACCAACGGATTGATGAGCACGGCCTTTTGCAGAATGGGAAAGGTCTTCAGCGCGCTCCACGGATAATATGTACACCCGAAAAAGATCATCGGGGTCATGACCATGCTAAACATCAGGCCAATATGCTGCTGATTCATGCTGCATCCCAAAGCCAGGCCTCCGCAGGATGAAAAGCCGGCTACGAGCAGGATGATCACCGCGAAGGTGAGTGGAGAGCCAATATTGATCTCCACTCCTGGGCGAAGCACGAGCCACGCCAGCGGGAGCACAACCAGGCCCGCGACCAAAGCCTGCAGCATCCCGGCGATGACCTTTTCGACCGCAATCCAGCCGACGCTGATGGGGGCGAGCAGTCGGTCTTCGATTTCGCGCGTCCATTGAAACTCGGCGATGAGCGGCATGGCAACTGCCCAGACTCCGGTGAAGGTCATGCTGATGGCGATGATGCCGGGTAGCAGCAGGCTCTTGTACGCGGCGGGCATATATCCGCTGCCCACCATCACCTTGCCGAAGATGAAAACAAACAGCAGGGGCTGCAGAAACGTCTGCATGAAAAGTTGAATGGCATTACGCCGCGCCACGTGCGCGTCGCGCGCCAGCATCGCGAAGAAGGTTTTCCAGTTCAATCGCGCAGGCTCCTTCCGGTATGGTGCAGGAACAGATTTTCCAGACTCGGCTCGGAGATGTGAACGTCCGACAGCTCGGCACCAGCGTTTGCGGCCAGCGTCGCGATCTCTGGGATGAGCGAGCCGCCGCGGTCGGCATAGACATCAGTACCCGAACCGTCCGCGGCCCGCACTTCGCGCACCCCCGCCAGCGACTGCAGGCGCTGCAGCAGTTCCGGAGTCTGCTTTCCGAAGCGAAGGCGCAGCAGGAACCCTCCCGGGATCGACGCTTTCAACTCTCCCGGCGTGCCGACGGCGATCACATGCCCGTGGTCGACAATGGCGAGGCGCTGGCACAAGGCGTCGGCCTCCTCCATGTTATGGGTGGTTAACAGAACGGTCTTCCCTGCCTGGTGGTATTCGCGAATGATCTCCCACAACAGAATCCGCGTTTGCGGATCGAGGCCTGCGCTGGGTTCGTCGAGAAACAAGACTTGCGGGTCGTGCATCATGGCGCGGGCGATGGAAAGTCGCTGCATCATGCCGCCGGAAAATCCGCGTACCATCTGGTTGCCGCGCTCGGTGAGTTTAAATTTCTCGAGCAAGGCGTCGGCGCGGTCGTTCCTCTGCTTGGAGTCAAGGCCAAAATAGGCGCCATGAAACACGAGAATCTCACGGGCGGTTAAAGAGAAATCAAGGTTCGGACGCTGCGGCACCACCCCGATCAGACGCTTGACTTGCGCCTGCTCCTTCCAGACGTCGTGCTCGCCGATCCATGCCTGGCCTGAGGTTGGTCGCACGCGCGTGGTCACGACGCCGACGGTGGTCGATTTACCCGCGCCGTTGGGACCGAGCAGGCCGAAGATCTCTCCCGGTTGAACCTCCAGCGAAAGGCCATCGAGCGCCGGGATTTGAGCTTTTGGCTGTTTCGAGCCCTTGGCATCGCCGCGTGCAATGAAGCCTCCGGCGGCACCCAGCGGCGGGGCGGAGCTATAGACCTTACGCAGATCTTGAGTGCGAACCCCAACGGCCATGCGGCAATATCCCCAATCGGAGAGAAGCTAGAGTTTCGGAAGTATAACGCACCGGGCACCAGGGATTCTTGGCCCCCATTTCACGGGCCTCATCAGGAAGCGCCCGTTGTCGTCCGCGCGAGGGAGATACCCACGGAAGTTCCAGCAAATCGGCACCCTGCGATAGCGAGATCCTTCCCTCCGCCTGAAAAACGGCTCCGGTCAGGATGACTCCCGGGACACAAGAGTTACTAAAGATTGGGCAGGCCCTCCAGTCATCTTTGAATCGCTATGTCCGAAATCTAAACTAGCGCGAGTGGTGTCGCATTTTCCGGCTGCAGGTGCGTTCGTCGATGTTGATTCCCATCAAGCACGAGAACATGGAGGCCCGGCGCTGGCCCGTGGTGACGCTCGCATTGATCGCCATCAATGTGATGGTGTTTTTATTCACCATGTCGGCGATCGATGATGAATCGCCGCAACTCAGCGAGGTGAAGTCGCACATTATCCTGCTCGCGGCGGAGCATCCTGAGTTAAAGCTGCAGACCGAGTCGCAGCGTCTGGTCGACAACTTCAAGCAGAGCCATCCCGACCAGTGGAAGCATGTACAGAGTCCCTATCGCGACATCATCGATGCCTACGACGCGAAGATCAAAATGATGGAGGAGTATCCAGCGAAGTTGCAGGATGAGATGGATTCGCTCAATGCGCAGTTCACGAGCCTGGCAAAGGTGTCGTTAACCGAGCAGTATGCTTTTGTGCCGGCGAATCCCACTGCGATTAGCTACCTGACGGCGAATTTTCTGCACAGCGGCTGGATGCACCTGATCGGCAATATGTGGTTCCTGTGGCTCGCGGGATTTGTGCTGGAAGACGTGTGGGGGCGCTGGCTGTATTCGGCGTTCTATTTGATTGCGGGCGCAGCGGCGCTGCAGTTCTATGCGTGGTCGAATCCGGGGAGCATCATCCCTACGCTAGGTGCATCGGGTGCGGTGGCGGCGCTGATGGGAGCGTTCCTGGTTCGCTTCCCGAAGATGAAGATCGAGATGGCGTGGATCTGGTGGTTCAGCATCTTCACGCTCCTTAAAACCGGGAATCCGTTTCGGATGGTTCGATTTAAGGCATCCGCCTACTGGCTGCTTCCGCTCTGGCTCGTGACCGAAATCGTCTTCGGATCGCTCCTCGGCTCGTCCAGCGGAGTAGCGCACTGGGCACACGTGGGCGGCTTCCTGTTTGGAGCACTCGCGGCGCTGGCGATTCAATACTCCGGACTCGAACACAAAGCCAACAAGGCCATCGAAGAAAAAGTTGGCTGGACCAACGATCAGGAACTCGAACAAGCCAGCAACCTGATGGACCATGGCCAACTTCCGGATGCGATCGCACTCCTGACCGGCTATGTTGCGGTAAAGCCCAATTCGCTGGATGCCTGGAATCTGCTGCGGCAGATCCACTCGCGGCAGAACAATACCAAGGAATATCTCGCAGCGACGGTTCAGACTTGTACCCTGCATGTGCGGGCGCACGAGATCGAGGCAGCATTTCAGGACTATGCGGAGTTCATCGATGCTGGTGGCGGCAAGTTGCCGGCTGCAGCCTGGCTCGAAGTGTGCAAAGGAGCTGAAGAATTGCAGGAGTGGGATCGAGCGCTCGACGAGTATAAGACCCTTGCGCAGTCGTATCCCGGGGAGCGGCAGGCGCTGACGGCTCAGTTGAGTGCGGCCAGGCTTTGTCTAAAGAAGCTGAATCGTCCACAGGATGCACTGGCGCTTTACGAGACCGCTGCTGCTTCTCCGATTCCCCATCTCGACTGGGATCAGCATATCCAGGCTGGTATCAAGGAAGCGAAGGCTGCGATGTCGACGGGAAGTGCGGCTGCGGCCGGGGCACACTAGCCAGTCACGTTTTCAAGAGATACGAAACAGGCCCGACTGAACTTGTCGGGCCTATTCTGTTGCGCAGAAGCAGAGTTGAACGTCAGGTTACTTCGTGACGTTCACCACAAGTGGAACAGTCTTACTTCCGGCCGGCCCGCTCGATATGACGTTGAGCGTGAAGGTCTGCGGCGTCGTATTCGTTTGCATGGTGCTCCCGCCTCCGCAGCCGACACCGACGAGCAGCAGGATCATCAGAACAAGCGCAGCCAACATTCCGTTGATGCGCTTGCGCCGGCCGAAGGGCAACAGCAACATGCCGGCTACCAAAGCGGTCCCGCTGAGAGACCAGATGGCGCTGTTTCCCGCGTGGCTCAATAGTGCGCCGCCGGTTTTCACCGTCAATGTGGTCACGGAGGGATTCATCCCATCCGGCGTCACACTCGATGGACTGAAGGAGCAGGTTACGTTCGTGGGCAAAGTTCCGCAGGAGAATTGCACGGTCTGCGCAAAGCCACCGAGCGGGATGAGGTTCAAGGTCGCCGTTCCCGACTGCCCGGACTGGATATTTAAGGTCGTCGGCAGTGCCTGGAAGACGTAATCGGAGATTGCTTCGGTGATCGGGCTTGAGACTCCAGCGGTGGTAACGCCATCGCCGGGATAACTTGCCGTGAGGGTATGGGAACCGCCGGCCAGCGTCGTGCTGGCGAAAACTGCGGTACCTGTAGCATCCAGCACGGCCGTACCCAGGATTGCCGAGCCATCCAGGAAAGTGACCGATCCAGTCGCCACGTGGAGTTGAGCATCCGAGGTTACTACCGCGGTCAGAGTGACGGGACTACCTGCGACGGCGGCGGTTGAGTCGGCGCTGAGTGAAACTCCTGCCGGCACGTTGCTGGCGACCGGAAACTGATTGTAGATCGCAAACGATGGGTTCACGTTGCTGTCACCGCTATAGTCGACTCTGACAATGCGAGTGCCCGCCGCCTTGAAGGTCACGGGGAAGGCGTAAGGTTCCCAACACTGGGTAGAGTCTGGAATCCCGGAGCCGATAACGACCGGAGTGCCGGACGTGATGTCGGTTACCGTGATGGTGCCCGTGTATGGCGCGCAAAAATTGGCCAGGGCAATTTCTCCGGCCACCGTCACCGGAACGTTCACCACTGGAGTGCCGTATGGGAAGAAGTCCCCGATCACTGAATTTGCCTTGGTGATTGTGAAGGTGTAAGTGTTGGAGGTACTGCTGCTGAAACTGTTGTCGCCGGGATAGCTCGCGACCACCTGATGCACGCCTGCGGCGGATCCTGGCCGCAGATAGGAGAAAGTGCTCGATTCACTCGCGGTCGTGGTCGTACCGGTGAGCAGAGTCGAGTTCTCGCCGTAGTTCAAGGTCATTGGACTTACGGTCAGTCCGTCGGCTAAGTAGGTGGAGACGGATTGCCCATCTTCCCGCAGAGAGACTGTGCCGCTGGGATACCCGTAGCCAGAATTCCCGGCGACAACGAAACCCAAGAACAATGGTTCGTCGTAGGTCACCGAGGCGGGAGTTATGTTGAACGATCCGCCGCCAAGCGCGCCGAGGTACATCTGACTTGTTTCAGGGGTCACGGTGACTTGCAAGGGAGTGGACGAGCTTGAGTAGTACGTTCCGTCCCCGCTATAGCGGGCGGTCACGTTGTACGTGCCTCCTGGCACCTTCCCGGTCTTGATGGTGGTGGAACTGGAGGCTGAGCCCAGGTTCAGACGATTCGCGCCGGCGATGATCCAGTCGCTGCCAGTCGATGAGGTCGCTGTCAGCGAAACTGTTCCAGTGGGGACCGCGCAGCTTGTGCCCGTACATTTGACCGTGGCCACGAAGCTGATCGGCGTGCCATGCGTCACTGGGAAAGTTTGTCCCGCGACGAGTTTCAGAGTGATGGTAGAGCCCAGTGTTGCGGTAGCTGCCTGCCAACTGTTCACTAGAGCATTGGCGTCGAAGGAACCGAGACCTGAGGCCTGGTCATAACCAGTCCCAGCTGCGTAGCCGACGGTGTATTGCCCAAACTGATCAGGCACTTTGTTGTCGCCGTTGACGGTGTCGTGGTAGACCCCGGGAGTAGAGGCTAGCCGGTAAAACACATAGTTCGCCATGCCTTGAGGTTGTCCCAGCTTCTGGTTAACGAGGGCCATGATGCCGGCAACCGCAGGACTCGATGCAGAGGTACCTCCAAAACTATAGAAGTACGCACCGTAGTCGCACTCGCGGTAGATACAGAGCAGATAGCCATCATGACCGGCAGCGGTTAGCGAAAGATCGGGAAGATCGCGCATTCCGTCGTTGGGAACTCCGGGTGCGGATTGCCAATCGGGCTTCGCATACAGGGTACTGACGCCGCCCCCGCCTGCCCAAAGCAGCGGGTAATTTGGATCCGCACTGCTCTCGTTCCACACCTTCTCGGGGATGTAGCCCAGCGCGGATAAGCCGGTGGTCGGGTCGTTAGTGTCGGACCAGTACGCGGACGGGTTGTCCGTATCGTCGAATTGCGTGCCCCCCACCGCGACGTTATAAGGCGTCGACGCGATACCGTTCACGGCCACGCCGGTGGCATAGAGTCCAGCACCCGGCGAGTCACATCCGGCACCGCCGCCGTCGCCGGCAGAAACGAATGAGGTGATGCCCTCGGCCGCGGCCTGCTGCCAGAGCGCATTGTAAAAACCAGTCGCTACCGTACCCATGTTTTGCTCGCAGGAGCCGTAACTGGTGCTCATCACCGGGGCGACGTTGTGATCCACAATGTAAGCGGCAGAGACATCGACACCGTCGGCGAAGTTACTTTGCGAAACTACGAACTTGACGGTCGCCATGGGGGCGACTGCGCCCGACCAGGTGACATCGAGGGTGGCTTCGGGCAAGTCGTCAAAAGTCATGCCTGGGTCGTCCCCGTTGACGATGACTTGAGGAGGGTTCGCAGGAAGCCCCATGATCGAACGGAAGTCGCTCACGTCCTGCGGATCGATGTTGCTGCGGCCAACGATAGCGATGGTCTGTCCCGTGCCGTCGATGCCCGCGTCGTACAGCGGTTGCAGGTTGTAGATCTTTGCGAAGTCGGCGGGAGTCAAGTAGTGGGAGCCGTCGCTGAAACTGAACAATCCGGGACTCTTCTTGAAATAGACTTTGCCGCCCATGAACGCGTTCGGCGTGTGGGGGTCACTGTGCAATCGCACTACACCCTTCACCACAGGTTGCAGCGCAGCGGGAATCTGGATGTCGGTGGAATTGGAGATGAAGGTGGTGTTCTTGAAGCTGTAGGTATGCATCTGGGTCGCGAACGCATCTTCTACCTGCGACACGGTGCCGCTAAACACGATAAAGCGGTGGCTCTGAGAGATCTCGTGAACGGTCAAGCCTCGACCCTGCAGCCAGTGCTGGACCTGCGCTGCATCGTAGTCCGACACGCCATACAACTGGCCGAATTGAGCCGGGGTGAGCCATTTGTGGTACGAAGGCGAGGAGGGATCGTGCAGGGCCTTCACGAACTTCGCCGCCGCTTGATCCTGCTCTGCGGATGGCGCCAAGTGCAGAATCATCCTACCCAGATTCTGACCGGCAGTCATGCGGCCTGTATCGATACTCTTCGCGATCAGCGCTGGAGTCGTACCACGAACAACCACGCGCTCGTTGTTGTTAATCATGCTTGTAATACGGGTTTGCGACAAGGCGGTCTGGCCAGACAACAGGCTCAGCAGCACGCACACGATTCCAGCGATACAGCCGAACGACTTTCTTGGGCCCAAGGAGATCTCCTTCGAAATGGTGGAACTTGATTGATAAGAAACTGGGATGGAACGGTCCAGAACTGCAGTGAGACCTAGTGCATGGGGACATGCACTGCTGCGAAGCGGAACATGGCACGGACCGTAATAGCGATGAGAGACCCTTGCCGGAACTCGAGGAAAGGCAACCGGGCAGCGATGCTTCTGCAGGGGATATGTGCGCTGAAATGGTTCAAGAGGGCCGGTATAGGGTCGTTAGCGAAACTGCGCCGTGTATTGCAACTTCCCGAGAAGCCGCTACAAAGACACAGGCATTCGTTTATACACGGTTATGTATACGCGGTCTACATAATATTTTGCGGGCTATTTTGATGCGGCGAGCGAGCGGCAGAGCAGGGCGGTGTCATCGGAGATAATGCCGTCGACGCCGTATTCTGCGAAGCGCTGCATATCGGCGGCATCGTTGACCGTCCAGACGAAGACTTTCTTCCCTGCTCCCTTGATTTTGCGGATCAGATCTGGCTCGGCCAGGTCGTAGTGTGGGATTACATACTGGATGGGAAGTTCGCTCCAGAGGCGAAGTTGGGTCTTGGACTCACAGATCAGGCCGAGCGGAATGGTGGCGTCCAGTGCGCGCACGGATTTCAGTGCCCCGGGCTGAAAGGATGAAACCACGAATCCATACCGCGGCTTGTGGCGAAGGAAGAGATCGAGCAGCATTCTTTCCAAACCTTTGACCTTCAATTCAATGTCGAGAAACGAATCGCGATAGCGCTGGAGGACGTCCCGCAAACGGGGCAGTTGGGCAGCCTGCTTCGCGAGGGTGCGGGAAACGTCGTAGCCGGAGACCTTCGCGTCGTGGCAGACTACCGGCTCTTCGTCCTCGGTGAGGCGCACGTCAAATTCAAAACCATCGCAGCCGTCCGCCAAGGCCCGATCAAAAGAAGCGATTGTATTTTCAGGAATCGATTGGACGGCGCGGGCGCCGCGATGGCCGAGAAGAAGAGGACGGCTCATAGGCTGGACTTCAAACGGGACGAATCAGTCAAGATCGAAATCCCGGATCGGCTTACCGGTATCGGGAGACTCTTTGGCCTTCTTCAAGGCCTCCTGGAACTTTTTTTCGAGGAGCGAAGAGGCGTTCTTCTGAGCCTCCACAGACTGCTGGAAGATGGACTCGCGGCGGCTGTCCTGCTCGCGCATGGCTTTGGCTGCGGCCTCCATATCGCTGAAAGTCTTTGGCTTGACGGCCGCGGTATGAGCAATGACCGCGTGCTCCTCGGTATCGATCTTGAGCACCGCGCTGCAGCAAGGGCAGGTGACTTCGAAATTGGCAGGCTTCTTCGCCATCTAAGCGAATCATACCGCAAAATCGCGCGCGCGGTGGCGCAGGCATCGCCCGACTCTGGTCAACGTCTCAGCTTGATTGGGAAGACGTGGAACAGGTTGAGCATCTCCCACCCCAGCAGAAAGATCGAAAGCAGCACGACCATTACGGCCATCAATTCTCCGAAGGAAAGCCCGCGCTTGGTAGGCTCAAGACGCCGAGCGGCAAGACTGAGAATGTTGAGGGTGGCAAAACCGAAGACGACAGCCCAGAGGATGTTGTAGACGTCCTGCCGCGTTGCACGGTAGAACACGGCAACAGCCATACCGAATAAAACGGCGGCGTAGAGTCGCGCCATCGCGTAGGCGGCCACTGCCGCCCGCGTGGTGCGGGTAAAACCGGCGATCAACGACACACCAACAGGCAGCGCCATGGGACGAAACAAGGGCAAGAAAGCCTACCGCGGCCCAAGCCGAGAATTGGAATAGTACATCTTTTCCCAGCCCAGTTCACGGCGTAAAGACGACTTTGGCAACCTTCTAGTCGAGGTCGCGCTGGATATGCGCCCGTTGGGTAATATGGACTCATGGCAAAATGCCGGTTCATTTTCTTCGACGTAGGCAATACTCTCCTGTTTCCTAACCGCGCGCGCATGCTGGCGCCGTTGCCGGAGGACCGCCATCCGACGCTAGCGACCTGGCAGGCTCTGGAGCGCCGCACGAAACAGGAGTTTGATCAGGGTCTGATGGAGGGCAAGGTCGACCACGGCTTCTGGTGGACCTTTCACACTTATCTGCTACAGGGAATCGATGCGCTGGATGATGGAGTTCGGAATACGCTGGTCGAAAATACCCAGAATTCGGCCAACTGGGACCAGATCCTTCCCGGAACGCGCGATGCGCTGGAACGCATCCGTGGGGAGTACGCGATTGCCGTGATCTCGAATGCGGATGGCAGGATTGACGCCGTGCTGCGGCGCACCGGAATTGTGGACTGCTTTGCCTGCATCACCGACTCGGGGATCGTGGGGCACGAGAAGCCGCACCCGGCGATCTTCGAAGCTGCGTTGCGCGAGATGAAGGCTTCGCCGGCAGAAAGCTTGTACGTGGGCGACGTGTATTCGATTGACTACGTGGGCGCTCGGCAAGCGGGAATGCAGGCTGTGCTGTTTGATGTCGCGGGAGCGTATCGCGAGAGCCAGTTTCCGCGGGTTGAATCGCTGACGGCGCTGGAAGGCTGGCTCAAGCAGTCTTGAAGCATGTGCGAATCCTTTGCGTGCCGGGCCCGTTCGCTGGGTAGGGATGCTTCGACTGCGGTTGAGCTTCGCTTTGGCGAAGCTCAATCCTCGCTCAGCATGACAGGAACTTTAGAAGAGTTCAGGAGTAACTATGTTCGATTCGACAAGATTTCTTCTCTTCTTAACGGCTGCCGTGTTGCTGGCGATCGCGCCTGGCCCCGGAATGCTCTACGTTCTGGCGCGCAGTCTGGCTGGCGGAAAGCGCGAGGGAGTGCTGTCGGCGTTCGGCACTTTCCTCGGCGGGATGGTGCATGTGTTCGCGGCAGCACTGGGAGTGTCGATTGTGCTAGCGAGGTCGGCGGTGGCGTTTGCCACGGTGAAATATGTCGGCGCCGCGTATCTATGCTTTCTAGGTGTGCGGATGATTCTCGACGCCCGCAAAGAGAACGCAATTGCGCCGGAAATCACACCAGCCGTCAAACCAACCCGTAATCCGCTCTGGCAGGGCGTGGCGACCGAGGTCTTGAATCCCAAGACTGCGTTGTTCTTTCTCTCGTTCATTCCGCAGTTTGTAAACCGCTCCGGCGGCCACGTCTTCCTGCAGTTCGTGGCCTTGGGAACAATGTCAGTAGTCATGAACACGAGCGCAGATTTAATCGTGATCGCGATGGCTGGACCCCTCGGGGAGCGCATTCGTTCCTCAGCGACATTCCGTCGCCGGCAGAGAACAGTCACCGGCGCGATCATGATTGGACTGGGCACTTATCTGGCTACCAGCGAGAGTAAGTAGCATGCCGCGTCTGATCGCCACGTCTGTTGTCCGAAGACGCGCCTTCGCAGTTTTGGGCGTCTTCTGCTCTTTGGCTGGCTTGGGCTCGTCGATCGCGCAAAGCACGACACCGATGCCGAAGATCCAGGGAGACAGCCTTGCAGGGCACAGCGTGGTCTTGCCCGACTCGGCCGCAGGTAAGATCGCTATTCTCATCTTCGGGTTTACCAAGGCGTCCAAGGTTCCAACGAGCGCCTGGGCGGAAAAGCTGCAGGCAGGTCTTGGGTCGCGGGCGGACTTAGAGCTTTATCAGCTGCCGGTGCTGGAAGATGTTCCGAAGCTTTTCCGGAGCATGGTAATTTCCGGGATCAAGAAAGGCGTGGCGGAGAACAAGCGGGATCATTTCGTGCCTATTCTGCAGGGCGAAGCAGAACTTAAGAAGCTTGTTCGCTACAAGGAGCCGGACGATGCGTACCTGATGATCCTCGGCCGTGATGGCAGTATCGTCCAGCAAGTCCACGGCGCGCCTAACGATCCGAACTACGCGCAAGTGAAATCAACCATCGAATCTGTGTTGAATCAGAAAGGACCGGGCACCGGCCGGCTATAACTCCAGTACTTGATGGTCGTGGCAGTCGGGCTGGATGGCGTCATGCAGTTGCCGCAAGAATTCGCGGCCGTAGCGGGCGAGGAAATAGACGCCCCCGATACCGCGCTCCTGCAGTCCCTTGTCGGGATAGAGCGCCTGACTCAGCGTCTCCGCATGGCGAGTCACGAGCTCGCTTTTGAGGGCCTCCGCGCGAGCGGCCTGAGTATATAGACGTTCCAGCTGGTATTCAATTTTCGAGCGCGCCGTCTCGGCAGCATCAATCAGCGTGCGATCGAGTTTCTCCAGCTTCTCTTTGACGGCAGAGAGGTGAGAGTCCAGCGACTTTCTTGTTGTGTCAAAGGCCGCTTGTAAGTCTTCGGGCAATCCGCGCTCTGCCAGTTGACGGCGCAGCGCTTCTGGGCCAGCGAACAAATCGGTCAAGTTGATTCCATGTCGCTCGATCAGACGCTGCATCTTCGGTTCCACGATGGTGGCTGAAAACCGTGGAAGAATCGGCGTCACGCGGCCGAGCAGAGCCTCGTAGACCACTCCGGCCTGCGCGAAATACGCCGCCTCGGCAGCGCCGCCGGTGTAGGCCAACGTTGGCAGCAAGTAATCTTCGACGATTGGACGCAAGAGCACATTCGGACTGAATTGCTCGGGATTCGAACCGATGCGATCGAGCAGTTGGGCCTGGGAAAGCTTCTCTGCCCCGGCGTCGGAACCGATCACGAATTCTGCCGTGCCGCCAGCATCGCGGCGATGAATCGGCGTCCGCGCGCCATCCTGCAACGTGAAGAGCAGAACCGACGAAGCAGTGACCTTTACTTGCTGGTGATAGCCAGCGTCTTCAAGTGCTTCACCGCGTTTCAGAAGTGCATTAGCGAGTTCCCTGGAGCGCTCAACGGCGGAACAATAGATTGGCTCGGCGACGCGATCGAGTTCAGCGTCAGAGGCGTCGAGCAGGATCACGCCCCACTGGGCAAACACGCGGGCGTAGAAGCGAGCGAATGCCGTGCCCAGCGTTTCGCCAGGGCGGTACGTCTCGCGCAGGAATTGTGCAGCCTCGGAATCGCCGAGCAATTTTGCGGCTTCTTCAACGACGGGTCCGATTTCGTCGCCGAGGCGCACGGCGCTGACAGGGGCTCCGGGAACATCGTGGCTCGACGTGGTGAGCACTTGCAGAGCGCCGTCCGGTCCGGGGAGCGACAGGTGGTTCACCTCGGCCAGATCGTGGTCATAGGTAGCGAGCCAGAAAACGGGAACAGCATCGACTCCAGCGGCGCTGGCTTCTTCCGCGAGTTTGACTGCGGTCAGCGCTTTATAGATGGCGAACATGGGTCCGCCGAAAAGGCCAACCTGCTGGCCCGTGACGACGGCTGCGGCGCCGTTTCGCAAGCGCTCGAGATTGGCGAGGGTGTTGGGGGATGCTGCCCATGATTTATTCTGGCGCTCAAGAATCGTGGCAACGCGCTCGCGGCGGGACGGATCGTAGGAAATCCTGGCAGCTTCCTCTTTCAGCCATTCTGAAAGGTGTGGAGGCCTCGGATAGAACGGGTGAACTTTTGGCGCAAAGGAAAGGAAGTCTGCAAACAGCGGCGTGGTGTGAGGGATCTGGGAGAACGGGAGACAGTGCGCCTTCACCAAGAGTTCTCCTGACAACGTTGACGAATTGGCGTTCGCATGGCCGCTGGTTGGACGTGTGAGATCATTTCAAGTCAACACTGCTGGTCGGGCTCTCCATTATCGAACACAACCCTGAGAACAAAGAAATCCTCAAGACTCGCGCCTTAATAGAGATGCCTGAATAGGCTCCAAGATGCAAGATAATGATGAGAATCCGCACTGCGAAAGGAAAGCATGAACGCCGATTCGATGAAAGCGGGTCCGCCGAAGATTGTTTTGCCCCTCACGCTGGAAGGCTCCGTCGTTCGGCTGGAACCGGTTCGCCGCGAGCACGCGAACCTGTTCTGGGAGGTGGTGAAGAACAATCTCGAAGATGTATTCCGGTGGATTCCTTACTCCATGAGAACGCCGGAAGATTTTCAACGCCTCATCGACAAGGCATTTGAGGAACAAGAGCGGGGGGAATCGGTGGTGTTTGCCACGGTCGAACCGAGCTCCGGGCGCGTGATCGGCAGCACGCGCTACATGAACATTGACCGAGTGAATCGCAGGGTTGAGATCGGGTCGACCTGGATCGCACCCGCATGGCAGCGCACAGGCGTGAATACCGAAGCAAAGTACTTGATGCTGCGGCACGCGTTCGAAGTCTGGAAGTGCATGCGGGTGGAACTGAAGACCGATGCTCTGAACCAGAAATCCCGCAATGCGATTCTGCGCATCGGGGCCAAAGAAGAAGGCACGCTGCGCAGGCATCTGCTCACCTGCACCGGACGCGTGCGAGACACCGTCTACTTCAGCATTCTCGACAACGAGTGGCCGGAAGTGAAGGCAAGACTGGAGGCGATGCGCACGCTACGGTGAAGCGAGATGGTCACGATTGTCTCCATATCTTCCGTTGTGGTCAGCCGCTCGAAACGTTATGATGCGTGCGATTCCTGTGGGAGCGATTGCCGCGCGGGAATCATGAGGGAAGCACCAGAGATTCGCGGAGGATACTGATGGAGGGCGCGCAGGTTATGTCGTTAATGATCGCCGTGATCGTTGGCATTTTCGTGCTCGGGACGATTCTGAGCGGCTTTTTCCAGGTGCACACCGCGGAGGCCGTAGTAGTGCAGCGCATGGGCAAGTTCGAGCGCGTGGCCAGCGCGGGCATCAACTTCAAACTGCCGTGGCTCGACCAGATTGCGGGACGCATCGATCTGCGGGTGCAGCAACTGGCGCTCGACGTGGAGACGAAGACGAAAGACAACGTGTTCGTGAAGATTCCGGTGTCGGTGCAATATCACGTGATTCCCGACCATGTGTACGAGGCGTTCTATAAGCTGGCCAATCCACGGCAGCAGATTTCGTCGTACGTGTTCAACGTGATCCTCGGCCACGTGCCCAAGATGAATCTGGATGACGCGTTTCTGCAGCAATCCGACATTGCGGTCGCGATCAAGCAGGGGCTCGACGACGTGATGAAGACCTACGGCTACGCGATCGATCAGGCGCTGGTCACCGACATTCAGCCGGACGACAAAGTGAAAGCTGCGATGAACGAGATCAATGCGGCACAGCGCGAGCAGGTCGCGGCGACGGCGCGCGGCGAGGCGGAAAAGATTCTGAAAGTGAAGCAGGCCGAGGCCGAGGCGGAGAGCAAGGCGCTTCAGGGGCAGGGCATCGCGAACCAGCGCAAGGCGATCATCGAAGGTCTGAAAGATTCGGTGGAAGCGTTCTCCAAAGCAGTGGAGGGATCGACGCCGAAAGACGTGATGATGCTGGTGCTGGTCACGCAGTATCTGGACACCATGAAAGAGATCGGAAGCAACGACCGGAGCAACACGATTCTGATGTCGCATTCGCCGGGCGCTGTCAGCGATCTTTATCGCCAGATGCAGGACGCGGTGCTGATCGGGCAGAAGATGGCGAATCCGGGGCCGTAACGGCGGGAGGGTGGCCCACTCAAGCCACGGGTGGCGCATTCAAGCCGTCCTTTGGCTTGAGTGGGGCAGTTCTTTCACTGGACGCATCCTCCCGCGGTCGCCGAGCAGGAGATGAACACGCCCCGGCATGACCACGTACCCATAACGTGAAGCCTGAAACGACGGCATCGAGTGGCCACCCGCCATTTCCGTTCTGGCGATAAAATGAGAAGTAAGTTCCGGGATGTGAGCTAGTGCAGTTCAGGCAAAAGATCGAGATAGCAATCCTGCCCCTGTTAAGCGACCTTCGCCGCGAACTTGCAGCCGTCCGAACCTTAGACGTTCTCAATCACTACCAATACCGGATTAATTTCGCGGGCCCCAACAAGGACAACTTGCCGGACGGTTTCTGGGCAAAGGGTCGCTATGTTTCGGCGCTATCGCTTAGGAATACACTCGTCGAGGCATCGAGCCCGACGTCCGACGCCGCGTTTGACCGGATTAACGATCTCGTGGAGAAGATTTACGACGTCTATACCTTGGGCGCGATTTACGAGCCCGGTAGCAATCCAGGCTCGGAAAAAGAGTTTCTCGCGCGTCTCGGGTTAGGCCTGCGTGTCAGGGAACCAGAGGCTCTTGGGTTCCCCGAACAATTCAGGGCGCGGGCGACGGCGCGATTCCCAGTATTCAACGAGCGATACTTCGTGCCTGCGTTTGGGCTCACCTTCGAGCAAATATCGAGCTGGCTCGAAAGACTGTCGAAGCTCGTCGAGGGCAGGCTCAACGGCGTCGTGGACGGGCTCTGGCCGATCATGGAAGATCTGAATGCGGCCCGCGCCCAGTTCGAGTCGGGTACCCTCAACCTCGACGCTGCAAGGAACAGGGCAGAACAACTTCGATTTGCCGAGAGGTTTGAAGCGAATGCCCGCGACGGAGAGGCGGCTCACGTCCTGTCTTACGACCAAATCAAGGAGGAGATCCCGGAATCTAGCGCCAACAGCCTGCTCACGGCTTTCGGAACCACTCCTGGCGAAGTGCCTGCGGACTTCCAATTTCCGCATGATGCAAATCCACTCGATAGGAAGCTTTTCGTAAATCTTCCGGATCGAAGCTTCTACTTTGTCGACCCGGCCAGTGCCGAGCGCGTAATGGCGCGAGTCTTCGAGATAGGGATACTTGGCAATGAAAAACTCAGGCAAAGCTTTCTCAGAAACCGAGATCGCGCGACGGAGAAGTCGGTCGTGGACGCCGCAACAAAGCTCTTTCCTGGGGCTGGAGTTTACGCCAATTACTACGTCCAGAAAGGCACCCACGAAAAGGATCTGATGATTGTGTATGGCGAGACTCTAATCATCGTTGAATGCAAGAACACGCGGGTAAGAGCCTTCCGGGGCGCGGCAGATGATCTTCTTAAGTTTGAGAGTGACTTCGAAAACGCAGTTCAGTTTGGGTACGACCAAGCCATAGACGTAAAGCGACGAATTCTTGCAAATGAGGAGACTACGTTTTATGACGAAGACGGACGAGAGTACTTCTCCGTACGGAAGGCGCAGGTAAAGCGCATATTCATCGTCTGCATAACTCCCACTACTCGTGGGCCGCTAGGTACGAATTTATCCTACGAACTGAAGAAGGACGAGGACGAACCTTTTCCATTGTCGCTTGGTTTGTTCGATTTTCAGACGATCTGCACGAATTTCACAGCCGATCAGCTTATCGAATACCTGAGAGTGCGAGAGAAACTGCATGGCCATGCGACGACAGGGGATGAGTTGAATTTCGCTGGATATTTCCTGAAATTCGGGCACCTTTCTGCAAAAGGGCGAATTTTTGATGGATGACTTTTCGTCGATCTTTGATCGAAAGTGGTACCGCGAACGCGGTGTTCACGTCGAAGAACCGCCAGATCGCCCTGTGTCGATGAGCATGAGGCGAAAAGGAAACCGTGTCTACGTTGAGCACCCCAGTGGAAAGAAGGAAGTCATCCCCCTTCCGCCGTGGGTCATTGAAAAGACCGTCGGCAAATCACCCATCAGGATGAAAGGCTCAGAACGAAATAAGCGTTGTCCATGCGGAAGCGGTCTGAAACTAAAGCACTGCTGCGGAGTCGCTTGAACGGCGGGTGTCCCATTCAAGCCGTCTTCTGGCTTGAGCGGGGAGTCTGCCAGGCACCAAGTCCCTCGATCCTCTCGTCGATGACGCCGACACTCCCGATCCACACTTTTCCACAGAAATAAATCGCCCGGGTGTGACGAACGACCTTTACTGAGACTGCAGGATCTGACAACCTCGAAGTGTGCGCGGAAGATCTTCCAGCATCGCAACCGAAGGTGTTCTGCCAGTCAGCTCCAACGCTCGCGGCCGAGCCTCTAACTCCTTATTTTGGAATATTTTACCCATAACTTCTTATTCCACAATATTTTGCGAGCCACTCGCGGTATCCACCAACGCTAACCATCATGAAATCAGTATTTTACCGAGAGTGCGCCAAAAAAAAATGGGGGGGGTACCCGCGCAGCACCGACCGGAATCTCAGGAGGGTGCCCGTCATCTAAGGAATTGACTTCCGTTCTCGGGGA
>CAVPNR010000059.1:0-153912 GCA_963706645.1 uncultured Acidobacteriaceae bacterium
CCGGCGTGAGCTGGGTTTCGCCCTTCGGCGTTACTTTGCCGACGAGGATGTCGCCCTGCTTGATGCTGGCGCCGATGCGAATGACGCCCGCTTCGTCCAGATTGCGCAGCATGGACTCGCTGACGTTTGGAATATCGCGCGTAACTTCTTCCGGACCGAGCTTAGTGTCGCGGGCTTCGATCTCGTACTCCTCGATGTGAAGCGAGGTGTAGTAATCCTCTTTCACCATCTTCTCGGAAACGAGGATCGCGTCCTCGAAGTTGTACCCGCGCCATGGCATGAAGGCGACCAGGACGTTTCGTCCCAGCGCCAACTCGCCGTGATCGGTGCAAGGACCGTCAGCGATAATCTCGCCCTTCAGAACGCGCTGCCCCTTCTTGACCACCGGCTTCTGGTTGATGCAAGTGTTCTGGTTGGAACGCTTGAACTTCGTGAGCTGGTAGATGTCGCTGCCAACTTCACGCGACAGCTGCGTGGGATGGTGTTCGCCTTCGACGCGCACAATGATGCGCTCGGAGTCGACGGAATCGATGATGCCGTTACGACGGGCGAGAACCACTGCCCCCGAGTCGCGAGCGGTAACACCTTCCATTCCGGTGCCGACGATCGGCGCTTGCGCGCGGAGCAGGGGCACGGACTGGCGTTGCATGTTGGCGCCCATCAGCGCGCGGTTGGCGTCGTCGTGCTCGAGGAACGGAACCAGCGAGGCGGCGACGGACACGAGCTGCTTGGGGCTGACGTCGACGTAGTCGACTTCGTCACGGCTGACCAGCACAAAGTTGCCGGCCTTCCGGGCATTGACCAGCTCGGCGACAATCTTGCCCTTGTCGTCGAGTTCCACGTTCGCCTGCGCGATCGTGTGGCGATCTTCTTCCCAGGCCGAGAGATAGAAGGAGAACGGCTCAATCGTCGCCGGCTTCTTCCGCTTCTCTTTCAAGTCGTTGTTGATCTTCTCGATTTCGTGCTTCTCGATGTGGTCGCCGACTTTGAAATCGCTATCGCCGACGTTGACGATGGTCGAGTAGTCGATGACGCGCCCGCCCTTAATCTTGCGATAGGGCGACTCGATGAAGCCGTAGTCGTTGATGCGGGCATAGCAACTCAGAGACGAGATCAGGCCGATGTTCGGACCTTCCGGCGTCTCAATCGGGCAGATACGTCCGTAGTGCGTAGGGTGAACGTCGCGGACTTCGAATCCTGCTCTTTCACGAGAAAGCCCGCCCGGCCCAAGGGCCGAGAGACGCCGCTTGTGCGTGATCTCGGAAAGCGGGTTGGTCTGATCCATGAATTGCGAGAGCTGCGACGATCCGAAGAATTCGCGGATCGCGGCCATCACCGGCTTGGCGTTGACCAGGTCGTGCGGCATAGCCGTCGACATTTCCTGGTACACGGACATTTTTTCTTTGATCGCGCGTTCCATGCGGACCAAGCCGATGCGGAACTGGTTTTCCATCAACTCGCCGACTGCGCGGACACGGCGGTTGCCGAGGTGATCGATGTCGTCGACGGCGCCGATGCTCTTGCGGAGCTTCAACAGGTACGCGATGGTTGCGTAAAAGTCGTCGGGATCGAGCGTGCGCTTGTCGAGGCTGGTAGCTTCCTGGTTCTCGAACAGCTTGATGTTGAACTTCAAACGGCCCACGCGCGAGAAGTCATACTTGCGCGGGTCGAAGAACATGCCATGGAACAGCGCTGTGGCCGTATCGAGCGTCGGCGGATCGCCGGGACGCAACTTGCGGTAAATCTCGATCAGCGCTTCCTGCGGCGTCTTCACCGCGTCGCGCTTCAGGGTCTGGCTGATGACCGTGCCCACATCGTCGCGCTCGGGGAAGAACAACGACATTTCCACGACGCCGGAATCGAGAATCTTCGAAACCTTGTCGGAGGTCAGCTCGGAGTTGGCTTCGAGCATGACTTCGCCGGTGGTGGTGTCGACGATGTCGCCGGCCGTCCACGCACCTTCAAGGTCGGTGATGTCGACTTCGATTTCCGTGACCTTCGCCTTCTGAATTTCCTTCAGAATCTGGGCATTGATCTTGCGGCCGGAGTGCGCGATTTCGTCACCCGACTTGTTCTTGATGCTGTGGGCGAGCTTCATGCCGAGAAGATTGGTTGGCTTCTCGCTGGTTGGGTCGAGCGTCCAGAAAAGCTTCTTGTCGCGGACCACCAGACGGTCGACCGTGTAGAACGACTTCAGAATGTCTTCGCCGGTACGCAGGCCGAGGGCGCGGAGGAAGATCGTGCCTAGGAATTTGCGCTTGCGGTCGATGCGGACATAGAGCACGTTCTTCTGGTCGTACTCGAATTCCACCCACGATCCGCGGTAGGGAATGATCTTGCCGAGGAAGTAGGTGCGGTTGTTCGCGGTCTCGAAGAACACGCCAGGCGAACGGTGCAACTGGCTGACGATGACTCGTTCTGTGCCGTTAATAATGAAGGTGCCGTTCTGCGTCATCAGCGGAACGTCGCCGAAGAAGACTTCCTGCTCTTTAATGTCGCGGATGGAGCGGTTGCCAGTCTCGGCGTCCTTGTCAAAAATCGTCAGACGCATCGTGACCTTGAGCGGAGCGGAGTACGTCATGCCGCGCTCTTCGCACTCAGCCACGTCGTACTTCAACTGCAATCCCACCGGGTCGCCGCACTTATTGCAGAAGTCGGGCGTGTTGGCGTTGTAGGTACCGCATTTGCCGCACAGAACTTCGCCGGGATGGAACGGATCGGTAATGACGGTGGATCCGCAATTCTTACAAGTGGTCCGGAGGTGATGCAGGCCTTTCAAGTGGCCGCACTTGCACTCCCAGTTACCAATGGCGTAATCCACAAACTCAAGTTGTGATACGTTGCGGAAGTCGGTGATCGGAAAGACAGACTGAAACACCGCCTGCAAGCCGCCGTCTTCGCGCTCGCTGGGCAGTTTGTCCATCTGCAGGAAGCGGTCGTAGGAACGCTTCTGAACCTCGATCAGGTTCGGGATCTGGATGGTGGCCGGAATTTTGGAAAAATCGAATCGCTTACGGAAGGCATTTTTCATCTTCAGAAACTCCCAATCTCACGCGCAGCCGAGGGCCACGCTTTTACCGCGGAATGTGGGGCGCGTCATTGTTGTCGCGCCGCGGGACGTACGTGTGTGGTACCGGAAAAGCTTGTGTTTCAAAACCAGGAACCTAAAAGACAGCGGGGCGCCCGCAGGGACAGTCGTTCCCGCAGACGCCAACCAAGGCGTTTCGCCATTCTAGATTTGAAATCTTTCGCGCCAGTTCGTCGGCCTGTTTCCGCCCCGCCTGCCCGCGGAGCAGCCTGCCCAAAACTACCGCGCGAGACATAGCTCGCGCTCGAGTGAAGCCCTGGGAGGCGACGTTATATAGATGCTAACATCGCCGCCCACGGTTCACAAGTAGGAACGTGCAACATAATCGATTTTGCACCGATCTTAGTGCTATGTAGGGTCAGCCGCCCCGGCTGTCCAGTCGTCAGGCGGCTTAGACCCGCCGAACCGCGGCCGACCGGACGGCAACCGTCCCCACACACCGAGCTTATTTCACCTCGACTACAGCGCCCGCCTCGGTGAACTTCTTCTTGATGGTCTCGGCTTCGTCCTTGGAAACGCCCTCTTTTATGCTCTTGGGGGCTCCGTCGACCAGCTCCTTGGCCTCTTTCAAGCCCAGGCTGGTGACTTCGCGGACGGCCTTGATCACATTGATCTTGTTGGCGCCCACTTCCTTCAGGACGACGGTGAACTCGGTCTTCTCTTCTGCCGGAGCCGCTGCTGCCGCCCCGCCACTGCCCGCGACCATGACCGGGGCCGCTGCTGCCGCCGATACGCCGAGACGCTCTTCGAGCTTCTTCACGAGCTGCGCCGCGTCGAGCAACGACAGCCCTACGATTGATTCTTCTAATTGTGCGAGATCCGCCATGTTAGTTCTCCACTTGTTTCAGTTTTGTTGATTTCGTTATCCGTGGGCCGGGGTTCCAGTGCGTCCAGGTCCAATTTCCTTGCGCCAGACAACGCTTGGAACGAACCGCGCAACCCCCGACTTTCCGGTAACCAAATCTCTTCGGATGACTTGCGCCATCCAGAACTCTTCATTTGTCATCCTGAGGCGACATGCATTTGTCGCCGAAGGACCTGAGAGCGCCGCGCGAACATTCTCGCGTCCTTTGCGAGAATGCGAAATCGCGCGTTTGGCGCGCTTCCTTATGCTTCTTTGAACTTCTTCTGTTGCACGCCTTGATCGACCACGACTGCCAGGTTGCGGCCTACCGCGTTCATCGCGGTGACCAAACGCTGCGCCGGGGCATTGATCAGGAACAGGAGCTTCGAATACAGCTCTTCTTTCGACGGCATGCTGGCCAGGGCTTCGATTTCTTTAATATTGATGACCTTGCCTTCGACGACGCCGATCTTGAACGTGAACTCCGGCGTGTCTTTGGCGTACTTGGTCAGCGCCTTGGCCATGGCGACCGGATCGCCCGTGGTGTAGGCAATCGAGGTCACGCCCGCCAGATCCTTCAGGGCGCCTTCGACTTTGGTGCCCTTGGCGGCCTTCTCGGCCAGTGTGTTCTTGACGACCTGATACTTCGCGCCCGCCGCGCGCAGCACCTTGCGCAGTTCGTAGTCCTGAGGAACGGTCATCTTGGTGTAGGTCGCGACGACCACGTTCGAAACGTTCTTCAGATCTTTGCTGAGTTTCTCGACCTGCTCTGTTTTCTTTGCCTTGGTAACCGCCATAATCAATCCCTCGTAAATGATCTTTGTAGGGACAGCCGCCTTCGGCTGTCCAGGCGCTTCAGCGCCGAGTTAAGCCTTCGCAGCCGTCTCGATCGGGCTCACGTCCAGAGAAATCCCGGGACCCATCGTCGAGCTCAGAAAGCATCCCTTGATGTACTTGCCCTTGGCGACCGACGGCTTGGCCTTGATCACGCTGGTGATCAGCACGGTCGCATTCTCGATCAATTTGTCGGGCGAGAATGAAATCTTGCCGACCGGGCAGTGCACGAGAGCCGTCTTGTCGGTGCGGAATTCGACCTTGCCGGCTTTGACTTCCTGCACCGCCTTGCCCACATCGAAGGTGACCGTTCCAGTCTTTGGATTGGGCATCAGGCCCTTGGGACCGAGAATCTTGCCGAGTCGTCCGACGGATTTCATCACGTCGGGTGTGGCGATGAGGGCGTCGAAGTCGGTCCAATTCTCTTTGGTGATCTTCTCGACCATTTCTTCGCCACCGGCGAAATCGGCTCCCGCCGCTTCCGCTTCCTTAATCTTGTCACCGGTCGCGATGACCAGGACCTTCTTCGATTTGCCCAGACCGTGCGGCAGGACGACCGTGCCCCGGACCATCTGGTCGGCGTGCTTGGGATCGACTCCCAGGCGCAGCGTGACCTCGACGGTCTCGTCGAACTTGGCGAACTTCACTTTCTGCAGGAGAGGAACTGCGTCCTGCAGAATATAGGGGCGCTTCTCGACTGCGGAGTGCGCCTTGGCGATATTCTTTCCTTCTTTTTTCATTGCTCTTCCTTGTCTCCCACCGCTCGTCGTTGATTCGAAGAGCCGTGGTGCGTTTGACTTGCCAACCACAGGGGCTAAAGCCTTTAGAGCCGGTGCCTCGACGGCACGGCTAAAGCCGCGCCCTTCCACGAAGCCAAAATCACCCACGCTAAGACCGCGCTCGCTTCGCTTGTTGGACAGCCGAAGGCGGCTGTCCCCACAAAACACCTTTAGCCAACCACTTCAATGCCCATTGAACGCGCCGTCCCGCGGATGCTCTTGATAGCGGTTTCAACCGAGGCGGCGTTCAGGTCGGGCATCTTTTGCTTGGCGATGTCCTCGATCTGCTTAGCGGTGACTTTGCCGACTTTGTCTTTGTTCGGCACGCCGGATCCTTTGGCGATGCCTGCGGCGCGCTTCAAGAGAATCGAGGCCGGAGGCGTCTTGGTGATGAAGGTGAATGAGCGGTCGCTGTACACGGAAACGACGACCGGGATGATCAGTCCCTCCATCTCTTTCTGGTTGGTTCTGGCGTTGAACTGCTTGCAGAACTCCATGATGTTGATCTGCGCCTGGCCGAGCGCCGGGCCCACTGGGGGCGCCGGAGTCGCCTTGCCGGCCGCGATCTGCAGCTTCACATAACCTGTAACTTTCTTTGCCATGATCTCTCTTCCGTCGGCAGCGTGAGTCTAGGATTTTCGGCTCAACAAACTGCGACCTATTTTTTCTTCGAGACTTAACGCCCCTCAGGGGCTAAAGCCCGGTCTCGTTCGGGCCCTTCACGGCACAGCTGAAGCCATGCCCTTCCACAAAACCCGTGCGGCTAAAGCCGTACCCGTCCACAAAAACTACGCAACCTTCTCTACCTGGTTGAACTCGAGTTCCACCGGGGTGGAGCGGCCGAAAATTGTGACCATCACCTTCAACGTTTCGCGGTCTTCGTTCACTTCGTCGACGATGCCGGTGAAGCTGGCGAACGGGCCTTCCGTGATGCGGACCGATTCCTGCTTTTCGAACTTGACCTTAAGCTTGGGCTTCTCGCGGCTGTCGGCGACTTTGTAGACGATGTGCTGCACTTCTTCTTCGGAAAGCGGCGTCGGCTGCTGGCCGGTGCCGACGAATCCGGTGACGCGCGGCGTGGACTTCACCACATGCCAGACGTGATCGTCCATGTCCATTTCAACCAGCACGTAGCCGGGATAGAACATGCGCTCGGAGGTGTACTTCTTGCCGCCGCGCACTTCGGTGACGGACTCGGTGGGGATCAGCACTTTGCCGATCTTCTCCTGCAGCCCGAAGGCCGCGACGCGCGACTCCAGAGACTCTTTCACCTTGCGCTCAAAGCCCGAGTAGGAGTGGATGATGTACCACTTCATGTTCGGATTCTTGGGCACCTCGGTCGTGGCCGTGGCTCCGTCCGCTGCGGGAGGCTGCGCCTCGCCCGTTGCGCTCGCTACTGCTTCGTTTTTTTCTTCGTCCTGCATAGGGGTGGTTCTTCTCGGCCAGCTGTTACTTTCTAAGCAGCGCTCGGCTGCAAATCATCAATGCCTAGTGGACCTTGAACGCGCCGAACAGAGCCGTTACGCCATGCTGAATGACGAAGTCGATCACGGCAAAGTACAACGCGAAAATAAAGACCGTAATCACGACCACCGTGGTCGTGGCTTGAACCTCTTTCCACGAAGGCGCGGTCACCTTGCGCATTTCGGTGCGCACATCGTTGTAAAAGGTCTTGGTCCGCTCGGGCCAGGACTTCACCGTCTCGACAAGTGCGTTTTGTTCCGTCATGGTCGCCATCTTCTGCTTCTTTCTCTTCGCTCTGTCTGCTGCGCCTGTGCGTAAACTCTGGCAGGGGCGGAGGGATTCGAACCCCCAAGTTCGGTTTTGGAGACCGACAGTTTAACCGTTGAGCTTACGCCCCTACATCAGTACTCAGTTGCCAGCACTCGGTACTCAGTTCAAACCGAAACCGATACTGGACACTTGCTACTTCACTTCTTTATGCGGCGTGTGCTTGCGGCAACGGTTGCAGAATTTCTTGAATTCCAACCGTTCGGTCGTCGTCTTCCGGTTCTTGGTCGTCGAGTAATTCCGCTCTTTGCAATCACCGCACTGTAACGTCACAATTTCTCGGGGCATAAAACAGCTCCTAGCTTCTAGCGAAAACCTTTGTCATCCTGAGCGAGACGTTTTTGTCTCGCGAAGGACCTATGCACTTTCCTACCTCGGCCGATCCGGCTTGCCTTTCCAAGTTCGCCATAACTTCGGAGCGAAACCTGTAATCAAGCCGACCGGCAACAAGCACAGAATCCACAGACCCACTGCCTCAATCGCTTGCCAGGTCCTGGTAGGCATGAAGCCTCCTGCTCACCTGCCGCTACTGGACAATCTCCGCAATCGTGCCGGCGCCTACCGTATGTCCGCCTTCACGAATCGCGAACCGCAATCCCTTTTCCATGGCCACCGGCGTGATCAACTCAATCACCAGGCTCACGTTGTCTCCCGGCATCACCATCTCGGTGCCCGCCGGCAACTCCGCCACGCCCGTCACGTCCGTCGTGCGCAGATAAAACTGCGGACGATATCCCTTGAAGAACGGTGTATGTCGCCCACCTTCTTCTTTCGTCAGGATGTAGACCTCAGCCTTGAACTTAGTATGCGGCGTGATCGATCCCGTCTTCGCCAGCACCATGCCGCGCTCCACATCTTCCTTGCCAATGCCGCGCAGCAACAGACCAGCATTGTCGCCCGCCATGCCTTCGTCCAACTGCTTCTTGAACATTTCGACGCCCGTCACCACCGTCTTGCGCGTCTCGCGGAAGCCGACGATTTCTACTTCCTCGCCGACCTTCACCTTGCCGCGCTCAATACGGCCCGTCACAACCGTGCCACGTCCCGAGATCGAGAAGATGTCTTCGATCGGCATCAGGAACGGCTTGTCCAACTCGCGCGCCGGTTGCGGCACGCTCTTGTCCACCGCCGCCATCAGCTCGTCAATCTGCTTCTCCCACTTCTCTTCCCCGTTCAGCGCGCCCAAGGCCGACAGCCGGATCACCGGCACATCATCGCCCGGGAACTTGTAGGTCTTCAGCAGTTCGCGTACTTCGAGCTCGACCAGATCCAGCAACTCCGGATCGTCCACCGCGTCGCACTTGTTCAGCGCCACAACGATGTAGGGCACACCGACCTGGCGCGCCAGCAACACGTGCTCCCGCGTCTGCGGCATCGGACCGTCCGTCGCCGCCACCACCAGAATCGCGCCATCCATCTGCGCCGCGCCCGTGATCATGTTCTTGATGTAGTCGGCGTGGCCCGGGCAATCGACGTGCGCGTAGTGCCGGTTCGCTGTCTCATACTCCACGTGCGCCGTCGCAATCGTGATGCCGCGCGCCTTCTCTTCCGGCGCGTTATCAATCGAGTCGAACGAACGGAACACAATCTTGGGATTGTGCTTCTGCAACACCTTCGTGATCGCCGCCGTCAACGTCGTCTTGCCATGATCAATGTGACCAATCGTCCCGACGTTGCAGTGCGGCTTATTACGATCAAATTTTTCTTTCGCCATTTCCGTCCTCAGGGGCTAAAGCCCCGGATTTTCTATTCGCTTAACGCCACGGCTGAAGCCGTGCCCTGATACAAACCTCGACTCAATAGTACTGATACAGCTTTTTGAACTTGTGCCGCAGCGCGATGTCGACGCTCTCGAGCTTCGACAGGTAGAACTCGCGCATCTGCGCCTGGTCCGACACGGGAAGCGACTGATACAACTGCCGCGCGTCGAGTCCCGCATCGCCGGCAACACCTTCCAGCAAACGCTGCGCCAGCACCGCGTCGAAATCCCGAACGCGAATTCCCTTGCGATCCAGCCGCTTCAGGAATCCCTGAGCCTTCTCAGGCAAGAACGCCTGCTCTACAGCTTTTTGCAGCCTGGCGAACTCTTCCGCCTTCTCAATCTTGATGGCAGCCTTCTGGAAAACCACTGTCATCGCAAATACTCTCAATTCCTAAAACAATTTTCTGGAGCGGGAGACGGGAATCGAACCCGCGACCAACAGCTTGGAAGGCTGTGACTCTACCACTGAGTTACTCCCGCCCTGCGTCAACTCTCAGCCGTCAGCAAACCTCAGCGGCGAAAGCCGCTCCACTTTCCACCGCCAACAGCACGGCTGAAGCCGTGCCCTTCCACAAAACATCTGGAGCCGATGATCAGGATTGAACTGATGACCTCTCCCTTACCAAGGGAGTGCTCTACCAACTGAGCTACATCGGCCCAAAAAACCAGCTGTCAGCTATCAGCCTTCAGCTCTCAGCGAAATCTACTCTGCATCCTTGTCCGGGTGCAGCACTTCATTCCGGCGCAACACCGACTTCACCGCCAAGAACGCCAAGATCGCCAGCGTTCCCGCCCGAAACCTTGGGTCGGGAAGCGTGGTCCACGCCAGCGCTCCGAGCACTCCGTAACAGATCAGCGCGATGGACAGGCGATTCACAAATCAGCGGCTCACAGAATTCTGGTGCACAGGGAAGGATTCGAACCTTCGTACCTCGCTAGGAGGGACAGATTTACAGTCTGTTGGCTTTAACCACTCACCCACCTGTGCAAACACTTTCGGGCGATGCGGCTGTTGCGCTCCGTCCGGCAGACTACGCTACAAGGGCCGCTCGAAAGCACACGCGAAACCCGCAAACCAACGCAGAACAGCTTTCTCTTTTCGCAACACAGGGAAACCAAGGCTCGCGCAAGAAGACGCCGCGAAGATCACTAGACTGCCTGATCACTGCACACCGGAAAAGTACCGAATGGAGTGCGTTGGAAAAACCTGTTGCGCCGCTAACCGAGTCCGCCGAACAGCCGGAAAAACGTCTCTTCGTTCATTTACTGGAGCTGGCGAAGGGATTTGAACCCCCGACCCTCTGATTACAAATCAGATGCTCTACCAACTGAGCTACGCCAGCAAATTCGGGGAAAGATGCGCCCTCGCGCAAACTTATCCCTCAGATCCCTGCCAGATGTCCGGGACAATTACTTAAGGTATCACAAGGGCAAGTTTGGGCGCAACAACGGTCTGGGCCGGCGGTCTGGGCCGGCTATTCTTCTCGCAAGGCCACCATCGGATCCACACGCGCAGCCCGGCGCGCGGGAATGATGCAGGCCGCCAGCGCGACCGCGGTCAGGGCCACTGCGACCAGGCTGAAAGTCGCCGGATCGTGGACGGGCACTCCGAACACCAGACTCGAAACCGCCCGGCCGAGGGCAAGCCCACCGGCCAAGCCGATGCTGACGCCGATCAGCACCACCTTCATCCCTTGACTGACGATGAGTTGCAGGACGCTTCGCGGCGTGGCTCCCAGGGCCATTCGCAGACCGATCTCGCGGGTGCGCTGGTTCACTGAGTAGGCGAGCACACCGTAGATCCCGATGGCTGCGATCAGTAACGCTACGCCGGCGAAAACCGTGAGCAAGACCGTGTTCAGCCGGGGCTGCGCGGCGCTGTTGGAAAGCCATTGGTCCATGGTGTTGACGTTCGCCAAGGCGAGCCCGGCGTCGATGTCATGAACTTTCTGGCGAATCGAAGGCAGCAGCGCCTGCGCGGCACCATCGGTGCCAGCGTCGCTTTGAACGACAACATCCATGAGAGGCCAGGTACCGCGCTGTTGTAGACCGTAATAAAGAGTCGGGGTCTGCTGGTTCAGAGCCTGATCGCGAATGTCGCCGACCACTCCAACGATCGTGTAAGCAATTTCCGGCTTGGCGCTGGGCCGCAGGGTTTTGCCGATGGGGTCGGCGTCGCCAAACAATTTCTGCGCGGTGGACTGGCTGACGACCATCACCAGCTGAGAGGTGCGGGTATCGGCGTCGGTGAAGGTGCGGCCGCGCAGCAGCGGAATGCGCATGGTATCGAAGTAGCCATTGCTCACGCTGCGCCAGTCGATGGGCACGGCGGTGCCGGGTGGTAGCACCGAGGACTCTGTCGTAATCATCGGATGCCGGGCATAATTTCCGGCGCCGAAGGGAATGCCGCTGCACACTGCAGCACTGCGAACACCCGGGATCGATTGCAGGTTCTCGATGAGCGCGTGATAGAGAGCGGGCCCCTTGTCGGCCAGCGGATATTGCGGCACGGGCGGGGCAAGTTGAAAGGTCATCAGCCCGCTGGAATCGAATCCCAGGCGCACGCGTTGCAGGTTGGCCAAGCTCTGCATCAGCAGGCCCGCGCCAATCAGAAGAACTGCGGCGAGCGCAATTTCGCCGGCAGCCAGGCTGTCGCGCAACCAGCTGCGAATGCCGCCGGTCGAGCCGCGTCCGGCCTCTTTGAGCGTGTCGTTGGCCTTGGCGGTTGCAATACGCCACGCCGGTGCCAGGCCGAAGAGCAGGCCGGTGGCAAGCGTGAGCGCGAAGCAGAACCACAGCACGGTCGAGTCGACTGCGATATCTGGAAACGGCAACGTGCCATCCGGCAAGGACCGCGTCAGCACGCGCACGGCGGCAACTGCTCCGAGCAAGCCAGCACCGCCGCCGAGGATGGCGAGCACGACGCTCTCCACCAGAAGCTGGCGAATCAGGCGGCCGCGCGTGGCGCCTAACGCAGTGCGCACGGCCATTTCCTTCTGCCGGGTCGCGGCGCGGGCCAGCAAGAGATTCGCGATGTTGGCGCAGGCAATCAGCAGTACGAACACAACGGCGACCAGCAGAACAATGAGTCCCGTTTTCAGATCTGCTCCGACAAAGGTATCGAACAAGCTGAGAAGATGAATGCCCCAATAGCGCACTTCGGGATATTGCTTGCCGACGCGGGCCGAGATCGTATCCATCTCGGCCTGAGCCTGTTGCGGCGTGACCCCGGGTTTGAGCTTCCCGTAGACGGTGATCACATGGTTGAGGCGGAGTTCCTTGCTGGGGTCGATGGTCAACGGCGTATAGAGATCGCCGCTGCCAATCAGTTTCAGGCTGGCCGGGGCGATGCCAACGACCGTCGTCGGAATTCCATCGAGGGAAATCGTCTTTCCCACCAGAGCCGGATCCGATGCAAAACGGCGCTTCCATAGGCCTTCGCCAATGATGGCAACTGCCGCGCCCCCGGGCTTTTCTTCGTCCGCCCTGAACTCGTGTCCGGCGAGGAGCTTGGTGCCGAGGACCTGGGTCAGAACCGGGCTGATGCGGTTTCCGGTGAGTTGCTCGGGCTCCCCATTTCCACTCAGCGTGAATGTGGCATAGCCCACTCCGGCGAGTTGCTCGAACGATTGCGTCTGCTCCCGCCAGGAAAGAAAATTGAGCACCGAAGCCGCGAAGGTGGGCAGGTTGAGCTTGTCGTTCTTCTCCGCCACCTGCAGGATCCGGTTAGGCTCGGCGAAAGGCAGCGAGCGGATCATCACCGCATTCACTACCGTGAAGATGGTTGCGTTGGCCGCGATTGCAATCGCGACGGTGAGAACCACCGTGGCCGTAAAGAGCGGCGCGCGGTACATGATGCGAACGGCGTAGCGAATATCTCCCCAGATTGCGTTGTTCTGGAACATGGGTGTTTGGACGGGCGGAAAGCCCGAATGATATCAGCCCGTTCCGCGCGATGGCGCCGGTTGCCCTCTCCGATTCTTCTGGAATCTAGGGAAGTCAACCTCGGGCTATGTCATCCTGAGTGTTGGCGAAGCCAGCGCGAGGGACCTTACATCGGCAGGCGGAGCGATAGCGCCAGCGAGTAATTCGTAGCGGCTCGGCAGCTGGGGTATTCCTTTCGGCTGCGTCGTGGCTGATACCGTCGTTGGGGCCCCTCACCGTGGCTTTGCCACGGTTCAGGATGACGAGGATGCTATCATTTGATCCCTGACCCGCATTTTCATGCGAATAAGGCGCACTCTTCCCATCGCTCTGGCAGTCGTCGCGGTTGCTGCGGCGGTGACGCTTGCCGTCGAGCTAAGAAAGGCCGCCCCGCCGGAGGCTGCCCGGCTACTGCCTGCCGCTGATGCCTTTGTGTACGGCGATTTTGGCTGGGTCCGCAAGGCGAATGGGGGAAAGCCTCTCTTTCCGGATTCGCCCGTGGCGCACGATCCGGAGTACGAACGGTTCATTCAGGAGACAGGATTTGATTTCGAGCGCGACCTGGACGCGGTAGCCTTTGCTGTCCACTACCCGCAAAGCTGGCCCGGCGGTGGAACGGGAGGCGCGGCGCCGGAGCCTCGGTTTTCCGAAGTCTTCACTGGAAGGTTCGATGGCAGCCGGTGCCTGGCGTATCTGAAGAAGACCGCTAAGTCGGTTGAAAATTACGACTCGGTCGATATTTTTACAATTCCACTCTATGGCCGGTCGTTCCGCATCGCACTGCTTGGAGTAGGCACCGTTGCGGCCTCCAATCATGACGATCCGGCGGTCATCCGCGGCATGGTGGACCGGTCGCGGCGATTGGCGTCGCCGTTTGCAGGCCCAGCATTGCTGCGGCGGTATTACAAACGAGTGCAGTTGGCCAGCCCGGTTTGGATGGTGGCGCGCGTAGAGCCCGCATCGCCTGGGTTTGAGGCATGGTCCGCGATTTTTCCCAAAGCGGCGGACCTCGTGATTTCCGCCAGCTACAACCCCCTGCATCTGCCGCTACGAGCGGGCGTGCTGCATCTGCGTGCCGAGGCCTCGACGGGCAGTGACGAGGACGCCCGCAACATTACTGACAAGGCCAACACGTTCCTGACCATGTTTCGGAGTGCGGAGTTGTCGGTTGGAACTGGCGGAACGGATGCCGATGTAAAGGCCCTGTTTGACAGCCTCCAGGTGCGACAAGAGAGCAACCGGGCAGTGCTCTCCGCGATCCTGCCTGCTGGGGTCTTGCGCAAACTGGGGGAAGCTTCGGACCAGGCGCCGAATCCCCCAGCAGCCCCGGCGCCGGTGCGGCCTGCCAAGTCACGGTGAGGCGCTCTCCGAGGCATGCGAAGCTTTCGCGAGCTCTGCAACTAATTGGGGCGTCGAGCGTCTGATCTGAGGGAACAGCGGCTATCCCGAACGCCTGTAAAAGGTACAATAAAATCGAATGTCCAGCTTCCTGTCAGGCCTTCCGCTTCCGCTTGCCGCGTTCATCGCGGGCTTGATCTCGTTTCTTTCGCCGTGCGTGCTTCCGCTGGTGCCGGGATATGTTTCTTTAATTTCGGGGGCGGGCGTTGAGGAACTAAAGTCGGCACAGAGTCAGCTCATGCGCCGGGTCATGGTGAACTCGATTGGGTTCATCCTGGGCTTCAGCGTGGTGTTTGTCACGCTAGGGGCGATCTCAACCGAAATTGGACAACTCGCAGCGCGCTACAAACACACGCTGTCGATCGTGGCCGGTGTGGTCATTATTATCTTCGGACTGCACCTCACCGGGATTTTTAAAATTAAGGCGCTTTATACCGATGCGCGGCTGCATAACGTGAAAGGCAGCAGCACGCCGGTGGGTGCGTTCGTGATTGGATTCGCCTTTGCGTTTGGCTGGACGCCTTGCCTGGGGCCGATTCTGACCGTGCTCCTCACGCTGGCCAGCGAGCAGGACACGCTAGTAAAAGGAATCGCGCTGCTGGCCGTTTATTCGCTGGGGCTGGCGGTGCCGTTCATCTTGACATCGTTGCTGATGGAGCGCTTCCTGAAATTTTACAGCCGCTTTCGCTCGAAGATGCACTTGCTGGAAGTGGCGAGCGGCGTCCTGATGATTGCCTTGGGCGTGTTGCTGGTGATCGGGCGATTCACGCTGATCTCGAGCTGGCTGTCGTTTCTGAATCGTTTTGCTTTGTAGCAGGAGGGTCTAGTTTTGAAGGTTGAAGAGTTTCTGTATTGTCCGAAATGCGCTGCGGCGCTGAATCAGGGCGCCGGCACGACTCCGGTGGGTGCGCCCGGCATGGTCACTTGCGGAGCCTGTGGCACGGCGTTTCAGCAGTCGGATTTCGCGGGCTCTGCTCCGATCCCAGAGCCGTCGGGGGGGAGCCGCAATCCGCTAGCGCTGTTCGTGGTGGCTGTGATCGCCGCGGCGATGTTGTTCTTCGGCTTTCACGCGGCTCGTCGCTCGGGGCCGCCACAGCTCGTGACCAAGGCCACGGCGGCGCCGGACTTCACGCTGGAATCGCTTGACGGAAAGGACGTGCGCTTGTCGGACCTGCGCGGCAAGGCAGTCCTGCTGAATTTCTGGGCTACCTGGTGCGGGCCGTGCAAGATCGAGACGCCGTGGCTGGTGGAGTTGCAGAATCAGTACGGATCGCAAGGGTTGCAGGTGATCGGCGTCGCGATGGATGATTCCGGGAAAGACGAGATCGCCAAGTTCGCTAAAGACATGGGAGTCAACTATCCCGTGCTGCTTGGGAAAGAAGCGGTGGGAGACGCGTACGGCGGCGTCCCGGCACTGCCCGAGAGCTTTTTCATCGGGCGGGATGGGAAGATTGTCGACAAGATCATCGGGCTGAAGGGCAAGGGAGAAATCGAGGATTCGATCAAGAAGGCGTTAGACACGGACGCCGCGAAGAGTGCTGCATCGATCCAGCCGATGCGCGAAAATGGGCCTGTTCAGAGGTAACGTCGCATCTGGGCGCCGATCGTTCTAACATCCGGGGATGGCTCGATGGCTCAGAAGTGACAATAGGAATGAGGTCGGGATCGGCCTACGATTGGGTGTCTTCACGATGCGATTCCGGGGTCACAACTCAAAACTGATCTGGGTGCTCGCCCTTCTCTCCGGCATGGCCGTTGCCCAGGGCGGGAAGGCGCCATCGGTATCTTTTGCTCCGGTGCCGCTGGTCACCGCAATGCGCACCAGGCCGACGATGGTGAATTTGAATTTTCGCGTCGCTTCGGGATTCCACATTAATTCCAATGCGCCGAAGGATGAATTCCTGATTCCCACCAGCTTGAAGATGGATCTGCCCACCGACATCATCCTGGGGAAGATTGAGTATCCCGAAGGGAAAGATCTGACGTTCCCTTTTTCTCCGGATCAGAAGCTGAATGTCTATAGCGGCGATTTCACCGTCGCCGTTGCCGTGCATCCGCTGCATTCGGTCACGCCCGGCAAATACGTGATGCACGGCGTGCTGCGGTACCAGGCCTGCGACAACGCGCAATGCTTTCCCCCGAAAGCGCTGCCGGTGAGTTTTGACGTGAAAGTGATGAAGGAACCCGCCGTCACCGGCCGAATCCGGCGCAGAGCCCGCACGTGCATAACTAGCTTCTAGTTAAAGAGTTCGCGACGGGCGTTTAATCGGTGGGTGGCGTCGCGCTGGCTAGCGCAAGAATCGCTCCTGCAAACAGCAGCGTGTCGAAAAAGTAGTTGATCCCCTCCACTTTGACCCCGGTGCTCGGGTCGGCCAGCGCCGCGATCAGGATCGGCCCGTAGATAAACAAGACCAGCAGCACAATCCAGGTCCCAAGATAAGTTGCCGCCATCCGCGTCTTCCTGGCCAGCAGAATGCTATACCCCGGCAACGAGAAGAATCGCACCCGTCAGATAGCCAATGAGCAACCGCCCCGGAATCCACGTGGGCATGAGTTTTTCGAGCGGGACTCCGGGTACATTCACTGGGTGCAGAAAGTGCTCCACGCCATAAAATATGGCGGCGATGCCGATCAGCACGCGGCCTACGATGATGAGCTTGCCTCCGCTTTGCCCGCCGCCTTGTTCGCGCATGGCGTTTCCCGCAAGAATCCAGCCTCCGCCCCCGAATGTCATTTCGCGGATGGTCAACGTCCATCCAAACCTGTCTTTGGGGTTGGCGAGAGATCCCGGGATGTCCAACATCGCCACAAAAAGAAACATCGCGATCCCGAACAGCAGGCCCGACCAGCGCACCTGAATTTTTGTGGCAATGCTCAAAGACGCGGCCAGCAGCGCAAAGCCGAAGAAATACGCCCAAAACAAGTGCCACGGCATGTACGAAGGCACCATAGGCAGGACGAACTCTACGGCCGAAAGATGCAGGGCGCCGAAGACCGCCAAGGGAGCGGCGAAATACAAATTGCTCAAGGCTACGATCTTGTCGAGGCCGCGGGCCTGCTGCGATGATCGGCCCTCGCAGCCCACAGGGCAATCAGGAAAAGCAGGATGCCGGCGGCGCACATCGAGACCGGCGTGCGTGGGAACTCAAGAAATGCGTCGAGAATGAACGAGTGCATGTGGATGCCATGCCTCAGGTCTCGCGCGCTATCGGGTACGGTGTCCCAGGCCAATGCGGCGCTTAGAATGTTACTACGAGGAGACCGGTTACTCCGTAATCACGTGATCGGCCCATTCCACTAGAGATACGAAGACGGGCGGGCTGCCGAATTTGGCTCCATAGTTGGCGAGGTCGGATTCGGTGACAGCTCGCGCGCGAGAGCAGGCGCCGCAGGCGTAGATCTGCACATGCTTCGCAGAGAGCTTATTCAGGAACTCACCCACGGTGGGCCATCCGACGGGCGTAACCGCGTCGGCCACGACCTTGCGCATCAGCACCACCGCTTCGCCGAGCAGGTAGATCTGCACTTCGTGTCCGGCTTCTGCAAGTGCCAGCGCGTGTGAGAACGGGAATGCGGCCTTGGTGGGATCATCGGAGCCCCACGCGCTCTTCATGAGAATCTTCAGTTTGCGGGGAGTCTGCGCCTGCAGCGGGCCGGTGGCGGCGAAGAAAGGCAGTGCGGCAAGTTGCGCCAATCGGGTGAGAAATGCTCGACGTGCCATCAGAGTCCTCCTGGCGACAGCGTGAAAATTGGCGGTAACTTTAGCTCTTACCGGCCATTTGGACAAGCTGATTTTTGACTATCGCGAAGCACGAACTTAAGATTGTCGCCCATGAAGCGCCTGATCCCCAGAGTTCTAATCTGGCTTGTATGGTGTGCGGTTTCTTGGGCGCAATCTTCTCGTATCGAAAGCCTTGTCATCAACAATGTCACCCTGATTGACGCAACGGGTGCGCCGGCCCAACCTCACCGCACCGTCATCGTACGGGATGGCCATATTGAGAGCATCAAAGAGACCTCTAATTTGAACCGAGGGGACGGACCGGGAGTTCTGGTGGACGGCACCGGCAAGTTCCTGATCCCCGGGCTTTGGGACATGCATGTCCACATGGTTTTCGGAGACTGGTTCCCGCGGGGCAAGGAGGTTACTCTGCCGCTGTTCATCGCCAATGGCGTTACGGGCGTGCGCGACATGGGTGGCGAGTTGGAAGTGCTGCGGCAGTGGCGCAAAGAAATTGCTGCCGGGACGCTCATTGGGCCGCGCATGGTGATCTCAGGGCCGATGCTCGACGGGCCGCAGCCGCGCTTCCCCAGTTCAATTGCGATCAAGACTCCCGAGGATGGCCGCCGCGCTGTTGACGAGTTGAAGCGGCGGGGTGCGGACTTCATCAAGCTGCAGTCGCTGATTCCGCGCGAAGCGGTGTTTGCCATTGCTGACGAGGCACGCAAGCAGGGAATCTCTTTCGTCGGGCATGTGCCGGATTCGGTACGCGCATCGGAAGCGTCGGATGCAGGACAGAAGAGCTTTGAGCATCTGATCGGGATTTTCGAGGGTAGTTCTCCGCTGGAAGACCAATTCATCAAGGGAACGAAAACCGAGGGTCAGTTTCTTTCGACTTATGATCCGAAGCGGGCGGCGGTGTTGTTCGCCCTGCTGGCGAAGAATCACACCTGGCAGTGTCCGACGCTGGTGTGGGAGCGCGGCGGCAACTTGATTGATCAGACCGACTTCGCCAGCGACACGCGCGCCAGGTACGCACCCGCATACTGGAAAGACGTGACGTGGAAGCGCTTCACCGAAGAGATCATGCGTGACTTCAATACCGATGATCTCGCGACCCGGAAGCGTTTCGTGGAGAAAGAACTCGAAGTGGTGAATGCAATGCACCGCGCCGGGATTCCATTTCTTGCGGGGACCGACACGCCTCCCGGCGTCTACATTTTCCCAGGCTTCAGCTTGCACGAGGAGTTGCAGAGATTCGTCGCGGCTGGATTCACGCCGATGGAAGCGCTGCAGACTGCGACGTTGAATCCGGCAAAATTTCTTGGGATGGAGGACCGGCTGGGAACCATCGAGAAGGGAAAGCTGGCTGACCTGGTGCTGCTCGACGCGAACCCGCTGGATGACATTCGCAACACGCAGAAGATTGCGGCGGTGATCGGCAACGGGCGCTATTTCTCGCGCGCCGATTTGGACAAGATGCTGGCGGGAGTAGAGGCGGCGGCGAAGGCGAAGTGACGATCAGTTCTTTGACGCTCTCCCGAATCGGAACACGCCTTCGAAATATGCGCGGTAGGAGCTGGCCGGAGCGCGCGCGCGACCGTAACCTTGTGTCAGGGCCCGTGGTGTAACTGGCAGCATATCAGCCTGTCAAGCGCGAAGGTGCGGGTTCGAATCCCGTCGGGTCCACAGCATTCCCTGGTTTGGTAGGGGAATCTGACGAGGAGTCTCCGACAGGCGGACTCCTCAAGTAACCTTGACTTCCGATTCGTGCCCTTGGATAATCGTGTTGAGCTTGACAGGCTGATGTGCTACCCCGAGCGGAATTTGCGCTTGGGGTTTCGCATTTGGTCGATCTCACAGAACCGCAGACAGTTCCTGCCGCAGTCTTTCCACAGGCTCCCTGTAGCCGCGTTTCCAATCCTGAAAGGGTTGCCAGAAACGAAAATACCTCGCACGTCCGAACGGTCGAAAGACAATCACCAGGGGATTAAATTCACGACCGCCTCCGAACGATCGGAAGACAGAGACCGGCAGCGACAACCGCGGCCATCGCTTTCGCTCCGACCAATTCAGGACGAAGGCTCTCGGTTGCACAAGTGGCAAGACTTGCGTAGTCATGTATTCATGCCATATCGGGCTGTCCGAGTAAACAAATAAAATGTCTCTACCTCTGGGCAGCCACAACGTCCACACGAGCGCGTATAAAGCTGCTCGATGTGCAACGCCCAGCGCTAACGCGATCAGAGCCAACGGCAGGACGACCGGCAGGATGACCACAACGCCGACTGCCCTCAAAATTGATCGTGAGGATTTATCTCTTTGTCGCGTCATTGGTGCGTCTTTCTTTGGCCGACTACCCCTTCTGCTTCTTCTCGACTCTCGCCCACGCATCTTTCAGCGCGACGGTGCGGTTGAATACCGGCTTCCCCTGGCTTCGAGTCGGGGTCGACGCAGAAATATCCCAGGCGCTCGAACTGATAGCGGGTTCCGGCAGTGGCGTTGGCCAGCGACGGCTCAACTTTCGCGTCGGCAATGATCTCCAGCGAGTTCGGATTCAGGTAGTCGAGAACGTCCTTGCCTTCTTCCACGTCCCCGAGATTCTCCTTCAGTGAACAGGTTCTCATAGATGCGCACCTCTGCATCGACCGCGTGCGCGGCCGAGACCCAGTGGATCGTTGCCTTCACTTTGCGGCCGTCGGGCGTGTTGCCACCGCGCGTCGCCGGGTCGTAGCTGCAGTGAACTTCGACGACTTCGCCCTTGTCGTTCTTGACGACGCTCGTGCAGGTGACCAGGTAGCCGTAGCGCAGGCGGACCTCGCGGCCCGGCGTCAGGCGGAAATATTTCGGCGGAGGGACTTCGCGGAAGTCGTCCTGCTCGATGTAGAGCACGCGCGAGAACGGGACCTTGCGGCTTCCGGCTGCGGCGTCTTCGGGATTGTTGACCGCGTCCATCTCTTCAACCTGATTCTCGGGATAGTTGTCGATCACGACTTTCAGCGGACGCAGCACCGCCATCACGCGAATGGAGCGCTTGTTCAAATCCTCGCGCACGAAATGCTCCAGCATCGCCAGCTCGACAATTCCGTTGGTGCGCGAAACGCCTGCCGCAGTCACGAAGTTGCGAATCGCTTCGGGCGTGTATCCGCGGCGCCGGAGCCCGGAGAGCGTCGGCATGCGCGGATCGTCCCAGCCGCGCACCGTGCCCTGCTCGACCAGTTGCCGCAGCTTGCGTTTGCTCATCAGCGTGTAGGTCAGGCTGAGGCGGTCGAACTCGATCTGCTGCGACGGGAAGATTCCCAGCTGCTCGATGAACCAGCGGTAGATGGGCTGGTGATCGGCGAACTCGAGCGAGCACATCGAGTGGGTCACTTTTTCGAGCGAGTCCGACTGGCCATGCGCGTAGTCGTACATCGGATAGATGCACCACTTGTTGCCGGTGCGGTGATGCTCGGCGTGCAGGATGCGGTACATGACCGGATCGCGCATGTTCAGGTTGGGCGACGACATGTCGACCTTGGCACGCAGAACGCGCGAGCCGTCGGGAAACTCGCCAGCCTTCATGCGCTCGAACAGATCCAGATTTTCTTCGACCGAGCGATTGCGGTAGGGACTGTCTTTGCCGGGCTCGGTCAGCGTGCCCCGGTGCTTGCGAATTTCATCGGCCGTGAGATCGTCGACGTAAGCCTTACCCTCTTTGATCAGCTTGATCGCCCACTCGTAGAGTTGGCCAAAATAATCCGATGCGTAGAACAGGCCGTCCCAACGGAAACCGAGCCACTGGATATCTTCCTTGATCGACTCGACGTACTCCGACATCTTCCTTCTCGGGATTGGTGTCGTCGAAGCGCAGGTTGGTGCGTCCGCCGAACTCGTCGGCCAACCCGAAGTCGATGCAGATCGCCTTGGCATGCCCGATGTGGAGGTATCCATTGGGCTCCGGCGGAAAGCGGGTCTGCACCCGGCCGTTGTACTTGTTGGTCTTGAGATCTTCGGCGATGCGGTCGCGCAGGAAATTAGAAGGACGAGGTTCCGGGGCGGCATTTTCGTTCATCTTGGCCTCGGCGGTTGGGGGATTCATAAGATCTGATCTTACCGCAAAAGAAAACCAGGAGACTCCGGGCGGGAGGTCCTGCCCGGCGCGCCACACCGATTTGGAATCAGAATATCTACTGCGCCGCGATCGACGCGGGACGCTGCGGGCCAGACTCCTGCTTGCGCAGAAACCGGATGAATTGCCAGGCCTGCACGACGGCGGCAATCGAGAGTCCGATCCATGCCCCAACAACGCTGAGCAGGATGGAGACGTTCACGATTGCGGCGATCTGAATGTACTTATGCGAATCGCGCACCGCGTCTTGCGGGACCACAAACTGGAACGCTGCGGGAGATTTGCCAATGGCTTCGATGATGAAATTCAGAACGATCAGCACGAGCACCGAATGCAGTAGTTGGCTCAGGAGCGGAAACCAGGACCACTGCGGCCGCGCCAAAGTGATGCCGGACCGGACCAGAGACACCACGCTGAGCAAGACAAACGCTGGGTAGAACTGGTGGAGGATCGGCCCAGCTTTCAGAAATGCCGCTGCCGGACCCAGCATCAGGAATGGGGAATGCGGAACGAGCAACAGCCAGACCAGGCCGAACCATCCAAACCCAAATTCGCAGAGCGCTTTGAGCGGCGATGGCTTGCGTTCCTGCACGCGCACCGGGGGCAACTTGAGAGGATCCCACTTGGTTTCGATTCCGAGATGCGAATTCGTGCGCTCGATAATGGCGAAGACCAGCGTGATAATTCCCGCGGCGATAAAGAGGCCGGACCAGAGGTCACCGAAGGTGTTGAGCATACCGGACGTCCAACTCCCGGCGTTCGCTACATTCACCGGACCGAGGACGAAGAGGAATACCGGAACCAAAATCCACAGCAGCACCATCTTCAGGACAAATTCGTAGATGGGGAACAAGGCGGGCCCAATGAGGTGCCGCTGCGGCCCGAGGCGTCCGGCGACCATCATCGGGCTGCCGCAGCGTTTCAGGATCGCTGCCATCTCGGCCTTGTCGAGCGGGTGACCGAGTTCCGTTTCCTTGTCCTCGATCTGCGAGCGCAGGTCCTCGCCTAACTCAGCGAGCAGGTCCTCTTGCCGATTCGTTTTCGGCAGCCAGAAGCGGACGGCCTGCAGATAGCGATCGATCAGATCGATGTTGCGGCTGGATGGGTTGTTCATAGTGATGCCTCTTCAAGAATCTTGCTCAATGAACTGTTGATGTTCTGCCACTCTTCGAGCAGCTGACCTAGGATCTGTTCGCCCGCAGGGGATAGCCGGTAGAAGCGCTTGTTGCGCTTGTCCTCTTCGCGCCACTGGCTGACGAGCAGGCCCTGCGTCTCCAGGCGGCGCAGCAGGGGATAAAGCGTGCCTTCATCGATCGCCAGGCCATCGTCCGCCAGAGCCTTCCGCAACGTGTACCCGTACTGCTCGGTCCGAAGCTGCGCCAGGACCGCGACGATCAGGCATCCACGGCGCAGTTCCATCTTCAGGTTCTCGAGAATCTCAGGGGCGCCTTGGGTACCGTTCGTCATATAGTATGTGACACACACTGTATGATACACAGTATATATTGTCAAGCTTTTTCTTGTGCGCCAGTGGAAGGGCGGCGGATCTGAGGGGAACAGCCTCGCCTCGCCGGCCTCGCCAGCCAATCCTGTCTTAAAGAAGGGGAATTTGTCTTAGGCGATCAGCTGAAAGCCCGCTTCCTTGGCGGACTCTCGGGGCAGGGAACGATTTTCCACAACTCAATTACAGAGTTTTCACGAACAATTCAACTCTCTGTAACCTTTCATTCACAGCCGGTTTCTTACGATGGCTGCTCGAGGTTTCTCATGAAAAAAACACTTGTTCTGCTCTCCCTCGCAGCAGTCTGCTCCATGGGCACCGCAATCGCCCAAGACCATCACTCCAATCAAAACCAGATCAAGCGCGTTCTTCTAATTAGCGTCGACGGCATGCATGCGGTGGATTTCCTGAACTGTGCGAATGGCATTAGCACGATCAACAACGGGAAACCCTATTGCCCGGCGATGGCCGCCCTGGCAACGACCGGCGTTAATTACGTCGCTGCCAGCACATCGAAGCCCTCGGATTCCTTCCCTGGCTTGACGGCGATCGTCACTGGCGGAAGTCCAGCCCTCACCGGCGTCTACTACGACGTTGCGTACTCCAGAAACTATTCTGCCCCGGCGAAAACCACGGGCAACGGCGTCGCGGCTGGCCCGTGCACCCCTTACGGCGCGCCTACCGGGACCACAACCGAATATGAAGAAGGCATCGACTTCGACAAAACCAAGCTCAACGGCGGCGCGCAGGGTGCCACTCTGACCGACGGCGGCCTCAACTCTATCGACCCGCTGCGATTGGTCCGCGACCCAGCCAATGGCTGCGCACCCGTCTACCCATGGCAATTCGTCCGCGCGAACAGCATTTTCAGCGTGATTCACCAGAATGGCGGATACGCGGCATGGTCCGACAAGCACCCCGCTTATGCCTCGGTGGCTTCTGGTCTGGGGCCGAGCGCGCTGGACGACTTTTACGCTCCTGAAATCAACTCCAACGTCGTCGCCCTGCCGGGCATCGTAACGCCGACCAACGCAGCTTGCGACCCGATTCGTGATGCAACTGCAGACCTGACTGCCTGGACCAACAGCTTTCAGAACATTCAGTGCTACGACACGCTGAAGGTCAAAGCTGTCCTCAACTGGATTCGTGGAAAGAACCACCTCGGCTACAAAGACACCCAGGTTCCCACCATCTTCGGGATGAACTTCCAGTCCGCCAGCGTAGGCCAGAAGTTGATCGAATCGAGCAACAGCACGACCGGCGGGTATCTCGATGCCGCAGGCACGCCGGGCGCGGCGCTGCTGGGCGAATTCCAGTTCGTCGACGCCTCGATTGCCGCATTTGTCAGCGAGTTGAAGAAACAGGGCCTGTACGATTCGACTCTGATTGTCCTCACTGCCAAGCACGGACAGTCTCCGATCGATCCCAGCCGTTACGTTTCTCAGCTCATCAACGGAACGTCACCCGTCACCTTGCTCTCCAATGCGGGCTACATTCCTTACTCGGAATCCACCAACAACCCCACCGGCATCGGACCGACGGAAGATGATGTCTCTCTGATTTGGCTGTCGAACTCCGCAGACACCTTGGCCTCGGTCGGCATCCTCGAAGCGAACGCCTCGAGCACAGGAATCGCGCTTGGGCAGATCTACTACGGCCCTTCGCTAGTACTGAACTTCAACGATCCAACGGTAGATCCGCGTACGCCCGACATCATCGTGACTCCGAATGTCGGCGTTACTAACTCCGGAAGCACTTCGAAGCTGGCGGAGCACGGCGGCTTCGCACATGACGACACGAATGTGGTTCTTCTGTTGTCGAATCCCTCATTCCAGCCACAGACGGTTCGAGCCGAAGTGGGCACTGCCCAGGTCGCGCCTACCATCCTGCAAGCCTTGGGTATCGATCCCTCGGCGCTCGATGCGGTTAAGTCTGAGGGAACACCGGTCCTTCCGGCGGTGCAATTCCCGTCGGGACACCGCAAGTAAACTGCACGCAGCCGGTCAACGAAGAAGGGACGCCCCGCGGGTGTCCTTTTTTTCTTTGAGTATTTTCCTTGAGGGCTTCCCTTCAAAGGGCCCTCGGCGCCTGGGAGAGGCAGGTTCAAACTCCAGCTGAGACGACCTGCCCCGGAGCGCCTACCGCCGTCTCGCGCTGCGCGAGGCGACGCCGGTAGTGCACGTGCCGCCAGCGGGTCATCTCGACGAGCGGCTTCCATACTGGGTTCACCAGGTGGTGCTTGATGAGCAGGTGCCAGAAGCGGTTGGAGCGTTTGTAGAGATACGACATCGCGATATACAACGGGATCGCTTGCCAGTCTTCGGGACGGCGGCGCCATATCGACGCGTGCGAGAACAGGCGCTGGTAGATCCAGGCATATCCTTGCTCCAGTTCTTCGGGGCTCATGTGCTGCGGCTGGAAGACGGCGTGGCCAGTGTCGTAGAGCGTCCAGTCGCGATGCAGGATGCGGCCTTGCTCTTCCATCTGCCGAAACAGCGGCGTGGCCGGATAGGGCGTGAGAATGTGAAAGGTGGAGCACTCTAAACGGTTCTCTTCGATCCATTCCGCGGTACGGGCGAAGACGTCTTTGCGGTCGTGATCGAAGCCGAGGACGAATGATCCGTTTACCTGAATGCCGTAATCGTGCAGGATGCGCACGCGGCGCGCATAGTCGTTGGTCTTCGGCGTCTTCTTGTGAGAGTCGGCGAGGTTGTCGTCGGAGAGCGATTCGAAGCCGATGAAAACACCGGTGCACCCGGCCAGCGCCATATTGCGGATGAGGCTGGGATCGTCGGTGACGTCGATAGTGACGGCCGCGCTCCAGATTTTGTTCAGAGGACGAAGTGCGGCGCAAAGCTGGTGCAGATAGTCACGGCGCGACCCGAGATTGTTGTCGATGAAGACCGCGTAGGGTTGATCATCGGCTTTGAACTCGTCGACCACCTGCTGCGGGTGCTTCATGCGATAAGGCATACGCAGGCCATCGGTGGCGAGATAGCAGAAGCCGCAGCGGTTGTGACATCCGCGGGTGGCGATCAGGCTGGTGGTCGTCAGGAAGCTTTTGCGGGGAAGAATAGAGCGGCGGGGCGAGGGATCGTCGCAATAGTTGTTTTCATACGTGGCCACGTAGCGAGGCTGCAGCCGGTTCTCTTCGATGTCATGGAGGATGCGCGGCCAGAGTTGCACGCCGTCGCCCAATGCGAGAGCGTCGCCGTGGGGCGCACATTCGTTGGGACACGACAACACGTGCAGTCCTCCGAGAATCACCTTCGATCCCCGTGCGCGATACCAGTCCGCAAGGGCGAAGGCTCGCTTCGCGAAGGTCAGGTGTACGGTGATGCCGACCACATGCGGCAGCGGGTGGAATGGCGGCCGGCCGTCGAGCAGGTTCTCGTCCCAATATTCGACGCGCCAGCGTTCGGGCGTCGCGGCCGCAAAGCTGGTCAGGGCTAGCGAAGGCGTGAGCACATGCTTGCCGAAGCTGGCGTTGGCGTCCTTCGGATAGAAGGGATTGATCAGCAGCGCGTAACGCCGCTCAAGGAATCCACGGGGCTCAGCATGATCGAGAACCGGTGCAATGGTCATCTCGCGGGGAATCCAGCGCTTGGGGATGGCGTGAAGGAAGGGCTCGTCGGGCGCGATCATGGATGTACTTTATTATACAAAGTACTTCATGTCAAGGCTACGTGCCCGGCTAAGGGGCTCGATTCGAGAGCCTTAACCACGAAGGACACGAAGGTGCACGAAGGAAATCGTTTTTAGGCGAAGTCCTTCGTGATACTTCGTGTCCTTGGTGGTTCAGGATTTTTCGCCGGCTAGCTCATCGTGAGCACCACTCGGAATCTCGCTTTTCCGCTGATCATTTGCTGGTAAGCGTCCGCCGCCTTCTCCAGCGGATAGCGTTCGATCATGGGGCGAACGCCGCTGACTACGCTGAACTCCAGCGCATCCTGCGAGTCGCGCGCGGTGCCCGAGGCCCATCCGCGCACGGTCTTGCTCCCCATGATGAGTTGAAGCGGGGTTACGTTCAGAGAATCCATCCCGGCTCCGACCACGATCAGCGTTCCGTTTGGTCCCAATCCGTTCACGAGCGCCGACATGGATTTTGAATCGGGGGCAGTCGCCAGCACGATGTCGGCGCCGCCCAATTTCTGCAGAGCTTCCGAGGGATCACCCGCGTTCGTGTCGACGTACTGATGGGCGCCGAGTTTCTTGGCCAGAACTTGCTTATCACCGCCGCGCCCGATCGCGACCGTGCGAAAACCCATCTGGCGGGCATACTGAATGCCCAGGTGTCCGAGGCCGCCTATGCCCTGCACCGCGACGAGGTCGCCGGCACGCGCTCCCGAGTTGCGCAATGCGTTGAATACCGTGATGCCCGCGCACATCAGCGGAGCCGCTTCGTCGGCTGGCAGGTCGTCCGGCCTGAGCGCGACTGCTTCGGCAGGAGCGACCATGTACTCGGCATATCCGCCGTCGAAGTGGATAGCGGTAATCTTCTCGAACTTGCAGTTAATAAAATCGCCGCGGCGGCAGGGGTCGCATTGGAAGCAGTGGCCGCCATGCCATCCGACGCCGACCCGCTGCCCGACCTTCCACAAAGTTACGTCGGCCCCGACCGCGTCGACGCGCCCCGCGATTTCGTGGCCCGGCACCCGCGGATACTGCATTCCCGGCCAGTGGCCCTCTTTCACCAACGCGTCGCTGTGACAAATGCCGCAGGCTTCGACTTTGATGCGGACCTGGCCGCGGCCCGGCTCAGGGATGGGCCGCTCGACCACTTCGAAATTTCCACCCGGCTTGCTGATTTGGACTGCTTTCATAATCGACCCTCGCTGAGATTGAATACTAAAGGTCTATAGCGGAAAGCATACAGATGGAGAAAAGGGTCACGGGGACGCAAAATCCCGAATTGAAACTTTGATTGATCAAATGTGATCCGCCGCCTTGTGAGTTCTGTGAACAGGTGCATATGCTCTACAAAGGGCCCGTGGTGTAACGGGAGCACGTCAACCTGTCCAGTTGGAAGGTGCGGGTTCGACTCCCGCCGGGTCCACGGCGACCCAGGGTTGGTAGGGAAGCTGGCGGGAGAGCCTTTGGGCAGGGAGGCTCTCCCAAAGTAATGTTGACTTCGACCGTTGGGTTTCAGATAATCGGGATGTTAACTGGACAGGTTGACGGCCCCGAACTGGAAACGGCTCGGGGTTTTGACTTTTCTGGTAAGCCTTCAGCCGAGTTTCTGAATCGCTAGCTCGATCCTCGCCAACGTCGTTTCCCGTCCCAACACCTCTAGCGTCTCAAACAATGGCGGGGCATTCTTTCGCCCGCAAACGGCGACGCGGATCGGTTGAAACATCTGTCCGGCCTTGATGCCGAGCTCTTGCGCTGCTGCGCGCAAAGCTTGATCCAGCGGGTCGTGCTTGAATTCGACGCCGGCCAGCACATCTTTCGCACGCTGCAGAGCTTTCAACGCCATAGCCGCGTCTCCCTTTTGCGGGATGAGTTCGGCAGGATCGTAGGACGGCAGTTGGTCGACGAAGAAGAAGTCCGCCGCGGTGAGAACGTCGCGCAGCAGTTTGATTCGCTCGCGGATCAGTGGCGTGATCCGCAGCATCCTTTCCGCCGGGATGTTGAAGCCGGCTTCGTGAACGATCGGCAGCAGGCGCTGGCTCAGTTCTTCGATCGCCATCCCACGAATATGCTCCGCGTTGAGCCATACAGCCTTGGGATCGAACGTTTCCTCCGGCGTTGTGGCCGGCTCTTTAAAGTTCACCACGGCATTGGCGCGGTTGATCCCTTCGAGCGAGAACGCGTCGATGAGTTCCTGGCGGCTCATCTGCTCGCGATCGTTTTTTGGCGACCAGCCCAGCAGGCACAGAAAGTTGATGAACGCCTCGGGCAAAAATCCTGCGTCGCGATAGATAGTTACGCTTACCACTGGCCCGTGGCGCCGCTTGGAGAGCTTGGTCCCATCCGGCGCGACCAGCAGCGGAAGGTGCGCGAACTGCGGCGGCGTGAAGCCCGCGGCCTCGAAGATCAGCACATGCTTGTAGGTGTTCGAAAGATGGTCCTGGCCGCGAATGATGTGGCTGATCCGCAGGTCGGCATCGTCGGCGCACGAGGCCAGGTGATAAGTCGGCATGCCATCGGAACGCAACAGGGCAAAGTCTTCGATGTCGGCACCGGCCTTCATCTGCTCGCCATACACGGCATCGGTGAAGCGCACGACTCCGCCGTCGCGAGGCACGCGAAAGCGCAAGGCGAACGGCTCTCCTGCGGCGGCGCGCCGATCGCTTTCCTCGCGCGAGAGTTCCCGCATCCCCGGATTGAACAACCATGTCCCCTGCGCTCCCGACCGTTCGCTGTCGCCGGTGTGTGCTGGAGTGAAATCGCGATATGCGAGCCCCTTTTCGAAGATGGTCTGCGCCATCTGCCGGTGTAAATCTCCGCGTTCGGACTGCTTGTATTCTTCGTCCCAACTCAGTCCCAACCATTTCAATCCTTCGAAGATCGAATTGACCGAAGCATCCGTATTGCGCTCGACATCGGTGTCGTCGAGTCGCAGGATCATTGTCCCGTTGTTCCGGCGGGCGTATAGCCAGTTGAAAATGAAAGTGCGCGCACTTCCCACGTGAAGAAAGCCGGTAGGAGAGGGCGCAAAACGTACTCGGGGACGGTTCGAAGAAGAGGAATGGATAGCTTCGGGCATAAAGGTCAGAGGCGTTTCTCAAAAAGCGCATGCGGCAACAGCGGGTGCCGCAGGAATGCTTGGTGCCGCAAGTTGTCGAGACGGTCGAACGGTGGATAGGCCGACTTCCGATGGTACGGGCAGCCAAAAGCATCGGTCAAGCGGCGGCGCCATAACGATTTGGCACGCAACTCTTTGAATCCAAAACGACATCGAAGACGGACATGTACTTAAAACCTGTTGTGTTCGGGGGTGCGATATGAAAACATTAAGGTACTGTTTCCCCCCGAAACTGTGCCAGCCCGTTTGGCCAGAGGTGTCTTCACTGACCCTATGAACAGTGTCGTAATCACGACGGTTTTGATTCCGGGATTCGTCTCGGTTCTGCTGTTCCTCGTCTTTACTTATCTGCACGAGCAGAGCCGCCAGCCATACTTTCGCGCGTGGAAATGGGCCTGGGCTTTTTACTCATTGCACTACGTGCTCGATTCCCTTCCGTCTTCTCCCTCTGCCTTCTTTGTCGGCGAGCTTTTCCTCGTCGGGATGGCATTGTGCATCTTCATCTCGACGCGGTTGATGCGTGCGACCTATCGTTTTCGCTGGTATGACGTCGCGGTTGGGGCCGCCGGAGTGATTCTCGCTAGCCTGACTCTTCAAGAGCACATGCTGAACGGCATGTTTCGACCCGATGTCCAGCCGACATTCAGACTCGGCATTGGGTTGGCCGCCGTCCTGCTGTATTGCTCCGCGGTCTTCTACCTGAACGGCCACAAACGCGGATCGCTGGCGTTCCAGGTGCTCGCCATTTCGCTCGCGCTATGGGCGGTGCTGATGGGCGTGGGACAACTGCAGCATCCGTGGATGCAGATGTTTGGTAATGCCAGCCGCCTGTTTGGCCCAGTGCCGCAGATGCTGCTGGGCATTGCCATGGTGATGGTGCTGTTTGAAAACCAACGCAACGCCGTGCAGGAAAATACGCTGGCTCTATCGACTCTGGGCGTGGATCCCCGCCGCCTTCTGTTCGCCGAGGATCTGGTGCCCAGCATGCAAGCGGCGCTGGAGCGTCTGCGGAGTGCTCTGCCCATGCAACGCGCCGCAATCGTCATTACGGAACGCTGGCGCGGTCTTTTGCCCTCCGTGCAACACGGATTCTCACCGGGATTCCTTGAGGCCCTGGAAAAGAGCGGGGCTGGCGATTACGTTTGCGAACTCGCGTACCGGCAGAGCGGAATCTTCACGGTGCAGGATTTAGCCGAGATGACCGAACCGCTGCCGGTTGCTCCGATGGGAACCTTCGCGGAGTTCAAGCGGATTCTCACGGAAGCGCATGTCCGCAACCTGACCGCGGTCAACCTTCAGACGCGAGAGCACAATTTCGGCGTGATCATTTTTCCCCATGCCGAACGCCGAGCGTTCGGTTCTTCCGGTCCGCGTCTCATGGTGGGCCTGGCCCTGCAGTTGGGTCTTACCCTCGAAAACTACGTTGTGAGTCACGATGCCCATCGCCGGACGAAAGAGTACGAACTCCTGACAGAGATCGGGAAGGCGATCAGTTCACGCCTCGACCAGGATGAGATCCTTCGGACCATTCAGGTCGAACTGGGCCAGATCTTCGACACCAGCCACTTCTATATCGCATTCCAGGACGCCGACCAGATCCGCTTCGAACTTGAAATTCGAGACAATCGCGTGCTGCCCAAGCGCACTCGCGAACTGCGTAACGCTTTCACCGAGCACGTCATCCGCAACGGTGTACCTCTGCTCATCCGCTCTGATTTGGAAAATACGCGCAAGAGTCTGGGCATCACGCACGTTCCGCAACGCCCGGCGAAATGCCTCATCGCTGCGCCCGTCTTCATGGGGAACAAGGCGTCGGGGATCATGGTCGCCATGAACCCGGACCGCGAATTCGTCTTCGAGCAACGCGATCTGGACGTGCTCGTAACCGCCGCGGGACAGGTTTCGGTTGCCGTCGAGAACGCACGCCTGTTCGCAGAAGAGCAACGGCGTTCCCGGCAACTTGCGTTTCTCAACAATGTTTCGCGCACCGCGATCTCCAGTGACGATCCCGTGCACATGCTGGGCGAGATTGCCAGCGAGATTCAGAAAAACTTCAGCTTCGATCATATCGGCGTCGGCCTATTGGACTACGGCACCAAGGAGATTGAGATCAAGGCCGAGGCGGGAGTGACGGCACACGCCACGGGGAAGCGGATCCCGTTGGGTACGGGCATTCTGGGGCGAGTGGCCCGCACGGGGGAACGCGCGCTGGTGCAGAATGCATTTCCCGGCCATCTGACCGGCATCCTGCCCGATTCCCGCGCGGTGCTGTGCATTCCCATCACTTACGGTGAATCGCTCCTTGGCGTGCTGAACATTGAGAGCCGCAACGAAAACGCCTTCGCTCCCCAGGACGTCCTGATTCTGAATACGCTCGCCGATTTGCTGGCGACAGCGTTGCACAACGCATTCGTCTTCCAAAAGCTGCAACAGCAATCCATCACCGACGGCTTGACGGGCATCAAGACCCGCCGCTTTTTCTGGGAAGCCTTGTCGGCGGAATGGAAACGAGCTTCCCGGTCTGGACGTCCATTCTCCGTGGTGTTAATCGATCTCGACAAATTCAAAGAGGTCAACGACACGATGGGCCATTTCGAGGGAGATCTTGTGCTCGCGCGCGTAGGCCGCCTGCTCGAGCAAAAGTCTCGGCAATCGAACGTTGTGGCTCGCTACGGCGGAGACGAGTTCATCGTATTGATGCCAGAGACGGGCGCCGAACAAGCTCAAGTATTGGCGGAACGCCTGCGTCAGTGGCTGGCCGGCGATCCCATGCTGAGCGAACACCACATTACTGGCAGCTTTGGCGTTGCCTGCTTCCCCATGCATGGCTTCTCGATCGAAGACATCATTCGTGTGGCGGATGCGGGCATGTACGTTTCGAAGCGCTCCGGCGGGAATTCGGTTTCAACTGCGCAGGAATTTGTCGAGGGTCAGGACTTTGCCCGCCAGCGCCAGCAAATCTCGGCGTACATCGAAGGCTTTCTGCAGCGCGAGAATTCCGGACCTGATCATCTCGAAGAGTTGACTTCAACCCTCTTCAAACTCTGCGGCGGAGATGAAGTAATCAATGTGCCGCTGTTGAAGGAAGCCATTGAATCTTTGAGCCGCGCGGCCGAGTCGCGCGAGTTGCAGAGCGCCGGCCACGGCGATTTGGTGGCCCGCTATACCGAAGTGATCGCTCGCGCTCTGGGCCTGTCGTCCGAAGAAACTGCCGATCTGGTATATGCCGCGCGCGTGCACGACGTGGGGAAGATTTTCGTGCCCGAGCGCGTGCTCAACAAACCGGGTCCGCTGGGCGAAGACGAATTCCAGCAGGTAAAAATGCACGCCCACGTCGGCGCGGCGATCGTCGGCACTATCCCTCACGCCGACCTGATGCGGGAAGCCATCGAACATCATCATCAGCGCTTCGACGGCTCGGGCTATCCTGATGGGTTGCGCGGCGAAGAGATTCCGCTGTGGGCTCGCATCATCGCGCTGACCGATGCGTACGCCAATATGGTGACGGAGCAGTCTTTTGCTGCGGCGCGGACGCCCGAACAGGCCCTCGACGAGCTTTCCAAAATGAGCGGCACGCGCTTCGACGGGATGCTCGTGCGCCTGCTGCTGCGCGGACTGAAATCGGAACGCATGTCGTCCGGCACCGGAGACTGATTCACCCCACTTGCAACGGCAGACGGGAAACTGGACACTAATCTGCTATGTCGATCCCTCTTTCGCTCTCCGGTAAAGTCGCTATCATCTCTGGCGGTTCGCGCGGCATTGGCGCCGCGACGGTCCGCATGTTTACGGCTGCTGGCGCCAGAGTGGCGTTCAGTTATCGCGGTGCGCGATCTCAAGCGGAGGCGCTGGCCAAAGAAAACGGCGCGAGTCTCTGCTATCCCATCGCTGCCGATCTAAATACGCCCGAAGCTGCACGTGAGTTGGTGGCTGAAACGGTGAGGCATTTCGGCCGGATCGATATCCTCGTCGCCAACCACGGCGTTTGGCCGGAACAGGATGTGCCTGTCGAGCGCATGTCCGATGAGCAATGGCGCAACACGTTGTCCATCAATCTGGACGGAGTGTTCGGCCTGGTCAAACACGCGGTGGCGCAAATGAAGTCGCAGCCTCGCTCGGACGCACCCGCAGGACACATCGTGCTGATCAGCTCCACCAGCGGCCAGCGGGGCGAGGCCTTTCATTGCGACTACTCGGCGACCAAGGGCGCGATTATCAGCCTTACCAAGAGCCTGGCGACTGAGCTGGCTTCCGCTGGGATCTACGTCAACTGCGTTGCCCCTGGCTGGGTCGACACGGACATGAGCGCCGGCGCCCTCGCCGACCCGAAGAGCGGGGAAGAAATCCGCCGCACGATTCCCATGGGCCGCGTCGGACGGCCCGAAGAAATTGCCGCTCCGGTGCTGTTCCTGTGCACCGAACACGCCGGTTTCATCAATGGAGAAGTATTCAACGTGAACGGCGGCGCAGTATTGGCCGGTTAGAAGTCCTGAAACTCATCATAAAAACGGCCTCTGCCAGCTTGCGAAAGCACGATTTCGTGCATCCAACGGATGAGAGGAGCTGTCATTGCTGCGGGCGGAACGTCCCCAAGAAACGCTACAATCCTGATTGCACGCGATCACTCCCTCAAGTGGAATGAAACAGTTTCTCCCGATTCTGATTTTGGTGTGCTCGGCCTGGGCGCAGGTGGGCGGAGAGCCTCATCCCGCCGCGGCGCAAGGGGCGCCATCCGTCGGATCGCAATCTCAGGCCGCGGTGCCCGCGGAAAAGAAAAATGCGCAGAAGGCCAAAGCGATTATCAATCAGGGAATTCGAGCGCTAGGCGGGCAGGCCTTCCTCACCATTCGTGACCGTGAACAGCAAGGCCGTGCCTATGGATTCCACCATGGGCGGTCCAGCGGGGACGGCTACCCATTTTGGAGTTTCACCGAATTTCCCGATAAGGAAAGGGTCGAGATCACCAAAGAACGCGACATCGCGGAGTTGTATGTCGGCGACAGGGCGTTTGAGCTTACCTACAAAGGCGCGCGCGCCATCGAGGAAAAGGACCGTGCCGATTACATGCGTCGACGCAAGTTTTCACTTGATACCGTTCTGCGTACCTGGGTCACCGATCCGGGTGTGATTTTTTTGTACGAAGGCCCCGCGATCGCGGCACAACACTCTTCTGACCAGGTGACCCTGATCAACTCTCAGGATGAGAGCGTGACGCTGTACTTTGACACCGACACGCATCTCCCGGTCAAGAAGTCGTTCACCTGGCGCGACCCCGTCGACCGGCAGAAAAATCTGGAAGAGGAAGTTTACGAAAACTACCGCCAGGTCTCCGGCATCATGGCGCCCTACAATGTCACCCGCTTCTTCAACGGGGACATGTCAAACCAGCGCTTCCTGAACTCTGTGACCATCAACCAGGGACTAGATGAGGCGATGTTCGATCCCCATTCCGGCTACAACCCCAACAAAGTTCCCAGCAAGAACAGCAAGCACTGAAGCCCTCAGTTTCGCGGAAGCCCGAACCAAGAAGCCAAAGACAAGGGTTAGTATTTCCCTTCTGACAATGCGCACTCCGGATCAGCCAGATCCCACGTAATTTATTGTTACGAATACAGTTACGGCTCGGATTAGCGAGCGCAAGCGCCAGCGTCGCATGCGCTATAACGCCACGAACTGTGGCACTTTTGCCACAGACGGTTTTTCTCATCGCGGCGTAATCTACTGCATTCACTAGATCATCCTTGAGTCATTCTTGACCCACGAGCAAACAATTCGCTCCGCCGTGGAGTGCAGTGGGGTTGGCCTTCATAGCGGTGCGCCCGTTTCCATGCGCATCCTGCCGGCGCCGTCCGACACCGGCATTGTGTTTCGCCGCACCGATCTCGACGGTTTCGAGATCGAGGCCGTCAGCCGCAATGTGGCGCGCGTCAGTTACGCCACGAGCCTCATGAAAAAGGGCGTGCTTATCTCGACGACCGAGCACGTGCTGTCCGCGTTTATTGGGATGGGCATCGATAATGCGATCGTCGAGCTCGACAACCTCGAATTGCCCATCCTCGACGGCAGCGCCCGGCCCTTTGTCGAGATGATTCGGAAAGCGGGAATCCGCAAGCAACGGCGTCTCCGCAAGTATCTGAAGATTCGCCGCGAGGTCGAGATGCGCGAGGGAAACAAGTTCATCGCGGTGTATCCCTCGGATACGTACTCGGTTTCTTATGCGATCAACTTCCCGCACCCGCTGATTGGGAAAGAAACTTTCCAGGTAGAGTTGACCAACGGAAGTTATTTGAAGTACATCGCGGGCGCCCGCACCTTTGGATCGCGGGAAGACGAGCAGGCCATGCGCAACATGGGACTGATTCGCGGCGCTTCCAGCGAGAATTGCATCGTGCTCACCCGCGATGGAGTTGAGAACGGTCCGCTCCGCTTCCCCGATGAATTCGTGCGCCACAAAGTGCTCGACCTGGTTGGCGATCTGGCGCTGTTGGGAAAACAGATTCTGGGCAACGTAGTTGCTGACCGCGCTGGTCACGCCATGCACACCGCGCTGGTGTCGCGCATTCTGCGCGATAAGACTCTGTGGGAGGAAGTCACCTTCCCTGACGAAGACAGAACCGGCAGCCACCACTCCGAGGCCGAAGCGGCCGCGGGATCATCCTTCTGATATAGGAATCGCAGGAGCCAGCTTAGTCCGCGGGCTCGCAAGGCATTTCGCTGGAATCGTGCACATCGTGCGGCTGCGCTTGCAGCAGTCTTTCAAGCTCAGCGCGGGTCTCGTCGATCACCGCCGCGGCAAACTTTCGGGCGGATTCCTGCCGCTCTTTCGAAAGCTCCTTCACTCGCATGTTGAGTAGAGGAATATCCTCTTCAAACCAACGCAGCGTTCGTTGCACCTTGGCAATGCGGAAGTCATTGGTCAACATTCTGTCTCTCCGGGAATCTTCGACTGGTGATCTCCCAGATTGCCACGGGTATAGCCGAGCGCAAGTCTAAAGAAGGATACCCCTGAGACCGTTCCATCAAAGAGGCTCAAACCCCAGAAGCCACGGAGGACCCAGGGCCCGTAGGAAATACTCCGTATCCTCTGTGTCCTCTGTGTCCTCTGTGTCGTCTGTGGTTAAGAGATATCGAAATCCAAGGAATGATTACGAGCGAGGGGTTCTGGACTAGTTCGAGGTTTCTGCTTCCGCGGCCGCCAATCGCGCTTTGGTTCCGGGAAATTCCTGTTCGATCTGTTCGTCGAGCCAGTGTTCCAGGTGCTTCTGGGAAATCTCGGGAACATCATGAAATCGGAATCCAGCAAGGCCTTTGACGTCGACCCAGGCCACTTCTGCTTCCACTTCAACGTCGATGCCTGTGCCTGGCAGTGAAAACTTCAGATGCGGCGCCGCGCCTTTCGGCAGAGCCTCCCGCAACATCAACGCAAGACCGCCTTCACTGATGTTGGTGCTGCTCGCTTTCAGAGTCTTTCCGTCGTACATCACTTTGACCAGCATCTTGACCGGCTGGCGGAAGTAGCGGCGGCGCTCCTTGATCATGAAATTCAGCGCCGCGTGAAAACAGCGGGACGCATTGAGAATGCTGATGGGCTTCTGCAGTACGAAGTTGGCGCCCATGCCAAACGCTTCCTGCGTGGTCGTCTTATGTCCGTTGAGGATGGCGAAGGCCACCGAGTTCTTGTTGCTGGGAGTGCTGCGCAGGCCCTGCAGCACGGCGAGCCCGCCATTCAAGTCGTCACAATCCACAATCACGGCGTCGAACTTGTCGGAGATCAGGATGTCGGCGCCAGCCCGCGCCTCATGGCAGATCTCGACATCGATCGACAATTTCTCGAGCGTGGGCCGGATCACACGAACCAATTCCGGATCCTGGCTCAGGAGGAGCGAGTCCAACGTCATACAAAGATTCTAGGGTCGCCGTGCAATTACACGATAGTGACCAAGGTGATGGACCCTTCGTTGGAGTAATCCCCAGCGCCCCGACCCACACCTACGGCTTCGCGGTAGCCGTGGCCGCCTGCGGATTCTTGACGTAGGTATTCATCCAGTTGTTCATCTCCCAGAACATGTGCAGGACGGACTCGCGCCCAGCATAGCCATGCGCCTCCAGAGGAAGCAGGACGAAGCGGACGGTACCTCCCTGTCCCTTGATAGCACTGAAGAGCCGCTCGCTCTGCAGGGGAAATGTGCCGGAATTGTTGTCGGCCTCTCCGTGAATGAGCAGAATGGGCGTCTTGATCTTGTCGGCGTAGGAGAACGGCGACATTTTGTAATAGACCTCGGGCGCCTGCCAGTAGGTGCGCTCTTCGTTCTGAAATCCGAAGGGAGTCAGGGTGCGGTTATAAGCTCCGCTGCGCGCGATGCCGGCTTTGAACAGATCGCTGTGAGCGAGCAGGTTCGCGGTCATGAAAGCGCCGTAGGAGTGTCCCATGACAGCGACGCGGTGGCGGTCGACCACGCCAAGGCGCGCGCCTTCATCGATCGCGGCCTGGGCACTGGCGACAAGTTGTTCGACGTACGTATCGTTGGGCTCGGCCTGGCCTTCGCCAACGATGGGAATTGTGGCATTCTCGAGGACCGCGTATCCCTGAGTAACAAAAGGAATCGGAGAGCCCCACCACAGGAAAGGAAATTCATAGGGCGATCCGCTGATCTGTCCCGCGGCCGACTTCGTTTTGTATTCGGTGGGATAGGCCTCCATGAGCGTGGGCAGCGGTCCGTCTGCCGGCTTGTAGCCGGGAGGAAGGTAGAGGTTGGCGCTCAGGTCGACGCCATCGGCTCGCTTGTACTTCAGCACTTGCTTCTTCGGAAGGGGCGCGTTGCCATAGGGGCTGGGGAAGAATGTGACCTGCTTGAATTCATCGTTGGCCACATTCTTACGATAGTAGTTTGGCGGCAGTTCCGGCGATTCCCTTCGGAGCAAGATGGTTGGCGTGGCGGCATCGAGCACCACCACCGGGGACTCGAAGAATTTGTCGGCGGATTGCCAAAGGTGTTTAGTCTCACCGTTCGTCGTGCTCATGACGGAGACAAATGGGCGATCGCCTTCGGGCGATGCGCCTTCGGAATGGAAATAGATTCCGCGAGAATCGGATGTGGTTTGCAAGACATACTTCCCGGAGGCATTTCGGGTTACAAACGGCTGGCCGGGATCGTGATAGCGGTCTTCAAACGATCCTTCAAACAACATCACCGGAGCAGCCGGGGCATCGGGAGCCACGGCGAGGATGATGCGCTTGCGGTCTTTCCAGCGTTCTTCCTCGATCACCGCGAGATGGCCGTTCCCCCATGTCAGCCAGCCAAATCGGACAGGAAGATCCGCCAGCTTGCGCGGAGAGGCGTCGAACGGGGCGTCGAGCAGGAAGACTGTGTCGCGGATGGGAACGTCTTTGCGGGGATCGCCGCCATCGGCCGCCTCGACCCAGGAAACTGTGGCGGGCGCGTCGCTCCGCCAGTCGAACTCGCGCGGCCCAGCCTCAACCGCATCGTGAATATTTGGGATGGTATCTTCTAACGGTTTGTCGGCCAGTTGTTTTGAAGTTCCCGTTGCCAGATAGATGGCGAGAACGCGCTCGGGGAACATCTCATGCGGAAGCAGATACGTGTAGGGATGATGGCGTTCGTCGACCAGCACGTAATGGCCATCGGGCGAAGGTGAAGCGCTCTGGATCACCGCCGGATCAGCAATCGATTTAGTTGTGCCGTCGAGGCGGACGACTTCGACTTGCGAGGTGGCGTAGTAATCGAAGATCTTCTCGTCCTCGGGATTCTTCAGAAGATCCTGATACGTCGCGCCCGGGGTGATGCGCCCAAGGTTTTCCTGGATAACGGGGCCCGTCGGAATTTCGCTGCGCTTCGGGGCTGCACCTCGATCTTTAGGGACGGTCTTGCACACGAGGCTGGCATTGTCGCTGGACCACTCGCAGGGCCGGCCCAAGACGCCGTTGAGCGCGATCCCCGGTACGCGGTGGGCCTGGAGCGAGGCGACGTCGACGATCCACAGAGAGAGGCCGGCGTCGGTCGGATTATCACTGGCATTCACGAAAGAAATGTGGCGGGCATCAGGCGACCAGGCAGTGAAACGAATCTTCGGATCTGAGGGCAATCCGGTCACTGGCTTCGGCTCGCCGTTTGGGAGTGCTTGCAGCATCAACGAAGTGATGTAGCGTCCACGACTCGGGCCGTTCGTGCGCGGGTTAAAGCGCAGGCCCGCGAGGCGGAGTTCAGGCTGTGCCAGATTGGCAACCGTAGGCAGACCAGAATAGGATTCGATCAAAAGCCATTGTGCGCCGGTGCCATCTTTGGAAGAAACTTCCACATTGGGCGTGGGACGCGTGTCGACCAGGTCAACGATTGCCTGGGGAGGCTTTTGGTACTGCAGGCTGGTCTGAGCCTGAATGCCGCAAAATGCGGGAGTAAGAATAACGGCGGCTACACCCGGAATGATGCGGGCTGGAATCGAACGCATGAAAGAACCTCGGGGCTGCTTTGCGCAGGGTCAATTTGAGGGCCGTGGGGCGCGAACATTCTCCTGCGAAGCAAGCAGGTCGGGCAAGAGCTATTCTGAATAGTTAGTAATGTCGGGGGCTTTAGAATCCCAGGCAACGAGTACCTTCTCGAGAGCCAGCGGGTCGGCTGCATCCCTGGGAATCAAGGCACCCAATTTCAATCATGGAGCAGGTTCACGAAGTCTGCCGGGGAGTCGAGCTTGGCGATCTAGACGAAAGTAAAGCCAATCAATCCATAGGGTTGTGGGAGCCGGTGCATGCGCCTCCAATATTCTCACGCATCAGGCATCTCGAATTCATTGCAATGCAACTAACAAATTAGTTGACCTTTTATCCGATGCCCCGTCTCATTAGATAGCCAGGTGGCACACGTTGAAGGAGGAGTTTTGGCCCGCAGCAAGTCCGCAACGCTGACCGAAGCCGAGTTGCGCATTATGAACGTCCTGTGGGATCGGGGCTCGGCGACCGTCCACGAGGTGCTGGAGGCGCTCGACACAAAGCCTGCCTTGGCCTACAACTCCGTTCTGACCATTATTCGCATTCTGGAGAAGAAGGGATACGCGAAGCACGTGAAAGACCAGCGTGCCCACGTCTATCTCCCGCAAGTCGACCGCAAAGACGCAACCCGATTCGAGGTGAGGCACCTGATGAGCCGCTTCTTCGGAGATTCTCGAGAACAACTCGTGCTGAACGTTCTCGAGGAGAGCGGCATCGATGCGGAAGAACTCGATCGCGTGCGCCAACTGCTGGAAAGGAGCAAGTGACCCAGCAATGACTGCGGCCTTCAACCTGAATGGCATTGCACAAGCGTCAACCGTTCAGATCGTGGACTGCCTGGTCGAGGGGACCTTGGTCGCGATCTTCACAGGATCGGTGTTGAGCGTGATCCGGCGGCAGAATTCGGTCACTCGCTTTGCAGTCTGGTTCTCGGCGCTCATGGCAATTGCGACTTTGCCCTTATTCGTTGGTTCGTTCGGACCGCATGTTGTGCCGTTTGCGGCTACAGTGCGGCCCGCGGTCACTCTGCCCGGTACGTGGGCGCTGTACCTGTTCGGAACCTGGTTGGCCATCTCTGCGTGGCAGCTGGCCGGAGTCGGCAGAGGCTTATGGCACCTGTACACCTTACGAAAGAATTGCGTCACCATTGATCCCGCGACGCTACATCCTCTTCTGCAAAACACTCTTGCTCGTAACCAGTCTCCCAGGCAGATCGCCCTCTGCACCTCCGATCTCACGCAGGTTCCCACCGCCCTCGGGCTGGTGAAACCCGCGATCGTGATACCCGCATGGGTAATGCGAGAACTCTCACCGGCCGAACTAAATCAGATCCTGCTGCATGAGATCGCGCATCTGCGCCGTTGGGATGACTGGACCAACCTCGCCCAGAAACTGGTCAAGGCATTCCTCTTCTTTCATCCCGCAGTTTGGTGGATCGAGAGGAAAGTCTCGTTGGAACGGGAGATGGCTTGCGACGATGCTGTGCTGGCGGAAACCGCAAGCCCGCGCGCCTATGCCGAATGCCTGGCGCATCTCGCGGAGAAGACGCTGATTCAACGCAGTATCGCCCTGGCGCAGGCGGCTCTGGGAAAGGTTCATCAAACTTCGCTTCGCGTGGCGCAGATTCTCGACGCGAATCGTCCCACTGGCAGCGGACGCTCCTGGAAGCCCGCGGTGTCGCTGGTGGCCATTTTCGCCATGACCTGCGTCGTCGGGATTTCGAAAGTTCCCAGGCTGATCGCATTCAGCGACAGCGGGACAAGTCTGGTCTCCGCTTCTGCAATCGACTCCTCCGTCGATCAGGTCGCGGCCCGGCGAATGTTGGCCGCCGCGTCGATCGTTCCGGTAAGCGCGAAGACTGCGCCTCAGGGTCGACTCGCGTCCGCGAAAATGACGACGCTCGCGAACCATCGCAAATCAGAGGCTCCGGGAGCAACCCCGGCGATTCAGTCCACACCGATGAGACAACGTTCCCTGACCCTTGTCCACCTGACGAGCGCCAACGCGGCTCCGGTGGCTTTCACGGGGACGTTGTTTGTCGTAGTTGAAGGTACCCAGAATGGGTCCTCCGACGAGCCCGTACTTCAGATCCAGATGTGGCGCGTCGTAGTTCTGCACCCGGTCGTCGATCCCGACAGCAACCGAACTCCCGCGAAACAAACTTAACCATGAGCTTAGGCAGACAGAAGCGGAGCACCTGTTTTAAAACTAACGAATTAGTTGTAGCCATCTCGAAAAGGAGTAACACGAAAATGAATGCAGGAATGTTGAAAGACAGCACGAGGAAATGGACGAAGCGCCTGGCAGCGCCACTGCTCGCACTGGCACTGATCGGTTCGTTCGCAACTTATGAATTCGCTAAACCTACCGCGGCGAAGGCAGCAGATGCCGCACCCTCAGCCGCGCCACTCGATGCCGACAGCGTCGGCGCTCTACTCAGTCTCGACAAGGCGATGGAAACGCTCGCGGCTCGCGTGACCCCCGCGGTCGTCAACGTCACTGTAACCTCGCGCACCAAGCCGGAGTCGGCGAGCAAACAGGTGCCCGACGACATGCAACAATTCTTCGGGCAGAACAGCCCGTTCGGCCAGTTCTTTGGCCCGGGCATGCAGCAGCGCCGCCCTCAAATCGAGCACGGCATGGGCAGCGGTGTCGTGATCTCGCCTGACGGATACATCGTCACCAACAATCACGTCGTCGACGGAGCCGTCGACATCCGCGTGACCACCAGCAACCGCCGCGTTCTGAAAGCGAAGCTGATTGGCACCGATCCGGTGACCGACCTCGCCGTTCTGAAGGTCGAAGGCAAAGATCTCGCCAGCGCGCCGTGGGGCGATTCAAAAGAAGTGCGGCCCGGTCAAACCGTGCTCGCCTTCGGTAATCCCTACGGATTCCGTTTCACGGTCACGCGCGGCATCGTGAGCGCGATAAATCGTGCGAACCCCGACCCGACGGATCGCACCAAGCCCGGCGAATTCATCCAGACCGATGCGGCCATCAATCCCGGCAACTCCGGCGGCCCTCTGGTGGACGCTCGCGGTGAAGTCGTCGGCATCAATACCTTCCTGATTTCTCCTTCAGGAACGTTCTCCGGCATGGGATTTGCGATTCCTTCGCAAATCGTCAGGCCCACGGTCGAGACGCTGATCCGCTATGGAAAAGTCAGCCACGGCCATATCGGCATCGGGATCGCGGACGTGACTCCCGAGAACGCGAAGTTCTTTGACGAGTCCAATGCCACGGGCGGAGTGGTGACGCAAGTCGAGCCCGACTCTCCGGGAGCGAAAGCTGGCCTGCAGATCGGTGACGTCATCACCGAAATCGACGGTCAGAAAGTCAGCGACGCCGGAGAACTCCAGGTGCTCGTCGGACAGAAGCAGCCCGGCTCGAAGATCATGCTCAAGGTCTTCCGCGAAGGCAAGACCATGACCGTGCCCGTCACCCTCGAGGAACTGGGCAGCCGCAACGCCGAAGGCAAAGACGATTCCAGCAACGGCGAAGGCAAAATGCACTGGGGCATCGGCCTCGGCAACCTCACGCCGGAGCTGCGCGACCAGCTTCAGGCTCCGAAAGAGATTCACGGAGCCGTGATCGAGCAGGTTCAGCCGGGCAGTTCCGCCGATAACGCTGGACTGCAGCAGGGGGACATCATCCTCGAAGTCAACCGCCACAAAGTCCAATCTGCGAGCGATGTGAAGGACGCCCTGTCGAAAGTTGCCAAGGGCGAAGATGCATTGCTGCTGGTTTGGTCAAACGGTGGCAACACCTTCCGGGTGCTGCACGCTCCTGAAGGCGCCTAACCAAGCACGTCTAACCCAATCACGCCGCACTCGCTCTCAACCGGAGAGGGAGTGCGGCGTTTCTTTTCTTGCGGGATGGCACGAGCGGAGTCGTTGGGCGCAATCGCGCATCCAATCGTGAAGTACTATTAAGAAGCCATGCCCCACCTGTTCGATTCCCTCTCGATTCGCGACATCACCTTCGCCAACCGTGTATTCGTTTCCCCGATGTGCGAGTACTCCAGTGCCGATGGGTTTGCGACGGATTGGCACCTCGTGCACCTGGGCAGCCGCTCCGTCGGCGGAGCGGGTCTGGTGCTCACCGAGGCGACTGCGGTTCTTCCCGAGGGCCGCATCAGCCCGCAGGACCTTGGCATTTGGAAAGACCAGCACATCGAGCCGCTGGCGCACATCGTGCACTTCCTCCACGGACAAGGCGCCGTCGCGGGTATGCAGTTGGCGCACGCCGGACGCAAGGCCAGCACGTACCGTCCGTGGGAAGGGAATGGAGCAATCCCGGAGAGCGCAGGCGGTTGGGCAAAAGTCGTCGCGCCGAGCGCACTACCTTTTGCCGACAACTACCCCATGCCCCAAGCACTCGCTGTGGAGGGCATTCGGGAAGTCGTTGAGGCCTTCGCGGCAGCCGCACGACGAGCCTGTGAAGCCGGGTTCCGCGTCATTGAAATCCATGCCGCTCACGGATATCTGCTGCACGAGTTTCTCTCGCCGCTCAGCAATCAACGAACGGATTCTTACGGCGGCTCCTTTGAGAATCGCACTCGAATCGTACGTGAAGTCGTGGCCGCGGTTCGCGAAGTGTGGCCGGAGCAATTCCCACTCTTCGTGCGCATCTCGTCCACCGACTGGGTCGATGGCGGCTGGGATATTCAACAGTCCGTTGAACTTGCCCGTGAGCTGAAAAACCTCGGCGTGGATCTGATCGATTGTTCTTCGGGAGGCAATGCAGCGCAAGCAAAGATTCCGGTCGGCCCGGCGTATCAAACACCTTTCGCGGAGCAGATCCGCCGCGAAGCCGGCATCATGACCGGTGCGGTCGGAATGATCACGTCCGCACCACAGGCAGAGCAAATCATAGCCGGAGGACAAGCCGATGCGGTCCTTCTCGCTCGCGAACTGTTGCGTGATCCCTATTGGCCGATGCGCGCAGCCCGTGAGCTAGGCCAGTCAGTGACGTGGCCTATTCAGTATCTCAGGGCAGCACCGGAGGGAACGAAACCGCGGGCTGCTGCTGACCTGAAGAACCCGGACTCCTGCTCCGAGGTGCCGGTCATCGCGAGCACATAAGAAGACGAGGCCCAACATGAAAACATCTCGACTCGCAGTTGTCGTATCTTCGTTCCTTTTCGCGCTCACCGCGGCCGCTCAGGCCCCGCAAGCCCCAACACTGGCCGACAATCCCGTCTTCCAGACGAACTGCGCGAAGTGTCACGGCAAAACCGCCGAGGGGCGCCATTTCGCAGGGCCGTCGCTCGTCTCGGAGAAAACTACGTCCACGTCGGCTGACGATCTTCGCGACATCATCACCAACGGCAAACACCACATGCCGAAGTTCGCAGGAAAACTTACGCCGGAAGAAATCAACATTCTGGTAGATCAGATCAAAGCTGCGAAGAAGTAGCAGCTTACTTCTGCTCCTTCGTTTCGGCATGGGCCGCGTTGGCCGCTAGAATAAAAGACGTTACTCCATCCACGACATACTCGTTTTCGTACCACAGGAACGGCCATCCTTCCTTCAGTTCCGGAAAGTCCGGTTGAAGAACGACGACCCCGGGAATGATCCCTCCCGGCACAAACGTATAGTCAGCCCGGTTATTTCCGTAGGCAATCAGCTTCGACTGTGTCCCCACACTCGACACATAGGAAACGTTCGAAACCGGATGCCGCCCGAGCACGTAGTCCAGACCCTCGAGTGTGTTCCGTGGGCCAATGATCGCTGGGAGAGCCTGATGCAGCAGGTACATCTCCGTTGTGAACCTGGTCACGCCACCGGACCCGCCCCACGTCCCCAAAGAGATCGGCACGCCCCAGGGATTCTCGGAACGCATCTCGTCTAGCTTGGGCTTGTACGCTGCCAGCGCCGAAGAGACTCCGTCTTTGAATTCCTCATCCATGAACGGAAGCGCGCGCGCCGCAGTTCCTCCCAGAAACGCGAACTGATCCTTGATTACTGGAAGGAGTTCCTTCAGTCGCTTCCGGTAGATTTCGCCGCCCCTGGTTGAGATAAGCAGTTCGACCGCGGCTTCGGTCTCGGCCTGCCGCAGATCGCTTCCAGTCGTATTGAAGGAATGAAACAGTGCGGGCGGTTGCTTCTGCTCCTCGTCCCACACTCGCACCGCGGTTTGCAGGCACTCCTCCGCCATCTTGTCGTTATATCCGCGGAGCACGCGACTGGCCGCTGCAAGAGCCCCAACAGCGTCATAGCTCAGCGCCGTGGTGTGCGTGGTGAATGCCCAACGATCATCCGGGACGCCAGAGTGAATGCCGTCCGTTTCCAACCGCGGCATTGTTTCCGAATAGATCCGCCCGTCCGTCTTCGACGCGGCATCTCCCAAGTGCGTATACTCCTCCAGCGTGGGCTCGATGATTCCCGGAATCGCATGCCCGATCACGTGATACTGCGCCAGCAAAAGCAGGACTCCGTGTTCGACTTGTTGCACTACATCGGGGACACCATCCGGCTTGCGCATCTGAACATAGCGCGCCGACTCGTCGATCGAAGTGTCATCCGAGCGGACTCCGAATTGTTCCCACGCCAGCACCAGGTCGCTGATGACGCGCGTCTGTGTCTGGGTTCGCAAGTCATAGTCTCCGGCGTCGTACCAACCGCCCACATTCAGCCCGGGAATGTGCTGCCCGGGACTGAACGGCGAGTCCGTTGTCGGTCCTTGCTGGTAGCCATCGAAGTGCATGTAATTCACAGGCGCCTGTCGAGCATCATCGAGATGCGATGCCCCATGCCATATTCGATATCCTTCCCGCACCTTCACGTGGTCCATCTGCTCTGGCAGATACGTCTCGAGCGAGGGCCGCCAGATGCCGTCATACACATCCTTCGCAACGCGAAATGGTCCAGTCCTCTGCCCGGCATATTCGATCGTATAAATTCCCGGCTCACGCCCCGTGGAAAAATCGAAATGCGCGTACTGATAGCGCATCCACTTTCCCCAGAGCTTCAGTTCGCCACGGAAGGCTTCCTGATACTCGCCCTGCGGCGTCAGTCGCAGAACGCGTGCCACCTTGGGGGCTTCGAACTCCGGATCGAGCTCCACGACTGCGACCTTCTCGCGCTCAGGTGTATAGCCGACCTGGTTGTAGCCCACAACCGGCGGCCGCGTCCAGCGTGCAATCACGTTGGGGCGAATGTGCCACACCACGACGTCGCCCGTCTTGCCCGCGGGAATCAACGTGCGCACTACGAACCATCCGTTCTGAGCCTTGTTGCGGCCGTCAAAGAGGAAGATGGGTCCGCTGCCGGAGGTAATGGTCACGCGCGTCGACGGATCCTCCGGCGACAAAACGAGCCGACGACCTGAGGCCAGTGGCAGCGGCTCCACGGTTCCATCCGGTGTTTTCTGCATCGGACCGTCCGGATGACGGGGAAAGATCCCTGGGCCATCGTCCATCAGATACGACTTGCCGAAATATAACGTCGGCAGGAACTCCAGATTGAATCCAGCCTTGCCTGCGAGCGCTGCCGGAATCGGCTGGTCCATCTGCACGGCCGCGCGAAATCCTCCCGGCTCCGGCCGCATGTCGATGCGGTAACTCAGGCCACGATCTGAATATGTGCAGGTTGCCGCAACCTCATCGGGCGCAATTCGTTTTCGTTCTTTGAAGTCCGGAATGGGGTCCCACTGCTCAGGCGTCGCAGACAGTCGTACGTCCCCGCCGGTCGCGATGCGCTGATCGTGCAGGATAATTTCCATGCCATTCATCTTCTGATCGCCGAATACCCGGTGATATTCGTTGTGAAACAGGAACACGCTCAAGCCGTGCGTTTCAAGCACATCGTGGTCGGTCACATGTAGCTCGGAACTGGACGGCTGCGCGAGTTTTGCATCCGCCGCCTGAGCGCTGGCGGGATCCGAGTTATAAAAGGCCAGCGCTAACAGAAACAGGAACAATCTCGTTCGTGGGTTCAATATCAACTCCTCAGATTGCCGGCGGAGATGCCGGCGGACTATTTCGCCGGTGCGGGTTCTGCAGTTTCGCGTTAGAGAACACCGCGGTTTCCAGAGTCAGCCAATTGCAGGTACTGCTTCGCGTTTCGATAGCAAATGTCCTCGACGAGCCGGCCGAGGAGCGCGTCGTCGTTGGGCAATTCACCCCGCACGACGTCCTTCCCGACGATGTCGCAAAGGACCCGCCGGAAGTATTCGTGGCGGGGATACGACATGAAAGAGCGAGAGTCGGTGACCATGCCAACGAAACGCGAGAGCAATCCAACGTTCGACAGGGCTTCGAGTTGGGCGGTGATGCCCTGCTTCTGGTCGAGGAACCACCAGGCGCTGCCGTACTGGATCTTGCCGGGACGATCGCCGTCCTGAAAGCAGCCGATCAGGGTCGCGAACGGGAACGTATCGGCGGGATTCACGTTGTACAGGATCATCTGCGGCAGAGCACTCTCCTTGGCGAGCAGATCAAGGTAAGCGCTGAGATGCTCAGCCTGAGAGAAGTCGCCAATGGCGTCGTAGCCTGTGTCCGCTCCGAGTTTCAGACGGGCAGTGGTATTCACGTTGCGCTGGGCGCCAAGATGGAGTTGCTTCGTCCATCCTTTTTCGGCATCGAGACGTCCGAAGAAAAGCATCATCAAGGAGGCGAACTGAGTTGTCTCATCGTCAGTGATTGCGTGCCCCTCCCGTGCTTTCGCGAAGATCGCTGCGGCCCAACCCTCCGAACACGGCGTCGCATAGCAATGATTCAATCCGTGGTCGGAGAGACGGCAGCCCAGGGAATGAAAATCATCGTGGCGCTTGCGCAGAGCCGTGAGAAAGCTGGTTAGATCGCGGATCTCGACATTCGCCGCCGCGGAAAGCTTGTCGACCCACGCTGCAAAATCTGGATTGTCGATGGCAAGAGCCTTGTCAGGCCGAAACGCGGGAAAGATGCGAGTAGGGAGCTTCGCCTGCGCGATTGCCTGATGATGCCGCAGATCATCGGTCGGGTCATCCGTGGTGCAAACAACCTCGACTTTGAACTTCTGCAGAATGGCGTGCGCAGTCAGTGTTTGCAGCACGCCGTTCGCTCGCTCCCAGATTGACGGCGCAGAAGTCTCATCGAGCAATTCGTGGATGCCGAAGTAGCGCTGCAATTCCAGGTGCGTCCAGTGGTAGAGAGGATTGCGCAGCGTGTACGGGACGGTTCGCGCCCAGGCGAGGAATTTCTCGTAGGGAGTGGCATCTCCGGTGATGTATTTCTCCGGAACGCCGTTCGCTCGCATCGCCCGCCACTTGTAGTGATCTCCCTCGAGCCAGATTTCGAATAGATTCGCGAACTGACGATTTTCAGCGATGTCCCGCGGAGAAAGGTGACAGTGATAGTCGAGAATAGGCTGCGACGCCGCGTACTGATGATAGAGACGCCGAGCAGCGTCGTTCGATAGAAGAAAGTCTTCGGTGAGAAAGCCGTTCATGGGCGATTCAAGGCATGAATCATATCAGTTTCAAACGAGTGCATTTGTCGAGCGGGAATCGAAAGGCACCAACCACGGAGGACACGAAGGTACACGAAGGAAGCAACCGCAAATGAATCCCTTCGCGATACTTCGTGTCCTTCGTGGTTGAGCGGCTTTCGCAGCGCCCGGTTCAGCAACACCTTGACGGAGAGGCCTCGGGCAATGTGTAGTGATGCCTATCGCCGGTGCACACAATCCCGTGAACCTGACTTCTATTCCTGCCGTTCCAGAAAGAAAGCCGCCCGAGGTTGAGACTCCCGCCGGCCGCCGGCGCTGGTTGATCTGCGGCTTGCTGTTTTTCGCGACCACGGTGAACTACATGGACCGGCAGGTGATCGCGTTGCTGAAACCAACGCTGCAACTCCAGTTCGGCTGGACAGAAAATGATTACGGCACCATTATTTTTGCATTCACCTGCGCTTACGCAGTTGGAATCCTGTTCATCGGAAAACTGATCGACAGGCTGGGGACCCGCAAGGGATTCTCCGCAGCGGTCTTTGCGTGGAGCGCGGCCGCAATCGCGCATGCCGCGGCCGGCTCCATGATCCAGTTCGCATTGGCGCGTGTTGGTTTGGGACTCGGCGAGGCGGGCAGCTTCCCGGCGGCGGTGAAGGCGGTGGCAGAGTGGTTTCCGAAGCGAGAGCGCGCGCTGGCCACGGGCTTGTTCAATTCCGGATCGAACATCGGTGCTCTCGTCACGCCCCTGGTTGTGCCGTGGATTACTTATCGCTTTGGTTGGCGCATGGCCTTCATCGCCACCGGCGCCCTGGGATTCATCTGGATACTGTGCTGGCTGTTGGTCTATCACCGGCCGGACGAGGACAAGAAGGTCTCGGCGGCGGAGCTGGCCTACATTCAGAGCGACCCTCCAGACCAGAAAACGATCGGGGAGACGACGATTCCGTTGCTGACTCTGGTTAGCCTTCGTCAGGCCTGGTCGATCGCGCTCGGAAAATTCTTTACCGATCCGATCTGGTGGGTCTATCTGTTCTGGATGCCAGATTTTCTGAGCCGGAATTTTGGTTTGAGTTTGACGGGCATGGCGTTGCCGTTGTTCGTCATTTACAGCGGAGCCTGTGTCGGCAGTATCGCCGGCGGATGGCTTTCGGGTTCACTGTTGAAAAAAGGATGGACGGTGAACGCAAGCCGCAAGAGCGCAATGCTGGTTTGTGCTCTGGCGGTCACGCCCATCATGATCGCTGCCCATACGACGAATGCATGGCTGGCGGTTGGGCTGATCGCCATCGCAGCGGGAGCGCATCAAGGCTGGTCGGCCAACATCTACACGCTGGCTTCCGACATGTTTCCGCGAAGTGCTGTCGCTTCGGTGGTCGGCTTCGGCACCATGGCAGGTGCGATTGGCGGAATGTGCATTGCCAAGGCCGTCGGATCCATTCTGCAACACACAGGCTCGTATGTGCCCGTGTTTGTGATGGCGGGCCTGGCGTATCTGGTTGCGTTCGGCTTTGTGCAGGCGTTGGCGCCGCGGCTCAAACCAGCGCAGCTCTGATTCGCGTCCACCGCGTTTTGTATAATTCTGCGGCTCCTGCAACGGTTGAGTTTCGTCGCAATAGGTTTTCCTATGCTTCTCAAGTTGTTCGGTGACAAAGTTTCGTTGGGCCAGGCGGCCACCGGGCAGGCTGCGACTGCGATTCGGCGGGTGATCGCGGAGCGTGGCACCGCACGAATCATCGCGGCCACGGGAGCGTCGCAATTCGAATTCCTCGATGCGCTCACCCAGGCTCCGGGCATTGATTGGGCCAGCGTCGAGGCCTTTCATCTGGACGAGTACATTGGCCTGCCGATGACGCATCCTGCAAGCTTCCGCAAGTTCCTGATGGAGCGGTTGGTGAGTAAGACCGGAATCATCAATTTTCACGGGATCGAAGGAGACGCCGCCGATCCTGCCGTGGTGATTCGTAGAGTGGGCGAGGAACTGTCGTTGGCTCCGGTTGATATTGCATTCCTGGGCATTGGAGAGAATGGGCACATCGCGTTTAACGATCCACCGGCGGATTTCGCGACTGAAGATCCGTACCTTATTGTGAACCTCGACGAGCCTTGCCGCCGGCAGCAGGTGGGCGAGGGATGGTTCGCCGACATTTCTCAGGTGCCGACACACGCCATCTCGATGTCGCCGCGCCAGATTCTCAAAGCCAAGGAGTTGCTGGTGGTTGTGCCCGATCAGCGCAAGGCCTCAGCGGTAAAGGCATGCCTCGAAGGAGAGATCGGCCCCATGGCGCCGGCGTCGATTCTGCGCACGCATCCCAACGCGACGGTCTATCTCGACACGGACTCGGCGTCGCTGCTGAGCCCTGCGCTGCAAAGGGCGTTGGCTCAAGGTTCACAAGCCGTGGTGAGTTCCTAACATACTGAAGCCCACAAATGGCGAGCGCCCGGAAGCCGATCCCGTCGTTACGTTGGTGGATTGGCGGGCTGCTGTTCGCGTCCACGGTTATTAATTACATCGATCGGCAGACGCTTTCGCTTCTCGCGCCCTATCTCAAACTCGAATATCACTGGACCAATTCCGACTATGCGAATATCGCCATCGCGTTTCGGGTGGCGTATTCGATCGGTCAGACGGGGTTCGGCAAACTGATGGACCGCATTGGCACGCGGCGCGGCCTGACGCTCTCGGTGATTGGGTATTCGACGATCTCGATGCTCACGTCGCTGGCCAGGGGATTTTATAGCTTCGCAACGTTTCGCTTTTTGCTGGGCGCGGGAGAGTCGGCGAACTGGCCGGCCGCGACCAAGGCGGTCTCAGAGTGGTTCCCGAAACGCGAGCGGGCGCTGGCAACAGCTCTGTTTGACAGTGGATCTTCGATTGGCGGAGCAGTCGCTCCTTTTATTGTCTTGTGGATTTACTTTCGCTGGGGATGGCGGCCCGCGTTCATGGTTCCCGGAACGCTGGGATTTCTTTGGCTCATTGCATGGCGCTGGCTGTACTACCCGCCGGAGGAGCACCCGCGGATAGCCCAAGCGGAGCTTGCGATGATCGTGGCAGACAAGCGCGAATCAGAGTCGCCGCAACACGGTAAGAAGCGCCCCCGCTGGCGCGATCTTCTGCGGCTTCCGCAGACTTGGGGAGCGATTATCGCCAGGGCGTTCACAGACCCCATCTTCTTTTTCATTACGGAGTGGTTTCCGATCTACTTGGTTGCGAAAGGCATTGAACTGAAGAGCGGATTGATCGCGGTGTGGATTCCCTTCATCGCGGCCGACGTGGGGAGTTTCTTCGCTGGATGGGTGTCGGGCTCTCTCATCAAGCGTGGATGGTCGCTCGGCGCGGCGCGCAAGGCGCCCATTGTCTACGGCGGAATCGGCATGACTCTGATCATTGCCACGATCTTCACAACCAACCTGTACGTCATCGCATTTTTATTTGCGGTCGTGACCTTTACTTATGCAGGTTTCACAACCATGGCGAACGTGCTGCCTTCTGATCTGTTCGGCAGCGAGTCGGTGGCTTCGGTCAGCGGACTGAGCGGAACCGGCGCGGGGATCGGGACCATCATTGCCTTCAAACTGATTGGCTATTTCTCGGATGCACGGCAGGCTACCGGTACACATTCGTTCGATCCGATCATAATTGTGGCGGGCCTGCTGCCCCTGGTGGGCATGATTCTGGTGCTTTTGCTGCTCCGGAATTCCGAAGCGACGGAGCAAGGATTGGTGCGCCGGATCTGAAGCTTTGGTTACACTCTTGAAGTTGATCTGAGGAGATCTCTGTGAAGATCACGGATGCCAAAGTATTCGTCACCTGTCCGGGGCGGAATTTCGTCACTCTGAAGATTTCGACTGACGAAGGAATCTATGGATTGGGCGATGCGACTCTGAATGGGCGGGAGTTGGCGGTTGCATCCTACTTAAGCGACCACCTCGCCGCGTGCCTGATCGGACGAGATCCATTTCAGACGGAGGATGCGTGGCAGTACCTCTACCGCGGCGCCTACTGGCGTCGCGGGCCCGTCACGATGACCGCGATTGCGGCCGTCGACATGGCGCTGTGGGACATCAAGGGCAAGGCGCTGAAGACGCCCGTCTACAACCTTCTCGGTGGCCAAAGCAGGACAGGAGTAATGGTCTACGGGCACGCCAATGGGCGCGACATCGAGGAGACCACCGACGAAGTCGCGAAGTATCAGGAGCTGGGCTATCTGGCGATTCGAGCGCAGAGCGGAATCCCGGGGTTGCCATCTACCTATGGCGTGGCGAAGGATAAGTTGTATTACGAGCCTGCCGAGAAAAGCTTGCCTCCGGAAAATGCATGGTCGACCGAGAAATATCTTCTGCATGTTCCCAAGCTTTTCGAGGCCTTGCGTCTGAAGTTTGGGGACGATCTTCACCTGCTGCACGATGTCCACCACCGGCTGACTCCGATTGAAGCGGCGCGATTAGGCAAGAGCCTGGAGCCGTATCACCTCTTCTGGCTGGAGGATGCGGTGACGGCCGAGTTGCAGGAAGGCTTCCGCATCGTTCGCCAGCACACGACTACGCCGCTGGCTGTAGGCGAGGTTTTCAATTCCGTTTGGGATGCCCACATTCTGATTCAGGAGCAACTCATCGACTATCTGCGCATGACCGTGGTGCACGGCGGCGGGTTGACACACCTGAAGAAGATCGCGGCATTGGCTGAGATTTATCACGTTCGCACTGGATGCCATGGCGCGACGGATCTGTCGCCGGTCGCCATGGCGGCGGCGCTGCATTTTGATGTTTCGGTGAACAATTTCGGAATCCAGGAATACATGCGGCATACGAAGGAGACGGATGAGGTCTTTCCGCATGCGTACTGGTTCAAGAACGGATTCTTGCATCCGGGCGATGCGCCGGGATTAGGCGTTGACTATGACGAGAAGCTGGCGGAGAAGTTTCCGTATGAGCGCGCCTATCTGCCGGTGAACCGAAAGCTCGATGGGACGATGTTCAACTGGTAGCTACGTTTCGTGTTCCGGAACTCAGCGCCTGAAGGCGTGATGGATGAGCCGACCGTTTACGCTATGCCTGAAGGCATAGCCTGATACGAGTCGCCGGTCTTCGAAGCTTGATAAGGAGTGCTTGAGGGAATATGGGTTACAAACCGCTGGATCTCGAAGGTAAAGTCGCAGTCGTTGTGGGAGGAAGTTCTGGGATCGGCAAGACGATCGCGCTCGGTCTGGCGCAAGGCGGCGCCGATGTGGTTGCGAGTGCGCGGCGCATGGAACTCGTGAAGGCGCTGGCAGATGAGATTGAAGCGCTGGGACGGCGCTCTTTGCGCGTGACCTGTGACGTGGATAATCGCGAGTCCCTCGAAACACTGCTGAAGGAGTGTGCCGCCGCGTTTGGCAAGGTTGACATCATGGTCAACGCGGCGGGGATCACGAAACGAGCTCCGACGCTCGATTTTCCCGAGGCGGACTGGAACCGGATCCTGGAAACGAATCTGACAGGCACGCTGCGATCGTGCCAGGTATTCGGGCGGCACATGATTGAGCGGAAGTACGGACGCATCATCAATATCGCATCGATGGGATCCTTTCTTGCGCTGTTCGAGGTGGCGGCGTATTCCGCGAGCAAGTCTGGCTTGGCGTCGCTGACCAAGTCGCTGGCCGTTGAGTGGGCCAAGCACGGAATCTGCGTCAACGCGATTGCTCCGGGTTATTTCCGGACGCCGCTCAGTGAGAAGTTACTCGTCGGGACGGGCCGCGGAAACGAAGTGCTGATGCGCACTCCCATGAAACGGTTTGGCGAACTCGACGAACTCGTGGGCGCGGCAGTTTTCCTGGCTTCCGACGCGGCTAGTTTTGTGACGGGCGTGGTTCTTCCAGTCGACGGCGGGGTTCTGGCGAGCGGCGTGAATCAGTAAGTGCATCAATCCGCAGCACTTCGCTAGCTTTGTACGTACATTGTTGTACAGCACATGGGCGCCTTCAAGTCCTGACCGCATCTGGAGAGCCCGCGACGTCACATGGAATGCCATTTCCTGAGCCGGGAAGGGCCCTACAAGCGACGATCGAGGTCGGGGATGAGGGAAGTATCGGCCGCGGAATAATCTTGCGCCCTGGAGCTTCGTGGCGTGTCCTACGAATTTTCAACGACTTGCACGAGTCCTCAATCACTTCCACCAGGACTCAACGAGTTACAGGTGATGGCTTCTTGTCGCGGAGCGCGGCACGCGCAGATATGACCGCTTGAACCAGTTCCTGTGCCGCAGCAGAGATTTTCTCCAGATTGCCTTCTCGCAAGGCCACAGCGTCAACCAGGTCTGCACCTACGCCGAGCGCGAACGCACCGGCGGCGATGAAGTCTGCGGCGTTCGAAGCGTTAACGCCTCCGGTTGGAATCAATTCTGCCTTCGGGAACGGCGCCTTGAGCGAGCGCAAATACTTCGGACCGCCCACGTTGCCGCAGGGGAAAATCTTGACCAGCCGCGCGCCGTGCTCCTGAGCGTTCATCAGCTCGGTCGGAGTGAGAGCCCCGGGGATTGCCAGTTTCCCAGCGGCTCGCGCGACCGAGAGTACATGCGCCGACAACCCTGGGCTCACCAGGAACTCCGCTCCGGCTCGAATGCATGATTCGGCTTGTTCGGCGGTTGTGACAGTACCAGCGCCTATCAGAGCTGTGGCGGCGTGCTGTTTCGCCACTTCCCGGATGACCGACACAGCATTCGGGACAGTCATCGTAATTTCGACGACAGGAATACCCCCGGCGCAGATTGCCTCGACCGCGCGGGTCGCTTCCTCGACCGATGCCGCGCGGACAACGGGGATGATCCCCACTTCTTCAATTCTGCCAATTACTTCGTCAATGGTCATAATGTTCGCCGACTCAATGGTGAAAGTTCTATCGCTCGATGCGGGCCGTTCGCGATTTCATGGCTTGCAAGACTTCCGCGAGGGTTGCCATGGTCGTGTCGCCCGGAGTCGTCATCGCCAGGGCGCCATGCGCCGCACCGCATTCAACCGACCACTGCGGATCTTTGCCGCACAGAAATCCGTAAATGAGGCCGGAAGCGAAAGAGTCGCCTCCACCAACGCGATCGTAGATTTCAAGGTTCTCGCGCACGGGCACCTCATGAAAGCTGCCATCGGAGTAGCACAGGGCTCCCCAATCATTCTGCGTGGCGGTCTTGGCATTTCGAAGCGTCGTGGCAATCGCCGACATCGTCGGATATTGCTTTACGACTGCTTCAATCATCTTCTTGAAACCCGCCGAGTCCAGTTTTGAATGTTGTTCATCCAGGCCGGAGACTTCGAAACCCAGCGCGGCGGTGAAGTCCTCTTCATTGCCCAGCATGACGTCGACCAGCGGGGCGAGACGGCGGTTCACTTCCTGAGCTTTCGACTTACCGCCAATCGACTTCCAAAGCGATGCGCGGTAGTTCAGGTCGTAGGAGATGATTGTGCCGGCTCGCTTGGCAGCTTCCATCGCCTCCTGAGCCACGAGCGGCGTGGTCTCGGAGAGCGCGCAGAAGATTCCGCCGGTGTGGAACCAGCGGGCGCCTTCTTTCGAGAAGATTTGATCCCAATCGATCTCGCCCGGCTTCAGCTGGGAGGTGGCGGTGTGTCCGCGGTCGGAACAACCAACCGCCGCGCGAATGCCGAAGCCGCGTTCCGTGAAGTTCAAGCCGTTACGCACGGTGCGGCCTACGCCGTCATAGGGAACCCAGCGGACATATTGCTGGCTGACGCCGCCCTGCAGCATTAAGTCCTCGACAAGGCGGCCCACCGGATTGTCGGCGAGGGCGGTAACGACTGCGGTGTCCAGTCCGAAGCAGCGCTTTAGCCCGCGTGCGACGTTGTATTCGCCGCCGCCTTCCCAGGCGCGGAAGTGGCGAGTCGTGGAAATGCGCTCGTCGCCGGGATCGAGCCGCAACATAACTTCGCCGAGGCTGACTAAATCCCACCTGCATTCGCTTTTCGCTTTGATCTTCAGTTTCGCCATGATGTGCCGCTAACCCGTTAAACCCAAATATGATACAGGTTGTAGCCAGCGCCGCAGGACGCTTCGCTCTTCCCACTCCAAATAAAAGTCGATGGGATTGTAATAACGCCTCCCTCCCGCCGTCTTTAGTGGTGAAGAGAGCAACAGGAGGCGTACCCTGCAAAGCGCACTGGCAGAGGCTCCGGCAATCGCGATCCCGACCGAATTCGATCGAGTGTTTCAGGCGTACCACGGCCTGGTCTTCCGCACAGCGTACCGGATCACGGGGAACGCGGCGGACGCCGAGGACGTGTCGCAGACTGTGTTTCTTCGCCTGTTCCGCCGACGGACCGGGGCGGATGTTCTGGAAAACGAAGAAAGTTACTTGCGGCGGGCGGCGATCAACGCGGCGCTGGACGTGATTCGATCCCGACAGGCGGATCGCACAGTGGAACTCGTCGATCTTCCAGCCGAACCCGCGCACGAAGATCCTCGCGAGCTGCGGCAGGCTTTAGGGCGGGCGCTGGCGCAACTCAAGCCGCGTTCGGCAGAAATTTTTGCATTGCGGTTTCTGGAAGGATTCAGCAATCCGCAGATTGCGCGGATGCTCGGTATTTCACTGGTAGCGGTGGCGGTAACCGTCCATCGCACGCGGCAACAGCTCCGCAAGGAACTGGGCGCGTACCCACAGAAGAGAACCTAGGAGACAGGCCATGAAGAACGAGAAATTTGAACGTTTGCTGTCGGACATTCGAGACGAACAGATCGACGACAAGGTTGTCGCCCAGGCGGGCGAGAGAGTGTACAAGTCGATCGCCGGGGCTGCCCCGGCCATGGACCTGAGCGCGCACACGCTGCGCAGCTGTGAGGATTTCCAGGCGCTGATCCCGGGATATCTGAAGAAGCAGCTTGCCCCCGCGCGGATCTTTCTCTTTGAGGACCATGTGCACGCTTGCGTGGCCTGCCGGCATGCGCTCGAGCACGCTCGGGACGGAGAAGTGCAGAAGGTGTGGCGTGTGGAACCCAAGCGTCCCCGTTCGATGGCGTGGAACTGGGCGATGGGAGCGGCGGCGGTTTTCGCCGCGGCAATCGCGGTGGTCGCGTTCAGCAACGGGATGCTTCCCGGCCAACACGTTGTCCGCGCGGCAGTCAAGACCGTGGATGGATCGCTCTATACGGGATCTGGCGAGGACATGCGGCTGATTCCGGCGGGATACGAAATCAGGAACGGCGACGAGGTTCGCACCGCCAAGGGATCGACGGCCGTCGTAAGGCTGCTTGACGGTTCGCTGGTCGAGATGGGGGAGCGCTCCGATCTTTCAGTGTCGCGGGGATGGAAGGGCACGACGATTCGTCTGGATGGTGGCAAGGTCATCGTGCAGGCGGCCAAGCAGAAGTCAGGCCGGCTGTATGTCGCGACCGATGATGGCTTGGTCTCGGTGAAGGGCACGATCTTCTCCGTGAACCGTGGGACGAAGGGCTCGCGCGTGGCAGTCATTGAGGGAGTGGTGCGGGTGAATTTTGGAGAAAACACTACCGACCTGACCGCCGGGGAGCAAGCCACGTCCGGCGCCAGCGTGTCGAAAGTGCCCATCCAGAATGAGATTGCGTGGAGCAAGAACTCGGCGAAATATCTTGCGTTGCTGGGCGACTTCGCGGTGCTGCAGAAGCAGTTTGCCGCGATTCCGGGGCCGGGACTGCGCTACACCTCCGAACTACTGCCGTATGTGCCGGATAACACCGTGATCTATGCGGCGATTCCGAATCTTGCGAACACGCTGGGCGAAGCCAGCCAACTCTTCCAGGACCGGCTGAAGCAGAGCCCCGCGCTGCGGGATTGGTGGAAACAACAGCAAAAAGGAAACGGCCCCAAGCTGGAAGATGTGCTGAACCAGGTGAGGACTTTCAACACGTATCTGGGAGGCGAGATTGTGTTTGCCGTGGCGAAGAACGGAACGGAATACTCGTCGCCGGTAGTGCTTGCGAAAGTGAAGCAGGGTGGACTGGAGACATTCCTGCGAACGCAAGCTGCTCTGCAGTCGGTCCCGAATCCGTGGGGGGCTACTCCCGCTGCCAACAAGCTGCTGGTTTATGTCAGCAACGATCTGATGATCGCGAGTCCGGACCTGGTGGAGCTGCAGCGTATGGCACTGCGGGCAAAGCAAGGCACCGCCAGCACTTTTGCTGAGACACCGTTCTACCAGCAGATTGCGCGTTCCTACCAGCAGGGGGCGGAATGGATTTTCTGCGCCGACATGGAACAAATTGTCGCGAAGAACGTACAAGCTAATGGCAAGGGCAATGAACTGCCGCCGGGGATAGCGGACGTGCGATACCTGACGATGGAACATCGGGAAGTTGGCGGCAAGAGTGAAAGCCATGCCGATTTGATGTTCGCATCCGAGCGGCAAGGAGTGGCGTCGTGGCTAGCGGCACCGGCTTCGATGGGATCGTTGGACTTCGTATCGCCCGAAGCCAGCATGGTGACGTCGGCGGTGATCAAGAATCCGAGAAGCATCATGGAAGAAGTTTTCAAGATGATCGGAAGCGGCGATGCAGACTTCACCCAGCACCTAGCTGAGTTCGAGACCAAGTCGGGCGTGAACGTGTTGAACGACATCGCCGCGCCTCTGGGCGGCGAAGTCACGATGGCGTTCGATGGCCCGATGATTCCAACCCCGCGCTGGAAGCTGATCTTCGAGGTGTACGATCCGACGACGCTGCAGGCGACGATTGGGAAACTGGTTGACAGTTTCAACCGGGAAGCCGCCACGAAGGGACACACTCTGCAGTTGGCACAGCGGCAAGTCGGCTCGCGGACTTATTTTGTGGTCAGCAGTTCGGAAAACCCGAACGCAGAGGTTGACTACACGTTTGTCGACAACTATATGATTGCCGCGCCAGATATGGGCACCATCTCACGGGCGATTCAATCCCGCGAGGCGGGCTACACGCTGGCGCATTCGAGCGCCTTTCAAGCGCTGTTGCCGACCGATGGATACACGAATTTCTCGGCGATCTTCTACCACAACATTGGGCCGGTCGTGGGTCCGCTCGCCGCACAGCTGAAATCCAGCGGTGCGCTGACTCCGCAGCAGCAGCAATCGGTCGATGCACTCACGGCATACTCCGCACCGGGCATGATCTATGCTTATGGCGAGCCTGACCGGATCGTGGTGGCAAGCAACACTGGCTTCATGGGATTTGATCTTGGCACCCTGTTGACGATGGGCCATGGGCCGTTTCTGCCGCAGATGTTTCTGGGCGGCACCATGAATCAATCGACACATCAAACTCAGTGAGTACGACGATACAAAACGGCGTAGCGGGCGGCGTGCAGGAACAGACGCCGCCCGCTGCTTTGCTGGCGCCGTTGGTTGAAATGCAAGGTCTTTCGGTTCGCTTTGGCAACCGGGACATCCTGCAAGGCCTTACAGCTTCGTTGCGCGGGCGTTCCATTGGCTTGCTGGGCCCGAACGGAGCTGGAAAATCGACGCTGATTAATACTCTCCTCGGTTTCTACAAATCCTCTGCGGGTTCAGCGCGGGTGTTCGGGTACGACGTCGGGACGGAACTCCGAAAAATACGCGGCCTGGTGGGCTACATGCCGGAGAACGATGCGTTCATCTCCAAGATGAGCGCGGTGTCGTTCGTGCAGATGATGGGAGAGCTGTCAGGCCTGCCTCCGAGCATGGCGCTCGAGCGGGCGCACGAGGCGCTTTTCTACGTTGGTCTGGCGGAGGCTCGATACCGCAAGCTGGGAACGTATTCGCTGGGCATGAAACAGCTGGCGAAGCTGGCGCAGGCGATCGTGCATGGTCCAAAGCTGTTGATTCTTGATGAGCCGACCAACGGCCTGGATCCTTCGGCGCGGCAGCGAATGATCCGGATGATTAAGGACATTCGGGACGGCAAGGAGATGCGGATTGTGCTGTGCTCGCACTTGCTGCGCGATGTCGAAGACACCTGCGACGAGGTACTTATTCTGAAACAAGGACGGATCGCGCATTACTCGAATCTGGACGAAGAGCGCCGCGCGAACAAGCGTTTCGTGGAACTCGAGACTTACGGCGCGAATGGCGACTTCACGGAAGCGATCGAGAAACTCGGTTGCGAGTGCGCTGTGACTGGGAATCGCATGAAGATGATTCTGGCGGATGGAGTGGAAACCCGCGACATTTTCCGCATCGCCGCGGAACGCGAAGTACGCATCCGGCGGATGAACTTCCGGCGCGATACGCTCGAAGATATTTTTCTGAAGGCGATGGGGAGCTGAGATGGCGGTTTACCGGCGTAACTACAAACCGTATGCGGGGAGGGTGACTCCGGAGTGGTCGCGGTGCCTGGTTCTATTTCGCTATTCCAGACGGAATCTGTTTCGGTCCAAATTCCTCACTGGATTGTTTGTGGTGTGCTTCTTCTACCCGTTGGCGTGCCTGCTCATGATCTACCTGGCGCACAGCGCGAGCTTTCTGCAGCAATTGGGTCTGCCTGCAGGCGTGCTGACGATCGATAACAAGTTCTTCTTCCATTTCATCAGCGTGCAGGGCGGGCTCGCATTTATCCTGACGGCTTTTGCGGGGCCGGGATTGATCTCGCCGGATCTGGCCAATGGCGCGCTGCCCCTGTACTTCTGCCGTCCGTTTTCTCGGTCGGAGTACGTGCTGGGCAAGTCGTCGGTGCTGGCAATTCTGTTATCTCAGATCACATGGGTGCCAGGATTGGTTCTCTTCGCCATGCAGGCGGGTCTGGCGGGAGCGAGTTGGACATGGTCGAATCTTTGGATTGCGGGCAGTCTGATTCTTTCTTCTCTTATTTGGATCGCAATTCTGTCTTTGATCTCGATGGCGCTTTCGGCCTGGGTGAAGTGGAGAATCGTGGCCGGCGCCTTGCTGCTCGGCGTGATGTTCTTTGGAGCGGGCTTCGCTCAAGCGATTAATGCAGTAATGAGAATTGAATCAGGCCACTTCTTCGACGTCGTCTATCTGATGGGAACTGTGTGGAATGCGCTGTTCCAGGTCGACGCGGAGCATGCCATTCCCGTCGCCCAAGCATGGGTGGCTTTGCTCATCTACTGCGCGATCTGCCTCGGACTGCTCATGCGTAAGGTGCGTGCTTACGAGGTGATCCGGTGAGCGATCGCATCGTCTTCGAGGATGTGTCGAAGTTCTATGGTGAGATTCTGGGCGTGAACCGGGTGAATCTCTCGATTCCGCCAGGGATCACCAGTCTGGTAGGACCAAACGGGTCGGGCAAGACTACGCTGATGAACCTGATGACGGGTTTGGTGAGGCCCACGCGCGGGCGGGTCGACGTACTCGGATATAAGACGGACGACCCCGAGAATCTATTCAAGATCCTGGGATACTCCACGCAATTCGACGCTTTTCCAAAAGGCCTGACAGGATTTCAGTTTATCTATTCGTATCTACGGTTATCGGGGCGGGACGACCAGAGCGCCGAACAACTGGCCTGGCGGGTGATTGAGCGGGTGAACCTGGTCGACGCCGCCAAACGGAACATCGCGGGATACAGCAAAGGCATGCGGCAGCGCATCCGGCTGGCGCAGGCACTGGCGCACGATCCGAAGGTGCTGGTGCTCGACGAGCCGCTGAACGGACTGGATCCGCTCGCCCGATCGGAAATGATTGCGCTGTTCCGCGCGACCGCGGCGCAGGGTTGTTATGTGATCATTTCCAGCCACATTCTGCACGAAGTGGACGTCATCTCCGATCAAGTCATCCTGCTGAGCAACGGGTACGTGGTGGCGGAGGGCCAGATCGCCACCGTTCGCGGCGAGATTCAGGAGCACCCCACGCAGATTCTGATTCGCTGTACCCGGCCACGCGATCTTGCCGCGAAGATGCTGGAAGGCGAGCTCGCCATCGAAGTCTCCATTCACAAGGATGAGCATGGTCTGTTGCTAAAGACTCGGGATGCCGACCGCTTTTACCTGGAGTTGAATCAACTGGCTCTGAATGGAATCGACATTGAATCCATCGCGCCCGCCGATGACGACGTGCTTTCCGTCTACGAGTATTTGATCGGCAATGAAGAGGCTGTCCGATGACGAAAATGCCGACGAAACTCTGGTGGGCGCAGATCAAAGCCGTAGTTCGGCTGGAGATGCGGAAGACTTTCTTCGCGAAGCGGGGCCTTTGGATTTATGTGGTGGCCGCGCTGCCGGTGCTGATCTTCATCGCATACTTCGTGGCAAGCTCCCAACGACAGCACCAGACCTCGGAAGTGGCGCGGCAAGGGACAAGGGGGCTGACCTATCAGGATCTGCAGGCCGTCAAGCCTGGCATGACAAGTGAGGAAGTGGTGGCTCTCCTCGGAAAGCCGCCCAGGGACTTCCGCTGGACGGAAACCCAGCAGCCAGCCACAGAAAAAGACAAGGCTGTCGAGATTCCGCATGACGATTATCGCTATTCCGACGGGCAAAACGATCTGTTCGTGGAACTGGCGAACGGCAAGGTCGAGAGCATCAATATTCAGGAGGGAATCAACCTGGGCCGGGATTCGATCATGTTCGCCGGCGTGTTCCAGTTTTTCTTTCTTCGTTTGGCGGTTTTCTTCGGATGCCTCGGAATCTTCATGAACCTGTTTCGCGGCGAAGTCCTCGACCGGAGTCTTCACTTCTATTTTCTTGCGCCCATCCGCCGCGAAGTGCTGATGGCGGGAAAGTTCCTCGCCGGACTGCTGGCGACCTGCACGATTTTTGTCACCAGCGAACTGCTCCAGACCGTCGCTTTCTTGTGGCACTTCTCTCCCAGCACGCGAGACGTCTACCTGTATCACAATCATGGCCTCGAGCATGCAGCGATCTATCTGGGAGTGACGGTGCTCGCGTGTGTTGGGTATGGAGCATTCTTCCTGGTGGCGGGAATGATGTTCAAGAATCCGATCCTGCCGGCGGCGGTGATTTTGATCTGGGAAGCGATCAATCCGTTCCTGCCGAATGTCCTGAAGCAGTTCAGCGTCATTTATTACCTCAAAGCGCTGTGCCCGGTGACTATCCCGAGCGAGTCTGGTACTTCGCCAGTGCTCGCGTTGTTGACGTCCAGCAGCGATCCGGTATCGGCACCACTTGCAGTGCTCGGCATCTTGATTGTCGCGCTGATCGCGCTGTACGCATCGAGCATTCAAGTTCGGCGCATGGAAATCAACTACACCAGCGAATAGCCGATTTCTCCAGCGATTCCATCGCCCTGCCCCGGGAACACGCGGGAGAGTGATTTCGGTCACAGAACGATTGCCCGCTACGGACAGAACATTAAGGTCGCACCGCAAGGCCCCGGCCTGTTTTCCCAAGCCCGCTTTTGCGATGCTACCGGCCATCTGGCCCTGTTGAGCGCTCATCGTGCATTTTCTGAAACCGATCAGGCTACGACTGTTTTCACAGATCGTTTTCTTTCTGCTGTTCCTGTTTCTTCTGCTGCGGACGGAGTTTCAAGGATCGTTATCAGAAACCAGGGGCGAGATTCGCCTGCCCTATCCGGTAAGTCTCCTTTTCCAAATCGACCCGCTGGTGGCGTTGTCGAATGCTCTGGCCAGTCATGCGCTCTATCGCGGTCTGCTCTGGAGCCTGGTGATTCTGATTCCCACGATGTTTCTCGGACGATTCTTCTGCGGGTGGATCTGTCCTCTGGGATCGGTACACCACTTCTTCAGCAGCTTCAAATCGGAGCGCAAGCGCGGGAAGCAACTGATTGAGTCGAACCGCTACAAGCGCTGGCAGACGACGAAGTATTACCTGCTGATCGTGGTATTGGTCGCGGCTCTGCTGGGGACTGGCATCATGGGCTGGCTGGATCCATTCTCATTTTTGGTGCGTTCAGCCGGATTGTCGATTCTGCCCGCGACGAACTATGCCCTGAGACCGGGGCTGAGCACACTTGAGCACAGCCGGTTCGCGCCGGTGCAGACGATCGGCGGAGCGCTGCACTTCATTCTGGGGGCGATCCTGCTCAGCTTCAAGCAGCCGTACTTCCGGCAGGGCGTTTGGCTGGGCGCCATCTTCATCTTCGTTGTTGCGTTGAATTTCAGGATCACACGGTTGTGGTGCCGCGGCATTTGTCCGCTCGGGGCGCTATTGGGGATCGTATCGCGTTGGTCGGTGCTCGGGCTCGTGAAGAGCGCGGAGCACTGCAACGATTGCAACCGATGCCTGCTGCGCTGCCAGGGCGGAGACGATCCCGCGGGCGGCGTTCCCTGGCATCAGGCGGAATGTCACGTGTGTCTGAATTGTGTGGATGAGTGTCCGGAACACAGCTTGAAGTTCAAGTTCTTCCCAAACCAGAAGACTGTGGGAGCAAATCTGCAACGGCGCAAGGTCCTCACGGGGCTGGCGGCGGGAGTCGCGCTTGTGCCTCTGGTGCGGAGCACTCCCGGATTCGCGACAGAACGGCACGAGCGTTTGTTGCGTCCGCCGGGAGCACTGGATGAAGAATTCTTTCTGTCGCGCTGCATTCACTGCGGCGAATGCATGAAGGTTTGTCCGAACAACGCGTTGCATCCCACGTTCACTGAGGCCGGACTCGAGGGTCTTTGGACGCCGGTTCTCGTGCCGCGCATTGGCTACTGCGAAACCAGTTGCGTGCTGTGCTCGCAGGTTTGCCCGACGGGGGCGATCTGGGAGATTACGCCCAAAGAAAAGGGATGGTCGGTCGACGTGTCGAGCGCCGCGAAGCCGGTGCGACTGGGAACTGCATTTTACGATCGGGGCCGGTGCCTGCCGTGGGCCATGGCTACGGATTGCATCGTCTGCGAAGAGTGGTGTCCTACTTCGCCGAAAGCAATCTATTTTCGCCCGGCGGAAGTGATCGATGCGGCAGGCAATGTGAAGCTGGTGAAGCAGCCGTATCTTGATCCCGCGCGCTGCGTGGGTTGCGGAGCCTGCGAGCACGCATGCCCGGTGCAGGATCGTCCGGCGGTTTATGTCACCAGCGTTGGCGAAAGCCGCTCGCGTACGAATCAGATTTTGCTCAGCAGGAGGAAGGGATAACCAATGACGTTGAAGAGTACCACCCGCCGCGGATCAATTCTGGCGGTCATCTGCTTAGCGGTATTGGCGTTTGGGGCCTGCAGTCGGCACGCTGCAGTTCCAGCTAGCCCGTTTCCGGCTTCCAACGAAGTTGCTGGCTGGCTGAAGACAGGAGAGACGCGGACTTTCTCAGCGGCGGAGCTCTGGAGTTATGTCGATGGGGATGCCGAGCGATACGTAAAAGCAGGCGTACAGAGTACATCCACGTCTGACTACAACTTCAAAAATTCGTTCGACACAGTAGTTGACATCTACACGATGGGCGATGCGAAAGGCGCGCGGGCGATTCTCGAGGGCGAGCCTGCAGGGCAGGCGAAACCTGTGTCAATCGGCGACGGCGGTCGCTTATATGGCGGCAGTCTGGTTTTCTGCAAAGGACGTTCTCTGGTGCGAGCTGTTGCCTACAAACAGTCTTCGGAAGTGCAGCAGGCACTGCAGGATCTGAGCAGCGAGATCGCGAGGCGGCTTTCTCAGTGAACGAATGCCGGAAGTGTGTTTGGGATCACTGCAAATGCGTTGGTGCCGCGGTATTAGTTCGAGGTTAATTGTTCCTACGGAGTGCTTATGGAATCGGACAATAGCGTGTTCAGTCGTCGGGAAGCATTGATCAAACTGCTGAGGGTTGCAGGCGCTGGCGCCGGAGCGGCGGGACTGGGTGCCTGGCTCAGCGAACAGAGCTGGCGGCCCGAGACGGCCTTCGCCATGGCTGCGAAGCATGCCCATACCGTCGCGGCCGATCCGAAACTGCCGGAGATGGCAATCATCCAGGGAGGCGACCCGACGCAACTGGCTCGGCAGGCGGTTGAGGAACTTGGAGGAATGCGGCGCTTCATCTCCCGTGGAGACGTGGTGCTGGTGAAGCCGAATATCGGTTGGGATCGCACGCCGGAGCAGGCGGCCAATACAAATCCCGACGTAGTCGCGGAAATTGTGCGGCAGTGCGCAAATGCGGGAGCGAAGAGAATCATCGTGACCGACGTGAGCTGCAATGACGCGCGGCGTTGTTTTCAGCGATCCGGAATCGCGGAAGCGGCAAAGCTCGCGGGGGCAGACGTGATTCTGCCCGAGCCTTCCAGATTCAAGGAAGTGGATCTGCAGGGTGAGGTGCTGCACGCGTGGCCGGTGTTCGATCCGTTCTTGAATGTCGATAAAGTGATTAATATCCCGATTGCGAAACACCACGGTCTCACCGGGACAACACTCGGGATGAAGAACTGGTATGGAATGCTGGGCGGTCAACGGAATCAATTGCATCAGAAGATTCACGAGAGTCTGGTGGACCTTGCCGATTTTGTGCGTCCGACCCTGACCATCATCGATTGTTATCGCATCCTCGTGCGCAACGGCCCGACCGGAGGAAATCTCGAGGATGTGCTCCTGAAGAAGACGATGGTTGCGGGAACAAATCCGGTGGCGCTGGACGCTTATGTGGCCAAGGCGTACTGGAATATGGATGTCGACGCGCTGCCCTATCTGAAGATGGCCGCCAGTCGCGGGCTGGGCACATATCAATTCGAGAAGGTTCGCACGCGAGTCAAGAAGCTGGCGTGATCTCAGAGGTGTTTGAAGCCGTCCCTTTCTTTTTCGCGTGGGCTCACGAACCGGTATAGAGCTGAAAGGGAGCCCAGTAGAAAGGATCGCGGAATACGCTGCCGTGCAGCAGTGAGAGCTTGGCGGCTCGCAGGGCGGCGTCGGGCGGGGCACCTTTGTCGAGTTCGTCGTAGAAACGATCCATCAGTTGCTCGGTGGATTCGTCGGTCACCTCCCAGAGTCCGGCGATCACGTTGTGGGCTCCAGCTCGGAGGAATGCCCAGGCAAGTCCCACCAGACCCTCTCCGGAATACGCACGTTCGCCCGCGCCATAACATGCCGAGATCGTAACCAGGTCGGCGTGTAGAGGATGCTTCACAATGTCGCGCGCATAGAGTTTGAACGAATCAGTCTCGGTGGCGCCTTTGGAGAGGACAATCGCCGAGTCGAGAGGGCTCAACCGGCTGGCGGTACCGTGGGCGACGAAGTGGATGTGCGAAAACTTCCCGGGATTGCTGGACAGGTAGGCTGCCGGAGTCGCCCTGTCCCGCTGGTAAACCTGCTCTTCCGCTGCTGGGAAGTGCTTGGCGACGTTCGCCATTTGCTGGCTGGCGCGGGGGAGTTCGGGATATTCCTTGCTGGGAGCGATGCTATCGCCGATGAGCAGCAGGTTGTGGGCGCGTTTCGTTTCGCGGACGGCATTATGCGCGAAGGACGCGGCCAGCACACGCAGTGAACTGGCGTTAGTGATGTCGGCGTCTTCGATCCAGTAGCGGGGCTTTGGGTCGGGGACGATCAGCGTCTCGAAATTCAGGTTGTTCAGGCTGCCGTCGGGGATGATGAACACTTTGGCATTGTTCGCGAGCAGCGCCTTCGCCGGAGCGATCAGGGTGCGGTAGAGGGCGCGTCCATCTTCGCTCGATTCAAGAACGTCTTGCGGACCTTTGAGGGCGGTCCGATAGCGCTGCACCATCGAGTCGATGTCGGCGCCGGGAGGCAAGAGAAACAAGGCCGTTTTTTGCGGCGTGATCGCCCAGAGATACGACTGCTTCTCTCCGAGCCAGTAAAAAAGAAGCACGCCTTTTGCTTGGCGGGAGATCTCGCGGGGATTCAGCGAAGGAGGGCCAGCGTGGCTGGCGCTCGAAGATCCCTTGGAGAGCAGCCCCAGCCCCTCCAGAAGAGTTCGAGCCCGGTTGTAATCGGCCCAGCGGAGGGCCTCGTCGCTTTTGCCCTGCGCTACGAGGAAATGGACGTAGTCGTCGTAAAGACTCTGGGCGTTAGTCAGAAATGAGAGCTGTAGGTCCTCATGCTGGAGAGTGTCCCGCACCCCCTCAAACGTTGACAATGCCGCACGGTACTCGCGATCAGCCGACTCAACCTGCCTCTCACTCTGATCGAGTTGAGCCAAGGAGTGTTGGGTCTCCCACTTCAGAAAGTCGGGGCAGACTGGGTCCCGTTCGACCTCCCCAAAGATCCTGCGGGCTTTGGCTCGGTCACCGCGCTGAGCTGCGACCTGTCCTTGAACCAGCTCAGGGTACAGTTCGTTCAAGTGGTTGCCGCTCTGGCGTGCACTCGTGAGAGCTTGCTCGGCGTAGACACTCGCCTTGTCTGCATCGCCAGTTTGCACAGCCAGTCGCGCAAGCGCTCGCTGCACGTTGTAAACCTCTTCTGAACTTTGCAGCCCCTGTTCAATTTCGAGGGCTCGGCGAAACGACTTCTCCGCTAGCTCGAAATTGTGAGCACTTAGGTAAACGTAACCGGCATCGGTCAGCCAGGCCCCTTGGTCCAGTGGGTCATTTGATTCACTCTGCTTTTCGGCCTCCAAGAACAAATCGAGAGCCTTCTCTGAATCGCCGAACCTGTAGAACGCCCATCCGATATTGCCTTCGGCGTCGAGTTGAACGATCTTGGCATCGACGACCTTAGCCGCCTGAAAAGCAGCTTCAGACCGGTCGATGGCCTCATCGAGGTGACCGGCCGCGAGCGATTCGTTCCCTAAGTTGAGTAAGGATGTTGACTCCAAGAACTTGTCGCCGTTCATGCGAGCAAACATCAGACTCCTTTGGTATAGCTGTTCGGATGCGATTGAATCACTCTGCTGACTGGCGAGGAGGGCAAGAGCTTGGAGAACGTCGCCGCAACTTGGGGCAGCATGAGTACTGCAGAGCTTTTCCGCCTCGTTGAGCGAACGCGATCCTTCTGCGAAATCTTTCATGTAGATATTGGCCACGCCGATTTGCGTCAATAGCGGGATCGCCAAATCGGGTTTGCCGGAGGGTAGAGGTTCCGATTTCAGGAGTCGCAGGACTTCTTCAGGAGGGTCGATTGAGAGCGCTGCTTTCGCTTCGAGGACTCGGAATTTCCAGGCCCAGTCGGGGCTGGACTTATGGAACTGCTGGTAGGCTCGATTAGCTTCCTGCCGGCTTTGTTTCAGGTCTCCGTGCTGGTACGCTCGATTCACACGGTCAAAGACAACCTGCGGGGAGCTCACACAACCGCTTTCGGAGAGGCCCCCCGCGCCGACAAGAAGGAACAGCGTCAACCTCACGGATAGTGACGCCCATTTGCCGCCACGCTCGCGGCTGCTGCCGTTCCGTGTCCCACGCAGCCCAGAGTCATATTGACGCCCGTCAGTTCGAAGTAAACGTTGGGTCTCTTGGAGCCCTCGTACATTTTCTCGCCTACTTCGACTTCGCCCAACGAGACGACGCCAAATTCCGGAATCACGAGAATGTGGCCGAAAATCTGCACCCCGGGGATCGGAATCGGATCGATGTGCTGGACCAGCGAACATGTGATGGGCTCATGCTTGCCTTGGCCGCTCGCTTTGCTGGCGCTGATGAGCTGGTTGATGTAGGCAAGTTTCTTATCGTACTGAGCCTTGATCTCTTTGGGAAGACCGCTGGCGTTGGCAATCGCTGCGGTTTGATCTTTCACCCCGGTGAGGAATTTGACATCCTGGAAGTAGGATTGGTCGTTCGCCGGTTTGTCCCCGCAGATGCCCAGATTAACAGTCAAGACGAGAGGGAAGCCGCTGACTTGCAGATTGGTGAACTGCGTCCCCAGAAAGGTGACGTGAGGGAAATGACCATCTTTGTAGGGATGGTCGGTCGAAACCTGCGACACGACGCGATCGGCGGTGATGATCTCGAAAACGTTCAGGCCCTCAAGCACCGAAGTGGACAAAGTCACCCATCCATTATTTTTCACACTTCGAGATCCCGACACGCGAGTGTGGCCCTTGGTGAAGGTGATCAGCCCCTCGATACTGACGTCTTCGGTGAAACGGGTGAGATGCCCACCTCGGCGGTCTTTCAGCGCCACGGGCGCATGCTGCTCGATTTGCTGCTCGATCGGACGCTGCAAAGCTCCGCTGAGCACGTGAGCGGCAGCGTGATAATCATGAGAGGGGGGTTCGGTGTTCACTGCGTCTGGAGTTTCCGTCATAGTGGCCATAGTGTACCTCCACTCCGTTGCAACTTACCTTTGAATTTGTAGTTGAAAGGACGTACTCCCGAGGTCTTTTGTCTCCCCACTGCTGGTGACACCGCGGACAACGGTGGTATAGGTTCCGGCTTCCCGGGTGGCTCCCGGGATGGTTACGGGCCACACATTCGGACCCGCCGTCGCCGGGATCGTGAAGGAAGCCTCCGATTTTCCGGCAGGATTGTACAGCTCTGCCGTATAGCGCGTATAAGAGCCGGCCGGTGTGGTTCGCACGTATAAAAGAAGACCCTTCCCCGCAGGTACGATGGTGGGCGTGTCGCTACTGCCCCAAGTGCCCATATTCACCGATACTGCCGGAAGAATCTGAGGCTGGTTAAGTTCGGCCCGCAGCTTTGGATAGGTAACCAGGTTCTGATACCCAGCCACGACGAGCAGAAGCGCCAGTGCCGGCGCGGCAAATGCCGGACGGAGCCAGGCAAACCAAGGCTGGTGAGCCGGCTGGCGAACGGGTTCTGGGCGAGAGGTCGCGCGGACCAGGGCCGGTTCGGCCTCCTCCGCCAGAATCACCTTGCTCTCTTCCACAAACTGGGCGCCCGCACGCACGTCGAGCGCGCATTCCGGGCAGTCAAAGTAGTGCTCTTCGAACTCGTCCCGCACTTCGGGCTCGAGCTCCTGGAGCAAGTACTTTTCGGTCATCTTGTCTCGAACCACCGCTGTGTGGTCCATGGTTTCATTCCCCCTCAGACGAAGTGTATTTCTGGCCGCATGGCATCGTTCCTACGCTGGAGCAAAATCTGGGGGAGTATCCCCCGAATGCTTCAGATACGACGACTTGAATGCTTGCTTGGCGCGGTGCAAGAGTACGCGTAAATATTCGCGATCCACACCGAAATCGCGGCAAACCTGATCCTTGTCCCGTTCTTCCAGGAAAACTTCCCGGAGCAGACGGCGGTCCCGCTCGGAAAGTTTGTCGAGGATTTCGCGGACCTTTTTTTCTCTTTCTTTTGCGCTCAGCGCGCCCAGCAGATCGACGTTCAAGGCGGGGAAATTCTTCTCCTCCTCATCGTCGAGGGAAGTGCTGCGCGCGGCCGATCGGTAATGCTCAAGCAGAACGTTGTTGCAAATGGAGTTTACGAATGATCCCAGGCGCTCGGGCTGAAGAATCTTGTCGTCCCGCAGGGCCATGAAGAACCGGGCAAAAGTCTCCTGACGAACATCTTCGACGGCCTCTGGCGATTTCAGGCGGGAGCCCAACTTGATCTTGATCAGGGCGCCGAAGTAGGCCGAAAAATGCTCCTGGGTGCGGAAGTCTCCGGACCGCAGCAGACTGAGATAGGACTCGTCAAAGGATTGGAACTGCAAGTACTTGCCCCGCACATTCTGGAGTGTCAGAAAGTGTAGCACCGGGGCGGGTGTACCGCTGCCGTTTTCCGGTGCGGGTGCGGGCGCGACCGGGCGTTTTACGATGCTGAGATTGCTACGACGGCATACTGAGGGCGGGTTGGTTCGGGCGCTTTGCACTGGGAGGAACATACTCCTGAGCTTGAATCGGACGTTAGGGCCCTGGGGAAGTCTGAATTTCAGAAGCGCCGGAGCCGCTTCCCCCCGGATCGACTCCGGCACTTACGAGAAATTCCAACCGGTGTTTGCCAGGCTGGATTCCTGAACTGTGGCTCATCGCTTACAAGCCGATGTCCTCCACGTATAGGGATAGTGCAGGGCGGGCCCCTACCGTTTCATAGGATCGGAGATCTTTTACGGGCGGGGCCGCAACTAAAATAGCTGGATGAGCATTTTGCGGCGCCCGCAACCCGGCGAATACGACTCGGTACGGGCTTTAATAGAGACAGTGGCGAATGAAACATTTAGCGATCTTTTTGCTCCGAATCCTGTTCCCCTGAAGTTCGAAGACGAAGATTGGCCGTTGGCATGGGTGGCAGTTTCTGATGAAAAGATTGTGGGCGTGATCATGACGAACCAGGAGTGGGTTAGCGACCTGTGGGTATTTCGCGAGCGCCGTAGACAGGGGATTGGAAGCAAATTGCTGGCGCAGGGTGAAGCTGAGATCGCTGCCCGTGGCCACCAGACGTGCCACCTTCGCGTTGTTCGGTCGAATGCGGTTGCCGTGCAATTCTATCTCAGACAGGGGTGGCGGATTGCGCGTGAGTTCGCGCACGAGAAGTATCATCATGCCATGCTGGAGATGGTTAAATCTTTGCCGGAGAGCTCCAGTAGCGCTCCCTGAGCGGATGATCGGCTAACCGGACAAGTGCGACACACCTGCCACAATATAAGTGATGGAACGCGCCTCTATACCCAACCGAGGCTCACCGACGGCGTCATCCAACTACGTCCGCTGACGCAAGCGGATGCAGCTGCCCATTTAGCCGGCGAGGATGAGGAGATGGCGAAATGGCTCAGTGGTGGACGCAGCACGGCTGCCACGGTGCAGACCGCCATCGACAAGTTTGAGGAGCAATGGCGCACCGGCGGCCCGCAGCGCGCCTTCGGCGTCTTCGAATGCAGTAACGATCAGCTGATCGGTTTTGTAGAAGCGAACCTCGAGCTTCTTGGTGATCCTGCGGAGGTCAACGTCTCTTATGGGATTTTCCCTCCGTGGCGAGGACGGGGACTCGCCGGGCGTGCCATCGACCTCGTGGCCGAATATCTTCGCAGTGCCACGGAGGCGAGAGGGATCGTCTTGCAGATCGCGCCGGAGAACGGTCGCTCGATTCACGTTGCCGAAAAAGCAGGCTTCGCCCGAGTAGGGGTGCACGAAGTTGCGGAAGGTCAGCGGGTCCGGTACGTGCGTAAGCTCTAACTGGAAAGGGCATCCGTCCCGGGGTGAGGTGCCCTTTGTCGATTCCGTTGCCCACTTGTCCATTCGGCAGCCCGGAAGTAGCCGCCGGGAAAACGGCCAACAGAGTGAACGTCTAGCCCGACCCGCTTAAGTTTTCGCTTACGGAGCCTTGCCCCGGACAGGCAGATGGCTAGTCGGGACGGACCTCTCCACGAAACAGCCCGAATCGGTGTAGGATGGCGGCTGTTTCCCAACTAAACCATGGAGATACCTTCCCACATGAACTCGGCCAATCGAGGCAAATCATTCCTGATGCGAGTCGCTTTCGGATGCGCGATCTACCTCGCTACGGTTGCTTTCGCGCTAGGACAAGGCGCGGCTCCGTCGGTCAAGAACATGCGGCAGGCGGTGATTTCTCCGGACGGAAGCCATGTCGCGTGGGTGGAACCGACCACCACGGGAGGCGGGGGCTCGGCGATTTATGTTCAGGATCTGAAGTCATCCAGTTTGCAGCCGCAGCGCATTTCGGCAGCCGGCGAGGGCGCCACCGCCCATGAAGGAGATGCTTGCTGGTCGCCGGACAGCAAGCGGATCGCGTTTCTTTCCGATGCGGGCGGCGAGGACCAGTCAGAGCTTTATGTGGCGGACTTGGGTGGCGGCACGGCCCGCAAGCTGACGAGCCTGAAGGGGTTCCTGGCCGATCCGGCCTGGGCGCCCGATGGGAAGACGATCGCGATCCTGTTCACGGAGAGTGCGCCGCGAGCAACTGGTCCGCTGATGCCCATGACGCCCGAGACTGGCGTGGTTGATAGCAAGGTTTACGAGCAGCGTCTGACGACGGTTGAGGTTGCGTCGGGCAACGTCCGGCAGCTGTCTCCGGCGGATATGTACGTCTACGAATACGATTGGTCGCCGGACAGCAAGAGCTTCGCAGTGATCGCAGCCCATGGCGCGGGCGATTCAAACTGGTATGTCGCGCAGATTTATACGCTGGGCGCGACGGGCGGAGATCCACATCCGGTTTACAAGCCGCGTCTGCAGATTGCGGAGCCGCGCTGGTCGCCTGACGGGAAGAGCATAGCCTTCATTGAGGGATTGATGAGCGATGAAGGGTCCACCGGCGGCGACATTTATGTTGTGCCCGCGGTTGGAGGGAATGCTCGCAACGTCACTCCGGGAATCACGGCATCGCCCAATCGAATCTTCTGGGCGTCCGCGGACAAGATCTTGTTCACCGAGAACATAGATGGTCTATCGGGAGTTGGATCGGTGGATCTCGCGAATGGAAAGACCGCGCAGCTCTGGTCGGGAGCGGAATCTGTGGCGATTTCGTTGTCGGCGGATCACGCGAAGTCGGCGGTGATCAGGAGTTCGGCCGAGCATCCTGGAGAGATCTGGGTGGGCTCCATCGGCACCTGGAAACAGCTGACGCATTACAACGACGCGGTCCGTCCCGACTGGGGCGAGATGAAGAGCCTGCATTGGACCAGCGACGGAATGCGGATTCAGGGCTGGCTGCTGTATCCCAAGGATTACGATGCAAGCCGGCGCTATCCGATGGTGGTTGTGGTGCACGGTGGCCCTGCGGCAGCGGTCCGGCCAAGCTGGCCCGGACGCGGTTTCAATATCGACAGCCTCTCTACAAAGGGATACTTCGTGCTCTATCCCAATCCTCGGGGAAGCTTTGGGCAAGGGGAGAAGTTTACCGAGGGGAACGTTAAAGACTTCGGGTATGGAGACTTTCGCGACATTCTGGCCGGAGTCGACGAAGTGGTGAAGACCTTGCCCGTCGACAACCAACGGATCGGGATTTTCGGCTGGAGTTATGGCGGATACATGACGATGTGGGCGGTGACGCAGACCCACCGTTTTCGCGCGGCGGTGGCCGGCGCGGGACTGTCGAATTGGCTGAGTTATTACGGTGAGAATGATATTGATGAGTGGATGATCCCTTATTTTGGGGCCTCGGTCTACGATGACCCCGCCGTGTATGCGAAAAGCTCGCCCATGACGTTCATCAAGAATGTCAAAACGCCGACTCTCATCCTGGTCGGCGAGCGCGATGGCGAAGTGCCGGAACCGCAGTCCCGCGAATTCTGGCATGCGTTGAAGAGTCTCGGGCGTGGAAACGCAGTTCGTGGTTTACGAGGGCGAGGGGCACTCCATTCGTAAGCCGGAGCATCAGCGCGACATCATGGAACGGCTCGTCGGATGGTTCGACCATTACCTGAAAGCGGAAACGGCGCAGCACTAAAGCCTAGTCTAGATATGGCTCACTTTGGTGCTGCACGAGAAAAACTTTAACCACGAAGGACACGAAGGTTCACGAAGGAATTCAAAAGACAGACCGTCGCAGAACATCCCCTGAGTTCGTGACGACTGGCATGCTCCTTGTGTAGAGTGTTGTGCGGATACTTTCTAGCTTGATCTGGACTATCTGGAGGCACTACTTGAGAAATAGACTGACATCATCTGCAGTGATTCTGCTTGCAGTGTTGGGGTCTCTAATCGCTACTTCAATTTCCGTCGTCGCACAGGAACCCGCTCCGCCCCACAAAGCGCCGGCTGCTGCCGCAAGTGTTGACATTCCGATTCCCGATATCAAGTACACAAAGTTCGTGCTCGCCAACGGTCTGACCGTGCTGGTGCATGAAGACCACAAGGCGCCGATCGTGGCCGTGAACACGTGGTATCACGTGGGTTCGAAGAATGAGAAGCCCGGCAAGACCGGCTTCGCCCATCTGTTTGAGCATTTGATGTTCAGCGGCAGCGATGACTTCAACCATACCTACATCAACGCCATGGAGAAGGTGGGAGCCACGAACCTGAACGGCACCACCAACAACGATCGCACGAACTATTTTGAGAACGTGCCCACATCGATGCTCGACTACGCGTTGTTCGCCGAGAGCGATCGCATGGGGCACTTGTTGGGCGTGCTCGACCAGAAGAAGCTCGACCTGCAGCGTGGCGTGGTGCAGAACGAAAAGCGCCAAGGAGAGAATCAGCCCTATGGCGTGACCGAAGAGATCATCACTGAAAACACTTACCCGGTCGGCCATCCTTATTCGTGGACGGTGATCGGCTCGATGAAAGATCTGGACGCGGCGTCGATGAGTGACGTGCAGGAGTGGTTCAAGACTTATTACGGCCCGAACAACGTCACGGTAGTGATCGCGGGCGACGTTACGCCGGAAGTGGCGCGGGAGAAGGTTGAAAAATACTATGGCGACATTCCGCCGGGTCCGCCCATTGCCAAGCAGGAAGTGTGGATTGCGAAGCGCACGGGTACACACCGCGGCTGGGTGCAGGATCGTGTTCCACAGGCTCGCCTGTATCGCATCTGGAACGTGCCAGAATTTGGGTCACCCGAAGAAGCGCAGCTTGATCTAGCGGCGCAAGTGCTCGGCGGAGGCAAGACGTCGCGCCTTTACAAGAGACTGGTCTATAAAGATCAGATTGCGACCAGCGCAACCTCGTCGAATGACACGAACGAGATTGGTGGACAGTTCGACTTCACGCTCACGGCGAATCCAGGCGAGGACCTCGGCAAGGTGGAAAAGGCCGCCGACGAAGAGTTGCAGGGGTTTCTGAAGAACGGCCCGACTGCTTCCGAACTCCAATTGGCCAAGACACAGATCCTTGGGCGATATGCGCGGATCGTGGAACGGATCGGCGGCTTCGGCGGCAAGAGCGACCTACTCGCACGCTGCCAGACGTTCCGGGGCAATCCCGATTGCTACAAGGACTACCTGAAATGGGTCAAGGCCGCGACTCCCGCCACGGTGAAGAAAGCTGCTGATGAGTGGCTGAGCGACGGCGACTACGTGCTGGAGGTGCATCCGTATCCCACTACGTACAAGACCGACGCGAAACTTGATCGCTCCAAAGAGCCGCCAGCGGGCGATCCCATGTCTCTCAAGCTTCCTCCTTTGCAGAAAGCCACTCTCAGCAACGGGTTGAAGGTGGTGCTGGCAGAGCGCCATACCGCTCCGGTGGTGAACTTCACTTTGATCGTCGATAGCGGTTACTCTGCCGATCCGGCGGACGCGACCGGTACTGCCAGTTTCGAGCAGCGCATGCTGGAAGAAGGCACTCCGACACGCGACTCTCTAAAGATTGGCGAAGAGCTGGAGTCGTTGAGCGCTAACTTCAACGCGGGCGCAAACCTAGACTATTCGCTGGTCAGCCTGAATACGCTCAAGAGCACAATGGACCCGTCGTTGGATATTTATGCGGACTTGATTCTGCATCCCGCATTTCCGCAGAAAGAGTTTCTGCGGCTGCAGAAAGAACGTATTGCGGGTATCCAGCGCGAAAAGGTGACGCCTCAACCGATGGCGTTGCGCGTGGTACCGACACTCCTGTACGGCAAGGGCCATCCCTACGCCGTGCCGTTCACGGGCTCAGGCAGCGAAGAAGCCGTGAGGAAGATGACTCGCGAGGACTTGGTCAAGTTCCACGACACGTGGTTCAAGCCCAACAATGCGACGCTGCTGGTCGTCGGTGATACGACGCTGGAGGAAATCAAACCCAAGCTGGAAAAGTTGTTGGCGTCGTGGAAGCCGGGCGACGTGCCGAAGAGAGACGTGCCGAAGGTAGGCGAGCCGGCGAAGGATGTGGTCTATCTGATCGACCGCCCGGGATCGGGGCAGAGCGTGATTTTTGGGGCACAACTGGCGCCTCCGCAAAATGATCCGGATGCCATCGCATTGCAACTGGTGAACGGGATTTTTGGCGGAAAGTTCAGCGCTCGGATCAACATGAACCTGCGCGAGGACAAGCACTGGTCGTACGGCGTGCGCGCCGTATTGCCGCCTGCGAAGGGGCAGCGTCCTTACATCAGCATCTCTGCGGTGCAGACCGACAAGACGAAAGAGTCTATGGTTGAGTTGGTCAAGGAATACAAGGGCATCGCAGGCGAAAAACCGATCACTGCAGAAGAGCTCAAGGACGAGCAGAGCAACACCACCCTCGCACTGCCGGGCAACTTTGAAACGGTGCAGCAACTCAGCGGCGCCTACGGCAACATCATTCAATACAACTTGCCGGAGGACTACTACAACACGTTCACTCAGAAAGCGCTGGCGCTTACGCCGGAAAGCGCCAATGAGGTCGCCAAGAAATACATTTTGCCTGACCACCTGATCTGGGTGGTCGTGGGGGACATGAGTAAAGTCGAAGCCGGCGTGCGGGAATTGAACCTGGGCGAGGTTCATAAGATCGACGCCGACGGCAACCCGGTGCACTGAGACAGGCAGTCATGCAACCAACGAAATGATTTGACGCCGATGCGGGCGCCACTCGTGCGGCGCCCACATTGACTGAACGGGTCATCTCTCCGCTGAACACACTCCGACTCGTTCTAACCGAAGCAACGAAGCTCATTTCGGCGGGTGGCGGGTCGATGTACCGAGGGTCACAATCCTCCGAGTGATTCAAGTCACAGACCCCATCCGTTCCCTCGCGAGAGAATCGAATGTTGCGTCAATAAGGGGTCGGATCGGCAACTTAGGCAAGCCCTGATCAAGTATGGTAAGAGAAAACACAAGGTCCCACGACCACGCAGAATTGCCGAAAAACGGCAATTCCGCTCCGCTCGGGATGACAAGGTAGAGCTTAATCAGAGATTCCCGAGGTGGAGCACGACCCACATTCAGTGGAGACGACCCACATTCAAAGGAAAACGAGGCTTACTGTGAAAACAAAGAAGGGTGTCATTGGAATTCTGACTGGCGGAGGCGACGTACCGGGCCTCAATCCAGCGATTCGCGCCGTAACCATTCGCGCGTTGCGTGAGGGCTGTGAGGTGATCGGCATCCGTCGAGGATGGGCCGGACTGGTCGACATGGTCCGCGAAAAGGATTACGACAACAGCGAAAACTTCCAGACATTGTCGGAAGATCTGGTCAATCGCACCGGCCGCACGGGCGGTACGTTTCTGCACTCGTCGCGTACCAATCCCAGCAAGGTGAAGAAGGCCAGCGTTCCGCCCCATCTGCAATCCACTTATAACGCGGAGAAGAACGACCTGACGCCGGAAGTGTTGAAGAACCTGGACTGGCTAGGCATCGATTACCTGATTCCGATTGGCGGCGATGACACGCTCAGCTACGGCGTGCGGCTCTATCAGGAGGGCGTGAAAGTCGTCGCCATTCCTAAGACGATGGACAACGATGTTCCCGGCACCGACTACTGTATCGGCTTCAGCACATGCGTGACGCGGACTATTTCCATGACCAATAGCCTGCGCACCAGTGCGGGCTCGCACGAACGTTTTATGGTCCTGGAAGTGTTCGGCCGCTACGCAGGATTTACCGCCATGCTGCCCACGATGGCCGGGGCCGCGAACCGCTGCGTGATTCCGGAGCATAAATTCGACATCGAGCGTCTCACCGAATTATTGGTCGCGGACCGCAAGAAAAATCCCAGCCGGTATTCCGTCGTACTAGTGTCGGAGGGAGCGATGTTCGAGGGTGGAGAAATGATTTTCGAAGCCGAGACCACCGACGCCTTCGGCCACAAGAAACTTGGCGGCATCGGGGATCTGGTGTCGGAGAAGTTGAAAGAACTCTCGCCCAAGTACAACAATGGCAAGGCGATCGACACGATCACTCAGAAGCTGGGGTATCTGGTGCGCTGCGGCGATCCTGATGCCATCGATTCCATCGTCCCAATGGCCTATGGCAATCTCGCTCTCGACTTGCTGCTGAGCAAGATCCACGGACGGCTGGTCGTTCTGAGGAATGGCCGTTACGACAACATGCCGATCGATACGGTTACGGCGAGCAAAAAAGTCGTCGACGTAAAGGCGCAGTACAACATTGACCGCCTGCGTCCCCATTACAAGAGTTTTGAAATGAAGCCGCTCTTCATCATGACGACCGAAATGGGATAACGCGACTTCGATCAACAGCAACTTCGCCGCTGAAGCGGCGTTTCAGTTCTGGGATGCCGCCGAATTCATCACTGGTACATGAAGTTCAGCTCATCGACGTAAACCGTGTAGGGCGTCTGCTTGTAGTCGCCATCCATCTGGTAATTGACGGTGATGCCCCACCATCCCGGCGCGGAGAAGGGCGCGTACTGCCAGTTGAGAGTGTAGGTCTGTCCGTTCAGAGTAATCGTCTGGTAAAGCTCCTGATTGTTGGAGGTTCGCTGCACCTGAAGGACCAGGTGATTCCAGGCGTTCTGCAATGGGTAACACGGGATGCCCGTAGGAAGCCACTTCAATGTGACCGTGTCCCAGACATCCCATTCGTTGCCATCCTCGACGCGGCATTCATGTCCCCAGGTGAATCCCATGCCGTCAAAGAATTGATTGATATCAAACTCGAGCGCTTCCGAGGATCCGATATTGTTGCTGTAGAACCAAATGTCATAGGTGAAATTGTGGAGCGTGGGCACGAGCGTATGGTTGGTGTCGGGAAGGCCCTGGGAAGAGAGATCGCCGATCAGGTGGTTATTCCAGAGGACGTCCGAATAGTCCATGGTCCCGCCGATGTTGAATTGCGTTGAGTTGCCCGACATGGAGGGCGACTTGATGTTTTGGTACATCGCCCAGGTGGTTCCAGGGCCACTCGGCAGACAGCCAATGCAATCGCTGTAGTTCGGAGGCTGCTGAGCATACCCGTTCCATCCGCCTGACCGATGTATGTTCCAGAATGTCTGCCCGGAGGAACTCACGGTGATCGTGATGGGCGTGGTGGCGGCACCGCCGCATTTGTCCCACTCCTCCAGTGTCGTGTTGTAGGTTCCAGCACTCAGAGTGAGGCTGGTATTGAGACTCGCGCCGTTCGTCACATACGCCAACTGATTCGGCGCAGTGTAGATCCCCATGGATGCGACACCCAGAGAGCACGTCGTAGTCGCGGTGGCAACAAATTTCGCTGGCGAGCCGACCGTGCTGCGGTTTGCCGGCGACGTTACGTAGACCCCGCTTTGCCCGGATTTGACCGTGATGTTGACGGTCGAAGTAGTGGCCCCGCCGCAGTAATCCCACTCCTCCACCACGACGTTATACGTCCCAGGATTGAAGTTGAGGCTGGTGTTCAAGTTGGAGCCATTCACGGTGTAGGCCAGTTGATATGGGGTCGGATAGATTCCCATGGAGGCGACCCCTTTTGAGCAAGAGGTGGAACTGGACGCCACGAAATTCACGGATGTATTCACCGTGCTGCCGTTGGCCGGACTCGAAACGCTAACGCTGGCAAATGCGGACGCCGCCGCTAACACAAACGCACAAATAGGGATAGCTCTCTGGACGTGCTTCTTCATTAGGGCTCTTCTCCGGTTGGAATGTGATTTGGGACTGCTAAACCATTCAAAACAGAGGGATCGCACCGACTATCAGGCGGGACACCCTGAATCGTTCTAGACCGCTTGAGTCCCCGGCTACGAGCTTGGGATTGAGCGGAGATTACTGAGCGGAGTGGCTCCAATTTATACAGGATTTACCCGAGTGTCAAAAGGAAAAGGCAGGAAAACGCCCTCGAAGTAAATCACTAGGGCTAATACCAAAACCACTGAATTTGAAGGTGATAAGGGTGGGAACTGGCTAGTCAGAGTGGGCGCGGCAGGGTTGTGGAAAAGATAAGAGCGCGGAGCCCGCAGAATGAAATCCCGACGTCAGTTGGCGAAGAGATTCACTTCGTCGAGCCAGACATTGTAGGGCTGCTGCGCGTAATTACCATCCATCTGAAATGCGACGTCGATTTCTTCCTGATACCAATTGGGTTGAGCCGTGCAATACGTATCGACAGGGTAGGTCTGATCGGCGATGCTCACCGAGATATAGTGCACCTGATTACCAACTCGCTCGAGATTCCATATCAGATGGATCCATGTGTCCGAGGTGAAATGATCGCAGGGGACTGAAGTAGGCATCCACACGCCGTGGAGCGGATCCCAGATATCCCAGTGATGAGTTTGATCAAAGTCGCACTGAGTTCCCCAGGTCCAGCGGGTGCCTCCGAAGGCTTGATTGACGTCAAATTCCATTGACTGCGGGGCGTCGCCGTTATCGATGTAGAACCAGAGATCGTAGGAGAAATGACTCACGCTGTCGCCGCCGCCCAACGGAGTCCAGTAAAGCTCATTGGAGTAGGGCTGCTTTCCTCCCAAACTGAACTTCGCTGCCGATCCGTCGAGCGACGGTGAGGATTGATGAAGGGAGAGACTGGATTGGGCGACGCCCAGGCCGGCGGCGCAGGTGGATCCGGCGATCAAGGCGGAGCAGGAAACCCAATTGGTTCTGTTCTGAATCGCCGTGGCTCCGGGATCCTGCGCGACCACATTGACCTGCATCGAGGTAGTCGCGATGTATCCGGCGGCGTCCTCGGCGACTATTTCGACCGTGTGTTGTCCATTAGGCATCCAGATTAGCTGGTTGATGTCGGTCGAAGGCGAGTACAGGAGCGCAAAGCCATCCACGTAAAGCCGCACAGTATAGATTGGGTCGGGCGGAGCGGCGGTTGCGACAACGGGTACCGGCGAGTGAACGCTGGCGCCATTTCCAGGGCTTGAAATCGTCAACGGGAATCCGCACAGCGCGGCCGCCGGAGGCTCGGGCGCCGGCGGAACGATCGACGTGTTTGACGGAGGAGCGGGCGTGACCTTGCAGTTGGCCACATTCGCGGGCAGGCCCTGGCACCCAGCCAGTACTCCAACCACGAGGCCCAACACAACAGAACAAGTAATCAACGCGCGTCGCCCTGGGCGGCTGCGTACTTCGCTTCGCATTTCGACCTCTCGATACCTAAGCTGAATGAACGACCGGCATCTGCGAGCGGTCAGGAATGCGGTCACTGCAAAAATTCAAGGAAATCTGGAACACTGACCAAGCATTTTCAATATGCGGTCAGGTTCACCTTATCCAGCCATACGTTGTAGGGCTGTTGGGCGTAGTTTCCGTCCATTTGAAATGCCACGTCGATTTCTTCCAGCGTCCAGTCGGGCTGATTGGGATAGTAGGTGTCGACGTTGTAGGTCTGGTCGCCAACCGTAAGGCTGATGTAGTGGACCTGATCGCCGACTCGCTCGACGTTCCACACAAGATGAATCCAGGTGTTTGCGGGAAACGGAGTGCAGGGGAACTGGGTTGGCTGCCAGCCCGTGAGGTCATTCCAGATGTCCCATTTTCCGGAGCCGTTGAAGTTGCACTCGGAACCCCATACCCAGCGATTGCCGCCGTAGGTCTGATTGATATCAAACTCCAACGCCTGCGAAGCGTCCGGGGTGTCGATGTAGAAGTACAAGTCGTAGGTGAAGTGGCTGACATTGTTTCCGCCCGCGACGGGATTGAAGTACAGCATATTGGAATAAGGAGTCGGGCCTCCCATGCTGAATTTGGCGGATTTTCCATCCATTGCCGGGGACGACTGATCTTCCGTCATCGTCGATACGGCGGTGCCCAGTCCAGCAGCGCAGATTTGCCCATCGCGCCCGGAGCCGGTAGGAAAGGTGGCGGAGCAGGATTGCCATCCCGGTAAAGTCTGAATGTCGCTGATGGTGGTTTGCGATTGTGTGCTGACCGTGATTTTGAGGATGCTTGCCGAGACGTATCCCTGATTGTCTTCCGCCATTACTTCCAATGTGTGAGTGCCCGGCGCAATAAAGATCTGAGTGTTAATGGAATTTGTGAATGTGAAATAGATAGCCAGCTGGTCGACATAAACCCGCATGAAGAAGATGGGATTCTTGGGGCTGGCAGAAGCGACGACGGTTGCGGGAGAGGTCACACTTGCGCCGTCCGTAGGACTGGAAATCGTAAGCGGGAAATCATTGGAACCGCTGGGTGGCGGAACCTGCGCCGGAGGAGCTGGCAGGGGGCTGGTTTGAGGCGACCATGTAATCGCGACGGGAGGGACGGATGGATAGCTTGGCTGGGAAGGGCTTTGCGCCTGCGTGGTGCCTGAACCGCAGGAAGTCAGAATTGCGATCCCGGCAAACAGCAAAGCGAAAAGCAACGCATGGAGGAGACTCGACTTGAGACGGTCGCAGCGCCCGGCGCTTGTGACGGAGAAACTCATATTCGTAGACCTCGGCACATTCAATGCGAGTAGAAGAACCGGGCGGCTGCGAGCGGAGGTGAGACCGTGATTACAACCGAATTGGGTTCGACTTGCGGCTTAGATCGGCCATCTTCAATTTATGGGGAATTCGATTCCGCGAACAATACCGCACCTACCCTAAGAATGCGGGGGCGATCCCTGATCTCCTCAATCCGATGGTGCTTGGGTAGCCGGGAAGAGCGGCGAAGCCGGTGGGCGCCGCCTGCCGCATCACTTTGGTTCCGGGGAGTTGCCGCTTCCAGTCTTGCCGGGAACACAGTCTCGGCGATACAGCATCTGGGGTATTGCTTGCCGATGCTGAGACCCATACTTTTCGATCATATCCAGTTAATGGCAATTCGCCTTGCCGCTGGAACTCACTCAGGAGGAACATGATGCAAAAGGAATCATTGCGGCAGCTGTACGTCGATGAATTGAAGGATCTATATAGCGCGGAAACCCAGATGGTGAAAGCGCTGCCGAAGATGGCGAAAGCCTCTGCGAATGCCGAGTTGCGGCAGGGCTTCGAGGAGCACCTGCGTCAGACGTCGGAGCATGTTTCGAGGCTCGAACAGATTTTCGAGATGCTGGGGGAAAAACCCACAGGCAAGAAATGTCTCGGCATGGAAGGTTTGGTCAAGGAAGGCTCCGAAACGATGAAGGAAGATTATGGCGTTGCCGTGAAAGATGCGGCGCTCATTGGTGCCGCGCAACGGGTTGAACACTATGAGATTGCGGGTTACGGAACGGTGCGGGCCGTCGCGGAGTTGCTGGGCGAGAGCGAGCACGTGTCGCTGCTCGAACAGACTCTGAAGGAAGAGAAACAGACCGATGACAAGCTGACTCAACTGGCGGAGCAGATTAATGCGCAAGCCGGTCAGGTGGTCGAGGAGGGACAGAACCGGCAGACCAAGCAAAGCAAAGGAACGTCAAGGCGGGCAGCCTGAAAACCGGCATGGAAGGGCGCGTCCAGCGTGTCCTTCCACAACTTTTCCTCTGGGCTGTGCAAAATACAGATTTCACCTGATGGTTGGACCTGCCTGCCTGCCTTAGCTTAGGGGCCGGTTCCCACAAATGTGTGCAACGCCGGCGACCCGCTACGCTGGCGAGATCCTGTTTCTTCCCGAGGTTTTTCGATGATGAATCCTTCCACTGACGCCAAAGTACCCAACAGTTTTGCGGCTTGGCATACTCTCTATCATGCCGCCTTGTTTGAGACCGACCCCCGCCAGCTTCCACACCGGATTGCGGAGGCGGAGAACGCCATCCTGGGGCGGATTAAAGAACTGTTCACGACCACTGCAGATCACATTGAAGAAGACATCGTTCTCGATGACGCATTGTATGCGTTGCGCGCGCTCCGGAGTTGCGTGCCGTTCAGAGCGGTCTCCGTTCTGGGCCTTGAACAGCCAACGCCCACGCAGGTCGCAGGGCTCTGATTGCGGAAAGATGCGAAGCGTCAATCGCGGCGCGTCATGTCGCATCGGCGCTGAGTGGATGGCTCTAGATAACATTCTTCAGGCTGCTAGGGAAAGCAAGACTCGGGTTGAGGGCAACGCTGTATTGATGGGCGCGGGCATCGGTCTTACATTGCTGACAACCGAGAAAGGGAAAGTCGAGTTTCTTCCATGCCTAGCAAAAACGCCGAACACTCTCTTCCACCTGCCAAGAACTTGAAACGCACATTCGAGTGTGCGGTTCGCGACATTTATCAAGCGGGCCTTACGGGCCAGGTCTCGCGCTACCGTACTCCGATCGTCCAGCGCGCCGGAACTGGCGCGTCCGGGTCTCCGGTGGATGCGGAAAAGCGGGCTTTGTCGGATGCGGCCAAGGCGCTGGCTCAATTGTGGAAGGTATCGCCAAATTCCAGCCGGTAATCGACTGCTGACCGCGCCTTTCGGTCTGCGTCAGGTCAGGACCAATGTGGAAGGATGCAGGGGTGGCACCTTCTGTGGAGCGGACGGTTTGCGCCCGGCAACGAATGCGACGGTGAGCAGGACCAGAAATAACAAAGCGATCCCAATCGCTGCGATCGTTCTTCCCGCTCTTGGATTGCCAGCGATCATGCGGGGAGTTGAGATGCGGATCGCGCATCTTTTGTTTCCATGTTTCTGGCTTCGACGTGGTACTCGGCACAGGCAAAGAAAGAGAGGCACCCTCTGTCATTCCCACGATCAAAGGGCGCCTCACAGGAGCTTCCTCTTCATCGGCCGACTTGGTTGAGCGTGCAAATATTTTTCTAGACTGCCTTGCGCAGCGTGTCGACGCTCTCAGACCCGCGTTTGACAGCCGATTCACCGGTGCAGGTACTGCAGTGCGCCACGACTTCTTTCCGGCGCTCGCGCAGGCGGCTCTGGAAAGTATCCCAGCGCCCGCCAATCCCGACCGCGCTATTACTGATTACCACCGAGTCGGTTCCGGCAGGCACCACTCGCTCAGGCACATCCAAGGCCGCCTCGAGATCGGCCTTCCGCGCGCCGCTGTCAGCAGGAATATTCCGACCTTCCAAGTACCCTTGCGCCACGGCTGCAGCATCCTCGGATGCGATATTCCCAGTTGTCTGCTGCGTGGTAGGCGTAATGTTGCGGTCCGTTTCCGCGCGGTGCATCACCGGATCGGCGACCCACTTAGAGCGGTACCGGCCCTCATAGTCGGCCCACTTGCGCTCGGATTTCAGATCAGGCTCTTCGTAGGGCGGAAAGCTTTCGATCTGGTTCTTGCTCAAACTCACTTCGAAATCATCGCTATGCTTCGCGGAGGCACGCAGGCCATTCGCGGGAACGATGAATCTCCTGGTTGAGAGCCAACCGCCCGTGTCGACGACGATATAGCGGATGATTCCCGTTGAGTGATCGAAGATAACATCGTCGATCTTGCCGAGTTTTTCGTCATTTAGGCCGTAAAGATGAGAACCGCGAATATCTTCACTCGCTTCGATGAAGCGAGCGTCTTGCAGAGTTCCGTAGTGTGCCATGTTTCCTCCTGGTGTGGTTCGATGTGAATTGTTTCGATGTACCGCGCATAGTGGATCGGAAATCAGATTTGGCCAGGATCTTCAGGGTCGGGTTCGCGTACGGGCGCGTCAGGATTCTCTGGAGGATCCGGAGGCTCTTGAACAGGAAACGGCTCTGGTCCTGGTGGAATACGCAAGCTGTATTCCAAATCGTTCTGCTCAGGTTGCATGACGTTCAGATGCGAGAAGGGGCAATACGGAAGCCATCGAATCCTACCCGTCACGCAGCGCTTGCGGGACTTCGGCCCTTGCGCCGAACGAAAATTATCGATTGCCCCTGCAAGGGTCAAAAAAGAACCGCGAGCCCCAGAGGGGGCTCGCGGAAATTGCGTTAACGATTTAGCGAGCTCACGCCTGCGGTGCAGTGCTGCTTCCGCTGGGCGAAGCGACCGGCGGACACGGAGTACCTGGCGTGGGGCTCATCCCCGGATTGCTGGGCGAAGTTCCGCTATTGCCGCCCTGGCCGCTTGAGCTTCCAGACGTAAATGGACTCGAGCTTGACGAGCCAGAGTTGGGGGTGGAACCCGGTGTCCCATTGCTCGCGCCAGGTAACGTCCCGCAGGGAGAGCCACTGGGCGAGCCTCCAGGATTATTCGGAGGGTTGGGGTTCACAGTTGACGGATGCGTCGTACTTCCGGGAGTGGGGCTTGCTGGCGAGTTCGATCCGGGCACCGTCCCGTTCGGAGTTCCGTTCGGCGTTGTGGACCCCGGAGTCGTTTGCTGCGTCGTGCTTCCGCCCGGGGGAGTCACCGGTGAACCGGGCGTTGAAGTTTTTCCTGTGCTTCCCGCACTGCCTGCGGGCGGCACTCCACCTGAAGGAGCGGCCTGCGCTACCGCCCAACTTGCGCAACACAATACTACGAAGAGCAATCCGAGCTTCGATTTTGTCATGATGTTTTGAGTCCTCCCGGTTTGAGTAGGGAACGAATGACGTTCGGCTTCTCTACGTTCCAAACTCAGTATGCGCAGTTGTCCTGCCGCGGAATATCCGGCGTATGCCGTAAGTGTGGAGGAGCAATCACGGAGGGGGGCAACGCGCTCGACCGCGGGCATGCTGGATATCAATTTTTCATCTAGCCGTCAGGTCAACGCGCAGCGCTTAGAGCGATATAAACCAATCCTGTCACAGAAACAACAATGAATAGGTAAGGCCATAACTCCAGCGTGCGCTTAATGAGTGAGGGCTGCGGACTAATTAGATCTTCGGGCATATCGACGACTGTGGTTCGGGAAATTCAACACCGGCTCGGCGGCGTTTCGACCGCTTTAACTTTGGCCTGGGGACAAGATGTCCCACAAACTTCAGAGCCACAATTAGGCAGGATTCCGAAACCAAGCGCAATACGGGGAACTCTGTATCGAACGCTGCGCTTCCAGTAGCCCGGTGGAGTGATTCACGGCTACTCGAACAGGACCTCATCCGCCATCCCACGGGGCTTCGACACCGACAAGCGCCGGTGCGAGGAGGAATCAGGTAACGGCGCCAACAGGTGCGTCAGAATCCAGCTCAATGCCATTCCCGCCAGCAGGAATGTGACAGCGGTCGGAAGATCGTACACGGGACGAGTTGTTTTATCAGTCGGCATACTCGATTTGATTCTGTGCAAATTGGAGGGTTGGTCCTCCGGTTCAAAACAAAGGTCGCACGCTCAAGCAGAGATTAGCCATTACGAAAGCGGTTCGATGGCCTCGATATGAATGGTATTGCTCTTCATCTCAAGCTTGCCGGTGACCTTGACCTGTTTTCCGACGAACGGTTTTGCTTTAGCTTGGTCGTCCAACTGATAACTCATTTTGGTAATTGGATCTTTCAGCACCAGCTGACCTTGTTGTTCTTTTATCACGCGGCCCGTAAACGCGAGTGCCTCCTGAGTCTGATCACCAGAAGAGGGCGCCGTGGCGTCGTGCTGCTGCGGTGACCGTGGCGTAGCCCCCGGTTGGGTTGGCCGAGGAGTGGCGGATGTCCGATCTTCATCTGCCTGCTGCGCGTGAGCTGGCGACGAAAGGGCGGTCGCGACCAGAGTCACAACAGCAGCCAACATAATCCGCAGTAAAAAGCTTTTCATAGAACCATCTCCAAAACGTTTCTCCGGACGGCCTGAATGTTTCCGGTTAGGTCAGGGCCGATACCGACGAGATCTTGATCGTCTTTCCATGGAGTTCACCCACCACTTGGGCACGCTGTCCGGCCACCTTGGCTAGAACGACCGAATCGCCCTCTAGAACATAGGTTGCGTCTGCATCCACGAGTGCGAAATGCGCTCCGCCGTGCACGCAGACTCGAATGCAGGTGGTAGCGGCTTGACCGAGGGCAGCCGAATGCTTCGCGCCGCAGCGTGAGCAAGTGACCATCCCTTCATAGGTCCGACTCGTGGTCGCGGGGGTCTGCTGTTGACTGGAGACTTCACCCTCCGCAACCCCAGCAGCAGCTCCTAGCGTTGCGAACAAAAGTGCCAAGACGCAGGCGATCGCCGTGCAGAGCATCACGATCTCAATCCACACACGGTTTCTTCTCATGACTAACTGGCCTCCTTCCAAGGCAGCGAATGGATGCTCCGTAACCTGGAAGAGTTGGCTTCAGTAGGAAGTGCAAGTGGCGTGCCAGTCACGTGGCTTGGTGCACCGGGCGATCTAAGTGTGTGATAGGAAGGGCATAGAAGCCGAATGGGGGATGCGTGGAGAATTGGTTGCAGGGAAAAAATTACCGAAATCGTGTGACTGCCGGTCTATCGCGCTGCGGCCTTGGGAGAGAATCGTCAGGCCGCCGCGTCCGCGGTTCTTGCCATTTCCAGGCTGGCCGCTTCTCTTGCTCCGGCACGCCGCAACAAATCAATGGCAGAGTTGGCCTTGCCGTTTTCCGGACAGGATACGTAGACCATCGCGCCGACATCGCACAGCTGATGGCCGAGTCGCTTGGCTTCGTTCTCGGAGAAACCAAGACTCACCAAGGTCCGCGATCCTCGAGACATGGCAGGAAAGTTTTGTTCAATCAGGAGGGCGTGGAAGAATGCCTGCGAACGAATGAAGAATCCCACAGTCGGAATCACAACGGCTCCAAACTCTGAGAACCAGCCGATCATCCGCGCGCTGCTTGCGCTCTCTTCCGGCCCGGCATCGAGAATCTGGGCGTCGCGCACCACCGTGGCTACGGGATGAGCGGGGGACAGAACCATGCAGATATCTTCGTTTCCGAAGCCAGCGCGATTCAAGGCATAAACGACTTCGGGCAAAGCGACGTTGCGAGGGTACATTCCGTATGCAGCGGTCCCATTGACGCTCATAGTGATCTCCGGGCCCATCGCGAGGAAGGGTAAAACCTTCTGCAGCACGACTTCGTGGCGTTGGCTACACCCTATAGGCTTCGCTGGAGAGAGGCACTAGGGTAAATCCTGTAGGTGAAAAATGAGTTGGAACTTGGGGTACTTGAAACGGCGTCACACGACCGACAAAATGTTATGTCATCGAGTCTTTACCGCAGGAACTCGCTCATCATTTCACCTCTTCCCACGATGAGGGCTAAGACAGTAACTCAATCTTGACGACGTGGATCGTGTTGCTGGCGCGGTCGAGATTCCCGATGACCTTTACCTCCTGGTTCTCGTACTGCTTCACATCGCCCTGTGCGTCCAATTGGTAAGTGCTGTTGCTCGCCACTTTTAGGACGTACTGGCTACCATCCTTCACGATCTTGCCAGTGAATGATTGCGCCGGAATCTGTTGATTCTGAGGATCTGCCGGTGGTTTGGTTTGTTGATCCTGCTGATCGGGCTGCGGGATGCGAGTGTCAGGCGGCGGAAGAGGCTGCGGTGCAGGTTGCGGTTTCTGAAACCGGGACCACGCTACGAGCTGCTGTGTGGCCAGGGCGTCCTCAGGAAACTGCGGGGATGTCAATTGTTGCGGCTCTTGTCCAAAGGCTAGAGGCGCAATTAGGAAGAGAAAGCCTGCGAAGCAATTCGTCGTTCGATTCATAAAATAACCTCTACGAAAGACGAAGCCGACTGCTTAGTCAAAGCGCAATTCAATCACCACGATAATCGCTGATATGGCGCATCACTTACTAGACCGAAGGGCGGATGGCTCGCGAAGCTTCTACACCGTCTACAACACTTTTACCTGCGCTTACCGCGCATGGTCCATCGAGTGTTCGCTGTAGAGTCCCGCAGCGCTAGAGCAGAGGCTCGTCCCGCATCCGGGTAAGAGGAGTGCGCCTGGCCGAGCGTTCTAGGATTGATTCCAGAGCGAATAAGCATACAGCCGCTGCTCCAAACAATTGCCCGATGCCGTCGAGATGAACTACCAGGCTGAGCAATGCGAAGACGAACAAGAAAAAACCCAATGCGCGTAACATCATCGAATCTCCTCGATCGCCAGAGTGAGGAAGAAATGCCACAATCGCATCCTCTATGGAATATTTAACAGTCACCCGCGGGGTTGGAAATACAGCGATGCACTCAATTCGCGAGAAGACTTCTACCAGTTTCTTTTCTCTTTGCCGCCTCGCATTGAGGGGGTAGAACCGATGGGCAAAGCAGGCGAGACGATCATTTGAAGAATTGCGAAAATCAGAACGTGAGAGTACGGCATCGCAGGGCGACCGCGTCGCTTGTCGAGCCACCCTGCTGAGGCCGTCGGCTAACTTCGAGAACGACGTTTTTCTGCGGGTTCTTCCGTTTCTGCCTCGGCAGGAACCGACCTCGGCCGTTTCGAAGACTTGTCATCGGCGACCGCTTTCTTGGTGGCATCCTTGGCTTGGCCCCATGTATTCTGAACCTTGCCTTCAACCTGCTTCGCTGCGCCCTTAACCTGTGCGTTTGTGTCGCCCGTCCATTCTCCTGCCTGACGTTCGACACGGCCTGCGATGTCCTTCACTTTGCCTTCAACGCGATCTTTATTCATTTTTTCTCCTCCTGAAGTCGCTTATTTCTAAGAGCTTGGTTCTTCTGACGCTCCGACGTGGCCGCCCCAGCGCTAGGCTACCGGGTTTCTACCCTGGATGATGCGCACGAGCACCACGATCACCGCAACGACCAGCAATATGTGAATAAATCCACCCAAGGTATAGGAACTGACCATTCCCAGCAGCCATAGAATTAACAGCAAGGCAACGATAGTCCAAAGCATTGGAGAAGATCCCTTCCTCACAAACGACGATAATTGGCCGATTCGATAATCGAGGCTACGCAGGATGTCGGAGAGCGAGAATCCGGTAAAAGCCTTATTTAAAGCGGTGATCCCCTTTATGTGGTGGCATGGAGTGTGGATCACGGTGTGCGCTAGCGGCTATGGGTTGAATGTCAAGCCTCAAAAGACCTGAACAATTCCATTTCGCACTGCATATCGGGTCAAGTCGGCGACGGAATGAAGGCCAAGTTTGCGCATCAGGTTCGTGCGGTGTGTCTCCGCTGTTTTGACGCTGAGATTGAGAGTGACCGCGACTTCCTTGCTCGTCTTCCCTTCCGCGAGTAGCTGAATCACTTCGCGCTCGCGTCCAGTTAAAACATCATCGGAAGCTTCTTCATTGCGGAAATCCCCGTCCGGCCGATTGTCACGTTCGAGAAACCCGTCCAACACCATCTGACTAACCCTGGTGGTGAAGAAGGTTCTCTGAAGTTGCAACGCCTCGACTGCGGCGACCAGATCGCGGCCAGCATCGGATTTGAGCAGGAAACCCCGCGCGCCGGCGCGAAGTACTTCCCGTACAACTTGATCAGAATCGTGCATTGTGAGAATGAGAATAGCGATATCGGGGGAGAACGCCAAGATTTGGCGGGCAGCCTCGAGTCCGTTGAGGTTCGGCATGCCAATGTCGAGCAAGACGAGATCAGGGTTCATTTTGCTGGCGAGGTCGACGGCCTCGCGTCCGTCTTTTGCCTCCCCACAAACTTCCCACCCAGGGTGACTCTCGAGCATTGCGCGAATGCCACGCCTTGCCACCTCGTGATCGTCCGCTATCAGGATTCGAAGCATTCCTCACCTCCAGACCGTTGCAGTGTTTTAGAAAGTTTCGCAGGCATGCGGAATCGTCGCGATTTGTTGCAAACCTGTCCGCATCGACCCAACGTATCAAGCACAACGCATGCCAAACCTGTAATGCATTGCATCTAAATGTTTTCATCACGAGCGCACGTCATCATTCGTGTAACTTTTTCCGGACGACACAAGATCCAGCAAAACCTTCGAGGTCAGCAGGCCCATGGATTTACGTCAGGCAGGTACAGGGTTTTCTGTAGGGCGAACGACGAGCAGTGTTCTCCTCCAGATTGCAATACCGTTTACGAAAAACAGTATGCGGTTTCGAACGAACTGGCATCAAAAAGCTGCACGGAGGCCTGCCCCAATGCGTTTTGGCGCGACTTTTGTTTTCCGATCAGGAATCGGAGCCCTTGCGATAGGCGTAGCTCTCTGCGCGACCACGTTCGCGCAGACCAACCAACCCGTCCAAAACACTCCAGCGGCGCCTCCGGCTGCCGCGGGAGAGAATCCAGATTTCGGTCCTCCACGAACCGCAACGCCGCCGGCATCCGCACAGCAACCGTCCGGCCACGATTCCGTTGAGGCACAGCCAGCAGGCGATCAGCAACCGTCAATCACACCCAGTGCCAGTGCGGACGATTCCGGCAGGTTCGTTTTCAAGAAGCAGGTGCAGGAGGTTGTATTGCACGCCACGGTCGTGGATGAGACTGGACGTCTCGTGACCGGGCTGGACCGAAGTGCTTTCTCGATCTATGTAAATGGCAATCCAGAACCGATCACGTCGTTCCACCGCGAGGATGTACCCGTCGCAATGGGCGTCGTGATTGATAACTCCGGCTCTATGCGAGACAAGCGTGAGAAGGTGAATCAAGCGGTTCTCAATCTGATCCGCAGCAGCAATCCACAGGATGAGATTTTTGTGGTCAACTTCAACCAGACTCCCTATCTGGATCAGGATTTTACGTCTGATGTCAATCTGCTTCAGGCGGCGATACACCAGGTCTCAACTCGGGGCAGTACGGCGCTTTATGATGCGGTGGTCGCGTCAGCCGTGCACCTGGAAAACAGTGCCCGTCTCAGCAAGAAAGTGCTGCTGGTGATCACGGACGGGCAAGACAACATGAGCCAGGAAACACTGGAAGAGGCGATCCGGAAGTTGCAGCCGAACAAGGGAGCGACGCTGTACGCGATCGGACTAACCGATGAGGGGTTGACGCGCGCGGGCCGGGAGGCGCTTCAGAGCTTGGCGACCAGCACTGGAGGAGTAGCCTTCTTCCCGCAGAGTTTGAACGACGTCGACTCTATCACGCGAGCCGTGGCGCATGACATCCGCAGCCAGTACACGTTAGCATTCAAACCAGGCAACGGCGCTAAAAAGGGATACCAGGCGATTCGGGTGGAAGCCAAAGGACAGGACCGCAGCAAGCTCGTCGTGCGCACGCGAAGCGGCTACTATCCAGGCGAGACCGTTCGCTAACCAGCCATCTTAACTGCGATTCACTATGCCGCCGTCGGACCCGCAGGGGTCTTCGGCGGCGGGGGCGGTAACTCAATTTGGATCAGGTTGTTCTTAATCGCATAGACAACCAGATCGCGAATGGAGTGAAAGCTCAGCTTCCGCATGATATTGCTGCGGTGGGTTTCAACGGTCTTAGTGCTTAGGTTCAGCAGAGAGGCGACTTCCTTGGAGCTATTGCCCTCCGCCAGCAATTGCGTGATCTCCCGCTCTCGAGCCGTCAGCGTTGGCAACTTAGGAGCCTCGTTTCGCGAAACGGCGTGCCCCTTCTCGAGGAATCCAGCGAGCACCAGGTCGTTAACCCGGGGAGTGAAAAACATCCGCTTGTTTTGAAGCGCTTCGACGGCCGACACCAGATCCCGCGCAGCATCAGACTTCAGCACGAAGCCGCGAGCGCCAGCATCCAGAGCTTCACGAATGACCTGATCGGAATCGGTAATCGTGAGGACGATGACCTTAAAATGCGGATCGTGTTGCAGAAGCTGGCGCGTCGTATCCAAGCCATTCAGATTGGGCATCCCGATATCGACGATGACGACATCAGGGTTCAACTGCAAGGCTTTCTCAATTGCCTCGCGGCCATCGCTTGCTTCGCCGCAGACTTCCCAGCCTTCATGTTTTTCCAGGAGTGCGCGCAAACCGCGGCGCACAATTTCGTGGTCGTCAGCCAACAGAATTCTCAACTTCATGATTCACCCCACAGATCAAAAGGTGGACCGCTAGTTTACAAATGTTTGCCCCAGACCTTAACGCAACCCGGCAGCTTCCCGTCCATTGAGCGCGGTAAACACACGATGCTGGCTTACCGCTTCCACCGCCGCAAGCAGATCACGGGCGGCATTAGACTTCACAACATATCCCCTGGCGCCAGCTTCCAAGGCTTCACGCATCATTTGTGGAGAATCGTGCTGGGTAACGAACAGGATCTCGAGCTGAGGCGCCTGTCTTCGCAGTACGCGACATGCTTCCAACCCGTTCATTTTCGGCATGGTCACATCCAGCACCATGACGTCGGGATTTAGATCCTTCGCTTTCTCAACGGCTTCAGCGCCGTCGGAGGCCTCCCCAATGACTTCCCAGCCAGAACGCCCTTCCAAAAGAGTCTTCAGGCCCTGCCTCACTACGGGATGATCGTCAACCAACAATATGCGAATTGTCATGCAGTTCCGTTCCTCTGGGGGGAGACCGACCAGACGATTCGCCACATTTTACCTCAGCCCGTGTGATATGCCCGACCGATTCCAGCCCACTGGATGCGCCTCTTTGTAGTGCAGCGGGCCAAAGAGCACCATCCGAGACTATCGGCCGAACAACCACGGTCCAATACAGGGAATCCTGTATTCACCGGGGAAAGCAGCGGATCGCTTTGCGATTACGGGCTGCCGCCCGCACAGTTACCCGGCCGCGACCATGGGAAAGTAAGTTTCATTGCGAAGGAGCACTTCGACTGCCTCAATCACCGAACCGATATCTTGCTTCGCACATGCTCCGCGGACGCCCGCCAAACGGGCGGCATCAGCCAACTGCCTGGAAAGATGAAGCGTGACCATCAGGATCGGAATCTTGGGAAAGAGTTCTGAGATCTGCCGGGCGACATCAACCCCGTTCAGATCAGGCATTTGATAGTCGAGCAGAATCAGATCGGGAGGAGCCTCGAGCACCATGCGCAGCGCTTCCGCGCCGGTCCTCGCTTCGCCGCACACTCGCCATGAGATCTGTTGCTCGAGAATGGCCCGCAGATAGTGCCGCACCGAAGGATTGTCGTCGACAAGAAGAATACGAACCACTCGAACTCCCTTCCGGCAGCCGAAGATACCAGTTGCCCGACTGAGCAGCCTGCATGGGACGCTGGTCCTTCATTGCCCGGTGCGGTGGCCCTTCGCCTTGTGCTGTTTCATGACTGTGCGCGCGGCCACTTCTTTTGCCCTGCTGCCGTAGCGGCCAGATCGCTCTGCGCTGTCTTTGATGTGTTCGTACTCACGCTGTTCTTTTGTACTTACGCCTCGTAAATGTTTTTTTCCTGCCATGACATCATTCTCGCGGTTTAACTTCATTTAACGTTAGCGGCGGGTGAACGCCGGCACCATCCAGTAAAGCCTGTAGGTTAACTACCTATGCAATATCGGAACGGCTACCAAATCCCCTTGTCACTGCCGGTCATCTTCTGCTCGAGGGCCGCCGCAGTGGCGAGCCCGGGCAGCAAACTCAGGCGGAAGGTGTTTCGCAGATCTCCCTTCAGCAATAGAGTCATAAGCTCGGAAGCATACAGATTGAGCGAGTGAGGAACGATCGAGACGCGCAGGAAGTCCCGCCGAAAGCGAACTTGATCGGTACCGAACTTCGCCGCCGAAGTAACAATTGGATCCAGGGGAACGCCGGTTCCTCGGTATGCCTGCACGTATTCAGAGATAATCCTGAGATACGTCGCAATGCCCTCCCAAAGGCCAGCTTCCGAGCCCAGAGCGTAGAGATATCCAAAGTCAACCAGGTGCTGGTCGAGTAGCCGCGCATTGTCGACGATGTCGCACACGCGGATGTAGAAATGGCGGTACATGCGTTGCAGGGTGCTGATGACGATCCGGTCCTCGGGCGCAGGCACGCGGAAGGAGTGGCGCCCAACCTGAATCGTTCGGGTGCGCCCCGATACGGAGCGCGTGACAGTGGTTTGCTCTCCAGTTTGTCCCAGCCGGCCGGCGTGGACTTCCACGAGTTCCGGCAAACCTGGGATGACGAAGTTCCATTTGTTCGCCAGGCGGTCTCCCCAGCTGCGATCGGCCAGCCTGGCACTGAAACAATCACGCATGATATTGACCACATGCGTAGCGCCGGCGTCTGTGTAGAGGTCTAAATCGCTGCCCAGGTCGGGCCAATGATCCAAAGACTTGATGACCGTCGCGGGGCAACCGCATTCTTCCAAGGTACTGCAGATTTGTTGTAGAAAGCCTAGCGCATGACTGATGCGGGCTGCTTCCCGGTGCATCGCGGTGGCAATCCATTCAGCACCCTGGCGGTTTCCAGCGGCCATCAAGAGTTTCTCCAGTGGCGCAAACGCACGCATGATGACGTGATTCGTGCTGGCCAGAGTTTCGAGGTCGCGCAGAGCTGGTTCGTCCAGCTCAGAAGCTACTTGCTGCGTTTCGCTCGAGGGCACATGGTTCTTTGCCTCCGATGAGAAAGGAGTAGTGAGTAAAAGTTCGGACAGCAATCGGAGGTGTTTCGTCGAATCGCGGACATGCTCCATGGTGGTGCTCCATCGAAAAGTGTGAACGCCCGCAGCTTGGATGTGAGCAATCGCGCTGTGGTTGGCCTTCAGCGGGTGGATTGAGCTGCGTCGGGTTTGGTGTTCTGGCCGCACTTTGCGAAGCTGAGGCGCTCGATCGCAGTGCCTTCCTCGTAGTCGTTCCAGGTTTCGATCATCACAAATGGCAGCGGCTTTGCCGCGTCAAAGTAGCGGTTGTAGAGGTGCAGAGTGTCTTCAAACGTTTCTCCGCAGCGGCTGCCCATGTGACGATTCAGGCCCCACTTTGCTGCGGAGTCGTTAAAGCCGGGCCACGCGGCGCCCACCGCAATCTTGTCGGGATGTTTGTTTCTCATGTTTCTGTAAAAGTCATCCAAATATTGCTCGCCCCAGTTGCTGCCATCGGGAGTCCACCCCTTTTGCCCGGGTTGCACCCATGCATATAGCCCAGCGAAGTCGGCCGCAAACTGCTGGGGCGGTTCGTCCTTATAGAAGAGGAGAGGCGGAGCGTCCCAGCCGCTGCAATGTTCGACAACACGGTTCCAATCCACATGGCCGTGTTTTGGGAAAATGAAAACGACAGGATGGCCGTTGTAGGAAAGGTAGGCGCCGCGATGCGGAGCCGCGGGACCGATATATGCCTGATAAGCATGGTCGAAGGCAGCTACGGCTGCATCTGTGGCCTGCCCATCGTCATCTTCGGCCTCGTTGTACAAGAGCGCGACCTGGAAATGATTTTCGTCCGCCGCTTCTTGCAGGAGCGCGAAGTTACGGTCCGAGAAGGGCACAGCAGGGCCGTACCAATCGACGACGAACGCGGAAATCCCGGTGTGACGTGCCTGTTGAATCTGCCGGCGGAGGACGGCGGGGTCATCGCTGGAATAGCCCACATCGATGTGAACATGGTCGCCAAACCATGGCATGTAGACAGCGAGCACCTTGGGCCAGGAGTTAGGAGCCTGCAGATTTTGCTGTACGGCGCGGTGTATGCCGGGCGTGGTGCAACCGGTGCCCGCCATGAAACACACAATCGCCAGAACTAGCAGCCGCGTCGACAATAGGGAACTCCATGTCTTCCACCGTCGGAATGACAAATTAGATGCTGACGCAGCAGGGGTGGTTGGCGCACGAATGGCCCATCAAAACTCTGGAACAGCCTGCAGTTGGCGAATGACCCAGCGATCGGCGCCTGGAGTCATCAACACCACATAGCGCACGACAACATGTTCGTCGTGGATCGTCTTACTTCCGTCGAGAATCTGCAATCGATAGTCAGCGGTATCGTGGAGCTCGATCATGTCACCTTCGGGAGCATAAAACACAGCCTCGACCTTGTGACTTTGACCGAGGTAGCGAGATGTAAGTCTGTTGCTTCGCTGGCTGGCAACGGCTTCGTTGAGCCATTCCGCAGCGGTACCTGCAAACAAACCGCTGAGCGGCGCGGTCGAGTTGGATTCCAGAGCTTGTTCGAGATTCATCCACGCGAACCTGTAGTCGCGCAGAAGGGCGCGCTCGGTCAGACTCTCAACCGATCGGGGCGCCGCTTTGCTGGTGTTCAAAACAACTTGCGGGGCCGAGTCCGCGCCGGAGGAGTAGCGCGATGCAAATACGCTGAGAACCGTAATCGTGATCAGTCGCGCCAGCCGGCCGGATTGAGTTCTGCCCATCTGAGTTCTGCCCAACATGCTCACCTTTCTCCGATCCTTTATTGCGCTCCCAAACGTAACTCGTTGCCCATCACGACTCCGGATGCGGCCGAGATCACAACTGGGCCAGTAGCCGTCATTTGTGCGCGGGCGATGCCCTGCTTGATGGGCGCATCGACAGTGCTCATATCTTTGCCGTCTTTTGCCGTGAATGTGACCACTGTGCCATCGGGCACTGGATTGCCCGCACAATCGCGCACGGGATCGGTCTCAACGATGATGCCTTTCGGCGTGCGCTGGCCCTTGATCCGCAGACTGCACGGATCGGATGCCACTTGCTGCACGACCCGGCGCGCGGAGACGCTATTGATCGAGGCCGTCACCTGCAACGCGCCCGCGGTCCGCCCCGAATTGGTGTGGAACCAGGCGACGCCATTCTGCGTCGAGACTTGGTGCGACACAGGAGCCCCGCCCTTTGCGGTCAACTGGAAGTCCACGGTTGCCGGGGTAAGGACCAAGTTGCGGAACTCATCGAACGGCAAGGCCACTCCGCTGACAACATCGTTCTGTCCTACGGGAGCGCGCGACGGATGCACGAGAAAGGTCAGGCTGACGGGTTTGGCTGGCGCTACAAAGAATCCCACGCTGCGGCAACTGCTGCCGCAAACGATCGCTACATATTTGCCCGCGGATTGCAGTTCCTTGGCAGAGAGTGATATCTCGTCGCCTAAATGCACATCACGCTTCAGCGTGATGCTCGGTCCAACGAGGTAGAACGTCGCTGTGCCGCTGCCAGTGGTGGCAATCGACCCCGGAGTCCCAGCGACGGCCGCGGAAGGGGCGCGAAGGTCAACATCCTGCGCGGCCCCCGTTCCCACCAGGCAAACTGCACCGAGCAATAAGGCGAGCCAACTTCGCCGCCGGCTACGACGTTTGCAGGCTGTATTGATTGACGACGACATGAAAGTTCTGGACCTTCCCTGCCAGGGATTTGGGAATCTCGACTGCGAATGCCTCCGACTCTTGCGGCAGCAAAGCGCGTTCAACGTAGCCGTCCGAGACCCAGACAACCTTGCCATTGTTGTCGTAGAAACTGGCGATTACGTGCGGAATGTTTACGGTCTGTCCGCTCTCATTCAGAAGCTCTCCGTGCAAGACGGATCGCCCTTGTGCGTCGGTATCCAATTTCTGATTCATCACGCCGATGACAGGGTCCGACGAGGCTGGAACAAGAGTCGCCTTGACGTCCATATGCACGTTCTTAACTTTGCTCAAGCTGACGTGCGGAAAATCGATGCGATAGGGAGAAACCTGCTTTGGCAGCAGCACATGAAGAATCTTGTCGAAGCTGGTCTCGTCGTCGATCGCGCTGCCGGTGCCATCGAGCAGGGTGGCATTCACATTCACGAATGCTGGAATTGTGTCTTCGTTGACGACTTCTCCCATCACCACGGAGCCTTCGGCCGAATCGACGGCGTTCATCGACACGATGCGCACGTGTGGCGCATCCACATTGTGCGAACCCCATTCTTCACCGGCGCTCCCGCTCACGAGGTCCCAACGCAAATAATTTACCGGGACAATCTGTGAAGGCACATTTGGTATAGGAACCTCGTCCCATACAACTTTCCACTGGTCGCCGCGGTGCACGAGATGAAAGTCGCGCACATCTTCGACCGGGCCCACCGGAGTCGACCAATGTAGCCGAACACGCATCTGCGCTTCGGAATCGGTGGTGTGGAGAGGGCGCGCATCATATCTTTCCAGGCTGGAGAACGACCGCAGCCCGCCGTTGGAACCGATCCATTCCTGAATGAACGCCTGCTCATTTGCGCTGTCGTTGGTGCGTTCCACACTGGAGAATGCGCGATCCCAGTTGCGCCGTTGCACGTCGATCAAAAAGTTCGCAAGCGCCTGCTCGGGAGTGTCCGCATGCGTGCTGAAGCCGGGCAGCGCCGAACCGGCAGCGATGCCGACGGTTCCGGTGGAGCGTCCTGCTCCGGTCAAACCTACGGCCATCAGAAGTACGGTAGCTGCGACAAGAACGATGGGCAGAATGAGTTTCATATCGATCTCTTGGGTCTCAGGATACGTAATGTCCTTCGCGTTCATCGACGCGGACGGGTGTCGCGATAAGGCTGCGCACTCTCTGCCGAGCCGGCAACATTAATTCCAAGAACATTGCCAAGACACTGACTCCGATTGGAAGCGTTCCCCAGAGCAAACCCATCCACACTGGGGGGATCGCGTCGGATTCAATTCGGTGAGCGGGCGGGACATCGTCTTTCGACCACGCCGTAATTTCACCGTTATTAAAAGTCTCTGTTTTGCGCCATCCTACGAAGGTTAGAAGGGGCTCGTAGTAAGGATCGTGCACGAATATGTACTTCAATCCGTAGCGATTTGCATGCTCGAGCATGGCGCGCAGTGAGGCCATTCCTGCCGAGCCGTAGAATTTTGCGTTGGTGAGCTGTGCAGAACCGTACTGGGTCATTTCGGGGAGCAGACGAGCGGAGTTATAGTCGCCGTCAACGCTACTGGCGTCGGTGTAAGTTGATACTTGCGCCAACTCGCTGCCAAACCCCAAGGTGAGATATCGATACGAATCGTGCCCATCCCGGTTCAGAAATGAGATCACGGGATTGACATCCATCGTGATCGTGGGACGGTATGGATTCGCACTTAGCCACGCGAGTGCCGCACCGATTGTGGCCACTGCCGCTAATGAAAGCCCGACAGCAGCTTTCGCACGGAAGCGATTGAGCAGATCAACCGCGAGCAGACCGACGATCGGCATGGCTAGCAGAGTGGCCCAGAAAGTGAAGCGTTCGAAGGTAAGAATTTCGTAGGCGCGGCCGAGGAGCCATCGCGGAAGCGGCGTGGTTCCACCCAGCCCGAAGATGAGACTCAGCCAGAAGCCGATCAGCAGCGGGCGCAGGCGTGGGACTGAAGAACCCCGAAGAATGACAAACGGCAACGCCAGGATCAACGCCCCGTAAGGAATTACGAAGTAGTTGATCGCGGTGATCGAATTCAACAGGAAGTTCGAACGGCTGTCGTGCGGGATCGGGATCTGGTGGATCGGATGCTGAATCAAGGCCATCCAGTACGGTAGCAAGACGATTCCCACTCCCACACCAACTATGACCGCGAAGACCAAAGCCCGCGAGAGGACTCCTGCGAGCGAAGTATTTCGACGTTCTTCGCGGGCGTCCATACAGGCGATCCACAGAACGGGCCCTGCAAAGAACACGACGCCGAAAATCAACGTGACGTGGTGAGCAGCGGCCGCCGTCAAGCTGAGGGCGACGCCCTTGATGAGAGAACGACCGGATACCTGCACCGCCCACTCATAGAAATAAGGTAAGGCGTTCAAGTACAACGCGGCCGAAGAGACCGTGGCCAACTGCCCGGCTTGGTACACGAGGAATGCCAGGGCACCGAGAAAAATGCTGCCTAAGGCCGCATAGCTGGCCGCGCGCTCGTCCACCCAAATCTTGGCAAAGCGGAAAACGCCCACTGGCAGCAGCAGAACCGCGATCAACTGCGCCAGCATGTAGCCCATTTTCAGTCCAGTAAGGTTCGAAAGAAGAGCGATCCACTGGTGCGTAAGCGGAGGATACGTGGTTTGCGAAAAACCAGCGAACCACTTTTCATTCCACGGATTGAACCAATGGTGGGCGTAGTGAGAAGCGAGAAAGATATGGAAGTTCGTATCGAATGACCCAGCGGGAAGCTGCATGAGCAACAAAGGCCCGTGCACCGCCAGCGCGACCAACACGATTGCCAGTAGCGGAATGGGACGAGAGTAGTTTTCGTTCATAGCGGGTGACACACTCCAGTGCCCTTAGCGCTTCCTTTGATTCAGAAACTCCCTAGGGGGTTTACCTTGATTTATTGCCGTACGTACTGAGAAATGGTCGCTCTCACCCCACTCTTGAAAGCAAACCTACCTACCCCGGTTGGCATCTGAGAAGGACCGCAGGACATCCTGTGCGGGAGACTTTTGGAGGTCTCCAGACGATTTCGTAAAGCGTGGTGACTACGTGAAAAGCCGGTATCCGCTCACGAGCTTTTGCATTGTCATGGTGATGGGACTTCTAGGAAGTTCCTTTGGCCAGACCTATGACGTCGGTGGTGGGGGATCTGCCCCGGAGTCGAGCAAAGAAACCAATAAGAAGCCGCAGAGTGTCCCAGATTTCAGTTGGGGATCGGGCATCGACGTGGCCCGCCAAGCGCGCGCCGCGCAGGACGCTCTGAAGCGGAATGACTATGCAGCGGCAGTTTCTTATGCAGAGCAAGCCGCCAAGTCGGCGCCTCAAAATGCCGAACTCTGGTTCTTGCTGGGATATTCCGCGCGTCTGGCAGAACGCTATCCTCTATCTGTAGATTCCTTCAACCATGGGCTGAAGCTGCAACCGAATTCGGTGCGCGGGCTGGCTGGACTGGCACAGACGTATGCCAAGATGGGTCGCGACCAGGAAGCCGAGCAGTTGTTGCGCAGGGTCGTCGAGGCTAATCCGAAGGACGCCAACAGTCTGCAGCTTGCCGGGGAGTTGATGCTCAGCACGGACCCGAAAGCCGCGTTGGCCATGTTGCAGCGTGCGGAAACGGTACAGCCTTCGGCGCACAGCGACCTGCTAATCGCGCATGCCTACCAACGGCTGGGGCAATCCGAAGATTCCGCGCGCTATCTGAATCGCGCGAAGAGCCGCGCACCTCACGATCCTGAAGTTTTGCGCGCGGTTGCCGGGCAATATCGCGACCAGGGGAAATATGACGAGGCGATCGCGGCGCTGCAGGCAATTCCGGCCAAAACTACCGATGTGATGGCCGAGATGGCTTACACATATCAGCTTGCCGGCAAACAGCAGGAAGCGGCGGCGCTTTATACGCGCCTGGCTAAAGCGGCGAAAGGCAATATCGGGTTGGAGTTGAGCGCGGCGCAAGCCTGGATCAACGCTGGTCAGCCGGATGCAGCGCGTCCATTTCTTGAGGCGGCCCGCCAGATTGATAGCAACAACTACCGGCTGCACGCGATTCTTGGGAGCATTGCTGAATCGGAAGATCGGTTGCAGGAAGCCGGGAAGGAATACCGGATCGCACTGGATATTTTGCCTGCGCGTGTTCCGGAAGGACCGCTTTACCCAATCGAGCTGCGGTTGAACCTCTACGAGATTGATGTTCGTCAAGACGATTCCGCTGGCGCGCAGCAGGAACTGAAGGCGGCCTCGACTTCTCTTCAGCAGATTCAGGTTCCAGAGTCCGCCCGCGTGGAGATGCTCAGGTTGCGGGCAGTCGTCGAGTCTGCTTCGGGAGATCTTGAGGGAGCGAACCGCGATCTGAAAGAGGCGCTGTCGTTGGCTCCCGGCAATGTGAATTCGCTGATGAACCTTGGCTCGCTGCTTTGGAAGATGGGGCAGAAGGACGCGGCTCGGGACACTTTTACAAAAGTTCTCGAACTTGACCACAACAACCGGCAGGCGCTTTCGTCGCTGGGATATCTTGCACGCGATGCTGGCGACACGAAGCTGGCGGAGAACTACTTCTCGCGCGCCATCGTGGCCCATCCGAGGGACTTCGCTCCGTACTTGGCGCTGGGAGATTTGTACACTGCCGAGCGGAAGTTCCAGCCTGCGGAAGTAAATTACGAGAACGCTTACCAGCACATGCCGGATAACGCTCTGGTGATCGCGGGCGGAGCAAACGCTGCCATCGAAGCCCACAATATGAAGCTCGCCGGGCGCTGGCTCGATCGTGCGTCAGCCAAGGCGAACACGAGTCCTCAGGTTAAGCGCGAGCGGGAGCGCTATTTGACGTTCAAGCACGAATACGCAGAAGCGGCGAAGCTGGGCTACGAAGTGGTTGCCAAGCTTCCGAATGACCGCGAGGGCGTGGTCTACCTCGCCTACGATTTGTACTATCTCGGCCATTTTGACGAGGCTCTCGCCCTGGTCAATAAATACGAGCCAATCCTCGCCAAGGATAAGGATCTTCCGCTGATTGCCGGAAATGTGCATGCGCACAACGGCGACCCGAACACCGCGCTGAAGGATTTCACGCTGGCACTGGAACGCGACCCAAAAATGGCGACAGGATATGTGAATCGCGGTTTCGTTTTGAACGATCTCCGCGAACCGGACAAGGCCGCAGCGGACTTTGATACTGCTCTGAAGCTGCAAGACAATTATGGCGAGGCCCATCTCGGTCTGGCATTTGCTGATCTTCAGCTTCACCATCCCAAGCCGGCGCTCAAGCAACTGGATGCTGCGCAGAAACTGCTCGGCAAATCGCACGCCTGGCATCTGGCCCGCGCAGAAGGATTCCGACAAGAGCAGGACTACGCTCACGCTGCGACGGAATACCGCGTCGCGCTGGCGGAGACGCCGAACGATCTGACGACGCAGTTAGCCTATGCTGACGTCCTCTATCATATGCGTCACTATACCGAGGCGGTCGATGCCCTGAATGTTGCATTGAAGCTTTCACCTTCTGATCCCGCGATTTACGCATTGATGGCGCAGGTTCATGCCAAGCAAGGGAACCGCGAGCAGACTCTCCACGACATCGAATCGGCAGAGCGATTGGGCGGCAATAGCATCGCCACTCTGACGGCGACGGGTGATGCTCTGCTGACACTCGGGGATCGAAGTGCCGCGATGCAGCGGTTCTCCCGAGCGCTCGACGTCCCAGGCGGAGATCGGATCGGCGTGCGCCTGGAAATCGCGGGGATATTCTTGAGGCAAGGACATCCGGATGAAGCGCGGCGCCAGATCTCCCTCGGCTTCGCGGAGGCACGCAGCGATACTGATTCCCCAGTCACGCCAGAGGATCTGTCTCAGGCGGCTGGCCTATTTTTGGCGATGCACGACTTTGATCTCGCGGAGAACTATTACGCGAAAGCCAGAATGGCTGGTGCGAATAGCCGCACGGTAAAGATCGGATTGACCAATACCTACCTGGCCGAGGGGAATACGAGCAAGGCGGAATCAGCTCTAGCCAGCTTGGGACCTGCGAACAAATATCACGACGATTACGACTATATGATGGCGGCGGCGAACCTGTCTCGCCAGCGCCAGGATCCTCTGCATGCCCTATCGGCTTTCGCGCAGGCGAGCACCGTCGCTGGCGATCAGGATCATGGCATCGCGGAGAGCTCGCAATACACGGCTGCGGACCAGGAAGGCCGGCAGATCCTGAACGACCGGGTGAGCATCGTTCCCGAAGCTTCTTTTGCAGCCTCGTTGGAAGACATCAACGTCTACACTCTGGATGCAAAGATACTCAACGTAACGAATCCGGCGCTTCTTCCTCCACCGCGCCACTCGTACCAGAGCCTGGGTGAGTCACACTACCGCATCCCCCTGGGGAACTTCCCCGCGATCACGGGTTTCGTGGGACAGTCCCTAACCGCTGGAGAGTTGCTATATCCCAGCGTAGGTGTGGTTCAGGATCGTAATACATACGACACGATCTTCAATGGCGGAATTTCGCCTGTTCTACACTTGGGCACGAACTCAATTACCTTCAACGGTGGGCTGCAGTTTACGATTCGTCGCGACACCATCTCACCGATGTACATGAATCAGAACCTATTCCGGCAGTTCCTCTACCTCTCAACCAGTTCTTTCTTCAATTGGGTGTCGGTGACCGGTAGCGCGATTCACGAGGCTGGCCCATTCACGGAACAGAACCTGCATTCGCGTGACGCCGCCGGCAACATTGAATTCACCGTAGGGCGGCCCTGGGGCAGCACTTCCCTGATCACTGGATACTCCGCGCGCGATCTTCTGTTCCGCCCGCAGACTGAGGAATACTTCAATACATCGAGCTATGCCGGGCTACAGCACAAGTTTGGCAATCGTCTGACCGCTGCCGTCCTCGCGGAATACTTGCGATCCTGGCGTGTACAGGGAACGCAATACGCAATCGCCCAGGCGTTGCTGCCCGGGGGCCGATTCGAGTTCCGTGCCAATCCGCGCTGGAGCCTTCAAGGTTCATTCATTCTTTCGCGCGGTTCTGGATATCACGCTTACGACAATGCCCAAAGCGAATTTCTGGTCTCCTACGTCCGCCCGATCCACGGAAGGCTGAAAGACGGCATGGGCGAGGTTCCAGTTTCGTATCCGATGCGTTTCTCATTCGGCGTCCAGCAGCAGACGTTTTACGACTTCCCAGGATCCAGCAGAACCACGGTGCTGCCGGTGGTGCACTTCACGCTGTTCTAGGTTGACCTTGGCTGCTCGATGACCCTCATAGGAAAAACGCGTCTCTCGGATTCTTCGGACGCCTTCTCTCACAGTACCAAATACGCGCACGCCAAGAAGCTGCGCCACAAACTTGTAGGTGGCAGCCTGACGCTCCTGGCCGGATCTGGGCTGGTTGGAATCACCAATCTCGTCTACAACGTCGTCACCGCGCGCCTGCTTGGCCCGACAGGATTTGCCCACGCTACAGCCGTTTACACCTTATTAATGCTGGCATCGGCCATCACGCTTTCCTTTCAGGTGGTTTGCGCGAAGTATGTCGCCAGTCACGAAGCACCGGATGACAAGGCTGCGATTTTCGAGGCGTTGCACCTGCGGGCGTGGACGGCGGGGATCGCTTTGGGGCTGCTTTTGTTTGTCTTCAATCGCGTGCTGATGGCATATCTGAATCTGCCTGATCAGGTCCTGATCTCGCTGCTTGCGTTGGGAACAGCTTTTTATATTCCGCTCGGAGTCCGACGCGGGTATGTGCAGGGAATCCATGCATTTGGTCCGCTCGCGATTAACTTCATGCTGGAAGGTCTGGTCCGGCTCGGTGGAGCATTTGTGTTAATCCGGCTCGGGCTCGGCGTAAAGGGAGCAGTGCTGGCCAGCGTGATCGCGGTGATCGCATCGTACTTCGCGGCAAGGCCAAGCCCCGGCGTGCGTTCTATAAGGCGACACTTCATCCCGATCTCTTTTGGGGAAGGGTTGCAGGCGATTGTGTTTTTCTCCGGCCAGGTAGTCATCAACAACTTCGACATTGTGTTGGTCAAGCATTTCTTTTCGTCTGACCAGGCCGGAATCTATGCCGCCGTCTCGCTCGTCGGACGGTTGGTAAATATGTGCGCGTGGTCTGTGGTGAATACGATGTTTCCGGTGTCGGCGGCTGCCCGCTCCAGCGATCGGGAAGCCCGTCCAGTGCTGTTCCTGTCGCTGGGAATGGTATTTCTGATTCTGGCGGTATTGATTCTCGGACTCTGGGCGATTCCCAGCTTCTTGTGGAGGGTCTTGTTCGGTGCCCACTTCGAGTTGGGAAATTACGGAGGGCTAGCCGCGCTGCTTATCCTTTACGCCGTCACCACCGGAATCTATTCACTCAGTTCAGTGATGATCACCTACGAAATGTCCCGCAAGATCGCGAACACAAGTTGGGCACAGTTGGCGTTCAGCGGCGCCCTGGTTCTGGGTATTTGCGTCTTTCATCAAACCTTGCAGCAGGTGATCTTCGTGCAGCTCGTGCTGATGGTGATCTTGCTGGTGACGGTTGCGCTGCCTCTTCTGCGACGTGAAATCGCTCCACCCGAAGACGTCCGGACGTACTCCAGGTTATCCGTCGTCCGATCCCTGAATGAGCAGGAAGTGATCGCGGAATTCCTTCGAAGCGAGTTTCATCACCCCGAGTTTGCCGAATACCGCCAGGAGTTCGGACACCTCGTTCGCAGTCCCGACTTGAGGAGTCATCGAGAAAATGCCTTGCGGCGGGCCTTATTGTTCTTGCGACGTGGCGCCATGTGGAGAGAGCTTCCCGAGGATACACAATGGTTTCAAGTCGAACTTCGTCGCGGCGATCTGAACCGCATTCGCTTTTTCCCGCGAGCGCAGTGGCGACGCGTGGCCGAGGGGAGCTTCTACATCACGGATATGATCGAATGCTTGCGCATGAAATGGGAAGAGTCCCCCGACGACGAGTTCTTTCGGAAGCTTGATCGGATTGCGAATTCCGTCCAGGACAGTCTTGTGAATCCGACTGTCTTGTTGATCGGGGTAGACGATCGCAGCCCGTTAACGATTCTTGATGGGAATCACCGTATGGCCGCCGCCATGCTGGCACAGCCTCCGGCTGACCTGGAGGGCTTTCAGTTCATCTGCGGACTGTCTCCCGCGATGACTCGCTGCTGCTGGTATCGCACGAATGTGAATACGCTATCGCGTTACTTGACCAACCTTCTGCGCCACGTCTTTTACGATCCCGAGTCGGATATTGGACGCTTTCAGGAAAGTGATTCGTAACCGTCCTTACTGAGGCGGCTGGGCGGTGTTGGCGGGGGCCGGCGGCTGAAGCGTTTCGTCCACGATGCTGTTGTCGCGTCGCCGCAACACGACCGGCTCATGTTGGCGGCGGAGGGCATCGCGGTCTTGCGTAACCTTGGCCTCTACCTTTTCGTCGCTGTCGGCGGCAACGGCAAAGAGTTTCCGGCCTTCTTCCGTGCGGCGCGTTGCCACGCCGACAGTCGCGTTCGCTCCACCAGCCTGCCGGGCGCGCTCATAGAAAAACTCCGCCGTCTCACGGTCGCCTTCGAGTTCTGACACGTACCCGATATTGTTTAGAGTAAATGCATTGTTGGGGTCGAGTTTGTAGGCGTTGCGGAAGTCCTCATTGGCTGTGCGCAAGTCGTTGCGGTTCACCGCGGAGACACCTCGCAGGTTGAGTTCGGACACTTGTTCGGTAACATCTGCGGTTCGGGCCAAATGATCGCGTAGCGCCTTTGCGTTTTGCTGTGCCATCTCGTTGACGGGGCGTCCACGCCAGACCCGGTCGGCAGTCACGACCGCGGCTGCATCGGAATGAACGCTCGCAGCTTCGTCATAGTACTTGAGCGCCTGCTGCGCCTCCCCTTCCATCTCTTTGGCGACACCCATATTGTTCAGGGTGAATACGTTCTGCGCATCGGTTTTCAGGGTCTCTTGCAGCAGGAGATCGGCTTCCGGCGCACGCCCTTGAGAAAGCAAGCGCACGGCTTCCACATTGGCGTGATTGATCTGCAATGGCTGATCGGTGAGTGCCAGAGCGTCTTTCATGGGACGCCCTTCGACGCGGCGAGCACTAGCACGATCGATAACCGCTTCGCTCGACTGCTCTGCCGCCAGCGAATAGAAGCGCTGGGCCCGGTCGACTTGGCCTTGCAGCTCGGAAATGTAGCCGAGATTGTTGAGCGTGAAGGCGTCGTCTGGATCGAACAAGTACGCCTTGTAAAAGAGTTGCTCCGCCTTTGCGTAGTTGTGCTTGCGGACAGCGTCAACTCCCTCGCGGTTGAGGCGCTGAACGGGCGTGAGAGTGCTTCGCTTGGGAATCGTGATTTTGAGATCCCCGGCGTGGGCGGGTCGCGAACCAAGCCCCGCGAACATTCCAAGAAAGCCTATGACAAGCCACTGTTTAGCGTGCATCGACGTTCGATTCCTTAGGCGCAAAATGGTTCAACCTGAAATCTTCATTTTGATGCTTTGTCGCGAATTTTGTTTGCTGACAATCGAGGCGGATTATGACGCCTCGCCGAAGAATTCGGACTACCTTAAATGGGGCAAAAAGCATCCAATTCGGCGCTGGGGAAGGTGCGTCGAGACTGCATGAATTCTGTTGCGAAATTTGCGATCGGCAGTTTGCTTCTTGGTAGTCTAGCTTGGGCTCAGGCGCCCTCGGAGCCAAGATCGTCGGCATCTGAGGCACCTGAGACGACATCGTCCGTTGTCTCACCAACGTCCGTTGCTTCACCAACGAGCGGCAGCATAGAGCCCGTGCGGCCAGTTGCACCGGACGCCTCCGCCGATGCGGATCCGGAAATCGTCGCCGACCCGGCCAGCCTACTACCTGACCTGCCACCGATTCCCCGCGCCAAGGCGACTTTGATCGGTGGAACGGTTGAGCGGCTAGATCGTGTGCGCGACCAGCTCACGGTGCGTGTTTTCGGTGGTGGTCGGACTAAGATCCTGTTTGACCCGCGGACTCGCGTGTTTCGCGGTGCTACAGAAGTAACACTCGCCGACTTGCACGAAGGAGAACGGGTTTATCTGGATACCATCCTCGACGGTGACACGGTTTTCGCCCGCAGCATTCGCCTTAAGAGCCAACAGGCGATCGGCGAAAGCCAGGGAATCGTGGAGAAATACAGATCCGACCGCGGGGAACTGACAGTGCGAGATGCGATTTCTCCGACGCCCGTCCGCGTGCGGCTAACCTCCTCGACTCAATTCTTGCAAGGCGATCGCAAAGTCGAGGCCAGCAATCTGACGGAGGGCTGCTTGGTCGCGGTGAAGTTCGGCTCAGAGGGAAACGGCCATGAGGTCGCCCGCGAAATCTCCATCCTTGCTCTTCCCGGAACCCGCTACACGTTTGCCGGGCAGGTCGTGCACGTTGACCTGCGCACTGGCTTGTTGGTGATCAATTCCTCAACCGACCGGAAGACGTACGAAGTCTACCTTGACCCATCGGTCACGCCCGACGACAACCTTCATCCCGGTGCCGTCGTTACGGTGATCACGAACTTCGAGGGCTCACGGTATGTGGCCCACAACCTGACGATTGATTCCCAGGGCAAGTAGAGGCGCTCGCGCTCCGCAATCGTTGTTAACCCAATACGAGATTGTCGTTGCACACGCCGCGGCCTCTGAGACCTGGGAGCCGTTACGAGCCAGCCCCGCGGTGAAGGTAGATTCCCTCACCGCGTATCCTGCGCAGTCTTTCAGTGTGCAGGGTTATTGCAGGACGCTCGCGTTGCACACTCCGCTCTGTGACTGCGCGGGAGGCGTGGGGGGCGTAGCCCAGGGGATATTCTGAAAATCGAAGAACTCGGTCATGTCCATCTGCGCTGCATCCCGTTTTGTGAGAGGTTGCACATTGAATCGCGTCTCAATGAACTTGAGGATCGCTGTGTAATCGGCGACCGTGTGTGACACATAGTTTTTCTTGGTGAACGGGGATACGACGATCAAGGGCAGGCGATACCCGGTGTAGTTGAAATCGCAATTGAAACCATTCGGGTCGTTTGCAGTTCCACAGATATCGGTCGAGGCAAGATCGACTGGCGCGATGCCATCTGGATTGACCGCAGGCTGCGGCGGAACGTGATCGTACAGTCCACCCGGCTCATCGTAGGTCAGAATGAACACTGAATCCTTCCACGAGGGGCTCGCCATCAGGGGATCAATCAGGCTCTGAACGTAAGCGGCGCCCACCTGTAAATTCGTACCCGAACTGGGATGCTCATCTTGCCCGGACAAGTATCCAGTCTCGATAAATGCCACCGAAGGAAGGGTTCCGGCCTGAACATCCGAGAGATATTGTGAGACGGGCACAACGTTGCTTGGCAGCTGATTCGGAGGTGAGTACTTCGCGAACTGAGTCAGATAGGTGCAGGCCCCGCTATTCGAGGATGACGAAGCATCATGTGTAATGCCACCTTTCGGTCCACGAGCATCGGGAGGGGCAGTGGAGCAGATGTCATCGGTGTAGTAGACCTTCCAACTGACGCCGGCTTGTTGCAGGGCGTCGAAGATGGTGGGTGCCGTCAGGGGCGCATTGTCGGCAGCATTGGTTCCAGGAGGAAAGGCGTAACCCTGGGACGTCGCGGCGAACAGGTACATGCGATTGATCTGCGTGCGATCGAGCGCGGGCGCAAACCAGCGGTCTGACGTGGCAAAGTTCGACGCCATAAAGTAGTAGTAATTCAAATCGGTCCCATCGTAGTAACCCATGGCGCGGATTCCTGCGGTGTCGGTGTACTGAGGGCTGGCGCCGGCTGCATTCTCATCGATTGCGAAGTTAGCAGCGTTGTAAACAAAACCATCCAGCTTGGGGGTGGTTGAGCTTGGGTCCTGCAGGTTCCAGTCGAGATGACTTTCATTCCAGGAAGGCGAGAGCAGTTCAATGCACTCGGTCGCGAGATGGTATGCGGGGACCGCGGGAGCACCGTTGTATCCGGGGTTGGAGGCATTTGTCGGCATACCGTCAAACTGCTGGGACGGAAAACCGTTGGCCGCCCAATAGGCCGGTAGTTGGCCGAAATAGGTATCGAGCGAGCGGTTCTCCTGCACCATGACGACGATGTGGTTGACAGAATTGATGCCGGAATTCGACGTTGAGCTGGAGTTCGTCAATCCCTGGCAAGCGCACAGAGCCAGCAACGAAACAGCGATTCCTACCGTTGAATAAGGACGGGCCTTCTTCATCGCAGTCATTCGACTCACCTGTTTGCTCAAGACTTTCAGAAACTATCCAAACGCTGCTTGGATGAGTTTTGCGGGTAAGGTGTTGGTTCTAATCCGCTATGCAGGTGGCCGCTTCGTTAAGCCAAACCGCTGGAAACAGCCCTGTTAACGTCACGGAAGGTGCGTGACGGGGAACTGCTCATTCGAGCCCGTTGAGGAGTGGGAGCCGCTACTGCCGGATCGAGATTGCCAATGGCACGCCGGGTCGTGGCCCACAGGTTCACGGACTAACGGCACCTTCTCAGAGGCACGCATCGGAAGGTAAGCTTTTGCCGATCCCGGAACGTTTGTCCCAGAACGTGGTTCCAGCACGTTGTTTCAGCACGACCCAAGAAAGCTGTCCCTGAAAGAAAGTTAGTTCAGAGGAATCTACAGGCGCGGCGTGCCTCCCTTGCGAACTAGCCGATAGTGTCGAGCAAGACCTCGGTCCCTCCGCTCCTGAGGAAAGATGTGTCTTAAGGCGTTCTGTACCGCAGTTCTACTGCTGTCCGCCAGCGGTGTATGCGCGGCTGGAAGCTATGTTGTACCCACCACCACGTTGGCGGCGCAAACGACGAACAATACCAGCGCCGCCAACAGCTTCGTGAACCAGACCAATGGCAACTGGGGCGCGGGCAACGTCAGTAAGGTGAACGTGCATTCGTTGCTCTATTCTGGCTCAACCTCCAAGGTGTACGCCCATTTGCTTCTGTGGTTTGGTGGGTCGAACCACATGAACGTTGGCTACAGCTCCACGGACGCAGCCCAAATCCACAATCAGATCACGGACATGATCAGCCGGGGGATCGATGGCGTCATCATCGATTGGTATGGACCGAACAACAGCATCGACCAAGCTACAAAGCTTGTCATGGCAGAAGCCGAGGCGCATCCGGGCTTCACCTTTGCCATCGTGATCGATCAGGGCGCGATCGAGTGGGATTCCTGCTCAGGTTGTTCCCCTCAGCAGGCCTTGATCAGCCAGTTGCAATATATCGAACAGAATTATTTTCCGTCCCACGCATATATGACACAGCAGGGAAGGCCGGTGGTGACGAACTTCAATATCGACCTTTCCTACGCCATTGATTGGACTGCGGTGACGGCCGCGCTTTCCACGCAACCTGTTTTCCTCTTCCAGAACAATGATGGTTTCACTCATGTGTTGAGTGACGGCAGCTATTCGTGGGTCATGCCAACCACCAGCGATTATGGGATGAGTTACCTGGCAAGTTTCTACGACTCCGGAATGCCACTCACGAACGAGCAGACTGTCGGAGCCGCGTACAAGGGGTTCAATGATTCTCTGGCGGCTTGGGGTTCAGGCCGCATCATGGGACAGCAATGTGGACAGACGTGGCTGCAAACGTTTTCAGAAATCAACGGTCTTTACAACTCGGGAAGGCAATTATCTGCTCTGCAATTGGTAACGTGGAACGACTACGAAGAAGGCACTGAGATCGAATCTGGAATCAGCAATTGCGTCACCGTTTCTGCGACGGTATCAGGCAGTTCGCTGCAATGGACAATCAAGGGCGATGAGACGACGGTGGACCACTATGTCGCTTATATCAGCGCCGATGGCCGGAATTTAATGTCCCTGGGAGATTTCAATACGGGCTCAAATTCCATGAACTTGTGCGGCTATTCGATTCCCAACGGAAGCTATACATTGTTTGTGCAAGCCGTGGGAAAGCCGAGCCTCACCAACCAGATGTCGGGAGCGGTAAAGTTCAACTCAAGCTGTTCGGCTAGCACAACTGTGTCGTTCGGAACCAATCCATCCTCAATGACGATTCCTTCGGGAGGGTCGGGCGATCTCACCGTGACTGCAGCCGCGCAGTCAGGGGCCTTCAACAGTGCGATCGCATTGTCCTGCTCAGGCTTGCCAAAGGGAATGACGTGTTCTTTCTCACCCGCTTCGATTACTCCCGGCGCCGGATCCGTCAACTCTGTCCTCACTGTCTCCGCCGCTGGTTTTATGTCGGCGAACCGTCGCGAGGCGAGTCATTTCCTGCTCGCCGCTTGGATGTCCAGCTTCGGACTTTTCGGATTCGCTCTGATAGGCAGAGTTCAGCGCAAGCGCATCGGCATGGTTCTCGGAGCGTGCGCTCTGGCCGCGCTGCTCGTTGGAGTCACTTCCTGCGGCGGGAACACTACCGCCAACAGCCCGGTCGCTGCTTCTAACGTGGCGAACTACGCCGTCACCGTCAATGGTAGCTCCAGCTCCGTTCAGCTTTCCACGACCGTTACCGTTACCGTGAAGTAATCGAAGATCATCGCGGTCCGTCCAAGACGCATGCAGTACTGCCGAACGGCGGGCCCAACCGAGCGAGTTCCGCGTCATCAAGCGCAGCAATAATGTTTTGGAGGGAAGCCAGCGCGGCAGCCGCCGGATATGCGCCACATATCGAAGAGTTTGAACCCGCTGTTGTAGCTCAAAGTGGCGAAGATATTTCTGCACAACATTGGGCATGGTCATGCGAAGGCCAGCGGAGAAATTCTGCGTCGCCATGGCTTGCTGCTTCCCGGAGTTCTGCAGCAAATCAATCACACAGTCGGCGAGCCCTTGCGCGTTTCCCGGGGGATAGAAATCCATAGCTAACTCTTCGCCCTGGGCCATCTGTCGAAAGTCCGCCAGATCCGCGCAAATAATGGGCACTCCATACGCGCAAGCGAGATGAGCAACGCCGCTGCATCCAGTGGATGAAGAGTACGGCATGACCGCGACGGTGGCAGTCTGAAAGAGATCTGGAAGCGCCTCTTCCGGAACGTAGCCGCAGAACTCGATACGAGGATTCCCCGCGCATTGTTGCCGGATCGACTCCGTGTAGCCCGCGGCTTGCGGATGGTCACCGCCGGCAATCACGAGTTTGACCTCGGGCAGCTTCGCCGCGATCAACTCGAAGGCCACAATCATGAGCTCAAGCCGCTTATAGGTTCCCCACTTCCCGAATGCCAGAATGCGGTGAGTGGGAGCACCCCGCCGCGAGAAGTCAGGGAATTCGGGCCGGCGCGCAAGGATGCCGTGCGCACGCAGATGCACATTATCCCGCCCGTACTTGTCGTTGAGGATCTTGCGATAGCCGGGCATCAGCACGGAGACCGAGTTCGAAAGCAGCAGCATTCGCGTCGCGAGTGTGCCCGCGAGACGATATATGCCTTCGTGGCGAACCCCGGCATCTTTTAGCTCGACTGTATCCATCAGGTGATGCAAAGTAACGTGGGTGTAGCGGCCGCTCAGCCGTGCGAGCAGAGGTGTCATGAGTCCCGAAAAGGCGACGACGGGATTCCGGCCAAACGTGCTGAAGAGAAGATTGAACCAAACAACGTCCGGCTTAAGGCGGCGTAGAGCCTTCAACAGACGGAATACGCTGCCCGGATCGTCGAACGACCAGCAGCGCAAGACGGTGAAACCGGCGGGCTCGACATGGTCCGTCGGGAGTTTGTCGGCCAGGACGGTGAGGTTGAGGAACGGATTGCGTTGCAGTTCCTGCGCGATGTGAAACCCATATTCACTCAGTCCCCCGGTGCTCGGGGGGAACGTGGTGACCAGACAGATCTTCATGCGGCTCCCGCCTTGTAAGCGCTCAGGGTTCGATGTGCTTTCAGGAGAAGATGTTGCAGCCTTGGCAAGAAAGAAACAGATTCAAGCGTTCGGAGTTTTCGCTTCACCTGGGGAGGCCGAACACGGCAACGGAAAATTGATTTTCCCAGCCTCGGTTTGCAAACACCTCTTTGAGAGCGACTCCTTGATCTTGGCTGATGTTTCTTCGACAGAAAGCGGTGCCAGCACGGTCATGCCGCCGACGATGTGGCTCAACTTGAGGTAGGAGTCGCGATTTGTGCGGACAAACTTCAACGGGTATTCGGGCTTGCGTATATGCGCAGCTTCCGGATCAGCGTCCACGACAAAGGCCACGTCGGGTTTCGGAACCAGTTGTAAGAGCAGACTCACATAGAGACGCACGGACGTACGAGCGAGCGGAAGGTTGGCAAGTTCATCATAGATGTACCTGTCAAAGATGATGAAATCAGCGCCGGCACGGGTGCTTCCGGAGATGGCGACCCGAAGGCTGTACGCGTCGAGCAGGTACAAAAATAAACGAGCCGCGGTGATGTACCAGGACCTGACATTCTTGTCGCGCCGACGGATGGGCTTGTCCGGGCTTCCGATTCCCTTGTCGCCCTTGAAGGCAGCGAGACTCATGTGCTCCCGAAAGCGAGGGAACACAACTACATTGTCCCAGAATGTATAGAGAGTCGAGCAGAAACCAAGGGAGTGTAAGTGAGCCTGCAAGGCCTCGATTTGCGTGCTCTTGCCCGCTCCGTCGATCCCGGAGAAGCTGATGACTTTTACGTTGTTTGAACGCATAGTGAATGGGAGAGGGATAGACCATCTCTCGCAGCACAAACTAATGCGCACCCGGCGGCTTGCTGGGCGTGGCCTCGGTGAGTGCGATCGCTGTACCTAACGCAACTCCCGCTCCCACCATTGCACCTACCTTCAGGACCAGCGTTCGCACGCGATGCTGCTTGGCCGGAGCGATCGCGACTCCCGCAGGCTGCGCAGCGGTCACTCCGCTCACCGTTGGAGCTTCCGCGGCCGCGGTTCCAACAGGGCGCTGAGGCTTTTGAGTCTGATCCTGGTCGGCGGGAGTTTGCGAAGAGGATTCTGCCTGATTTGACGGCGTGGCTGGCGCTGGTGACGAGCTCGTCTGCTGGGATGGAGTGTGTTGCGCGTTCGCCCATGAGGCTCCTGGACTATCGGGAAGTTCCTCGGCCGGATTCTCAATCGGAGATGCAGCGGGGACAGTATGGTTCACCGCAACCGTCTGCAGATCCGTAACTTGTTGATCCTGAGCAAAAACGCTTCCGGGCAGCCCTAGAGCAAGCGCGCAGAATGCGATGGGCGCAAGACTCATCGTCAAAGATCGCATCGTCGTCTCCGTTTTGCCAGCGATTAGAATCTCTAACTGGCTTGCTTGAGGGTGCCCAGTTCGCCGAACACGTTGGCGTACCAGGGCATATCCTGTGGAACGGCTTCCGCTGGAATCGCGTTGAAACTGCGGACAGCATCATCAGAAGTTGTGAACGCCTCAAACACACGAGCCACGCGCATGAGTTCAAGAACGACTTCAGATTCGGGGGAGAGCGCAGCCAACTTCAGATCGCCATCACGCTTCATGGCCTCTTCGAGACAATTCAGCATCATTTCAACGCCAGCGCTATCGATGTAGCGAACCTGCGAACAATCGAAAACGATCCGCGGACGGTGGCACTCGAGCAAGGGTTCCAATTCCTGCAGGAATGCATGAACTCCATCCAAGTTCAGCCGTTCTGGCATTTGCATAATGACTACGGGCCCGCTGGTCAGCATTTGTTCCACCCCTTTTGAAAGTTTATAACTTCATCTACCGCTGCACTTTTCAAGCACTTCTGCGTTGCAACCTGTGTGCTGCCCTTACTCGGCTTGCACCGCCGGCACGTTTCCAACTCCGAAGGAGACTGGCGATGGAAAGTTCCCGCTCTGGCGCGACACCCTGTTCTGCCGAAAGACGCAGGGATCAGCGATTTCCATAGTGACGTCGCGCTCAAGGTTCAGAAGGTTATTGCCATCCACAATCGAGTGAGCTACGTCGAGGCCAATGCCGACATAGCTGTTCGATAGAATCGAGCTATCCTCCACCACGGTTCCGTAATCGATCTGACAGTTGCTCTCGATGTTGCTGCATCGAGTAATGAGGCTCTGCTCGGCGATCTTCGTGCCTCGCCCGATGAATGCCGGCGCAACGATGCGCGCATCCCGGTGCACCTGTGCCCCTTCGTCGATCCAGATTCCCCGGCGTGATTCCGTGCCTTTCGGTCGCAACCCACAGCGTGCTGTGAGGCCATCTACAGCGAGTCGCCGCAGGTCTCCCGGATGCTGAAGACGATTGATATAGCCGCGCACAAAATAGCGTGCCGGCTCGATCCCGCCTTCGGTACCAGGGTATTGAGGCGATCGTTGATCCGCGACGGATCAATCAACCACATGTCCAGAGGTCCTTCCTGATCAAAGGCGCGCGTCACCGCTTGTCCCTGTTCACGATGAAACTGAAGTGCATCCTTCAGATCAAAATCCACGTATGCAGCGGCGCGGGCGACCACGAGAGCTTCGGCAGCAATGTCCTTATAGAAGCTGCCAACCTTTGCGAAGCACCACTCCATGCCGTCTCAGCCGTACAAAATTCGATAGGGGACGCGGAATGGATATCGGGGAGCGATGACGACTCAGCAATGCCCTGGTATACCGAAATCTTCTCCACACCTCCGCGCTGCAGTTCGTCGATCAGCCGCTCAATGACCGAGCGGCCCAACACCTCTACGAAAACGAGAGGAGTTCCCTGGTGGCCCGAATGAACCGTGGGTAGCAGTTTGCTCACGGTACCTCCGCACCATGCATCGCTTTGATTCTCCGGCCCGACGATAACGATCGCGCTTAGCACTCCGACTCCACCTCGTCCTAAAATTCGTTAGCCCGTGCTCGATTTGGAATCTGTCTACTTAGCTGGCACTTTGACCAGACTCAGCAGTCCGGTTCCTTGATTGGCGGGCTTGGCCTGTCGACGGCGTATTTTCGTCTTCGGAAAGAGCAGCGCGCGCATTTTGAGTTTCGCTTTGTGCAGTTGCGACTTCGAGTTTCCGATGGAGCAGTCCAGCAATTGTGCAATCTCGTGATGTTGATATCCTTCAACCTCATGCAAAGCAAAAATCGTCCGGCAGCCTTCCGGAAGTTCCTGCAGAGCACGCCGCAGAGCGATGCGGTCGACGACACCCGTGAGTTCAGGATCGCTCTTGCCGAAGTCGCGATGCAGCGATGGCGATTCTGGATTGACCGGCTCATCCAGTGAAATCGTCGGCGGAGACTTGCGGCGGCGGAGCTTCATCAGTACGGTGTTTACCGCGACGCGATACAGCCAGGTAGAAAAAGCGGCGTCTCCGCGAAACGAACTGACTGTGCGAAACACTTGCAGGAAAGCTTCCTGAGTCAGATCCTCGGCCTCCGCGACGTCTTTCGTCATCAGCAGGCACACGGAATAGACGCGGTTCTTGTGTTGTTGAAACAGCGTTGCAAAGGCTTGCTCATCGCCCGATTGCGCTCGCTTTACGAGGTTGGTCTGGGAATCGTCGCGACCTTTGGTGCTTGTCGCGGGGATGACATTCGCTTCTGTCGCAGAAATCGCACAAGTTGCCACGTTTGATCTCCTTCTATCTTTCGCAGGTCGCTCGCCCACTGCTTCGCGAGCATGAATTGAGACTAGAAAAAGGACTGAAATCCTTGTATCGGGTCACATCTGTAAACCAGTGCAGGAGACGCTGTAAGTCTCCCGACTGATCTCGTTAAGACAAAAGACCGCGCCAGGCGCGGATCTAGGACTTCTGAGTGAGCTCAGGGAAATTAATTAGGTTGGTAGGGCAACAAACCGATTGACATCTCAGCGTCAGTACAGGTGGAATTCGACCTCCACACTGATCTCGACATCGACGGGTTTCCCGTCTTTGAGTGCGGGTTGGAAAGCGCCATTGCCGGACGGCTTCCAATGCCTTGGCATCGAGACCCAGACCGAGGCCTCGGACAACTTTGATGTCGCGTGGGCGTCCCGCCGCATCCACGATCAACCAAAGCACGCACGTCCCTTGCTTCTTGGCTCTGCGCGCTTCTTCCGTATAGTCGGGATCGGGTGAAGAGATAGCTTGAGGAGCGGAAATGCCTCCGCCAACCTTGTAAACACCGCCGCCGATGCCGCCGCCACTTCCGGCACCGACACCCGGTCCGTGACCTACGCCTACGCCGCCGCCAGAGCCAGAGCCGATACCGCCGCCAGAGCCAGTTCCGTTTGAGGGCGGCGCTCCGGGCATTGGGACCGCCGTCGAAACTCCAAGGTTCGGCATGTGATTTTCCGCCAGGTGAACCTGGGGAGGAATGACTACCGTCGGCTCGACTGCAAGTTTTGGCCTTTCATTGCGGATAATAATTGCTGGTGGCGTAATCTGCTGCAAAGCAGTTTTCGGCAATTCTCCTTTTGGCGCCGGTAAGCGATCGCGATCGCCGCCCCCGCCTCCGCCGCTGATGATCTTCTTGGAAGTCGGAAGGATAAAGGAATCAGGAGGCGGCGCGATCAATATCACACTCTGCCGTGCTGCGACTTTCTGAACTACTTCATGGCCGATGAACGCTCCGCTTAAGATCACGCCTAGTAAGACAACGTGAATGATCGCAGACATCGCGATTCCGTTGCTCCGGTAGTTATTGTAGTGACCCCAGATCTCGTCGGGCGCATGAGAGATCCGAGGGACAGGCCTCACTTGAGGACGGGCGGCGCGCACTCCGGGCTGATAACGGAGTCGAGACACTGGCGTTTGGGCCAGTTCAAACGCGGACTCCCCATGGAAGGTAGAATTCTGATGACTCGACATGACTGCTCCTCAAAAACGTAAACCCAACCCTTAAATGCAAATGGCGGGATAAAGCTGGTTCCCACCATTTGGATCGGCGAAATGGCTGGCTCAACCTCCGGTCACAAACGACCGGCAAGAAGTAGAACGAGGACAACGACTACGACTAATCCTAATCCGCCACTTGGGTAATATCCCCAGGACCGGCTGTAAGGCCAAGCCGGCAATGCGCCAAGCAACAACAAGATCAGCACTACCAAAAGAATCGTGTACATGTGACCTCTCAAAGTTAGAATTTGATTTCCGCGCCAAACCCTGCCCATCAATGCCGGCCCGATTCTTAACCGAGCCGGCATCGACTTCGTACGCTTGAAACAATTAGTTAGCAGCCGATGTTCCCGCACCGCTTACGCCGTTCTTGCCCGATTCCTTGCTCTGGACCGAGTACTTGCGCACAGCTGCAAGGAACGGCTCACTCACCGCGGTCGCTCGCACTTTGCCGTTCAAGATGTCCGCGAACGGGACAAAGGTGCCGTACAGTAATCGAGTCTCATCTTTGTCCTGAGTAAGTGCCGCGCCGCTCAGATCGATGCCGGCAAAAAGACCTCGTCGCGCGCGAATACGTCAGCACTTCCGCTCGCATCTTCACGTCGGTGTCCGCGGCAGCATCACGACCCACCGGTCCAGCGGCGGCGGATGCGTCAGCCCCGAGCTTGAATTTGCTGGAGAGCAAGTGCTGCATGCCTTGGTCGTTCGTCACGATCATGACCAAATCGACCGCCTGGCCTCCGAGCTGCAGACCCCAGCTTCCGCCAGTGATGGTGATGGGAGCGGGAGCGCTCCAGCCCGACTCCGTGCGGCAGGTGGCAATACCCTTGCCATGATTGCCGCCAAAGCCAACCGCGATCTTCACCATCGAAGGAATCACCGCAATGCACTTCGCATCTCGCATCACCTTGTCGGGAATTGCCTTGTCCGGGGTCGCCATGATCTCGTTCAGAACCTTGGCAGAGGCGTCGATGCGCTTGGCAATGTCAGAATCGTCCTTGTCTTTGTCAGCGGCCCAGCTCACTCCGATCAAGATGGAACAAATGCCCAGCATCAGGAGACATTTGGGAAATACCGAGGGAATTCTTCTCATATTTGTCTTCGTCCTCTTCTGTGCTCCACGCTGTACGTCGAGCACTTGCTGATTGTTCTGTCGACAACAAAAGTATTCCGAGAGGCGAGTTGGTTCTATCCAGAAGAGCCAGTAAACGGGGCAAGAACATTCCTGAAGGAACGGAACGGCAAGGGCGCGATGACGGTCGAATGGGGTCTTTTCTCGCTTCCGGATACAGGTTCTACAGTATGGTGGCTTTTTGCGCGGCGGATTATTCTTCAATCTCTACTCGACACAACGCCCCCCAAGCGGGTGCTGGTCCTCTGGGACGGACCGGCACCTGCTCCTTCCAACCTTCAGGGCTCAGAATTAGATACAGGAATGGGCTTCGCCAAGTACGGTCTCGCGGGGATACTTCGATCCGTGCTGCATGCCTATGCTTGAGCGAAGCACATCTTAAACTTCGGAGGCAAATTTATGCTTTACTGGGCCTTGATGTTCCTGGTGGTAGCGCTGATTGCTGGAGTGTTGGGCTTTACGGGCGTAGCCGTCGCGGCTGCCGGTATTGCGAAGGTGCTGTTCGTTGTCTTCCTGGTGCTGTTTCTGGTCTCGCTGGTCGCGCATCTGGGAAGCGGCCGCCGCTCGCTGAACTGACCCGCATCAAAACGACAGGGCCTTCAAAACGGAGGCCCTGGTTTTAGTCTTAGCTTGTCCTCGCAACTTCATATCCTCGGAATAGCCTTCGTATCGGTCGTGCTCGTCTTGGTTGGTATTTTCGCCTGCACGATTGAACCGCCGCTCGATGAGTCCACTTTGAACTCGCCTCCAAACTCAGCGAGCCTTTCTCGCATTCCCGCCAAGCCAATTCCAGACGCTCCCCCGTCCCGAAACCTCGAGAGAACTTCCGCGGGGATCCCTTTCCCGTCATCGGCAACCGTCAAGGTGACGTGCCCATCCGACCAAAAGATACGAATATCCACGGATTGGGCTGCGGAGTGGCGATAGACATTGGTCAACGATTCTTGCAGAACGCGAAACAGCGCAATTTCAACGTCTCTTGGAAGTCGCTCGACCGGCTCATTGACGAGCAACGACACTTTGACTTGACTCCGTTTCCCGTACTCATCCACATACCAGCGAGCTGCCGGCAGGAATCCTAAGTCCTCCAGCAACGGTGGATGGAGAAGATGGGAGATCGTTCGTACTTCCTGAATCGCATAATCCGTGAGACCGACGGTCTCCCGAAGTAAAGCCGGCGTGTCGATCGGCAGTACTGTCTGGAGCTGGTTGAGATTGATTTTCAGTCCCGCAAGATACTGGCCGACGCTGTCGTGAAGTTCACGGGCGATGCGACGGCGCTCCAAGTCCTGCAATTCAAGGATCCTCGCGCTCATCAGACGATAGGACTCGGCATTTGCCCGCGCTTTCTCCTCGGTATCTTTTGTTCGGGCAACCTCGGTGATAAGCAGTCGGAAGTTGTAGGCCAGCATGAAGGTCACCACCGTAAATGCCAGCCCCAGCATCAGGACATTTCGCCTGAAGAGATAATCCCAAGCCTTGAGCCTCTGATCGAGCAATAGCTCTTCTTCGTCCTGCATGCTTCTCACGATGTCGGCCATCTGTCGGCTCGAGTCATTGATTTCCTCTAGCCGCTCCCTCTCAGCGGGCGAAAGGTGGACTTCCAAATCGCCGGAACTCCGGGGCCTGGCGAGCATGGCGTCGTTGTTTTGTTGCAAGATCCCGCGCAGTTGCGCAAGGCGCTCTTGCTGCCGCGGATTGTCGCGGGTCAGCCTGCGAAGCTCTTCGACCGTGTGGCGGGCTAGGTCGGACTGCTGGCGGGACTGCGGAATCTCGTAGCGTCCCTGGATCGAGAGCAAAGGACTTTCCTCCTCGGCTGCGCGCATGAACTCCAACTGCAGGTCGTTCAGTTGAGAGCGCACTTGATAGGTATGAATCACCCAGTCCCGACTGACCGCAATTCCGCGTTCGGTGAAATAGGCAACGGCGCCCAGGGCGAGGATCGTGATGAACACTAGAACCAGCGAGGCGAAGCGAATCCTGGTGGAGGACGGCGTCCGCTACTTCGTGAGCTCGGGGTTGGAGTTTGAGTTTGCGGTCATTTCTGTTTTCTTGCGCCGCTTCTACGGTGCTGAACCGACCACCGCACTTCGGAGGACAGCCTTTTCCCTAGATCTCCTGACACTAAGGAGGGCCAGCTCCGCGAAAGACACTTGAAGCTGGCCCTTATAAATCTCTCCGGAATGTCGCGCTTATTTCGTTGAAGTGGCCTTTTGGCCTTTGACCTCAAGCTCATTGACGACTTGCTTCACGTTGGGTACCTGTTCCGCCATCTTCTCGACGGAGGAACGCTGGGCCTGAGAAGGCACATCGCCTTTCAACGTAACCACACCGTTGGTGACGTCATACCTCACGTCTCGCTTGAGCCTGTGCTGAATCAACATGGCGTCGAGGTTCTTGTCGATACCAGAATCCAAGTCTGAATCGACTTTCTTCGCTGTGCTCTCTTCGCCGCCCGGGCGGACGCCGATCTCGTTCGAGATGACCTCAGTACCGGCAATCGACCTGGCAATGGATTCTGCCCTGGCTTTGTCGTCGTCATTTGATACGTTGCCCTTGAGCGTCACTACGCTCTTGTCTCGATCCTGACTTACGCTTACGTCGTTCAGTCCGGCTTGATCGAGAGAGTGCCGGACGTCCCCTGCGACGTCGGGAGCTTTCGGAGGCTTGTTTGAGCAGGCCAACGTAAACCCAATCGCGCACGTCGCCAGTGCGATTGAAATGGTCTTCAGCGATTTCATAGTTCTCCTTTTCCTCGGTTCAGCCCGGTTCGTAGAACGATCTGCCGCGGTTCAACTTCGTAGTGCAAAATCGTCAACTTCTCTAACTGTGCCTGTCGTTTCCGCCAGTCAGAATCGAATGGAACCCGTAGATACTGGGAGAACTTCTGGTAACAGGAAGGGGTAAAAGGATGAGCCGAAGGTGGATGCGTGGCGGCCAAGGACGGCTTCCAAGTCGGTCAAACTGCAAAGGCCCGACTCGGGCCGCCGTGTGCAGTCACTCCTGAAGAAGGACATGGCCGCCAGCAATCCTGCCAAGGTGAACATAAGGAAGGAGTGGCTGCTATCGGAATCGGGGAAAGTATGTACACAAAAAGGATTCCGTCGCTCATATCAGCCTGATGGCAGCAATCGATTGCCCTCAACGGAGCATCCAAGACGCCCGATGGGGTTAGGAGCTGCAATTCGCGTCGCTTTTAATACTCGGAATCCCGGTCGCGTGCATCGCCTGGACGGTAACGCATGAAGAAGTGTTTCGGGAGCCGCGCCAGTACTGTCAGAGAGAATGTGTGCAAGCGCGGTCGCTGATCCGTCGCAAATTCTTCTACTTATTCACTTGTGAGTATTGTTTCAGCCACTACGTCGCGGCCGGAGTGCTGCTCGTCGGTTCGCTACAAACTCCTGTTTATGGATTGGCGAGGATATTTCGTCGCATTCTTCGCACTGGTTTGGATCGCAAACCAGTACATGAGCATTTACAACCGTTTGCGCCTCGATATTAAGCACGAACAGGTCGAAATCAAAGCCGACGAACAGAAAGTCGACGATCGCAAGGCCGCCTAATTCGGAACTCCGGAGGGGAGCTCAAACGGTCACAACGCCGAGGGCGTCGTGTCGTCGAGACGGAATGACGACCTCAACAATCGTGCCGGGATTGGCGTTCGCCAACCGCAGACTACCGCCAAGCTCATTGACGCGTTGCCTCATTCCGCCGATGCCTACACCAACGCTGTCCGGCCGTAATTGAATTACTTGCTCCTCAATTCCTTTGCCATCGTCGCTCACTGTGACAACAATCCGGCCTTCGTTCTCGACGAGAGTCACGCTCCCATTTTGAGCGCCCGAATGCCGGAACATATTGGTCAGCGCTTCCTGGATGATGCGGAAGATTGCGGTTTCTATATCAGGCTTAAGGCGGCTGAGATCAGGAGGATCGACCTTAAGCCGAATCTCGATTCCACTGCGGTCCGAAAGCCCTTCCAGATACCACCGGAGAGCTGAAACCAACCCGACCTCATCCAGCAAAGGAGGGTGCAGAAGATGGGAAATGGTGCGAACTTGCTTGATCGCCCGATCCACCAGTTCGCTCGCGTCGGCGCCCGACTGCCGCGTCGCAGCAGACGAATCCCTGGAGAGGATGCCGTCCAGAATCATCTTGGCGGCGGCCAATTCTTGTCCCAAACCGTCGTGGATCTCGCGAGCGATCCGGCGGCGCTCCTCATCTTGCAAGGTCATCAAGCGGCTGGAGAGACGCCTCAGTTCCGCGGTTCGGAGGTCGACCATTCTTTCCAATTCGATCGCGTTGTCACGAATCGATTGCTCTAGCAGTTTGCTGTCGTGAATGTCTGAACACGTTCCGTACCACTTCATGATTGTTCCCTGTGGATCTCGCAGCGGAACAGCTCGAGCGCGAAACCAGCGGTATTGTCCCTCGGCGGCGCGCATGCGATATTCGGATTCGTAGGCTTCACCAGACTGGACGCATCGCATCCAGTGGGACAGGCTTTGCTCTTTGTCGTCGGGATGCAGATACTCCATCCAGCCAAGTCCAACAGCCGTGCCTGGTGCGGCGCCCGTATATTCATAAAATCGGCTGCTGATGTAGTCTCTCGCGCCGTCCGCCTGCCGGCTGAAAATGATGTCCGGTGCGGTCTGAACAATTGCGTCCAGCTCCTGGTTCTTCTGCGCAAGATCGGAATTAAGCTGCTCCAGCGCCTGTGCTTTTCCTTCCAGTTCCAAGGTTCGATCCGCGACGCGCTCCTCGAGTTCGTTGTTCAATCGCTCCAGTTGAAGCTTCTTGCGGTGCAACTCGGCGAACACTCTGACTTTCGCCCGCAAGACTTCTGGGACGATCGGGACAGAAAGGTAGTCCACCGCGCCGTGCTGATATCCCTTCAGCCGGTCCAGGTCCGTGAGGTGCACGGCGGAGACGAAAATAATTGCAGTTTTCTGAAAGCGCGGATGCTGGCGGATGATCTCGGCCAGCTCGAAGCCGTCTATCTCCGGCATACTTACATCCATCAGGACGACGGCAACATCGGTTTTGAGCAGCTTTTCCAGGGCCTCTTTCGCGGACGTGGCCTTGATCAGATTTTCCCCGAGGTCGGCAAGGATGGCATCATAGCTGAGCAGTTTGCCCGGCTGGTCGTCGACCATGAGAATGTTTACTGTTTCGTGAACGCTCATCATTCTCTCAATACGACCATCGCTTCAACCCAACTTACCGGTGCAGCCACATCCGCAATGCCGACAGTAATTGTTCCGTGTTGACTGGCTTGGCCAAGTATTCGGATGCACCCGCTTCCAGGCATTTTTCACGATCGCCCTTCATGGCTTTGGCAGTCAGCGCAATGATGGGCAGCCTGCGGAACGATGGATTCTGACGAATCACCTGCATCGTCGCGTATCCATCCATCTCGGGCATCATGATGTCCATGAGAACGATAGCGACGTCGGGCGTGGATTCGAGCATCGATATCGCTTCGCGGCCCGTTCCAGCGGTCAACACTGCCATGCCGCGGCGCTCGAGAACGCTGCTCAGAGCGAAGATGTTACGCATGTCATCATCGACGACAAGCACCTTCTTCCCCACCAGCGCCTCGTCGGAACGATGCAGCCGATCGAGCATCTTCTGCTTTTCCTGCGGAAGATCCGCCACCACACGATGCAGGAAGAGCGCAGTTTCATCGAGTAAGCGTTCCGGCGATTCCACACCTTTGACGACCACGCTGCGGGCCAGGGTATGCAACCGAGCGTCTTCTTCCGGGGACAATTCCTTGCCTGTAAATACCACAACCGGCAAGTCGCTTACTGCGGGGATATCGCGCATGCGCTCCAGAATGTCGAAGCCAGTCATGTCGGGCAATCGTAGGTCGAGCACGACGCAGTCGAACGTTTCTTGAGTCACCACTTCCAGTGCCTCCACGCCGGTGGAAACAACGGATACATCGATGTCATCGTAACCGAGCAACTCGCGAATACTCATCTGTTCCGCAGGATTGTCCTCGACGATTAATAAACGCTTTCGGCGAGGCGCGGCATATTCCTTGATGCGTGACAATGCCGTGTCCAGGTCTTCCGGGGTTGACGGCTTGGTCACGAAAGCAAATGCGCCACGCGTCAGGCCGTGATGACGATCCTCGTCCAGTGTCAGCATTTGTACTGGAATGTGCCGGGTAGCGGGATCCTGCTTCAAATGGTTCAGCACGGTCCAACCCAGCATGTCGGGCAGGAACACATCTAAAGAAACGGCGGTTGGGTGAAACTCGCGAGCCAGCGTAAGAGCGTCTGTGCCGCGCAGAGCTACGAGAACTTTGAAGCCTTTATCTCGTGACAAATCGCAGAGGACGCGCGCGTAATGCGGGTCATCTTCCACGATGAGGAGCACGGCGTCGTCGGGCTGCAGATTGTTGCGATCATCCACAATCTGTTCGATGGGGCGCTCCGAGACGACCATACTCGACAACTGAAGCGGGATCGAAGGGGACGATCCTCTCCACTCGGACCCGGTCAACTTCGAAGCGGAAGGTCCGACGTACGTGAGGGGTAAGTAAAGCGTGAACGTGCTGCCTTGTCCCGGTGTGCTGCGAAGTTGGATCTCGCCGCCCAACAAGCTCGCGAGTTCACGGCTGATGGCCAGACCCAGTCCAGTCCCGCCGTACTTGCGGCTCGTGCTGGCATCCGCCTGTTGGAACGCCTCAAAGATGATGCGTTGCTTGTCGAGTGCGATTCCGATACCCGAATCGGTGACCTCAAAGGCGACCACCGACGCCGCGCTGTTGAGAATTGGATGATCTTCGCTCCATCCCTTGGTTGCGACCGACACGGCAAGACGCACGGAACCGTGGTCGGTGAACTTGAACGCATTCGACAACAGGTTTTTCAACACTTGCTGTAGACGTTTCGAGTCCGTAACGAGACTGCGGGTGAGATGCGGGTCGGCCTGAACTTCGAAGGCCAGCCTCCGGTTTTCTGCTTCGTGCCGGAAGGGCCTGGCCACCATTTCCAGCAGGTTGGCGAAGAACACTTCCTGCGCCTCGACGGAAACAGTTCCCGACTCGATTTTGGACAGGTCGAGAATATCGCTGATCAGGTTAAGCAAGTCAGTCCCTGCACCATGGATCGTGCGCGCGAACTCGACCTGCTTCGGCGTCAGGTTATGGTCCGGATTTTCGCTGAGTTGCTGGCCCAGAACCAGAATGCTGTTCAGAGGCGTCCGCAGCTCATGCGACATGTTGGCCAGGAACTCCGACTTGTACTTCGACGTGAGTGCGAGTTCTTTCGCCTTCTCTTCCAGAGCACGCCGGGCCTGTTCGATTTCCTGGTTCTTCCGTTCCACTTCGACGTTCTGCTCGGCGAGCTGCTGCGCCTTTTGCGCCAGCTGCTCATTGGTCTGCTGCAGCTCCTTCTGCTGGGTCTGGAGTTCGGCCGCAAGCTGCTGAGATTGTTTCAGCAAGCCTTCGGTCTGCATCGTCGCTTCAATACTATTCAGCACGATGCCGATACTCGCAGTGAGTTGTTCGAGAAATGCCAGATGCGACGCGGTAAAAGCATTCAAAGACGCGAGTTCGATCACGGCCTTGACTCGGTCTTCGAAGAGCACGGGGAGCACGATGACATTTCGCGGCACAGATTCAAACAGTCCGGATCGAATTGCAACTGTCTTTTCAGGCAGGTCAGAAATCAACATACGGCGCTTCTCGGATGCAACCTGCCCAACGAGCCCCTCTCCGATTCTCAGCCGACGCAAGTGCCCATTCTCGCCATCGTCTGCAAAGGCCGACAGCAGCACCATACCTGCCGACTCTTCAGTTTCCATCTGGTAGATCACGCCCTGTTGAGCGTTCACCAACGGTGCCAGTTCGGAAAGCAACATGCGACCGACGGTTGCCAGATCGCGTTGTCCCTGCAACATACCGGTGAAGCGGGCCAAATTGGTCTTGAGCCAATCTTGCTCCGTGTTGCGGTCCGTCGTGAGGCGGAGGTTGTCGATCATCGTGTTGATGTTGTCTTTCAACTCCGCCACTTCGCCGCTGGCTTCGACTTGAATCGATCGGGTCAAGTCACCCTTGGTGACGGCGGTCGCGACTTCGGCGATCGCACGTACCTGGTTCGTCAGGTTATCGGCCAGGAGATTCACGTTTCCGGTAAGATCCTTCCACGTTCCCGCCGCGCCCGGCACGTTTGCCTGGCCACCAAGACGGCCTTCGACACCCACTTCGCGCGCAACCGTCGTAACCTGATCGGCGAAAGTAGCGAGCGTGCCGGTCATATTGTTGATGGTCTCCGCAAGTGCTGCGACTTCTCCCTTGGCATTTACGGTAAGCTTCTGCGTAAGGTCCCCGTTGGCAACGGCCGTCACGACTTTGACGATACCGCGCACCTGCTCGGTAAGGTTCACAGCCATGACGTTGACGTTGTCGGTGAGATCCTTCCACGTTCCGGCGACGCCGGGCACTTGCGCCTGACCACCCAGCTTGCCGTCGGTGCCGACTTCGCGCGCCACGCGGGTTACCTCAGCAGCAAAAGCGTTGAGCTGATCGACCATCGTATTGATGGTGTTCTTGAGTTCGAGAATTTCGCCCTTCACGTCGACCGTAATCTTGCGTGACAAATCGCCGCGCGCGACCGCTGTCGTGACTTCGGCGATATTTCGCACCTGGCCCGTCAGGTTACCGGCCATGGCATTCACGGAGTCGGTGAGATCCTTCCACGTTCCGGCCACACCGGGTACGTTCGCCTGTCCGCCGAGACGTCCCTCGCTACCGACTTCACGAGCGACGCGGGTCACTTCTGCGGCGAATGAACGCAACTGCTCGACCATCGTGTTCAGCGTCTCTTTGAGCTGCAAGATCTCGCCGCGCACATCGACTGTAATCTTCTTCGACAAGTCGCCGTTCGCAATGGCCGTTGCGACTTCGGCGATGTTTCGCACCTGGCCAGTAAGGTTGCTCGCCATAAAGTTGACGTTGTCGGTGAGATCCTTCCACGTGCCTGCGACGCCGGGTACCTGTGCCTGACCACCGAGCTTGCCGTCAGTACCCACTTCGCGGGCGACGCGCGTTACTTCGCCAGCAAAAGCGTTGAGCTGGTCCACCATCGTATTGATGGTGTTCTTGAGTTCGAGAATTTCGCCTTTCACGTCGACCGTAATCTTGCGTGACAAGTCGCCGCGCGCCACAGCCGTGGTGACTTCGGCGATATTTCGCACCTGGCCCGTCAGATTGCCGGCCATCGAGTTTACGGAATCGGTGAGATCTTTCCAAGTACCGGCCACGCCTGGCACCTGTGCCTGCCCGCCGAGCTTGCCTTCGGAACCCACTTCGCGCGCCACGCGCGTCACTTCAGCCGCAAAGGCGTTAAGCTGGTCGACCATCGTGTTGATGGTCTCCTTGAGCAGTAGAATTTCACCGCTCACGTTGACCGTAATCTTCTTCGACAAATCGCCGCTCGCGATTGCGGTCGATACCTCGGCGATGTTACGCACCTGGCCGGTCAAGTTGCTGGCCATGGAGTTCACCGAGTCGGTGAGATCTTTCCACGTTCCGCCGACGCCGGGGACGAGAGCCTGACCGCCGAGTTTGCCGTCGGTGCCGACTTCGCGGGCGACGCGGGTTACTTCCGATGCGAACGAACGGAGCTGGTCCACCATTGTATTCATGGTGTCTTTCAGCTCGAGAATTTCACCTTTCACGTCGACCGTGATCTTGCGGGACAAATCGCCGCGGGCCACAGCGGTTGCGACCTCGGCGATGTTTCGGACCTGGCCGGTCAGGTTATTGGCCATGAAGTTGACGTTGTCGGTCAGATCCTTCCAAGTTCCCGCCACGCCGGGTACTTGCGCCTGGCCACCCAGCTTGCCTTCTGTACCAACTTCGCGCGCCACGCGCGTGACTTCGCCGGCGAACGCATTGAGTTGGTCCACCATCGTATTGATGGTGTTCTTCAATTCGAGAATCTCGCCTTTCACATCCACCGTGATCTTGCGCGACAAGTCGCCGCGTGCGACAGCGGTCGTCACTTCAGCAATGTTTCGCACCTGGCCTGTCAGGTTCCCGGCCATCGAGTTGACGGAGTCGGTGAGATCTTTCCAGGTTCCAGCGACGCCGGGCACATTGGCTTGCCCACCCAATCGTCCTTCCGTGCCCACTTCGCGAGCTACCCGTGTCACTTCGCCAGCGAATCGATTCAACTGGTCCACCATCGTGTTCAGCGTTTCTTTCAGCTGTAGGATTTCGCCGCGAACGTCGACCGTGATTTTGCGCGACAGATCTCCACTGGCAATGGCCGTCGCAACTTCGGCGATGTTCCGCACCTGGCCGGTCAGGTTGCTGGCCATGAAGTTCACGTTGTCCGTGAGATCCTTCCAGGTGCCGCCGACACCGAACACTTGCGCCTGGCCTCCCAGTTTGCCTTCTGTTCCGACTTCGCGAGCCACGCGGGTTACTTCGCCTGCGAAGGCGTTCAGCTGATCCACCATCGTATTGATGGTGTCTTTGAGTTCGAGAATTTCGCCCTTCACGTCGACCGTGATTTTGCGGGACAAATCGCCACGAGCGACCGCCGTAGTGACCTCGGCGATGTTTCTTACCTGAGCTGTCAAGTTGCCGGCCATGGCATTGACGGAGTCAGTAAGGTCCTTCCAGGTACCGGCGACGCCGGGAACAACCGCCTGTCCACCGAGTTTGCCGTCAGTACCGACCTCGCGCGCTACGCGGGTTACTTCCGAGGCGAATGACCGCAACTGATCGACCATCGTGTTGATGGCTTCTTTGAGTTGCAGAATCTCGCCACGAACGTCGACCGTAATCTTTCTGGAAAGATCTCCGCTGGCTACGGCGGTCGCCACTTCTGCGATGTTGCGCACCTGACCCGTGAGGTTGCTGGCCATCAGGTTCACGTTGTCGGTAAGGTCTTTCCATGTACCGGCCACGTCCGGCACTTGCGCCTGGCCGCCAAGTTTGCCCTCGGTTCCCACTTCGCGCGCCACGCGAGTGACTTCTGCGGTGAACACGCCCAACTGCTGAATCATTGTGTTGACGAGATTCGCAGACCGCAGGAACTCGCCTTCCAGAGGACGTCCATCCACGTCGAGGCGCACAGTTTGCGTGAGATCGCCTTGCGCGACGGCTGCGATGGCGCGTGTCACCTCGGCTGTCGGTCGAAGCAAGTCTTCCACCAAGGTGTTGACCGAGACTTCCATTTCGCCCCAGGCACCTCTGGACTCATGGAATCGGGTTCGTTCCCGCGTCTTACCCTGCTTGCCGACCACCTGGCCCACACGCTTCAATTCCTTCGCCATGTGCTGATTGGCAGAGACAATATCGTTGAACGTGTCGGCTACTTTGCCCGCCAACCCCACCCACGTGCCCGGAAGCCGGACCGTGAAGTCGCCATCCCGCATCGACTGCAGGCTGGCCAGGATTACGGTGAGGTCCAGAGCTTCATTCGAAACTTTGGACTTTCCGTTGCTCTTCGCGAGACTAGGAGGAAGGCCCTCAGTGGCATTCGCCTCGATTTCCTTAAGTGCAGATCGTTTCATGACCTCTCCCGAGAAAGGGACAATTCCATTCAAACGGCACCCATTCGGCGAGCTTGCGGGCTCGAATGGATTCGCCTATTTCTTTGTTTGTTACAGGGGGAGAAATACCAACACCTTTCAGTGGCGACAAGATCGACGCCAGCGGCCACTAGCCCCCGGACTGTCAACGCTTGATCAACCACGTATTCGTACCATGTCCGCCGGACCACCCGCCCTAAGGTATTTCCTGTATGACCAGGTCGGGCTCCGAACCGGCTCTACAGCCGGGGGTTTGGTGGATTGCGGGTTGGACTTCGGACGCAACCTATTGAGCCACTTCAATCTCTAAGGCAAAGAATGCGCCAAGAACCGGCGCGCAGATGGGCACCGCAGTCGCCGTCTCTGGGCGGAAAAACGCGGGTCGCCAAAAGTGAGAGCTGTCTTGAATACTTCTTGCGGCATCAGCATCGTGATTCCTGCTTATAACGAGAGCGCGCGGTTGGGTCCGACCCTCGATCGAATTCTGGGCTTTGTTCGGCAAAAAGATTGGGACGCCGAAGTAATCGTGGTGGATGATGGCTCGCGCGACGGTACCGCCGAGTTAGTTCAGGATTGTGCCCGGGTAAATCCCACCGTGCGCCTGGTGCAGAATCCCGGGAACCGCGGCAAAGGCTACAGCGTCCGCAACGGTATGCTCCATGCACAAGGAGCGATTGTTCTATTTACTGACGCTGATCTCTCGTCGCCGATCGAAGAGGCCCCGAAGTTATTTGATGCGATCGATGCCGGAGCTGATGTGGCGATCGGCTCGCGGTGGGTCCGAAGCGAACTGCAGACACAGCGTCAGTCCGTAACGCGGCAGATCATGGGAAGATCATTCAATGTCGTTCTGCGAATCTTATTGGGCTTGGATTTTAAGGATACGCAGTGCGGATTCAAGGCTTTTCGCCGAGGCGCCGCAAAGGCGCTCTTCCCGCTGCAAAGAATCGATGGTTGGGGCTTTGATCCGGAGCTCTTGTTTCTCGCGCGCATGGCAGGCTTCAAAGTAGCAGAAGTACCGGTCGTTTGGGCCCACGACGAGGGAAGCAGAATTCACCCGCTGGTGGACGGATCAAAGATGTTTCTGGAAGTATTGCGGATCCGCTGGTACGGCTTGACTGGGAAGTACGCTAAGCGGCCCGCATCTTCACCGCCCGTAGCCCTGGCGCAGAGCCGGCGACCGCGCTCCTAAACGCGAGAGGGCCGGCCACTCCACACCAAGTAACCTGGTCGGATTTTAGGCGCGTGGATCGGCGACCGCGGAACTTGCCGGCGACGAGCCGTATCCAGACTCAACTCTGATACGAGACACTAAGATGGAGGCGGGACGCCTACGTTTCGTAGATGTCCCGCCCACAGGTTTGCTGAATCAATCACCCACTACTTCCCCTTGGGAGGCTTGGGCTCAGGCCGGCTCGGAGGAGGAGCCTGCCTCTGTTGTAACTGTTGCTGTTGCTGCACATGCCGTTGTTGCAATTGCTGGGTCTGCTGCTGGTGCTTCTGTTCCGTCTGTTGTTTCCTCGCCTCATTCGCATTTTGTTTGGCGAGCTGTTGATGCTCCTTCTCCTGCTGCTGTTGAAGCTTCTGTCGTTCCTGCCCCTGTTTTTGCTGGAGCTTTTGCTGCTGTTGCTGATACTTTTGGTCGGTCTTCGCATTGCCCGTGTTGGGAGCGGCGGGACGCTGCATCGGCGGAAGGTCATTGGGATGATAGGCGGGGGAGGGCGGGGTGGCGGGGCGGCCGCCATTCTCATTGTGCGGTTGCGCCGCTCCTCGATTGGCGGGAGGGTTGTACGGACCTCCAGCCTGTCGCGCTGGGACGGCTTCATGCCCAGTGAATGTGCCGGGCCTGGCGGTGGCAGCGATTGGCGGCTTGCCATGATTTGCCGACGCTCGGAGTTCTGGATTCCCGCGGGCGGCCTGCATCTGCTGCATTTGAGTAGCTGCCGGGGGAACATGACGATCCCGCGCCGCTGCTTCATCCTGAGGAGTTGGCCGGGCGTTGACCCCACCATTGACCGCCGTTGTAGCTCACCCGGTTTTCGTCGCGGTTGATGACAGTTGTATTGTAGACGTAACGGACGTTGGTGACGTTCACATTCGTCACGGAGCGGTTGTAGTAGAAGCGTCCATTGTCCCAGCGTCCGCCTTGGAATCCTTCTCCGTAATAGCCGAATCCGTAATTGATGCCGCCATAGAAGCCGACGTGGGGACCCCAATAGCCCTCATGAAAAATAAACGCTCCGTCAGCCCATCCCCAATAGGGTGGCGTCCATAGAAATCCGGCCTCGGGAGCGAGCACCCAGGTGCCCGGCACCCAGTAGTAGTCGCCGGCATCCTCGCTCCAAGCCCAGTAGCCGGGCGTCCAAATGTAGCCGTCGCCGGGGCACAGAGGCTGCTCGTAGACGGGCAGCGGGGGAGGACCGAATGAGACTGAAATGCCCACTTGCCCGAATGAAGCTGAACTCAAAATGAGCACTACAAAAGCGAATAACATTGCACGAAGAGAGAGAATACGCATCATGCTTTCTCCTGCCTGATCACCCGATTACCCGGTGCGGCTTTGCGTCTGCGGGTTGTGGGATTGATCGGCACACTTGCCAAGACACACCTGCCCGTGATCGTCGGGGGCACTCTGTGCCCTGGTCGGGCGTCGTTAGAGATGATGAAGTCGCTTCGAAAGGTTGGCCAACAGCATTGGGATGACGAAGATAAGTGGAGTAAACAAAGACTTGGAAAGAGCCTTAATGCAAGGCATACAGTGGATGCTGTAGCAGATGCAGACTCCACGCTGACAGCCCGGTCAGGCATTTGCTGTATTGCTGCTGCGGCACCAGGCCATTAGGTTGATGTAAGTATTTGGAACGGACATGGGTAGTCATGGGTTAGCGTCGTCTCAATGGACATTCAGACCCTATCGATTATCCGCCCCGGGCTGCAGATGCGCGGTTGACGGCGCCGGGCGGGAGCCAGTTTCGCGCAAAGGAGACCAACATGAAAAAACTGATGACGATAGTCTTCGCGCTTAGCCTGCTGACGTCTTTTAGCCTGGTGGCTCAAGACACCATGAAGCAGGACAACATGAAATCCGACACTTCAGCGAAAACTGCCAGCGTCACGGGCAAAATCAGTGCTGACGGCAAGACGTTCGTGAGCGATAAAGATGGAAAGACCTGGACGATCGCCAACCCGGACGCGGTCAAAGGACACGAAGGGCACCACGTGACTTTGAAAGCTAAGGTTTCACCAGACAAGGACGAAGTCGACGTCCTCTCGCTAAAGATGGTGGGCGAGAATATGAAGTAGGGACGAGGCGCAGAATAAAATCTTCGCGCAGTGCTTAGAGTGGGCCGGCAACTTTTGCAGGCCCTCTTTCTTTTTTAGCGCTTTTTCTCGGTGAGTACCGCGAAGAAATAAACGCGACTCACCGGCGCACAGTCGCAATCTTCCACGCGTGGTCTGCTGTGGAACAAGGAATCGTGAGTTCTCGGCTTTTTCCAGTCATCCAACCCGCTCGGTTGGGTAGCTCGCTCGCGCTCTGATCTGTTGCATTTGTTGCGTGATCGAACCGCGGGTTTCTTTCCCGCTCGCCGGAGCGAATAAGATGGCCGCGCCCAGACCCACACCAAGTCCTGCTGCAAAACTTAGGGCGTTGCGCAGCCGATGATCCTCAGGATGGATCACTTCCTTGCCACGATCCATCAGTTCAGAGACACGGTCGGATGCCCGATCCACTTGCGCCACTGATTGATCCACGACGCAGGCGGCGGTTTTCAATAGCAGCTTGAGATATTTGTTCATGCGAATCCACCTTTTCCATTTCTACAGCAATAGCCGGCCGAAATGAAACATCGGCCGATTGGATTCCGACGACTCTGGCCGTTCAAGCCAGAATCGGCAGGCCATTTTCGGCCTTGCGACCGAGCCTTTATTAGGCTGTTCTACTCCCCATGACGAAATGCAAGATCAGGGAGATCACGGCGAATACCAATAGCAGGTGGATCAGACCACCGGCAACATGAAACACGGTGAAGCCGCCAATCCATGCGATCAGCAAAATCACGAACAATATGGTCCAGATGCTCATCTTCGTCTCCTCCGCTCTGAGATACCTGTCCGCGCCCGACAATACCGCAGAAATGCAGGGCACACTTCTCAGCCTATTCGTGGACATTTGGGCTGTCATTACCGCACATCTGGTAGCCGCCGGGTAATAGCGCTGTATCCTGCGCGACGATCGAATTTGTGTTTGTGGCCAACCTTGCACTTGATTTGGCACCTAATGAATGCCATATCAGATTCGTTCGTATCACTCGTAATGCTGCAGGGATCGGGTTCAGCAAAAGGGTAAGGCGTGCTTCTTATGAGAAGGCTTCTAAATTGGTGGCATGCTGGGTTGAGCCTTGTGCTACTACTTGGCCTGACACAGCTCTGCGGCGCTTACTCTGTGCTCACCCATGAAGAGGTCGTCGACCTGCTTTGGAAAGATGACATCCAACCGCTGCTCGTTAAACGATTCCCGATGGCGACTTCGGAGGATCTGAAAAAAGCCCACGCCTTTGCCTACGGCGGATCGCTGATACAAGATATGGGTTACTACCCGTTCGGCAGCAAGTACTTTAGCGATCTTACCCACTACGTGCGCAGCGGTGATTTCATCGTCAACCTGATTAATGACTCCACTGATCTGAACGAATACGCATTCGCCCTGGGCGCATTGGCTCACTACTCTTCGGACAACCTTGGACATCCCACGGTGAACCGGGCGGTAGCGCTCGAATTCCCAAAACTCCGGAAGAAATTTGGCAACGAGGTTACGTACGCCGACAATCCAAAAGCCCACATTCGCACGGAGTTCGGATTCGATGTCACCCAGGTTGCGAAGAATCGATATACATCCGATCGTTATCATGACTTCATCGGCTTCGAGGTTTCCAAGCCTGTCCTGGAGCGCGCTTTCGAGGACACGTATGGGATTCCGCTGAGCGATGTAATTTCGAACGAGGATCTCGCGATCGGCACGTTCCGGCGCTCAATCAGTCACATTCTTCCTGAAATGACGCGAGTAGCCCTCGTGGCGCGCAAGAAAGAATTGGTCGCGGAGACTCCGAACTTCAACGCCCGAAAATTCCGCTACTACCTGTCGCGGGCGAACTATCAGCGTGAATGGGGCAAGGGATACCGACGTCCGGGATTCGGCACCCGAGTCCTCGCGTTCTTTCTTAAGCTCGTGCCAAAGGTGGGACCATTCAAGGCCGTGGATTTCAAAATTCCAACTCAGAAGACCGAGGATCTTTATATCGCCAGCGTCGACCGCACGCTTGACAATTACAAAACCTTGCTCGCTGAGGTCAGATCAAAGACACTTCGCCTCGCGAATACGGATTTTGACACCGGACGAATGACGCACGCCGGAGAATACATTCTCACGGACAAGGCCTATGCGCACCTTCTGGACCAGTTGGCTCAGAAGGACTTCGCGCTAGTCACGCCCCAGTTACGCGACAATATCCTTGCATTCTACGGCGATCCTAACGCGCCAATCGCCACAAAACGGAATGTAGATGCGTGGCAGAAAACTCAGGATGAGGTGCAGCGATTGAAGGCTCTCGCTCCAACGAGCAACTCTTCGATCGAAGTTTCGACACTGCCTTAGCATCGACGACTTGTGCGGGCAAATCGTGATTGTTTCGGCCCAACCCTGGACCGCTTCAACAGCAACTAATTGAAGGCAGTCGATTTAAATCGCAAGGTGCGCCAAGTCGCGCATCGAAAAGGGAGGACTATTTCATGGCAGACGATATGGAGAAAAACAAACAGCAGGGTGGACAGTCAGGTCAGCAGGGCGGACAGTCTGGTCAGCACGGCAATCAGCCCGGACAGTCCGGCCAATATGGCCAGAAAGGCCAGACCGGCCAACAGAGCGGACAGCCAGGACAGCAAAAGAAGAGCGGCCAGGGCCAGGACGAAGAAAATAACGAAAATCTGGACCGGCAGCGTCGCGCGTCTTAGTTGAAGCGCTCGAAACTGTGAAGTCCCGGCCTTCCGTGCCGGGACTTTTTTCTTACCACTCATACATGCGGCATCTCGCGGCGCTCACTAGCGAGATTGGATCGACTCCGCAACGGACTCGGTAGCCTTCGCTGCTTCGGCCTCGTCATTTGCGCAGAACTCACACAACCTTCGAACTTGCAAAAGCGCCTCTGACAGAGTCGTTGCCACCGCATCGGTACAGCCGGACCCAACGCGCTGTTGCGCTTTCGGGACACCGCCGGCAAATCCCCACAGACCGACGACGATCTTGAGGTCTGGGAATCGTGCGTGCAGGCGCTTGCACAACGAACGTGCCTGGCCAACCGCAAACGGAGGCAGCGCAGAGACGCAGACAATGCCATGGTCGCCACGGGATACTTGCTCCAGCATGTCTTCAACTGTTCCGATCGCAAGGGGAGTGGCGTCGTATCCTGCCTGCCGGAGCACTTGAGCGAACATGATTCCCACCAGTTCATCCGCTACATCTCTTGCCGGCACGCAAACAACATTCGACGCGGGTGATGCAAGGCCAATCGGCTCACGGCTGGTTTCGACAGCCTCGCCGGCGTAACCTTGGCGATTTGCGCGATCGCTCAAATCGTCGATCAATTCTCGCGTGCTCTGAGAGATGAATTCGCTGGTGCGCTCTCCGACCGCATCCGTGTGGCGATCTTCCTCCGCCAATCTGAGCGCCGGAATCAAAACCGTCTCATACAGATTCTCCAGCGATTTCTCTCGCAGCTCATCCTCCGCGATATTTCTCGCCTCGTCTTGATCCATCGCCAAAAGACGCTGGTAGAGGAGTTCCTCGGGCCCAAGAACCGGTGCATCGCCCAGTAGGATCTCCAGAAAAGCCAGTTGCGGAACGTAGCGTCCAACCAATAGCAAACAAACCGTCAACGGCGTGGATAGGATCAATCCTACGGGCCCCCACAGTATTGACCAGAAGACAGCGGCGACGAGGATCGCAAGCGAAGAAATTCCAGTGTGTGCGCCGTACAACCATGGCTCTATAAAGTTGGCAATGAGCACTTCAAGAATAATGAACAAGACGACAATGATGGCCGCATGCTTCCACCCTGGAAACACCGCTAATGCCATCGCCGTGGGGAAGGCGGCGGCTACGAGAGTCCCGATATATGGGACAAGGCGCAGCAGCGCCCCGAGAACTCCCCATAGCAAAGCGTGTGGTATCGCAAGCAAATACAGTCCGAGTCCGAAAAGACTTCCATAGCCAACGTTCACCAGGAATTGCAACAGGAGATAGCGACTCAGGCGCTGACTGGCATCGTCCAATGCCTGCGTCATGATGGTCAGCCGCCCTTGGCCTCCGAGGCGAATCAGGCGATTGCGAAGGTCCTCCCTTTTGATCAACATAAACGCCGTAAAGATCACTACGATTCCTGCAGTCTCCAATGGTCCTGCGACCGGACCCAAGAGCGTGCGCAGGTCTTGAACCAGATTCGATGGAGGTGCGGCCACCTGGACGGGAATAGGCTGGGACGGGTGAGACGCAGTCTTCGCCTCACCGGATGCGTGTACGGCGATCTGTCCCGGCGCTGCGGCCAACTCACTATTCAGCTCGCGCACCGTGGCAGTGGCCTGTCCGAGCGGTCCGGTTTTCGGCGGACGAAGTGAGCGCATCGTTTGTTCAAGATTTTCCTTATAGTCCCGAATGTGGCCCGTGATCTCAAGCAGTTGGTTTGTTACTTCCCAGCCAACTCCGGCCGCCAGAACAAAACAAAGAGTGAGCACGGTGAGTGCGGCTGGAACACGGCCAAAATGAGCTCTTTCCAAAAGGCTGACGAATGGTGTGAGCAAAAAACTGAATACCAGGGCGAGGGCTAACGGAATAAATATCACGCGGCCGAAATAAAGCATCGCTATCGTCAGCGCGACAGCGATAAAGATCGATGATTTGGAGGAAATATTCGAATCCGAGGAACGGATCAAGACCGGACCTCCGTTTGCTCATGAACGGCGAAGAATCTCTTTCCGACTCCTATCGCACTCAAACGCCGGTCAGCGCCCAATAGCTGGCCGGCGTTCCTGATGCACCAAACCACAGCCCGGACTCCCTAGACCGCGCGCGGGAGTCGCACATCCCTTGACGTGTCATCGTCCGAACTCGCTTCGCCCGTCGAAGAAATGTCCTGGGCTCCGGTTCGCTTCAGGATTTCCTTCGCTCTCTTGGTCCAGTCCGAACTGTCGGAGTGAACGGAAAGCAGGATGCCGCCATCTTTTACCCGGCCTTCATAGCGCTTGGCTTCGTACTCCGGAATTCCCATTCCAATGAGAGCTCCTGCGATTCCGCCAACCGCGCCACCAACCCCGGCTCCTGCCAGCGCTGCCATAATTGGGCCTGCGGCGATGAACGGCCCTAAGCCAGGAATCGCGATCGCTCCGATGCCGAGCAGCCATCCCATGGCACCGCCCAGTACAACTCCAGTTCCGGCTCCGGTAGTCGCGCCTTCGGGTGCCTTCGTGTTTTTTTCATGCGCGAAATCTCTTGTGCCTGCGTTTTCTGGAAACAAAGCGGAGATATCCGCGTTGCGGAACCCCGCATCCCGCAAAGCATCCACCCCAATTTCGACGGCGGTATAAGAAGGGTAAATGCCGAATACGGCCGTATTTTTTCCTGCCATAGTGAACTCTCCTTTAGATGCAACGTTGAACGAACGTTAGTTTTTCGGTTTGACTGTTAATTCGCTGGTAACTTTCCCGTCTCCGGCAATCGCGGTTGCCTTGGCTTCCACTGCGCGCTTCTCTTCGTCCGAGCGGACCGGCCCTTTCAGCGTGACCTGCCCGTTCTGGGTAATAACTTTCACATTGTGTGCATACGTGGAAAATGCCTTGTCGTTCATGATCGCTTGCCGAATCTGCTGAGTCATATCGCGATCGGAACGAGTATTCGTCTGCTGGTCTGCAGTCGGTTCGTTTGGATTGCGGTCGCGCTGGTTGATCTTCGTATTGTCAGAAGCGGGCGCGCTCTGACCGGCAGAGTCCTGAGCGAGCATCAGCGTCCCGCTGGCGAACAGCAACAAGCCGGCCAATAGGCAAGCTCGACAACCGGACATTCTATTTATCTTTTTCATCTCAACATTCCCCAGCCGTAAGTTGGATTTTCGTCGACTGCCCAAGAATAGAGATAGACCCGTTGCTCCGCCTATCAGGTGCGGTCTCTAGTTCATTTTCAAAATACCTGTAGCAAGGGCGATGGGAGCACAAGCGGAGGAAAGGAGAAATCGGAATTCTGGAAGCTACCTTGGAGAGGCATCGTGGCATCTAACCGCTGCTTAAGGTTAGCGCTCGATCATCTAAGGGAGGCTTCGATGAAGAAACCAATGTTGAATCTCACGAACCTGCTTGCTACTGCCGGCGTCCTTTTCGCAGGGTACGTATTTCTCTCGTCTCTTCCGGATCTGCGTCGATACATCCGAATTAGCACAATGTAGATTGCGCAGATGGTTCGGCGAGCCTCCTCTCACGGTTCGCCGACCAAACCAAATCGCAAAAGGACGGAGCGCCCGCGTCTTCTCTCCGCTCGTATTGTCTACTTCCGGGAAAGCTTGCTTCCAAGACTCGTTCACCTCATAAGAGGCGCGATCCAACCTAAATGAGTCCCGGTCTTTTATGGACTCGTGATGTACTCCGCTGTATGGTTCTCCGACCAAGACAGCAGGTGAGGCGCTGACCAAAACTCGACGGCAACATCGCAGGCATTCTTCATCGAGTGCAGGTCTTACATGGGCGCGCCTTACGCACTCCATACGATTGTTTTATGCGATCTTTATGACTTTCTGGATGTAATTGCTATACCCAGGGCGCAAACGCGATGGGAAGGCCGAGTCCTGCTCGACGGACCCTCAGGATTCGGCTCCGCGAGATGCAACAACGAAAGTCAATCTGCAGGAGATCGGGGCGTCTAACCATGAGAATTCATTTCTATCGGATGTTGACCACTACAGCTTTGCTTCTTGCCCTAGCAATTGTTCTTGTTTCTGCTCCAGCACAGCGCTGTGAGGCTCAGACACAGTCTCAGGCTCAGGCGACGGTAGCAGTGCTCCATGAACCGCCAACGACAGAGCCGCTTCGTGACGGAGGCACGGTGAGCAATCCCGCACCCAGCGCCACAGCCGCCACGCCCGATCCGGAAATATCTCCGGCGGTCGCCAAACAATTCGCGGCCATGCAAGCGGAAATTGACCAGCTCAAAGCAGCACTAAAGAGCCACGAGGGCTCCGAACTAGCGCCCAGTCCCGCAGTCGCAGCAGCTGTGACGGTAGCACAGCCGGCTCCTGCGAATGCCATCGCGAACCCAGTTGTTCCAGTAGCGCAGCAAGCTGCAGGCACGGCGAGCAAGCCTCAACAACCTGCGCCAGCGGCTCCTTTCGCCTACGCAGACTGGACCTGGCTGAACGGAAATCCGCGCAATAAGGACGCAGTCTGGGATTCAGCATTCTTCACTCCAGAGATCCGCATGGACATCAATTACGTGGCAGATTTCAACCATCCGAGGGACGACACTATGGGCGGTTCCACCGAAATCTTCCGCTCGAACGAAGTTCAGGTGGAGCAAATCAGCTTCGGCGGCAACTTCCACTGGCAGAATGTTCAGGCCCGCATCCTGACCATGAACGGAATGTTCGGCGTCACAACGCCGCGCAACGACGCGAGTGCTGGGCGCGGTCAATGGGACCTTCGGGGCGCGTACAAATATGTCTCTGAGGCCAACGCCGGTTATCACTTCGACGTAAATCACGGGCTGAATGTTGATGCAGGAATTTTCGTTTCTTACATCGGACTCTTCAGTTATTACAATTTTGACAACTGGGCCTACCAACCATCCTACGTGTCATCCAACACGCCTTGGTTCTTCAACGGATTGCGCATCCAGTGGTTCCCGACTGACAAATTAAAGATTGAGCCTTGGATCATCAACGGCTGGCAGTCCTACGGCAGGATTGGAAGCAAGCCCGGCCTCGGCGGCCAGATCCTCTATCGCCCCAAGCCCTGGCTCTCTCTAGTCTTCAATAACTATGGCATGGGCGAAGATACGCTCGGCAATGGAAACGGCCAATTCGGGCGCTCACGCATCCACACCGATGACAGTATTGAAATCAAGTACTACGACCATCCAGAGAGGGTTTTAGACAAGATGGCATTCTCCCTCACCGGCGATCTGGGCTGCGAATACGGCGCAAGTGGATCGTTTGTCAGCGCACAGGGTCGAACCATCAATAACAACGTGAATTGCCACCACAATACGGCGACGAGCAGCAAGCAGACGTTCGCTGGGTGGATGCTCTACAACCGTTGGTGGTTCAAGAAGGACACGTATGGCCTGACCATCGGCGGCGGCGCGATGGATAATCCGGGCCGTTACCTGACTCTACTACCACCAATCAATGGCGCCGATGCCATCAGCGGCTCGCCCTATTTCACGCAGAATCCTGGTGATCCGTACAAAGCCTGGGACGGCTCAATCACCTTCGACTGGATGCCCAAACAGTACATCACTTTCCGAACGGAGTATGGGTATCGCCACGCGAACGTGCCTTACTGGACTGGTCGCGGTGGAATCACACCTGCAGTCAACGGCAACCCCAGCACGATTCCTAATCCAGGCGCCGGATCTGTGGTGGGAAACACTTACTTTGTGCCGGGTCCGTTCCTCTCGGCCACACCCGGCTTCACCTGCGTTGCAGGAGCCACGGGTTGGTGCCCCGATCTGCGGAAAGACGAACCGAGCATGAGGTACGCGATCATGGTGAAGTTCTAGTCCAAGCGACGAAAGAGACGAGCGACCATGCGTGACGGAAACCGGAGCAGCATTCGACATTGTCGGCGTTGCTCCGCTTCCTCTTGATTACTTTCTGCGAGCCGCTCTAAGAATCGCCGCATTGAAATCGTCAAACCATGGGCAGGCCGGTCCCGTACCTTCGTACCATCACGGGCACGTTGAGCATACTGCGGTTCGCGAGGCGAAATACCCCAACGAGAGCTCACCGGAGGTTAGAGAATCGGTCTCGATGAAATATCCGGACCCAGAGTCGATAAGATAAAAGCTAATCGCGAGGGTACTCGGATCACTTCCAGGTGTAGGGAAAAAACTGTTGGTTAACCCGCCCGTGGAACGTCCGGCGCTGCTGACAGTGGCGAAGGTGCCGGTGATGGAAGAGTTCGGTTGTGGAGAGAAACTGAGATTCGTATCCACAACACCGGACAGTGTATTGGCAGCTCCGTCGACACTGATCTGCCCGGTCGCGTCATTTTCGAGTGCGGTGATGCCCTGCGTGAAGGCCAATCCGTATTTTCCGCTGAACAGAAATGGCGGAGCAGCCTGAGAATTAGCCTGTCCAACTCCAAGCGAGCCAAAGGTAGTCTCGGCATCGAGAAGTAGTGGCGGATTTCCGTTTCCGGTAAGGTAAAAAATCAATTCTGGGCCAGGTCCGTTGCTTCTGAAGTTGAGGTGCGAATCGACCCGACCTGTACCTGTGGGATCCAGGGCATAAGTTCCGGCGAATGAGTCGCCGATCTCGACACCGAGTCCCTCGAGAAATTCGTCGCTATATCCGTTGTTCAGGTTACCGCTTCCATCGGCGGAGAATTGCCCCACAAGGGCGCATGAGGTTGGCAGCGCGCTGATGTCCTGACCTAAGGCTTCGAAGACGTAGTTCCCGGCGAACGCCTGATTGCTGACAAACGTGCCAGTCGCGGCGCCTTGACCGATGGCGTTACCGGAGGTAGAGCCGACGCCCGAACCGTGGTTGTCGCTCTCGATCAGCTTGATGTGCCGCGCATCGATGATGTATCCCGTGAACTGGATGGAATTGGGAGAGAACGCAGCGTTGAGATTGAACTTCAGCGACCCGAGTGAATCTGGACTGGTGACCGTGCCGGATACGGTTGCACTGGGGAATACGATTCCCGCGTCGTCTTGATCGGCCACGCTGCCAGTTCCGGAGATGGTTCCGGGGGAATCAATGTTCAGAACTCCACCGATTGCCATTGGCTGAGAACCGGGGTCCGTGCCATTCACAGCGAAGGCGAAGCCGCCGGTTGGCGCGGTGGTCGCCGTTTGCAGGTCGAGAGTTCCCGAGGAAGTTTCGAAGCTCGGCTGGAGTTTAGGATCATCCATGGTTGCGATGAGGGCCTGCGAACCGGAAAGGAACACGAGGCTTAGATTTTCTACGCCTTGTTGTCCAATATTCTGGTCCGCGGTATTCATGGTAAGAGTCCCGCGACCATCAGGACCGATGTAGTACGTTCCGCCTGTGATCGCATCCGTCACGGAGAGTAAAGAGTCGCTATGGGTCTGCTCGCCTACCGTGATTGAACCATTTCCATCGAGGACGATGACGCCCGCAAGTTGAAAGGGCCCGTTGGCGTCAATCCCTTTTGTCGAGAAGACGTAGGTGCCCTTCAGGTTGTTGGCAAAGCCGGTGACAGTGAGGGTAGCGACGACATTCTTGCTGTGGTCGGCGGTCGCGAAAGCCTCTATCGTGAACATCTGGCTGTTCCCCGAAATCACTGGAGGCGGAGTATAGGTCGATGCTGAGCCGCTTGCGGTGTGTAATGGGAGTAGCGTGCCGCAGTTGGTGTCGCTCTTACAGAGCAGAGACCAATCCACGCCGGAATTGGTTGAGTCGTCGCTGACAACCGCTGTCACTGCAGTCGTTGCGACGATGGAAATCGTTGCGACTGGCACCGGTTGAAAGGCAATCGCGACAGGGGTCGTCGCCGGCGCCGGAGGATTCTGGACATTGGTCGTGCTTCCTCCACATCCCACCAGAATCGCAAGCATCACCGCGGCAGGAAGCGGCCGGCCCCATCTTTTAGTTGCCACAGCCAACCTCCTAAGCATCGATGGTCACTGCCCCGTTCCCCTCAAATGAATGATCTGGCTTTGCCCAACCGTATACGTGATCGTGATGGTTCCCGGATCGAATCCAAGGATCTTGGGCTGAAAGGCAACGGTCATCGTGCAACTGTTGCCTGGATCCAGGCTCGCACCGCAATTATCCGTTTCCGTGTAGTCACCTTTCACCAGATTGCCGGTGAAGTTAACGGTTGACGCTTTCGGATCTTTCGGGTCGTTAAACAGAGTGATCGATAGCGGACTACCAGCCTGACCCTTCGTCTGCATTCCGAAATCCAATCCCGCGCCGGGCGTCATCCTCAGGGAACTCGGCACGTTTGCCGTCAATTCAACTGGGAAACGCCCGCTGTCAATCTCGCAATTCAAAGCTGTGGTGACGTTGCACTGCTGAGTGTTGAGTTCGAGGAAGTAGTCCAGCGCGGGCGTTAGTGCGGTACTCGGCTGCGGAGCAAATGCAATCGCGAGACTGCAAGAGGCTTGGGGTAGAAGCAATGTTCCCGAGCAATTGTCGCCGGAAATCTGGAAGTTTGGCAGCTTGCTGGTGAGATCGCTGTCGCAGCTGTAGTTGATGGTGGAACCATTCGGAGTGATCGCGCCTGTATCCACTTGCAGGCCCGCAATCAAGCCTGGCGCCGGCGGCCGCGGTAGAGTAAGAACTCCTACCGTAGGGTTCACGCACGTACTACTCAGCGCAGGCAGGATCTGGACCGGAGCGGAGCTTTGGTTGGTAAACGATAAGAACTGAGGCACACTCATTTCGCCAACTGTTTCGGCACCGAAATCAACTTCGGGAGTCGACGGCAGCAGCGCGCTGAAGCCCGCGCCGCTGACCGGCACCGCAAAGGCCGTAAGGCCATCCGCACTGATCGGAGTGTTCACAGTCAACGTCGCTGTCAGAGGGAATGGGCAGGCGGATGGCGGCTCCCCTCCCAGGGCAGTCGATGGCAACCAAGGGCAGCTTTGCTGCGGTGAAAACGCAATCGTAATCCAACAACTCTGCTGCGGAGCTAGAGAGAACGATGACCCAGAGGGACTCGCGCAATTGTCCTGTTCTGTGAAATTCGCAAGACCATCAAAATCGCTCGGCCCGAAAGGACTGAGTGGGCCGGACTGCGGACTGAATGCCAACGACAAACCTGACAGCGGCGTGCCTGACAAGCCGGTGTTTGTCAGCGTGATCGTCTGGGTGGTAGGAGCGGATCCTACTTGTTGAGCAGGAAAGCTGAGGGAAGCGGGGGACAAGGTGATTGGTTGCGTGCAACTGGTGGCGTTTCCCAAGGCAAGGCATACGTTCCCTATGTCGCCGGCGAGATTTCCTCCGGGACATGCACTGGTGCTCACACCGTACGCGTTTGCGCCTTCGAGCACCGTTCCGCTAGCGGAGTTCACGATTGTGACCGGGGAAGGGTTGGCCGAACCGACGGGCGCGCCAATCTGCCCCACGTTGGATCCGCTGCTTGCGATGACTTGCAAAATGACGGAACTCCCGCTGATTTGCCCGTTGACCGAAGCAGTTGTCAAACAGGGATAGCCCTCAAAGTTCAACGTGCCTGTAACCGTCGCGCTACTAGCCCCGATATTTGCTCCTTGCGTCAGCGATCCAGAGACTGCAAAATCCTGATCTTTAAGCTTGGGATTCAGGACGCTATGAAAACTTCCCTGGACTGTTCCCGTCAGCGCCGGAACGGATACCGCGCTCCATTGCAGTCCAGTTTGAGCGGTTCCGCAGCCTTGACCATCGGTCGAGGTGTAGGTACCCATCATGGTCGAGCCATCGGTGCTCAGGGATCCAGTCAAGGCGAAGGTCTGTGAACCGGCAACGGCGCTCAGCGTGACACCCTCACCAAAACGGTCCCTGTAATGGAAGCGGATCCGCTGTTGCAGATCGTTGGAGAGCCGCCCGACTCTGCCGGCAGCGAGACTGTGAAATCCACCGCGCCGGTCACGGATGTACTGTTCTGCAAAGAAAGCCGCCCCGCAAGCCACCCAGGAATGAATTGTCCGACGGAGTCGCCAACGTGAACTGCCAATTGCCTGCAACGCGCGCGCTGCTCTGCGGCTGACTGGTTCCACTGCCCCCACACCCTGTGAGCACCAGCAGTTCAACAGAATAAACAGCAACAGCTTCTTTCCTTGAAGCCCGAGGGACGTTCGCGCGAACGGCTGCTTCTTCATGGTTTCCATGTTGTCCAAGGCCTCAGAAGCTCCACTTCAGGCCAAACTGCATGGTGCGCGGCCGATGCGCATCGAGCGGGCGCAGAAAGGATGCTCCGGTTATGCAATCTGCCCCACTACCCAGAAAGCCGGCGGAATAAGCGGGACCGGCATAACAGCTCACGACGTTGTTTCCGCTGCTGCCCGGATTATCCGGATCGTAGAGCCGGAACTGAGTGTGGTTGAAGAGATTGAAGATCTCCGCCCGAAACTGAATGTCGCTGGATTCCGTGATTTGAAGTGCTTCAGGAGTGCCATGTCGAAGTTCAGCCGGCTCGGATTATTCAAGAAATTTCGACCGGCATCGCCGAAGGTCAGTCCGCGCGGAGCCACAAATTGGGACGGATTGTCGAGCAGCGGTCCAATGCTCCGGAAATTGTCGTTGGGACTAGGCAATCCGCGCGCAACATCTGGATAGGAAGCCGCAATGCCAAGCCCGCTCGAAACCCCGGCATTGTCAGTGAGCGAAATGCCCGTGTTGCCTGCGCTGTTGATGACCGTAAAGGGAGTGCCTGATTGAAAGAGTGTGACTCCAGAGATCCCCCAGCCGCCGAATATCTGATTGAGCACATTCGAACAGCACTGCGTCGCGTTAGCCGAGTCCCCTCCATCTTCCCCAATAGGTTCAACGGCAGCATCCCAGAACCACCGTGCAACATTCGGGATTTGATACAGGTAGCTGAACGTTAGCAGGTGACGCTCATCGAAATTTGAACTCGCCCAATTCGAGTGCAGATTATAAGAATCCACC
>CAVPNR010000060.1:0-12222 GCA_963706645.1 uncultured Acidobacteriaceae bacterium
CCAGTGCACAGCCTTTGGCGGGTTGGTGCAAGCGAATGAAAACAATGGCCAAAACGACCGGGAATAGGCATACAAATAGAGGCGCTGTAGTAAAACTGTAGTAGATCGGAGAGTTGGCCGAGTGGTTGATGGCACCGGTCTTGAAAACCGGCATACGGGAAACCGTATCGGGGGTTCGAATCCCTCACTCTCCGCCAGCCTTTCCCGAGGGCTGATTCAATAGAATCTTCTCCGGGAACAAAGATCGCTTTCCCTTTTGTGAACTCACTTAGTTTGGCCGAGGCGTGGGTGCTGAACGCGACACTGAAAGAGGCGCGTTTGGTCTGAGTGATTCCAACTTTCGTATTGCATCACGCTTATATTCGTCAATCGACAACCAAGTGTCATCGACGCGGAATTGCAGTGGCCATCCCGGCGCGCCTTTGATGTTGTTGAGCGTTGCGAACGTAAACTCATTCTCGGCGGACGCGTGACAACGTAAACAGTAGAGCCCGTAGCCGGCGTTTGGGTATTGGAATGGGTTCGTAAAATTCATAGGGACTTTTTCGCTATTCCAGACCTCTCCCCAGAACCAACCGTCGCGCGACGCGGCCGAATTCTTAATCATGATCGCCCAGTCGTTCGAGCAGCCGAGCTTTTCGGCGGGGATATCCCTGTAGCGTGCGGCGGGCGTGGGCGCGAACTGTTCCTTGATAATCACAGCACCATCCGGGATAGCGCCGTTACGTCCATTTAGGAGCCATGCTGAAACCTCCGGTGAGTAATAGATATGGACTGGCGGATGCACGATAGCATCAACGCCTTTAAGAGAAGGTCCGGTATCGCGAACCCATTTGTCCTCACACCAGCCGAGCTTGCGGTATTCGAGCGTGCTCACGTACCGGAGCACTTGTTTCTCGAATGCCACGGGTTCGCCAGGCGGCAGGTTCGCCGGGACGTGCAGTTCTTTAGGAACCGACTGGGCGTTTGGACAAGGGTTCGGGGTGCTCTGGGCGAGCGCGGCTGAGGCGACGAGAATCACGGAAGAAAAAATTGACGACCGCATCTAGATGTTCTCGATTTGTTTTGCTACCTTAAGCGAGCCGCAGGCCACTGTAGTAAAACTGTAGTAGTTTCATGTTCAAAACGAGGCAAATTGGATCATGACGGGACGAATCGGTGTGCTGGTTAAGAGGTTGGAGAATCAAGTAGAGTAGAGAATTTTCCTAACGGTTCAGAATCGACTGTGGAACTTGAAAACCGGCGTACCCGAAAGGGTACCGGGGGTTCGAATCCCTCCCTCTCCGCCATTGCTTTTGTTTTCAGTAATTTATATGCTGGTGATGCCTTCACTGATTCCGAGTTGAATCGGAGGTAGCACCAGTGTCCAACACCCAATCCAAAGAAGTAAACCTCACCAAACGCGTCCAAACCAGCAGGGGCCCACGCTATTGCCCTGTCGTCCTGTCTCCCAATGGGCAGGTCAAACCGGACCTCGTCACTGTAAACGGCCAGCAGGAACGCCATTCCGAAGGCGCCTATTACCTCGAATGGCGCGAGAATGGCAGACGGATACGCCTGTCCGTGGGAAAGGATCCCCAGGACGCTGCAGCAAGCCGCCTGCGCAAGGAAGCCGAACTCAATGCCCTCAACAAGGGTGTCACAGTCGTGCCGGAGAACGGTGACAGCGAGCATCGGTCGATCGTAACCGCGGTCGCCAGGTTCCTTGAGGAAACCGAGCTCACGAAAAAGCCGAAGACCCTAGCCGCTTACACGACTGCTTTGAACTACTTCACCGAGTCCTGCCCCAAGCTCTACCTGCAAGACATCGAGCGCGCCGACCTGCTCAAGTTCTGCGCCTTTCTGCGTGACAAGAAGAAACAGGCACCGCGCAGTGTCTACAACAAGTTCGAGAACGTGATGACATTTCTGAAGGCGAACGGGATTCGCGGGCTAGTGGGCAAGAACGACTGGCCGCGCTACACGGAAGAAGAGCCAGAGATGGATGAGCCGGCAGAACTGGAGGCGCTATTCAAAACCTGCGACGCGGAAGAGCGGCTCTGGTACGAGTTCTTTCTGATGACGGGAATGCGAGAGCAGGAAGTGATGTACACGTACTGGTCAGACGTGATCTTCGCCGCAGCCACGGTTCGGGTGAGCCACAAGCCAGATCGTGGATGGACACCAAAGGCATACAAGGAACGCGAGATCCCCATCCCGGCAAAGCTGGTCAAGCGTCTGAAAGCATGGAAGGCGAAGTCGGACAAGACTTGCAGCCTCATGTTCCCCACTGCCGGATGCAGTCCGAAACTCGACTTCCTCGACTGTCTGAAGGCTGTGGCAGAGCGTGCGAAGCTCGACGAAGACAACTTCTGGCTCCACAAGTTCCGGGCCACGTTCGCGACACGGTGTCTTTGGGCTGGAGTTGATCTTCCCACGGTTCAACAGTGGCTCGGCCATTCTGACATGGAATCAACGATGCGGTATTTGAAGCCGTCACGGAGCCAGCAAGTACGGGAGAAGGTTAACGAGATTTTCGCCTAACTCGGGTTCACAACCCATCCCATTGGAACACCTTCGCGGCGCGGCCCATCTACCTGCGCAAGAACCTACCCACCGTTATTGAAGATGCCGAGCAAAACCTGAGTTCTCACCTGCGCTGGCTGCTGGATCGGCTGTGGCAAGAGTGGAAGCAGACAGAGACCGAGATCGAGGCGATCAGCGACGAGATTGCACGCATCAGTAATGAGGATGCACGCTGCCGGCAGCTCCGGCAGATCCCCGGCTTTGGCCCGCTTGTTTCCACCGCCACGGTGGCCGCCATCGGCAACGGCTCTGCCTTTCGTCGCGGACGCGACTTCGCAGCCTGGGTGGGGGTGGTGCCGCGGCAGTACTCCACCGGGGGCAAGCAGAAACTCTACGGCATCAGCAAGCGCGGCAATATTTATCTGCGTCGCATGTTGATCCACGGTGCTCGGGCGGTACTGTTTCGCGTCAAGTACGACACCGGAGGATTCGGGCAGTGGGTACACCGACTTGCCCAACGTGCTCCAAGCAACAAAGTCGTGGTAGCAATTGCCAACAAACTGGCGCGCATCGCCTGGGCCGTGCTGTCCAGCGGCCAAGACTATCGACATCAGCCGCGGCAGCAACTGGCGGCCGCTTGATGGCCGTGGAAAAGACGCTCCGCTTGGAAAGCACAAAACGCTTTCCACTTTTCCACCGCCACGACGACGGGAGTTAGAAAGAGTTCTACCAAGGTCTGCTGAGGAGAGAAGGAGACGAAAGAACAGTCCAACGGCGTGCCGGAAAACCTGAACGCTCAAACGCGTCCCTAGTGACCGCGGGATTTAAAAGGACCGACACGTGCGGATCATCATCAAGTGCCCGGAGAGCAATTCTCCACTAAGAGGCCGGATACATTTACGCGGACTATCCTTTCGACCAACTTCAAACCTCTTGCAGTTCGGCGGCGGACCATACATTTGAGCGTAATGATTCCATAAACAATGTCGGCTCCCATCGACCGAGTAAACTTTGGAGGCGCAAACCAACCAAAGGCTCGGAGGAAAGGAGCCGAACATGCTGATTATAGGTTGTGACTATCATCCGGGCTTCCAGCAAATTGCGTACGTGGATACAGACACGGGTGAGCTGAGCGAACGGCGCTTGGCACATCGCGAACAGGCCGAGCAGTTTTACCGGGAGCTCAAGCAGCGAAATCTAGCGGTGCGAGTGGGGATGGAGTCCAGTGGACACTCGCGCTGGTTCGAGCGCTTGCTGCACGAGCTAGGATTTGAGTTGTGGATCGGAGATGCGGCCGAGATTCGCACCAAGCGAGTGCGCAAGCAAAAGACGGATCGCCAGGACGCGCAGCTACTATTGCGGCTGATGATGGAAGACCGCTTTCCGCGGATCTGGGTGCCCGACGCGGCCAATCGGGACATGCGACAGTTGCTGTGGCATCGACACCGATTGGTGCAGATGCGCACGCGGGTGATGAATCAGTTGCATGTGGTGGCACTGAACGAAGGGCTGCGGCGCAAGAAAGCGCTGTGGCGGCCAGCAGGCCGCGCGGAGTTGGAGTCGATCGTGTTGGCACCGTGGGCGAGCCGGCGACGTCAGGACCTGCTCAACTTGCTCGACCAACTGACGCCGAAGATCCAGGAACTCACGCGTGCGCTGGAAGAGGAAGTGGAGAAGCGTCCGGTGACGCGGCGACTGATGACGCATCCCGGAGTCGGACCGCTGACGGCGCTGGCCTACGAGTTGGTGATCGGAACTCCCGAACGTTTTCACTGCGGGAAACAGATCGCCAGCTATCTAGGGCTGGTTCCCGAGGAGAAGTCCAGCGGGGATCGGCGCCGGTTGGGACACATCAGCAAGCAAGGCAACGTGCTGCTGCGGTTTCTGCTGGTGGAAGCGGCGCAGGTCACGGTGCGCAGTCACCCGGAGTGGCGCCATAAGTTCTTTCACCTCGCCCAACGGCGGGGACGGAAGATTGCCAAGGTAGCCATGGCGCGGAAACTGGCGGTGCATCTGTACTGGATGTGGCGCCAGGGTTGCGACTACGGCCCATGGCAAAAGCTCGGTTCGCACGCGGGAGAGCCCGGAAATCCCTATGGTGTGCAGTAAATCACCGACGTAATGATTGGGCATCCCGCTCCCTGTTGGTGAGGGAGTTCGAATAAAGGAATCTTGATCGCAGTAGGGGATCGAAGAGATGGCTGGGTCGGACCGAGTGGCTGACCCGAAACGATTCAAAGCGAGCCCAGGTTGGAAACGCGCAACCCAACTGATAGAGCGAAATGGCGCTCTTCTTCGAGTGCATGCAGTAGTGTGCGCAGATCGTGCTTGACAGTGCCGACATTGTTAGAGATGGGATTTTACGTCACTTGAGAAGCGGAGCGGTAGGCTTCATATTTCCAACCCTGTCGTTGAATCCATCTTCGAAAGAGGTCTAAAGGCCAGTCTTGCCCACATTTCCTTTCAAATTGGAGTGAATGAGGAGCGAATAGCCCATCGTAAGCTGATCGAGATGTAGCTCAAAAGGTCGATTTCTATGTTCTTGCCGGACGGATCTTCGCGCAAAAGCAAGTTCCTGTTCACACGCCCCAAGGCAACTTCTGTGGCCAGCCGATTGAAGCCAGCCAAAACATCAGCTAGCTGTATACCAGCATTCTCGTGGGAATGAACACTCGAAAACCTTGCGGATGCCATCGATGATGTAGTAGAGGCGAGAAGAAATTGCTGATATCTTAACTTGTTCACTATTATTCCCTCGTCGAAAACCAAGTCGACGCATTCTCCTTCCGCGACAGAAGAGGGATTCCGTTTTGAGAAAATGAGCGATCTGCTCGGTACTGCGCTCAGCTGCGCGTTGCTTGTCGCGCCCTTCGTTAATTACAATCAGCGGAATTGAGTCATGAAGACGGATCATCAATTCCTGACTCAGCGCCTCGCGCTTTTTGTTGAGGAATGGGGCGCATGCCGTGCCACTGAACTTCGTCCGCTGGGGTGAGTCCAGACTGCTGCTTAAGCTTATTAAGGGCAGACTCGACTGCACTCGAGTCGCGAACTCCCAGTGCAGCAAGAATGGTGCGTGGGCGGTGTTCTATTTCAATTTCGGAATCGTCGATGGCGAAAAGCATCTCACAATACCCCTTTTTGTTGTCAGTTCCGATTTAGCTTAATGCTTCAAACTTGGATGAGGTAAAATAGTTAGTTTCGGTGTTCACTTCCCGCACTGCCAACGAGTTGAGCAAGCGACTGCCAATGCCGTAGATGCGGTCGGTAGCCCTGCCGAATCCTGCTTGCATACCAGTGGGACACTCCTATGCTTGATCGCATGACAGATGTCCCAACGTTTGAGAGGAGTGGCCGGCTGTCCTCTATAATTCGCACCGGGGGCCCCATGAAACACATGTCCGCAGTAGTCCAGCAGTTAAAGAAGGAACGCGCGCACGTACACAAGCAGCTCCAGCGTATAGACGAAGCACTCGCGGCGTTGGGAAGCGGCTCGAACGGGATGTCGGCAGCCGGTCGGCGGGCAATCAGCTTGGCTCAGAAAAAGCGATGGGCGAAGACGAGGACAGCGAAGCCGAAGCGCACGATCTCGGCGGCGGGACGAAGACGGATCGCGGCGGCACAGAGAGCACGGTGGGCTAAGGTGAAGAGCGCAAAGAAGGCTGCCTAACCGGGCGTGGCAATGCCGCCTTGTCCGATCCTTGTTTCTTGCACAACGAATTTGCCGCTGTTAAACCCAGATTCCATTTCCCACGTGCAGCCTCAGCAAAAACCGGGCACTTGTCCCATCATGGTGGATGGCGAAGTGGCCATCAGCTGAACGCGCCAAGAATTTACGAGTCCGCGACGGTGGATCGTCCAATTTCGCAGAAGCCGATTTCTGGGAAGTCATCGAGATTTCACTTGTCCGATTACAGACTTGTGGCTCGGACAACTCCGGCGTCGCCGGCAACTCAGGCTGAACGATCAGCCGCCACGTTACTCCGTTGGTAAATAAAACACCGACTTTTAGTTGCTAATCCGACGGCTTCTGCGATCGTGTGTTCATCCTTCGCGATGGTCGCATCGCAAAAGAGCGGCAGCTCAATGCGCTCTAGCAGGATTCCCGCCTTAGCATCGCGCCCCACACCAGTGGAGCCAGGATCTCGATATCTCGACAATCGCCACCCGTGTCGGCTTGGCGGATTCGGAAATGGCTGCATCTCACGGCCCGAGGATCACCGGCGCTCTAGATGGGCGCGATGCGGACTTTGGCTGTATACATAAAGTATGACATTTCTGCGCCGCATGGTAACGCCTTGTCACATCCGCAACGTTGGCTGGTGTCCGAAGGCGAGATTGGCGGGTTACACCTTTGGGGCGATTCAAATGTGCATAGCTCTGCTAGTGCTGTTGTCGCTGGGGCATCCGTCGCCGGCTTTCGCGGCCAATTCTGACCTGGAGACTGTGCTGACTGGCTCGCGCCAGCGTATAGAGAAATTGGACTATCGCGTAACCGGGCGTATCACACGAGTGGAAGGCGATGGCAAGCGGAAGAGCTACAAGTTTGTCGGTAAGGCTCACTGGTTTCCCGATGGTCTCCGTTTGCTATGCGAGATCTCGGGACCTGGCCCAGAGAAGACGCGCCTTCTCGTGCATATGAGCGTGAAGGGGCAAGTGGCCATCGAGGCGGTACTCCCCGGAGAGAAGGCCGCTAGCGTGTTGCCGTTCGAACGTTGGAACGACCCACTGGTTGGAACAGACTTCTCCTATGAAGACATGGTGGAGAGCCAGTTCTTCTGGAAGAATCAGGAACTCCTGGCTCCGGAGAAATACGGTGCACGCGATTGCTTTGTCCTCAAGAGCACGTCCGGCCCTCAGGACCGGACCTACTACGATTCGGTAACATCGTGGATTGACCGCGGCATTTTGTACCCTGTGCATGTCGTGAAGACGCTTCGCGCGACGGGGCAGCAGAAGGAATTTATTTACTATGGGTTGCGGCAAGTCGGCGGCGTTTGGTCTGCGACGCACGTGGAGGCAAAGCTGCCGGGGAAGCCCGGCTCCTCGATTCTTGAAATCGAACGGGGCTCGGGAAAGGCAAATCTTGGACGCAAGGACTTTGATATCAGCCAGTCCAGCGCTCGAGGGGAAAAAGTACAATAACCCGGCTCGGTTGATTAGGCTGTTGCCAGAGCTGTCTGTCGCTGGAGTATCCTCGGTGTCCGCCGTCATCGCACCAGCGCCTTTTCAGAGCTTGCCGGGGCCCCTCGTAAGCCAAAGGGCCACCAATTCCAGTCGCCGGCAAGTTGCAATAGTGCCGGCCCGACAACCATGCGCACCACGGTAGCGTCAATGAACACTGCCACAGCGAGCGTAAAGCCTAGCATTTGGACGACCAGAAAACTTCCCACGATGAATGCGGTGAAAACGGCAATCATGATAGCCGCGGCGCTCGTGATGAGTCCGGCGGTCCGTGCCAGACCCTCGATTACCGCTGATCTCTCGGACAGACCGCGCCGCCGTTCTTCGAGGACTCGGGCGACAAGGAAGACTTCATAGTCCATGCTTAATCCGAAGACGATCGCAAACGAGAGAATCGGAACGATCGGGTATACGCTGCCACTCGGTCCGTGGAGCCCAAAGATCTTGCTACCGTGGCCTTCCTGAAAAACGAGAACTAACGCACCGAAGGACGCGCCAACGGAGAGCAGATTGAGCAGAATCGCTTTGACCGCCGCAAATAGAGAACGTAACCCGATGAGCAGCGCCAGCAGGCTCCCCAATACGACGCCCACTACCACTCTAGGCAACCGCTCATTTACGACCGAGTCATAGTCTGCCTCGAGAGCGGGAACACCGCCGACCCTCAGAACAGTGCCAGGCATGCCGGTTATCGCCGCGACATCGGAGGAGCGCACGTCTCGTACCCATTGCACCTGTTCGTTAGGCGAAAGAGCAGAGGTGGGCAGCAACTCAATCAAAGTCGCTTGCCCATCGCTCCGAAGAAAGCTCTTGCGGACCGACTCGGGCACATCGTCAACGGCATCCGCAGTGTCAGACATTCCCGTGAAGGTCGGAAGAGATAGGACTTCTGCCGATCTAGGATCGCTCTGAAAGCTCTTCGTCAAGCGAGTGAGAGCTAGCCATCCAGATGGCGAAAGCGGCGGAGAGTGCGGCGGCAGCTCCAGAACCACTCGGAGGGACTGCACAATACCCGACCGTCCCATGATTTGAAGCGTGTGTAGTGCTTGCACTGACTCGGCTGCGGCCGGGAGCGAGTCATGGTCAGGAATGCCGGGAGCGATTCTCCGTGCCTGGTACGCAAGGAGCAGTAGCGGAATCCCGGCCACAAGCAGAGCCGTCCAGGGCCGGCGGGTTATGACGTCGCCCCAACGCACCCACCGTTCACTCGCCGCGCGTAGGCTGTCCCCGGTTTTGAATCGCTTGGCTGGAAGACGCACTCTGAGGGCATTGATGCGATGCCCGAGGAGGCCAAGCACCCAAGGCAGAATGAATGTACACAGCATCACACTGAAAACAGTTACCAGCAGGCCAGCTATCCCTATGGACCGCAGTTCGCTGATGGGCACGGTCAACAGGGCTGAAAATCCGATGGCAACCGTCGTGGCTGAGATGACCAGAGTCCGCCCCGCTTGGCCGGCGGCAATATCGGCAGCGGGACCGGGATCATATCCATCGGCCAATGCCTCACGAAACCGGCTCACCATCAGCAATGCATAGTCGATCCCCAAGCCAAGACCGAGCATCGTCGCCAGATTCTGCACCAGAATTGACAGCTGTAGATAATGCGCGAGTAGAGCTGCCGCGCCCAGCGCCATCGAGATTGAAAGTAGTCCAACCCCCAGCGGCAATAGCGCGGCCACAAGACTGCCGAATGCCAACAACAGCAACAAGAGAGTTACCGGCATTGCTCGTTCTTCGGCATGGTTGACGTCATCGGCGCTAACCTTGCGAAGATCGAAATTCAGTGGCGTTTCACCCGTAATCTCCAGTTTGATATTGGGGTATTGCGACCTAAGCTGACCTTCCATCCAGTCTGCTCTTGCCCTTAGTTGGGGGACCAACGCCTCGACGGTTTCATCGCGGGGGTCCAACCCGACGATGATCAAGGCCCCGCCATTGTTCCCAGTGAACATAGGATCTGGCCAATCCAGGCTCGAGACAGCACCCGATACTCCTGGGACGGTTCGCAATGAACCGGTAAGGAAGCCCAATGCATCTGCGCCTTTGGCTGAATCCGGGTCGGGAATGCCGCTGATCACCAGAACCAGACGGTGGGCGTACGGAGACTGGAAACGCTGCGCCAGTTCCAGGTCAACTTTTTCGGATTCTCCACCCTGGATGTGAACACTAGTCTCCAGGCGACGTTCGACTTTATAGGAAAAGGGCAGCAGCGCAGCTGCCATGACAAACCCCGACATGGCCAACCAGAATCGGCGGCGATCGGCACCATGGCCATTCTTCTGCTTGTCTCGAGCCGAATTGTGATCTGGGTTATTGGTATACGCCAAGCCAAGGAACCTCACTCCAGTTAAGAATTTCTGGTGACGGACGTATCCCGTACAGGTAGCTAGGCGGCACACGCGGCAGTCCGACAACTGTCACTGGAGCGAGTCACCGATCTTGCCGTTTAGGTCTCGCAGGACGAGCCTCGGGTAGTTCCAAAGGGTGTCTCGTGACGCGTTGGCGCCGAGCAGCTAATTCGCAATTAACTCCAAAGATAGGTTAGTCATGTTCCCGATGACTTCTACCCGCGCCTTCCTCGTCAACCATTTCGATTCGACGCTAGGATCGACAGTCACAATGGCCCAGTATGCCCCGGGCAGGACCTGAGTAAACAGAAAAGAGCCACTCGTCGCTGCGTCTGCGGTGTAGGCGAGTAGAGGTTGGCTGTCGCTCATCAACATCACCTTCACCGCGGCCGGCAAATGCGGGTTGCCGGAGTTGGACACCGTTCCGCTGACGGAAAATGTTGCTTGAGCTGGAATGTCGAATACGAGATCGGACGGGGTGTGGCCTGGGATGATTTCTATCGCAGTTGCCTCAGACGGATCGGTGACACCCGGGAAGTAAACAAATGAGGTCAGGGATTCCTCGATCCTGTTCACGAAGAGTAGATGATACTTGCCCGGATCAGACGTCTGTGAGACCAAAAAAGGCCATCCCCATCAGGTCCGGCTTCGTTATCCGGAACTGGGGAGTTTTTCCCTGAACGGAAAAGCAAGATCTGGCTTTCACTGGGACCAGTTGCGTCAGTGGGAACGACTCGGCCACATAGTTTGCTGGCTGCCGTCGCCACTCCTTTTTTCGCTACAGATGCCACCCGCTGCCCATCAGATGCGCCGAATTACTGCGGCTCTTTTCCCAGCAGTGTTGTCCTACTACAGATGTCTGTAGAAAGATCGCCAGCCTCGTCTGTGAAAGCAAACACGCGGTACTGCTTCCCAACTTCAAAGTCGAATCCACAGTCGCCACCACCCAAGCCCGTACTAAGCCGCATAACCTTCCGCTGATCACCGCGATAAGAGTGCAATACCACCAACGAGACGATGAGCACGGGACCATTCTTGTCGAGGTCGGTAGCTACAGTAGGTATGACATCTCCAATTTGCGCCTCCTTCAACTTCCATCCCAATTCAACGCTTTCGACTTTACCTTCGAATATTTCGTCAGATCTATCCCCCGCCGCCAATTCTGACGCAGTCCTGACCAGCGCCGTTGGAGCAGCGCACGTACAACCAAAAACACACACTGGGGATAAGATGACCCCGACGGTGACCGCCACCACGAGTTGAACACGCATCTTAATCCCCGTAGATGATGAGTATACCCGTCTCGAAGCGGCTTCAAAATTAATGAAGTTGAAAGGCCTTGACCGGAAGCTATGAAGCCGAGTCTTGCGGGACCCAAAAGATTCCCCCGGAAAAATATGTGCGCTGCGTCTTCCTGCGTGACTCAGCCAAGGACGTATTCGCCGCAGCGGCAGCCAGCCGAAGTTACATCGTGCCTATTGCTTAAAGACCAGTGGTGGCCCGCTGGTTCGCTTCCCCTCAAGGTTGACCGTCACCTCGACACGGTCGGCGATCTTGACGAAGGGAATGCCTTTATTCATCCCGTAATCCTTACGATCGAAGGCCATCGTCCCTTTAATTTCACCGGACCCTGTGCCGATGCCAGTAACAGTAAACGTCAGCTTCTCGGGCTTAGATACTCCGCGGATAGTAAACGTCCCAGGCAGATCGAACGTGGTGGGACCAGTCTGAACAACCTTGTCTGAGTGAAAGGTGATGAACGGATCGTTCTCGACGTCGAAGAAATCTTTGCTCTTTATCTTGCCGTCTTTCATTCCGCTTCCGGTATTCACGCTGTCGGCCTGAATTTTGATATCCAAGACGCCGGTCGTGACATCAGGAGATGTAAATGTCATGGAGGCATCCCACTTCTTGAAAGTACCCTCCAGGGCCACCGACGACTTTATGTAGAATGTAATCTTACTTTCGTCCACCGCAATCACGAAAACCGGCGGCTGGCCCTGGGCTAACGACGGGAGTCCGGCGGATGCTACCAGGCAGAGGACCACGAATCGCATGCTGTTGAGTGTGCGCCTTGCAAACATAAACTTCCTCCCACCAGGCGCCATGAGCGCAACCCAGTGAATTCCCAAGAATCTTTGGAGTCTCACACTGGGTCGTCGCGCGGGGTACTGGCAAATGT
>CAVPNR010000061.1:0-12596 GCA_963706645.1 uncultured Acidobacteriaceae bacterium
AACATTCGTCGGACTCCGATTTTTGGCCTGGGATGCGTGGCGGGCGCTGCCGGGATCGCGCGAGTGCCTCAGATTATGTTCGCGCGTATCCTTCGCAGGCGGCAGCCTTGGTGTCGGTCGAGCTTTGTTCGCTCACTCTGCAGCGTGAGGACTTGTCGGTGGCAAACCTGATTTCGTCGGGATTGTTCGCCGATGGCTCCGCCGCGGTCGTTGTAGCCGGGGATGACTTCGGAGTCGTCGCGTGCCCGGGATTTCTGGACCTGAGATTCTTGCGACTCGCTCCGTTTTTTATCCCGCCACAGAAGACATGATGGGCTGGAATATTTCCGAGAAGGGTTTTCGGATCTTGCTCTCCACCGAAGTGCCGACTCTGATTCGGGAAAATCTGGGACGGGATGTGGACGCTTTCTTGGCGGATCACAGGCATACGAAGGAGCGAGCTTAAGAGCTTTGTACTGCACACTGGAGGTCCCCAAGGTGCTGGAGGATTCAGCGGCTGCGTTGGGCTTGCACAACGGGGAACTGGACGCCTGGTGGGATTGTTTGCGCAAGGTGGGAAACCTCTCTTCGGCATCCGTACTGGTGGTGCTCGAAGATGTCATGCGGAACCGGCGCCCTGAGCCCGGCACACTGGGCCTGCTGGCCGCCATGGGGCCCGGGTTTTGTTCCGAGCTCATCCTCCTGCGATGGTGAGGAGGCACGCATTCCCTGACCCGCGAAGGGCCTAATCTTTTCTCAGATTGGAGGGAAGCGGTCGGAAAATTGGCGGCCGACCCTCCTGTCACAGTTCCCAGTACCCCGCGCGACGACCCAGTGTGAGACTCCAAAGATTCTTGGGAATTCACTGGGTTGCGCTCATGGCGCCTGGTGGGAGGAAGTTTATGTTTGCAAGGCGCACACTCAACAGCATGCGATTCGTGGTCCTCTGCCTGGTAGCATCCGCCGGGACTCCCGTCGTTAGCCCAGGGCCAGCCGCCGGTTTTCGTGATTGCGGTGGACGAAAGTAAGATTACGTCTACATAAAGTCGTCGGTGGCCCTGGAGGGTACTTTCAAGAAGTGGGATGCCTCCATGACATTTACATCTTCCTGATGTCACGACCGGCGTCTTGGATATCAAAATTCAGGCCGACAGCGTCAATACGGAAGCGGAATGAAAGACCGCAAGATAAAGAGCAAAGATTTCTTCGACGTCGAGAACGATCCGTTCATCACCTTTCACTCAGACAAGGTTGTTCAGACTCGTCCCACCACGTTCGATCTGCCTGGGACGGGGAGTATCCGCGGAGTATCTAAGCCCGAGAAGCTGACGTTTACTGTTACTGGCATCGGCACAGGGTCCGGTGAGATTAAAGGGACGATGGCCTTCGATCGTAAGGATTACGGGATGAATAAAGGCATTCCCTTCGTCAAGATCGCCGACCGTGTCGAGGTGACGGTCAACCTTGAGGGGAAGCGAACCAGCGGGCCACCACTGGTCTTTAAGCAATAGGCACGATGTAACTTCGGCTGGCTGCCGCTGCGGCGAATACGTCCTTGGCTGAGTCACGCAGGAAGACGCAGCGCACAGATTCTTCCGGGGCCTTCCGGGCGGAAGGTTCTTGCGACCTGTTCCTGTTGCACGGAACTGTGACTTCCGCAAGACGCAGCTTCATACCTTCCGGTCAAGGGCCCTTCCAACTTCAGTAATTTTGAAGCTGCTTCAAAACGAGTATACTCACCAATCTACGGGGATTAAAATGCGTGTTCGATTCGTGGCGGCGGTCATTGTCGGACTCACCTTTATTCCAGTGTTGTTTTTGGTTGTACGTGTGCTGCGCCACCGCCGCAGGTCAACATGCGTCAGAATTGGCGACGTGGAATAGAGCTGACGCAGTATTCGAAGGTAAAGTCCAAAGTGTTGAATTGAGATGGACGTTGAAGGAGGCACAAATTGGAGATGTCATACCACCCTAGCTACCGACCTGGACCAAGATGGTCCGGTGCTCTGGTCTCGTTGAAGGTGTTGCACTCCTATCGCGGTGATCAGCGGAAGATTATGCATCTTAGTACGGGCTGGGGGGTGGCGACTGTGGATTCGATTTTGAAGTTGGGAAGCAGTACCTCGTGTATGCCTTCAAAGACAAGGCCGGCGAACTGTCGACAAACATCTGCACTAGAACAATACGGTCGGAAAAGAGCCGCAGTAATTTAGCTTATCTTCGCGGGGAGCGCGTGGCGCCAGCAGCAAACAAAGAAGCATCGACCGCAACCACCAAGCTATGTGGCCGAGTCGTTCCGACGGACGCAGATGGTCCAGTGATAGTCAGGTCCTGTTGTCCGGTAGGGAATAAATCCCCGGTTCCAAATAGCGAAGCTGGACCTGATAGGGAGGGCCTTTTTTGCGTCACAGACGTCGATCCGGGCAAGTATCATCTACTCTTCGTGAATAGGATCGAGGAGGCCCTGACCTCATTTGTCTACTTCCCTGGTGTCACGGATCTGTCTGAGGCAACTGCGATAGATATCAGCCCAGGTCACCCTCCGTCCGATCTCGTATTCAACATTCCGGCTCAAGCAACATTTTCAGTCAGCGGAACGGTGTCCAACTCCGACAACCCCCGGTTGCCAGCCAAAGTCACGGTGATGTTGATGAGCGCCAGCCAACCCTTGCTCGCGTACACAGCAGATGCAGCGACGGTGGCTCTTTTGTGTTTAATCAGGTCCTGCCTGGAGAGTACTGGGCCATTGTGACTGTCGATGCCAGTATCGAATCGAATTGGTCGACAAGAAAGGCACGGGTAGAAGTCGTTGGAGACATCACTCACCTATCTTTGGAGCTAATTGCGAATTAGCTGCTTGGCGCCAACGCGTCGGAAGACACGATTGGAATTACCAGAGGCTGGTCCGCGAGACCTAAAGGGCAAGATCGGTCACTCGCACCAGTGACAGTTGTCGGACTGCCGTCTGTGCCGCCTAGCTACCTGTACGGGATAAGTCCGTCACCAGAAATTCTTAACTGGAGTGAGGCTCTTTGGCTTGGCGTATACCAATGACCCAGATCACCATTCAGCTCGAGACAAGCAGAAGAATGGCCATGGTGCCGATCGCCGCCGATTCTGGTTGGCCATGTCGGGGTTTGTCATGGCAGCTGCGCTGCTGCCCTTTTCCTATAAAGTCGAACGTCGCCTGGAGACTAGTGTTCACATCCAGGGTGGAGAATCCGAAAAAGTTGACCTGGAACTGGCGCAGCGTTTCCAGTCTCCGTACGCCCACCGTCTGGTTCTGGTGATCAGCGGCATTCCCGACCCGGATTCAGCCAAAGGCGCAGATGCATTGGGCTTCCTTACCGGTTCATTGCGAACCGTCCCAGGAGTATCGGGTGCTGTCTCGAGCCTGGATTGGCCAGATCCTATGTTCACTGGGAACAATGGCGGGGCCTTGATCATCGTCGGGTTGGACCCCCGCGATGAAACCGTCGAGGCGTTGGTCCCCCAACTAAGGGCAAGAGCAGACTGGATGGAAGGTCAGCTTAGGTCGCAATACCCCAATATCAAACTGGAGATTACGGGTGAAACGCCACTGAATTTCGATCTTCGCAAGGTTAGCGCCGATGACGTCAACCATGCCGAAGAACGAGCAATGCCGGTAACTCTCTTGTTGCTGTTGTTGGCATTCGGCAGTCTTGTGGCCGCGCTATTGCCGCTGGGGGTTGGACTACTTTCAATCTCGATGGCGCTGGGCGCGGCAGCTCTACTCGCGCATTATCTACAGCTGTCAATTCTGGTGCAGAATCTGGCGACGATGCTCGGTCTTGGCTTGGGGATCGACTATGCATTGCTGATGGTGAGCCGGTTTCGTGAGGCATTGGCCGATGGATATGATCCCGGTCCCGCTGCCGATATTGCCGCCGGCCAAGCGGGGCGGACTCTGGTCATCTCAGCCACGACGGTTGCCATCGGATTTTCAGCCCTGTTGACCGTGCCCATCAGCGAACTGCGGTCCATAGGGATAGCTGGCCTGCTGGTAACTGTTTTCAGTGTGATGCTGTGTACATTCATTCTGCCTTGGGTGCTTGGCCTCCTCGGGCATCGCATCAATGCCCTCAGAGTGCGTCTTCCAGCCAAGCGATTCAAAACCGGGGACAGCCTACGCGCGGCGAGTGAACGGTGGGTGCGTTGGGGCGACGTCATAACCCGCCGGCCCTGGACGGCTCTGCTTGTGGCCGGGATTCCGCTACTGCTCCTTGCGTACCAGGCACGGAGAATCGCTCCCGGCATTCCTGACCATGACTCGCTCCCGGCCGCAGCCGAGTCAGTGCAAGCACTACACACGCTTCAAATCATGGGACGGTCGGGTATTGTGCAGTCCCTCCGAGTGGTTCTGGAGCTGCCGCCGCACTCTCCGCCGCTTTCGCCATCTGGATGGCTAGCTCTCACTCGCTTGACGAAGAGCTTTCAGAGCGATCCTAGATCGGCAGAAGTCCTATCTCTTCCGACCTTCACGGGAATGTCTGACACTGCGGATGCCGTTGACGATGTGCCCGAGTCGGTCCGCAAGAGCTTTCTTCGGAGCGATGGGCAAGCGACTTTGATTGAGTTGCTGCCCACCTCTGCTCTTTCGCCTAACGAACAGGTGCAATGGGTACGAGACGTGCGCTCCTCCGATGTCGCGGCGATAACCGGCATGCCTGGCGCTGTTCTGAGGGTCGGCGGTGTTCCCGCTCTCGAGGCAGACTATGACTCGGTCGTAAATGAGCGGTTGCCTAGAGTGGTAGTGGGCGTCGTATTGGGGAGCCTGCTGGCGCTGCTCATCGGGTTACGTTCTCTATTTGCGGCGGTCAAAGCGATTCTGCTCAATCTGCTCTCCGTTGGCGCGTCCTTCGGTGCGTTAGTTCTCGTTTTTCAGGAAGGCCACGGTAGCAAGATCTTGGGCTCCACGGACCGAGTGGCAGCGTATACCCGATCGTTCCGATTCTCTCGTTTGCGATCGTCTTCGGATTAAGCATGGACTATGAAGTCTTCCTTGTCGCCCGAGTCCTCGAAGAACGGCGGCGCGGTCTGTCCGAGAGATCAGCGGTAATCGAGGGTCTGGCACGGACCGCCGGACTCATCACGAGCGCCGCGGCTATCATGATTGCCGTTTTCACCGCATTCATCGTGGGAAGTTTTCTGGTCGTCCAAATGCTAGGCTTTACGCTCGCTGTGGCAGTGTTCATTGACGCTACCGTGGTGCGCATGGTTGTCGGGCCGGCACTATTGCAACTTGCCGGCGACTGGAATTGGTGGCCCTTTGGCTTACGAGGGGCCCCGGCAAGCTCTGAAAAGGCGCTGGTGCGATGACGGCGGACACCGAGGATACTCCAGCGACAGACAGCTCTGGCAACAGCCTAATCAACCGAGCCGGGTTATTGTACTTTTTCCCCTCGAGCGCTGGACTGGCTGATATCAAAGTCCTTGCGTCCAAGATTTGCGTTTCCCGAGCCCCGTTCGATTTCAAGAATCGAGGAGCCGGGCTTCCCCGGCAGCTTTGCCTCCACGTGCGTCGCAGACCAAACGCCGCCGACTTGCCGCAACCCATAGTAAATAAATTCCTTCTGCTGCCCCGTCGCGCGAAGCGTCTTCACGACATGCACAGGGTACAAAATGCCGCGGTCAATCCACGATGTTACCGAATCGTAGTAGGTCCGGTCCTGAGGGCCGGACGTGCTCTTGAGGACAAAGCAATCGCGTGCACCGTATTTCTCCGGAGCCAGGAGTTCCTGATTCTTCCAGAAGAACTGGCTCTCCACCATGTCTTCATAGGAGAAGTCTGTTCCAACCAGTGGGTCGTTCCAACGTTCGAACGGCAACACGCTAGCGGCCTTCTCTCCGGGGAGTACCGCCTCGATGGCCACTTGCCCCTTCACGCTCATATGCACGAGAAGGCGCGTCTTCTCTGGGCCAGGTCCCGAGATCTCGCATAGCAAACGGAGACCATCGGGAAACCAGTGAGCCTTACCGACAAACTTGTAGCTCTTCCGCTTGCCATCGCCTTCCACTCGTGTGATACGCCCGGTTACGCGATAGTCCAATTTCTCTATACGCTGGCGCGAGCCAGTCAGCACAGTCTCCAGGTCAGAATTGGCCGCGAAAGCCGGCGACGGATGCCCCAGCGACAACAGCACTAGCAGAGCTATGCACATTTGAATCGCCCCAAAGGTGTAACCCGCCAATCTCGCCTTCGGACACCAGCCAACGTTGCGGATGTGACAAGGCGTTACCATGCGGCGCAGAAATGTCATACTTTATGTATACAGCCAAAGTCCGCATCGCGCCCATCTAGAGCGCCGGTGATCCTCGGGCCGTGAGATGCAGCCATTTCCGAATCCGCCAAGCCGACACGGGTGACGATTGTCGAGATATCGAGATCCTGGCTCCACTGGTGTGGGGCGCGATGCTAAGGCGGGAATCCTGCTAGAGCGCATTGAGCTGCCGCTCTTTTGCGATGCGACCATCGCGAAGGATGAACACACGATCGCAGAAGCCGTCGGATTAGCAACTAAAAGTCGGTGTTTTATTTACCAACGGAGTAACGTGGCGGCTGATCGTTCAGCCTGAGTTGCCGGCGACGCCGGAGTTGTCCGAGCCACAAGTCTGTAATCGGACAAGTGAAATCTCGATGACTTCCCAGAAATCGGCTTCTGCGAAATTGGACGATCCACCGTCGCGGACTCGTAAATTCTTGGCGCGTTCAGCTGATGGCCACTTCGCCATCCACCATGATGGGACAAGTGCCCGGTTTTTGCTGAGGCTGCACGTGGGAAATGGAATCTGGGTTTAACAGCGGTAAATTCGTTGTGCAAGAAACAAGGATCGGACAAGGCGGCATTGCCACGCCCGGTTAGGCAGCCTTCTTTGCGCTCTTCACCTTAGCCCACCGTGCTCTCTGTGCCGCCGCGACCCGCCTTCGTCCCGCCGCCGAGATCGTGCGCTTCGGCTTCGCTGTCCTCGTCTTCGCCCATCGCTTTTTCTGAGCCAAGCTGATTGCCCGCCGACCGGCTGCCGACATCCCGTTCGAGCCGCTTCCCAACGCCGCGAGTGCTTCGTCTATACGCTGGAGCTGCTTGTGTACGTGCGCGCGTTCCTTCTTTAACTGCTGGACTACTGCGGACATGTGTTTCATGGGGCCCCCGGTGCGAATTATAGAGGACAGCCGGCCACTCCTCTCAAACGTTGGGACATCTGTCATGCGATCAAGCATAGGAGTGTCCCGCTGGTATGCAAGCAGGATTCGGCAGGGCTACCGACCGCATCTACGGCATTGGCAGTCGCTTGCTCAACTCGTTGGCAGTGCGGGAAGTGAACACCGAAACTAACTATTTTACCTCATCCAAGTTTGAAGCATTAAGCTAAATCGGAACTGACAACAAAAAGGGGTATTGTGAGATGCTTTTCGCCATCGACGATTCCGAAATTGAAATAGAACACCGCCCACACACCATTCTTGCTGCACTGGGAGTTCGCGACTCGAGTGCAGTCGAGTCTGCCCTTAATAAGCTTAAGCAGCAGTTTGGACTCACCCCAGCGGACGAAGTTCAGTGGCACGGCATGCGCCCCATTCCTCAACAAAAAGCGCGAGGCGCTGAGTCAGGAATTGATGATCCGTCTTCATGACTCAATTCCGCTGATTGTAATTAACGAAGGGCGCGACAAGCAACGCGCAGCTGAGCGCAGTACCGAGCAGATCGCTCATTTTCTCAAAACGGAATCCCTCTTCTGTCGCGGAAGGAGAATGCGTCGACTTGGTTTTCGACGAGGGAATAATAGTGAACAAGTTAAGATATCAGCAATTTCTTCTCGCCTCTACTACATCATCGATGGCATCCGCAAGGTTTTCGAGTGTTCATTCCCACGAGAATGCTGGTATACAGCTAGCTGATGTTTTGGCTGGCTTCAATCGGCTGGCCACAGAAGTTGCCTTGGGGCGTGTGAACAGGAACTTGCTTTTGCGCGAAGATCCGTCCGGCAAGAACATAGAAATCGACCTTTTGAGCTACATCTCGATCAGCTTACGATGGGCTATTCGCTCCTCATTCACTCCAATTTGAAAGGAAATGTGGGCAAGACTGGCCTTTAGACCTCTTTCGAAGATGGATTCAACGACAGGGTTGGAAATATGAAGCCTACCGCTCCGCTTCTCAAGTGACGTAAAATCCCATCTCTAACAATGTCGGCACTGTCAAGCACGATCTGCGCACACTACTGCATGCACTCGAAGAAGAGCGCCATTTCGCTCTATCAGTTGGGTTGCGCGTTTCCAACCTGGGCTCGCTTTGAATCGTTTCGGGTCAGCCACTCGGTCCGACCCAGCCATCTCTTCGATCCCCTACTGCGATCAAGATTCCTTTATTCGAACTCCCTCACCAACAGGGAGCGGGATGCCCAATCATTACGTCGGTGATTTACTGCACACCATAGGGATTTCCGGGCTCTCCCGCGTGCGAACCGAGCTTTTGCCATGGGCCGTAGTCGCAACCCTGGCGCCACATCCAGTACAGATGCACCGCCAGTTTCCGCGCCATGGCTACCTTGGCAATCTTCCGTCCCCGCCGTTGGGCGAGGTGAAAGAACTTATGGCGCCACTCCGGGTGACTGCGCACCGTGACCTGCGCCGCTTCCACCAGCAGAAACCGCAGCAGCACGTTGCCTTGCTTGCTGATGTGTCCCAACCGGCGCCGATCCCCGCTGGACTTCTCCTCGGGAACCAGCCCTAGATAGCTGGCGATCTGTTTCCCGCAGTGAAAACGTTCGGGAGTTCCGATCACCAACTCGTAGGCCAGCGCCGTCAGCGGTCCGACTCCGGGATGCGTCATCAGTCGCCGCGTCACCGGACGCTTCTCCACTTCCTCTTCCAGCGCACGCGTGAGTTCCTGGATCTCCGGCGTCAGTTGGTCGAGCAAGTTGAGCAGGTCCTGACGTCGCCGGCTCGCCCACGGTGCCAACACGATCGACTCCAACTCCGCGCGGCCTGCTGGCCGCCACAGCGCTTTCTTGCGCCGCAGCCCTTCGTTCAGTGCCACCACATGCAACTGATTCATCACCCGCGTGCGCATCTGCACCAATCGGTGTCGATGCCACAGCAACTGTCGCATGTCCCGATTGGCCGCGTCGGGCACCCAGATCCGCGGAAAGCGGTCTTCCATCATCAGCCGCAATAGTAGCTGCGCGTCCTGGCGATCCGTCTTTTGCTTGCGCACTCGCTTGGTGCGAATCTCGGCCGCATCTCCGATCCACAACTCAAATCCTAGCTCGTGCAGCAAGCGCTCGAACCAGCGCGAGTGTCCACTGGACTCCATCCCCACTCGCACCGCTAGATTTCGCTGCTTGAGCTCCCGGTAAAACTGCTCGGCCTGTTCGCGATGTGCCAAGCGCCGTTCGCTCAGCTCACCCGTGTCTGTATCCACGTACGCAATTTGCTGGAAGCCCGGATGATAGTCACAACCTATAATCAGCATGTTCGGCTCCTTTCCTCCGAGCCTTTGGTTGGTTTGCGCCTCCAAAGTTTACTCGGTCGATGGGAGCCGACATTGTTTATGGAATCATTACGCTCAAATGTATGGTCCGCCGCCGAACTGCAAGAGGTTTGAAGTTGGTCGAAAGGATAGTCCGCGTAAATGTATCCGGCCTCTTAGTGGAGAATTGCTCTCCGGGCACTTGATGATGATCCGCACGTGTCGGTCCTTTTAAATCCCGCGGTCACTAGGGACGCGTTTGAGCGTTCAGGTTTTCCGGCACGCCGTTGGACTGTTCTTTCGTCTCCTTCTCTCCTCAGCAGACCTTGGTAGAACTCTTTCTAACTCCCGTCGTCGTGGCGGTGGAAAAGTGGAAAGCGTTTTGTGCTTTCCAAGCGGAGCGTCTTTTCCACGGCCATCAAGCGGCCGCCAGTTGCTGCCGCGGCTGATGTCGATAGTCTTGGCCGCTGGACAGCACGGCCCAGGCGATGCGCGCCAGTTTGTTGGCAATTGCTACCACGACTTTGTTGCTTGGAGCACGTTGGGCAAGTCGGTGTACCCACTGCCCGAATCCTCCGGTGTCGTACTTGACGCGAAACAGTACCGCCCGAGCACCGTGGATCAACATGCGACGCAGATAAATATTGCCGCGCTTGCTGATGCCGTAGAGTTTCTGCTTGCCCCCGGTGGAGTACTGCCGCGGCACCACCCCCACCCAGGCTGCGAAGTCGCGTCCGCGACGAAAGGCAGAGCCGTTGCCGATGGCGGCCACCGTGGCGGTGGAAACAAGCGGGCCAAAGCCGGGGATCTGCCGGAGCTGCCGGCAGCGTGCATCCTCATTACTGATGCGTGCAATCTCGTCGCTGATCGCCTCGATCTCGGTCTCTGTCTGCTTCCACTCTTGCCACAGCCGATCCAGCAGCCAGCGCAGGTGAGAACTCAGGTTTTGCTCGGCATCTTCAATAACGGTGGGTAGGTTCTTGCGCAGGTAGATGGGCCGCGCCGCGAAGGTGAGGCCGCGTTCCAGCAGGAATCCGCGGATCTCGTTGATCAGCGCCGTGCGACGCTGCACCAGTCGGTCGCGCACACGGTGCATGGCCTGCCAATCGAGTTGCTCCTGCGTTTTGATCTGCACAAAGCGCATGTTCTGCTTGGTCACGGCTTCGGCGATCGCTTCCGCATCGATGAAATCGTTCTTGTTCGACTTGCGGTAAGGCTTTACAAACTGCGCCGGGATGAGTCGCACCTGGTGCCCTTGTTCTCGTAGTGCGGCTCCCATGAAGTGTGCTCCCGCACATGCCTCTAGTCCGATTAATGAGGCCGGCAGGTTCGCGGTGTAGGCTAGCAATTGCGAGCGTGAGAATTTCCTGCGCAGCAGAATCTTGTTGCGCTCTCCCAATGCAACCAGGTGAAAGGTGGTCTTGCCCAGATCGATGCCGATGGATGCGATGTTCATGTGATGATCCTCCTGATCTAAACCCCCGAGTCAAATCCTACTCGGCGGCGGACCATCTCATTAATCCCCTCAAAACGCCTGCTTTCAAGAGTCGCACCTTATAATCACGCCGATGGCCAGTGACCCCTTCCGCTCGTGGGCGAACCGCACCGTGCTTCGCATGGGACGCGAAGAGCCCTACCTCAGTATCCAGGACATCGTCGTCTTTGTCCGCGATCTGGAAGTGAGCAAGCGGTTCTACGTCGACCTACTGGGCTTCGAACTCCTGACAGAACAGTGCCTTCCCACCGGCGTCCGCTGGATTGAGGTGGCGCCTCCCGAGGGCAGCGCCAATCTTGCGCTGGTTGAGCCGAAGCCCGACCGGCCCGAATACAAGCTCATTGGAGGCTACCGCTGGGTTCTCTTTATGACGGAAGATGTTCACGCCACGTACAAAGAATGGAGTGAACGCGGCGTTCGGTTCTTATTTGCGCCGGAGACGCCGGGGTGGGGCGGCACCTATGCGCGCTTCGAGGATCCAGACGGGAATGCGTTTGGCCTGGAAGGGTTCGATGAAGTGAGACGAAGCCTTGAATTGCGCCGGCGGACGCAGGCTGAAAAACTCGAAGCCGAACGCCGTGCCGCCCAGGAACTGGAGATCGCCAAGCAAGTGCAGGCGCGGCTGTTTCCGCAGATTCCGCCGCAATTGAAGACGGTCGACTATGCAGGTACCTGCCTGCAGGCGCGACAGGTAGGAGGGGACTACTTCGACTTTCTGAATCTCGGACCGCAACGGCTGGGGCTGATCATCGGCGACGTTTCTGGCAAGGGCATTGCCGCCGCGCTGCTGATGGCGAATCTGCAGGCCAGCCTGCGGAGCCAGTTGTCATTGGCCTTCGATCAGCCTGAGGCATTGCTCAGATCAGTGAACCGCCACTTCTATGACAACACCAGCGACAGTGCCTACGCATCGCTTTTGTTTGCCGAGTACGACGACGCAACGCGGCGATTGCGCTACGCCAATTGCGGACATTTGTCGGGACTCTTGTTGAGAAGAGATGGCGATGTTGAGCGGCTTGAGTCGACCAGCACGCTGCTGGGGCTCTTCAAGGAATGGGATTGTTCCCTGCAGGAGCAAGAACTCTTTCCCGGTGATGTGCTTGCACTCTATACCGATGGCGTCACCGAAGCCAGTAACGATCGAGGAGAAGAATTTGGTGAGCGGCTTCTGATTGAGGCCCTGCGGCAACATCGCGAACTGTCGTGCGAGGCTTTACTGGCAGCAATCGTGGATGGGGTTCGGCGCTTCGGCTCTCAGGAACAGCACGACGACATAACGGTAATCGTCGCGAAGTTCAAAGGCTATGAATGACACAGCCGCACAAATCTCCTGCTCTTGTGAGGTTACCCCACTGTGCTAATCAGTCATTCGCCCAAGGGGCGAAATTGTTGCCGAAGTATCCCGTGGGTATGGAAAAAGTCCGCGATCGGAATGTCCTTCTGGCTGCAATGATTGCGGCGGTTGAGTTGTTCCTCTTACTTCAGCAAAGAGGCGGCTTCCGCAGTTGGTATCATCGGTTGGCTGAGGAAGCGGACCAGTCGCTTGAGGTCCTGGGCGCTTACACTCAAGTTCAGGTCATCTGAAATACGCGGGTGTTCCAATGGGATGGGTTGTGAACCCGAGTTAGGCG